>JBBTBZ010000008.1:226150-414331 GCA_038043425.1 Bacteroidota bacterium
TCTAAAGAAGATTTCTCGCCATTACGCTTAGATGGTTGAATGAAATCGTGCACGCTCGAAAAGATAACTACAGCATGTGCCCTAATCTGATTTCGGTCTGTGAAAACACAGATCAAGGACAGGGCAAGAAATCTCCCAATCAGTTAGTCATAAACTCTAAAGAAGATTTCTCGCCATTACGCTTAGATGGTTGAATGAAATCGTGCACGCCCGAAAGGACAAACTACAGCATGTGTCCTAATCTGATTTCGGTCTGTGAAGACACAGGCCGAGGACAGAGTGAGAAATCTCCCCAATCAGTTAGTCATAAACTCTAAAGAAGATTTCTCACAATTACGCTTAGATGGTTGAATGAAATCGTGCACGCTCGAAAAGACAAACTACACCTAATCAGTGGTCTGTGAAAACACAGATCGAGGACAGGGGAAACTTGAAACAACTTTGTGTTAAAAATTTTTCGTTAAGAGAACATCCTTACAAAAACCTCAATCCCACTTTAGCCCCCCACCACATTTTGAGGTTGACATTATTTGAAAAGGTTTCTTCGTGAATTATTTTGGGTTGGTAATTAATAAACAGATCTGGATAATCTGTGAAGGTTGTCTTGGTCAAATATCCATTTAGTGTAGCCCCCATAGTAATGGAGAATTTCTTTGCTATTTGAAAATCAAATCCGGCATAAAGTTTATTCAAGAGACTTAACTCCTTGGTGAAACTTCCTTTTTCCACATGCTGCGAGGTAAGATCAAAATTCAGATAAAGCCATTTGGTGAGGCGCGGTGCAGTGCCAATACCATAACCAAAAGTCCATACATTCAGTGAATCGTTGATTTGTTGGGGCTGTATTCCGGCTGAAAGAATATTATAAAACTGCCTCACCCCTGTACGAAATGCGAGGTTGGTATAAAAAATCTCATCCGCAGAAGCCTCTATTTTGTGATACCCGGATTTTACAAAACTTACCAGGCCTATTGGCACACCGCCCAGGCTATCCGCATAATTAATAATTCCAATCTGAGTGCCTCTTACATTCCTCGCATAATTATAAAACATTGAAATCTGTGAGCCGGAAATATTTTCAGTCGCCATGTTTGTGAACCCTGCTATTTGCGAGCCCTTATAGTTTCCAATCTGTATGTTAGAAAACCCAGCTACCTGTACACCGTATGACGGTCCATTTGTAAAATTTCCAAAGCCTGCCACCAATACACCATCAGCAGACCGCATGTTGGCATTTGCAAAGCCAGACACCTGAACACCTCTTGCTTCTCCCAAATTAGTATTGGTAAACCCGGCAAACTGTGCGGCCTTTACTTCGCCCCTGTTAAGATTAAAAAAACCAGCGCCTTGCACACCGTATATATCACCTCCCACCAGGTTGCCAAACCCTGCTACCTGAAGGAAACTCACATCGCCACGGTCGACATTGAAGAAAAATCCCAGCTCGATCTTCCTCGTCCCCAATGAATAGCCTCCCAGCATATTGATAGAATAATCATTGATTACGTTGCCACTCAACCTTCCATTTGATCCGAGAAAAGGAAGGAAAGAAATTTGTATATCACGGTACAACGTATCACTTATGTTTTGTACGTTGGCTTCCGATCCGTACGGAAAGTTTACTATATCCTCTTGTTGTATAGTCGAATCAGGGGAGTTCATTGATGAAGCCTGCACCATAACAGAATCTTTGCCAATGGGTGAAATAGAAATAGTTAAATATTGGTTTCCAGGAGCTGTGATCGTAACCAAAGTATCACGGTAATCCTTCTTACTGATGGAGAGAGAAGCGGCCGAATCTTTTTTATCAAACTTGATTTTATAAAATCCAAACTGGTCTGTCACAGCTGAAGAGAGTGTATTCTTGTTATACACACTGGCATCCGCGATTTTATTGCCTGTTTTCTGATCCTCAACATAACCGCTGATAACCACAATGGTTGTCTCCACTTTTGGAGGTGGTGGTGCTTGCGTAAGAATGAGGTAATTGTTTCTCTCTTTATACTTCTTTGACCCCTTGAAGATTGTATTTAATACCTCGCGTACTGTTTTGCCAACTACATCCAATGTCACGGTTTCGGATTCCGAAATAATAGAAGAGTTATATGAAAAGGAAAATCCTCCCTGCTGTGCAATCTTGTTCAATACTCCGGGGAGTTTTTCTTCCTTCACGGAGATGGTGATGCTTCGCTCTAAGATAGGTATGGTTTTGCTTTGTACTTGCTGGCTGGCCGCGCAAGTGAATATTTGAGCAATAGAAAGGCTGGTAAGCAGTAAGGTGCAGAATGCTTTCATCCTAACATCAATCATTACAACCTTTGCCATCCAGTAAAACCTCATCGTCCTTCCGGGTGACGGTTAAGCCCATCGTTTCAGCTATCACTTCCACAATTGTATCAGGATTGTCTTCGGAGAAATTGGCTGTCAGGTGGCAATTGTGGAGGTCTTTATTAACCAGCTTGATTTTTGAATTATATACTTCATTCAACAGGTTGATGACTGAACCAAGGTCTGTGTTGTTAAAGCTGAACACTTTTGTCTTGTACGCCAGTGTGTTAGTGTCAATCTTTTCGATGCGGTAAAATTCTTTCGATCTTTTACTGTAGATGCCATTTTCGCCTGCCTTAAGGTTTAACCCGGTATTTTTCAACGTGTAAAACTGGACTTCTCCGCTCGTGACGACAATCTCAATGGTGTCCTGATCCGGATAGGATTTTAAGTTGAACTCAGTTCCAATATCACGCACCAGGATTTCATCCGTTTCTATGACAAACGGCTTATCCGCTTCATGCTTTACTGCAAAGTAGGCTTCACCTTTCAGTTTAACTCTGCGGGTCTTTTCTCTTGCATTGTATTCAAAGCTCAATTCACTTTTTTTGTTAAGAAAAGCTGTGCTGCCATCAGGTAATGTATCCTGAATAGTAGTTTTATCAGAGGCAATTGCAAAAGTCTGAACGGGTTGATTCATCCATTGATAGGCTAAATAGCCGGCTCCTAAAAAGAATAATAGGCCTGCCGCAATTCGCAGCATTCGCACACCTGTTTTTCCTGAATCCAGCATCCAGATTTGCTTTCCGGTTGTGCCATTCAATTTCTGCTTTACCTTATTCCACGCAACATCGGTATCAAACTGGATTTGAATATTTGCTGATGCCGCTTTATCAAAAATCATCTTCAGGTGATCATAGTATTTCCGGTTAGCATCGTTTTCATTCGCCCACTTCTCGACCTGCAACTTTTCTTCCACAGTCCCTTCCCCTGCCAGTACTTTGCCAATCAAATCATCCATATCATCAAATTCTATCTCCATCTCAGAAGAAATATATCTTTGTTAAAATTCCCTCACCCCATCCAAATTTTGTCTGACTTAAAGATCGCAGAGCTCCTCTCCTTAAGGAGAGGGGAGCGCAAATCTTTCGATCATTCACATGCAGAAGGGGTGAGGTAGTTTCCATCACATCATCCAGTCTTTCATAAAAATTAAAAACAGCGGCAAGTAATCTTTTAAGTGGCTGCGCATGATTTTCAGCGCCTTGCCCATTTGATTTTCTACGGTCTTAATAGAAATCTCAAGTTGTTCCGCTATCTCGGCATACTTCAGTTCTTCAAAGCGGCTCAGCTGAAACACAATTCGGCATTGTTCGGGCAGCGCCTTCATTGCCTCATAAATTTTTTCCTCCAGCTCCGATGAGATCACCGATTGGGCGACCGCTTCGTGTGTGGGTTCACCGCCTGCCATTTCATAGGCTGCATGTTGTTGCTTTACCTTTTCGTGTTTGATCACATTGAGGCAGGAGTTGCGCACCATCCGGTAGAGATACGATTTCAGTGAAGTCTGTATTTCAATGTTCTCCCTTTTCTCCCACACCGAAATAAAAGTTGATTGAACCACCTCTTCCGCTTCGTCTTTGTCGCTTAAAAACGAGTAAGCATACGTGCACAGTGGCCTGTAAAAAGTCTTAAATATCATCTCAAAAGCATTTTCCTTGCCCTCCTTCAGTGCCAGATACATGTGCTGCTCGAGTAAATCCACTGCTATTGAATTGAAATTCAGTGCAATTTACGGTTTTAGGGCTCCGGGGTTATGACAACCGGGAGAAGTTTTACCCCTATGGATGGAAAAGAATAATTTGGGAATAGATTGAAGTTAGGACTGGATTCAAGTCCTGAAGGTGGATTTTGGTATGCCTTTGCGAAAGCGATATATAGGAAATATATTCACATGTGTATCTACGTAGCTGTAAGGCTCAAAAAATAATCATGACCCACTAATGAAACAAAGAATCTATATTGACACTTCAGTTGTTGGAGGATTATTTGATGAAGAGTTTAAGGATGCGACTCAGAGACTTTTTAAAAGACTTACGGATAATGAGGTTAAATTCGTGATATTGTATAACTAAAGCTGAAATCATTGAATACTTTAAGAGGCGTAAAGAAGAGACTACAATAAAGCCCTGTGCATAACTATGTTTGAAACATAGCGTACTCCCGATAAAATACAAGACCTCCGCTGTTACGATTGCACCTTGAAATTTGATAAAAAAATAAAAGCCATCCTATTCGAAACATAGGACATCTTCAGTATTGTTCATAGAAATTTTCAGGTCTTTGATCAGTCCATTGGCGGTTATCACAGACCAACCGTGTGGGTAGTCCACACTTACGCTCGAAACCTTACCTGGGCCCGAAGAAATAATAAGTAACTTCGAAAATTGCCATTCTCAAAAAAGATTGCATCAAGGTGTGATATTTTAAAATCCTATGCGAATAATTAGGGAAACAAAATATTCTACATTAATTATTCTACATGAAAACGTCCGAACATCCGGAAAAGCAGTTGCCTTTTTTAATCAACGTATGCCGTGGCTACTCACAACGAAACTCGTCATCATACGGAGCTATTCAACGAATTAGCTGTTTGGCCTGAAACATCAATTTTAAAACAGGATGTCATTGAAAAGAGACGCTCAAAACTTTCTGACCGTAATTGGTTCCAACAAGGGAATTATTTACAAAGTAGCCAACTCTTATTGCAAGGATGAGGAAAACAGAAAAGACCTTATCCAGGAGATCATCATTCAATTATGGCTTTCCTTCGATAAGTATGATGAAACGTATAAGCTGTCGACCTGGATGTATAGAATTGCGCTGAATGTTTCCATTTCGTTTTACAGAAAAGAACACCGTAGAAATGAAATCAATCAACCCTTACCCGATGGGATTCTTTATTTGCACGAAGAGCATACCGGAGAATTAAATACGGAAATCGATCAATTGCATCAGTTTATAAAGGAATTAAAAGAAATTGACCGTGCCGTTATCCTTCTCTATCTGGAGGGCAACAATCAACAGGAGATAGCCGAAATTCTTGGGCTAACCATGACGAATGTATCTACGAAAGTTTCAAGGATAAAGCAACAGCTAAAGGAAAAATTTTTAACCTTAAAAAAGTAATACAATGGAAGACATCGAAATTATAAACCTTTGGAAATCGTACGACAAAAAGTTGGAAGAAAATCTGATGCTTAACAAAAGGAATGCAGAAGATATCACTAAAATGAAGGTCAAGTCTTTCCTGACCTCCATGACGCCTTTGAAGGTATTCACCATTTTGATTGGCATACTGTGGATTGGCTTTGTTGATATTTTAATGATCAACTTATGGTCCGTTGCCAGCCCTTTTTTTCTGATCTCGGCAGCTATCCTGGTGCTGCTAAATAAGTTGTCGATTTTCATCTATCTCTATCAGTTAATTCTCATCCATCAGGTAGACATCAGCGACCCGATATTGGCCACGCAGGAAAAACTAGCCAATTTGAGGTCCTCTACGCTTTGGATTGCCCGCCTCCTTTTCCTTCAGCTACCTGTGTGGACAACTTTTTATTTGTCGGAAACCATGTTTGAAAACGGACACATTGTCTTTTACATAGTTCAAGGCATCTTAACCTTTACATTTGCCTACCTTGCTTTCTGGCTCTTCTTCAACATCACGTATGAAAACAGGGGTAAGAAATGGTTCCGTTTAATTTTTAATGGAAAAGAATGGAGTCCGGTGATGAGATCCATGGAACTTTTGAGTCAGATAGATGAATATAGAATGGAAAATATAACCGCCAACAAAAATGCCAACTTGTAACAACACTAAAATCCCCCAAGGTCATATCCGGTAAGGCCGTGGGGGCCTAACACCCGGCATTTCATTACTTCACTACAGGTGTAAAAGTAACCTTCTCAAACCTATACACATCGGGCATGTCTTCCGTGCTGTTCATAGAAACCTTAAGGTCTTTGATCAGGCCATTGCCCACATCATATACCCATCCGTGCACAACGGGTCCTCCCCGCTTTTGCCAGGCATTCTGAACAATGGAAGTCGTGCCAAGGTCATACACCTGCTCAATGATGTTCAGTTCTACAAACCGGTCTTGTTTTGCTTTTAAATCAGTAATTACATCCAGTTCGTCCTGGTGCATGCGATACACATCTTTTATGTGCCTGATCCAGTTATCAATCAGGCCAATTTGCTTGTTGCCCATGGCGGCAAGCACGCCACCGCATCCATAATGACCACACACAATTACATGTTTAACCTCCAGAACATTGACAGCATAGTCCAGCACACTAAGCATACTCATATCGGTGTGAACAACCATATTGGCAATATTGCGATGGACAAATACCTCACCCGGAGCGGTACCAGTTATTTCATTCGCAGGCACTCTACTATCTGAACATCCGATCCATAAAAATTCTGGCTTTTGCGTTGTGGCGAGACGGCTAAAAAACTCTTTGTCTTCGTTATGCTTTTGCTCTACCCAAGCCTTGTTTTGCAGGAGTAGTTTTTCATATGATTTTAGTGGCATATTTGTTATGTATTAAATGGGAATTTTCTTTAAGTCGACCGTTATATTTCTTGTCATTCCTTCTTTGATAAAGTCCTCAATGGTTTCTTTAATATCATGATCGATAAAATGCGATTGCGACCCATCAATAATGACTTCTGAATTGCCAGGAATAGTTTGAAGTTTATTTCGCAAGTTAGCTTTATTAAGAAAAGAAACGTCCTTGGTTAACGTTAACAGATAACTGTCACCTTCATTCACCATAATAATTGCCTCTCTGAAATTTGTTCTGAGAATAAAAAATACGGCCACTAAAATACCCATAAATACCCCCTGTAGCAGGTTCGTAAAGGTAACAGCAAGCACTGTTGTGATGAAAGGTAAAAACTGACTTAATCCCTTGGCATGCATGTCTTTGTATAAAGATGGATTTGTAAGTTTATATCCAATCACAATCAGGATGCCGGCCAGGCAGGCAAGTGGGATCAATTGAAGAATGGTGGGAATGATAACAACAGCAAGTAGAAGAATGATGGCGTGTGAAATGGCTGAGGCTTTGCTGCGTGCGCCACTGTTAATATTGGTGGAACTTCGAACAATGACGGAAGTCACCGGCAACCCACCTGCCATGCCAGACATAAAATTTGCTACCCCCTGTGCTTTCAACTCCCGGTTAAGAGGAGTTATTCTCCTGTAGGGATCAAGTTTATCACAAGCCTCCACGCTTAAAAGGGTTTGCAGGCTAGCTACGATAGCCAGGGTAATGGCTGTGTAATAGATTTTAGGATTTTGCCACATCGAAAAATCCGGAAATACAATAAAAGACGACAAGCCCCCCGACTCGAACAGAAGAGGTAGCGATACCAGGTGCCTTTGGTCAATCTTTAAATATGGAATTGCTGCAATAAAAAGTGCATTGAGCGAAATGCCTAAGAACACTGCACCCAAAGGAGCCGGAACAAGTCGAAAAAATTTAAATCGCTTCAATAGATTCGAGTCCCACAACACTAAAAGAGCTATGGAAAGTAACGCAATGACGATAGCTCCAGGTGTAAGAAACTCCCAGGCTTCCAGGATTTCAGAAAAAGTGTTTTGACCATCCAGTTGAAAAAAACTTTCGTCCCCTTCAAAGTCTGCATCATAACCAACTGCATGTGGGATTTGCTTAAGAATCAGGATCAGTCCAATACCGGCAAGCATACCCTTTATGACAGATGCAGGAAAAAAATGCCCGATGGATCCGGCTTTAATAAAGCCCATGATGATTTGGAAAATGCCGGCCAACACCACACAAAGTAAAAATGCTTCGTAAGATCCCAGGTCCAGAATAGATGCAGCCACAATAGAAGTAAGGCCGGCCGCAGGGCCACTGATACTGAGCGGTGAGCCACTGAGTGCACCCACAACTATTCCACCGATTATCCCACCTAATATTCCAGCGAAAAGTGGAGCACCGGACGCCAGCGCGATACCCAGACACAAGGGCACCGCTACTAAAAACACAACTAATGAAGACGTAAAATCAGAAGATAAATAATTTTTCAAATTCATATTGGATTTGCTAAGGAATACTTTGTTTCAATTGTTTATTTATAAACCCATAGTTGATCTGGAATTCCAACACCGTAACCATCCATTTAATTGTCTCTGCTCTAACTATCGCTCCCCCGTAAAAATAAATTAGCACGGTTTCCACATTATACATCCTACCGCCAAAGTAATTTCACCCCGTTCGATTGTCTCCCTTAGAATAGGGCTTCTCATATTTTTTGTTTCTAGGCTGGTTCAATGAAATCTATTTTTTCAACTGTGATGTTTTTAGCTTTAGCACTGTGTTCATAATTTTTAATTAACTCAACTACATCATAAGCAATTGATTTGGACCTTGAGCAATCAATGATCACTTTTGAATTTATCGGAATAGTGTCTAATGATTTCATAACATTAGCTTTATTAAAAAATGAAACTTCCTCAGCTAAAACAAGATGATGAATTTTGTGCCCGCCTTCTGTAGTGATTACTTCTTTCATGTGATGGGAGTTGCGATAGCTATGTCGTAAAGTGTAGAAGATGCCAAAAAGCATTCCTACTGTAATACCTCTTAATAAATCAGTTGCTAAAATAGCAACAACCGTAGCCACAAAAGGAATAAATTGCTCCCAGCCAAATTTATACATCTGTTTAAAAAGAGACGGCTTCGCTAATTTGTAACCCACCATCAATAGAATGGCGGCTAAACTTGACAATGGAATCATGTTTAAAACGCTTGCAATAGTAATAGCGCCTATTAATAAGAATACGCCATGAAGTATGGCCGACATTTTAGTTTTACCACCAAATGAAATGTTTGCTGAACTCCGAACAATAACCTGGGTAATAGGCAACCCGCCAATTAAACCCGATACCACGTTCCCCAAACCCTGGGCCTTTAGCTCTCTATCGGTAGGTGTGATTCTTTTGTAGGGATCAAGTTTGTCCGTTGCTTCTACACAAAGCAGTGTTTCTAAACTTGCCACGATGGCTATTACAATGGCTATTTTATAAACTTCAAAATTGTACAACGCAGAAAAATCAGGAAAGGTGAACTGACTGGAAAAACCTGCAATATTTTCCGGAACAGGAATTCTTACTACCTGATCGGCAGCTAAACTGAAATTCAGCACCTCATTTTGATAAAAAAAATTCATTGCAATCCCCAGAATAACAACTACGATAGGGCCTTGTAACATTTGAAAAAACTTATGCTTTTTCGTCAACACCATATCCCATAGTATCAAAAGGGTTAGTGACAGGGCAGCTATAAGAACTGCTCCTGGAGTAAAAAACTGAAACGCATTAATAATTTCAGAGAATGTATTCTGTCCATCGCTTTGCACAAATGCAAGGTCTCCTTCAACGTCTTTATCCCAGCCTAATGCGTGAGGTATTTGCTTTAAAATTATCAAAAGCCCAATACCTGTAAGCATCCCTTTGATGACAGATGAAGGAAAGAAGTAGGCAATGAAACCCGCTTTGGCATAACCCAAAATGATCTGAATAATTCCAGCCAGTACAACAGCTGTTAAAAACGCCTCCCAAGAACCACCAAGAGAAGCAATGGATGTCACAACGATTACAGCTAATCCGGCAGCAGGCCCACTTACACCTAATGGCGAGCCACTGGCAGCACCTACAACAATGCCTCCGATTATACCCGCAATAATTCCTGCAAATAGAGGGGCGCCCGATGCGAGTGCGATGCCCAAACACAGTGGCATGGCAACGAAGAAAACAACTATACTAGCTGGTAAATCCTGCCTAATATCTTTATACAAGTCTTTCATTTGTAATTGTTATTCATAAATTTAATGAGTTGTTTAGAATCTTATACCCCTTTGTTAAGTTCTCCTGATGAGATCAATTTGAAAGGGCATGCACCAAGCCTTGTTTTGAAATAAAAGTTTATCACACAATGCCATAAATATTAGCTGGTTAATTTTTCTGTTCTGTTGATTTCTAAATCCAATAAATTTTCTTCCATCACTTCCTCTTCTTCCTCTAGTCCATTGTCAAGCACCACTGGTTCCAACTTTGTAAAATCATGTTCCAGATCGTTGAAGCGAAGGGGTTTGCGTAACAGATAAAAGAGCAGAGTTCCCGTTAAGACCGCAACATTTAAATCGACAAGCGCAGTAACCAGCATGGTATATAAAATAAAGAACATCTGGTAGTTCCTCCTCCGATTAAAATACCACCCCCGCTCAAGGTAAACCAGAAGGAACTCTTTCTCGAATACATCCAATGCGGCTTTGAATAAAACACCGATAAAAACGGCAGAGGTAATCAAGGAGACATAATCTTTAAAAACCATGAACCCCAGAAGGACAAATATTCCGGTGGCCACCACACTCAATCGCGTTTTGGCACCTTCCTTAAAAAGCAATACAGACCGAATCGTTGCCTGCGCACCAGGTATGCCCTGGAAAATGGCGGCCACTCCGTTTGACAACCCTTGTCCGAAAAGTTCTTTATTCATGTTCGAATCTTCCTTTGTCAAGTGATCCATGATTAAGGCCGTAAGTAATGAATCCAGGTATCCAAGCAAGGTGAGTTCCAATGCGTAAGGCAACGCCATCAGCAGATAATCTGTCGTGAATATTTTTTTCGAAGGGAAATAGGTGGCAATGTGTGCAATAAAATCAGAAAACGATTCCAGCGAAACACCCAGGCTAATTTTGCCCGCATCAATATGAAACACAGACGTGACAACTGTCATGAGAATAATTATGATGAGGGTGAAGGGGATGAAAGGAAAGACCGATCTTGAGAGATTTAGTTTCATCAGCATACGCGGCAGAAAGAGAATTAAAACAAGCGTGGATAGCGCTATGACCACATTGGCGGAAGTACCTCCTTCGGGTACAGTTTTGCCATCTAGCCCAAATAGTGTTTCTATCTGATCAACCCAGATCAGTAGGGCAATGCCGCTCATAAAACCCAGGACCACTACCTGTGGTACATATCGTATGTACTTACCCGTTCGCAACAGGCCGGTAATGATGAGGCACAATCCCGTCAGCAGAAATACAAGCGTGATGAATTGTTCCGCCAAAATTTTGTCGCCCTTAAAATTATCGTAGGCAAAAGCGATCATTAGAGAAGAAACCGCAGTCATTGGGGCCGTGGGCCCTGATACACTGAGGCGAGTGCCACCAAACAACCCGGTGATGATGGGTATCACAGCTGCGGCAATCATTCCAGCAAAAGCCCCTCTGCCGGACATCACTCCGAAGGCGGCCCCTAATGCGAGAGCGGCAAAGCTGACGGTGAGCCCCGCCAGGACATCTGAAATAAAATCTTTCCTTTTCATAACATTGCTTAGTGCGCACCAGGTCCCTCGATTGCGGGCGGATGCTGCACTCTTTTTTAAAATGTTTTTTTTAGTTCTAAAATGATGCTAAACGCTCATGGTGAGTAATACAAATGCAGAGCGATTTTGCGGGAGGATGCCCCGGTAAAATAGAATTTTAAAAATTTAGGAACAGACCTCCTCTGAGATTAGGACTGTGGCGGAGGGGAAGCAACTTCGAATTCTTGCTCTTTGTATAGGGCCGATTGAAAGACGTAGATAAGATTGACTATTGTAGCAAACAGAATACTATTTTTGTGTTGAATAACCGATGAATCATCATCCTCTTCTATTTCTTTATCGGTTTCATTTGAGGATGTATTATGAGAGTCTTCCATGTCACCCAATGGATTTTTCTCAGTCGTCATTTGGGGAGTGTATACCTGTTGTTTTGGCCCAACATTATTCTCTTTTCCAAACGTGTCAAATCCTGTGGTCAGCCAGGTGACCAACATCAAAAGAGAAAATATGTTTTTCAAAAACCTTTCCATCGCTATGGCAATTATAAAAATTTTAATTGAGAAAAGAAAGTTAACAACTATGGTCCACCTATGGTCCAATGGGAAGTAACAGCAGTGCCATCATACCTGTTTGAATAATAAAAAGGAGCTTCGCAGCTCCTGGGTTGGGATATTCTTTCGTTTATTGTGCTATTTGCGCAATCTTCGCCAATGGAATGGAATTTGCCAAAGAAGTGATCTCTCCCTCATTTGTATCGTCCATTCTCAAGGTCAATAATGTATTGTTCATCGGCACTTGCAATTCATAACCGGTTTTACCTGTATCTGAATTCACATTTTTTGTGAGCAGTGACTTATACCCTTGTACTTTAATCTGCTTTTGGTTCTCATCACGCATCATGCCGCCCATAATAGGTGATGAAAGCATGGCGCTAAGAGAAGAAATCATAGGCGAGTTATTCATGACTTCGATATTCCCTGACTTGGGAGATGCTCCATACTCACGGTGAACAAACAATCCGGTAATGGAACCGCTTCCACCTGTAACATTATCATTTTTAACAATGTATTCCAGCGCACCCAGTTTAGTTGGCAACATTTTCATAATCTCATTACCAATAGCAATGTCAAGGTCTCGTAGCATTTGCTCCATTGCAAATCGGGCATCCTCTAATTTCCCAGCACTATAGGCAGTTCTGGCTGAAGCCAGATTCTTATCGAAATCCTGAGCCCAGGAAATACTCCCTAATAGTAAGAAATATAAAATCAATATTGTTTTTTTCATGGTCGTAGTATTTATCATTTTGATTCCCTCAATGGCTATTATTGTTCACCTAACATTTTTTTTATTCCATCAATATCCAAAGCCTCTGCCGCTTTCATCATATCTGGTTCAGTGGCAAAATTGACTCCTTCATAGACAATGAGAGACGACTGTCCAATGGGCACGCTAAGTTTGTACCCACTCCCTTCATTATACTCAATGATTGCCCGGTTACCTTTTACTTTGGTTTGTTTCCAGTTCTGTTCCCCTCCTGTTGTTTGTGCATAGCCACCAGAAGAAAAATACATATTTACAGAAGACATCCATATTGCATTATTGGCGATAATTACTTTCAGCTGTTTTCCATCATCACTGTCCTCCTCAGGCGAATCGTCTTCAGAAAGTTCCTTCTCTTTGCCCTTCTTGTTTTTCCCACTTTTATCTTTTTCTTCAGCGGGCACTATATCTCTTGGTCCATTGTAAATACGCTGAATCGTTAATCCTTCCCAACCGGCTCCGGTACTGGTTACCTGATCCTGCTTTTCTACTTTATTTAATCCACCAATGGCTTCCGGCAAGGATTTAAGAATTTGATTTCCAATTTCAAGTTCAACACCCAGCATAGCTTGCTGAAGAGCGTATCTCGCCTCGCCATAACTCGCAGCCTTATAAGAAGTTTCCGCATCGGCCAGGTTTTGTTTCACATCTGGTGGAGTCGAGATCAGTCCTCCTCCGCTAGTATTAGAAGGGTTATTTGATCCTCCGGATGAATTATTGTTTCCTCCATTATTTTCATTGCCGCTGCCGGTTTGGTTAGTCCCTGAATTATTTCCTTCGTTCTTACTTTTCTTGTCTTTACCGCCAAAAAGCTTGTCGATGGTCTCACCTGCCTTTTGATCGCCTTTGTTTTTGAGTTTGTTTAAAACTTGCGCGTGTGTTGTTAATATGCCTAACGACAGTGACGCTCCCAGCAATAATGCATGATGGAGTTTCATAATATATAAGTTTAAATTGTCAGTATAAAGTTAGTAAATTTCAATAGTAATTGGCAGGAATAATCATGCAAAAAGAAGACCAGAGATGTCACTTTTGAGCTAAATAAGTATGTTCTGTCACTTGCTCAATATTTGAATCTCCGACCGGATAAAAGTGGCGAAATTCCCATGACATTTCAGGTGATCTATAAAAAAGTAAAATATTCGTTGGGGTCTTTTAACTTGCGCACACTATGAAAATGGAAAAGTATAGTGTTTTGTTTTTGCTTCTTTTATTGTTTTTCAGTTCCTGCAATGAGGTTTCATTTAAAGAGCCCCAACCTGCAGGCGTTAGTGCATTACATTCTATCCCGGAAAAACTACAGGGCTGGTACCTGGCAAGTGACAATACCGACAAAGAGGATTCTGATACTCTTATCATCGAGTCCTGGGGCTATCATTTCAAAGACAAACATGACAAAGACTGGCTGGGACGCGGAACGCTAAGCGACTCACTTGTTATAAAATTTTACAGAGATTACTATTTCTTAAATTTTCGTTCAGGTGATCAATGGATCCTCCGGCTGGTAAAGCAAAAACCTACGGGAAATCTTTTATTTATGTCCATTGACCTGGGGGACGATGCCAAACGAAAAGAAATGATAAGGAAGATGTCCAGGAAATTTAATGTTTCAGAAGTAAAGCAAGAATCCGACACATTTTATCAGATTTCACCATCCAAAGACCAACTCATGCAACTCATCAAAGATGGTTACTTCACGGGGGTAGAGTTGAGGAAGTTAAAATGAAGTTAAGAGCATTCTAATTATTTTTCTTTTTCTTCAATAGCGTATTCAGTTTGTTTTGCAGAAGTTTCTGCGCATCCTTCTGCACACTCGTCTTTGCTGTATCTTGTTGTGTTGGCGATTGTGTGCTATCCTTTTTCGGCTTGAGAATACTATTGACAATGTCTTTTGGCTTCGTTCCTTCCACCGCTTGTTGAATGGCCTCCTTACCTTTTTCTTCCGCCTTTTGTGCTACCGCTTCCTTGGCTTGCTGTTTTTGCTCTTGGGCCATAAGCGTAGTCTTGGGATCATTATAGGTACCCCCTACACCAATGGTCAATGGAATTTCGGTGGTAGCGTTAGTCGTTCCTGTGTTTTGGTTAACAAAGTTGTTGAACTGCGAACCCAACTGACCGGCTGGTACCATCATCTTCAGGGAGTAGTTAATGGTTCCATCCATGCCCGTACTGCCGGCAACCGTGGTAACGTAATTTCCAAATTTCACATCGAAAGGTTTAACACTTAACCTTCCATCGCTTATTGAAGCACTAATCAATACATCTTTTAATGTCACCTCATCCGTGTCGCTCAGTTTTGTGAGAGAGGTAACTCCGGATACAAGCTTGGATTGAGTTAATGCGGCTTGGGCAACTTTTACTAAACCCGCTCCATTCACCGTTTCCATCTTTGGCATCAGATCCTGACCCAGTTCTCCATTCACTTTAAAGTCCGTAGAAAAATTACCATTAACCAGGCCCGCAATGGGCACATACGTTTTAACTATCGAAAATGATGTGGCTGCCTGTTGAATGGACATGCCATCGATTTTCAATGCAAAGTCATAGGTAGGATGCGCTATATCTTTCGGATTATATGCTCCATTCACCCCAAATGTCCCACCCAGCATATTGAACTTCACATTGCTAAGGTTGGCAATTCCATCTTTGGCAATAATATCCCCGCTTAAATTGGTCATGATGTAATCCATCATCTTTACTGTCTTCACAGAAGAACGTAATACGAAATCAATGTTGTCAGGAATTGGAATGACTCCAAATGCGACCGTGTCAGTTGGTGTGGCCGGGGCCTCGGTTTCGGTCATGAATTCATTCAAATCGAGCAGCTCAGAATCAAAGTCTACATTACCTTTTATCACTTCCTTATCTCCAAATACATAGCCAATGTAATTGCTAACAGCTCCCGCCACGGCAAAGTCGCTTTTGCCAATTGTTCCTCTTGTGTTTTTCAACTCAATTTTCTTAGGATCGAATACTGCCTCTGAATTGCTAACGGTAACATCATACGGTATATCCTTCATCGTAAGTTTAAATTCCTTCAACGAAACGGATCCGCTCGTTGGTAAGCGATCATATCGCTCAGCTGTTACATCCGACATTTTGCCTTTTGTTTGAAAATCGCCTTTTACCTTTCCGGCCAACGTCATGCCCTCCAAGGGAAATATTTTTGTCATCTTCTCAATGTCCACTGCACCGTTTGCTTTTATGTCCCACGTGTAATCATCCAGATTCTCAATGGTAAGACTGGCTGCGAATTTCTCTCCATCCATCAGCATAGAAAAATCCTTAACGGCTATAACAGTTTCTGCCATTTTCCCTGAAGAGTTTTTCACAGTTGATTGAAAGTTCAAATTCTCAAGTGGCAATGGAAATTCAGCAGATTTAACATAACCATCGGTTAAGCTCATAGAAGCATTAAGGACAGGTATGATTTTCTTCAAACTATCATAAACGCCTTTAGCCGATGCATCCACAGAATACGTTCCTCTCATTTCCAGGCCTTCCATTGGAAACATTTTGCCTAGCTCAGCAAGATTTAGTTTGGCTTTTACGTTTCCCTCCATTCTGTAATCCCTAAGATTTTGAATGAGAAGCTTTGCGTCCACTGGGTTTGATCCAAAATCGAGATGGAGTTTTTTGAGATCTACCGCTGTGTTGTCGATAATACCGTCTTTGTTATCAATCAACAGATCCATGTTAATGTTATTTACGGCTGTTGGCAGATCAGGATATTTAAACATGGCGTCTTTTACTAACAAGGCAACATTAAAGGCTGGCATTTGGGTGTCGCTATACGTTCCTTTTGCAAATCCATTGAACGATAATTCTCCTTTTGTCTCAATGCCATCAAAATCTTTAGTGTACATACCAGGCACAAGTGATAACAAACTCTTAAACGTATTTGCCGGACTTTTGAAGTTAATATCCATGCCATAGCCGTTTTCATTCATCATAAACCATCCATCGAAACTCATAGCAAAGTCGTTCACCTTCGCTGAATTCTCCTTGAATGTATACTTGGAATAATCATCGCTAATGGAAATCACCATATCCATTTCTATACGTTTGTTTGTTAGTAACTCCATGTCTCCGTAAGACGTGGTCAGTGTATCCACAACAGAACGGGTTTTTAAATCAAATACATCCTGCGTAAAATCCCCGCTGCCGGTGTGGTTCAAATGCTTGAGCTCAAGAAAATAAGGAAGTGATTTATCATCGTATTCTACGTTTCCGTCTACCACTTCCCAATGATCGATGCCAAACGAAAAATTGCTTGGCTCTTCTACCGTTGTAACGGTGTCGGTGGAAGGGTATGCAATGTCATAATTAGCGCGACCGTCCGCTAAGACATGTATGGTGATTTGTGGCTTTACAAGTGTGATCCCTTTAATACGCAACTGATCGCCAAAAATTAACTCTTTTAAATTCACTTCTACATCCAATTCCTGAATTACAAAAAGAGGGACGCCTTCAAATGGGGCTCTGTTAAAAACACCCAGTTCTTTTACCTCCACGGTCATATTCGGAAAATTTTGAAATAAGGTGACGTTAAAATTGGTCACTTCGAAAACAACATCTGCGTTCACAGACTTTGCTATTTCCTTATCAATAGCTGCCTTGATGTCATCTTTAAAGACAATTGGAATGATAATAGCAGCGGCCACCAGCAGCACCAGAAAAATGCCGAATCCGATCAATATTTTCTTCATGATTTTCATACACAACGTGCTTTTGAGGATGTAAAATTAAGACAATCTCACTTTAGTTCTCCAGCTTACTAAATAAACCTGATACCAGTAAACGAGTAAGCACTTGACCATACCAATCCAAAAGCAAGCTTCTCCATCCTTCATTCTATCCGTATATGGTGGACATAATAAATTCAGACATGAAATTCACTTTTTTTGACAAAACCATGGTTTTCATTTGAAAAAATGAGCATTTGCTTTTAATATTAACTTAATGTTAACTATATTTCCTCTGTGTTACCATCTGGTTGAATCGTGAAGAAAGCGGTTGCTCTATTTCTTATCCTATTGCCAACACTCCTTGTTGGACAAGTCACGCCTCTTTATCAGGAACTTATCGCCACATCTCCTGTAAAACCATCTATAAGAGAGTCGGAGAAATTGAATAATTATATTCAAACCCTTCGGGAAAGAGAAGTGAAATCGGAAAAGAAGCTACTGCAATTAATCTTTAAGACAACTCATCAAAACTTCTTAAAAAGCTATTCCCAATATGCTGACCTTGGTGAGCTCTTTGTAAACGGACAGTTTGATTGCCTCACGGCAACAGCTTTATTCGGGATCATTTTGGATGAACTGCATTTCGACTACAAGATTATTGAAACTAATTACCACATCTTCATTTTGGTAAATACTGAAAATGACCAAGTGTTGTTGGAAACAACAGATCGGTTGGCTGGACTTGTAGATGACCCAGCGGAAATCAGCAGCAGAATTGGGTCATATCGTCAAAACAAAATCGTGAAGTCCGATGACAACAAGCTGTACTACAATTACTCATTCGATTTATACCATGAAGTGAGTCCGGATCAATTGGCGGGATTGCTCTATTTTAATCAAGCCATCAAAGCTTATAACAAGCATGATTTGCTGAAGTGCTCTTCTTTGCTCGAACAATCCATGAGAATTTATGAGTCTCTCAGAGTAGAAGAATTGGCGATTGTTTTGGTTAAATCAGTATTGGAAAGCAATCTGTCTATTGAAATAAAAAGCCGGGTGATTCTAAAGTATAAGAATTTTATAGTGAGCAAAGATTCTCCAGTTGCCTCACGTTAATTCTGCAGGATTCTCAACACCACTCTTCGGTTCATAACATGGGATTCTTCTGTATCTCCATGCGCCAATGGCATCGTTCCACCATAGGCCTTCGTCCTGACTCTATGTTTACTCACCCCCTTTGAAAGCAAATAATCTTTGACGGCATCAACTCTTTCCTGCGATAATTTCATATTTGCTTTTGGATCCCCCTTAAAATCAGTGTGCCCTTCCAGTTGAACAACCATATTAGGATTATCCTGAAGCATTTTCACAACAGAATTTAACTCCGGATATGAGTTTACATCAATTTTTGCTTTCCCAATTGGAAAAATCAGGTTATCAAGAGTCATTTCCTTTCCTGCCGTATGAGCTGTTTCAACCACTTTGGTAGCACTCACAGGTGCTCCCAACTCAATATCCTGAACAACAATTCTATCCGGATTAGCAGAAGCGGGATCGAGCATATATTTGACCTGTGCAAAGCCAGGAGCTTCTACAATGATTGAATATTTCTCTCTGTCATACATGGCAAATCTATACTCGCTACCACTTAGCATTCCAACTTTGTTTCCATAGGGTAAACTTTGATATGAAATCCTGCCTGCTACAGCTTCTTTTGTTACAGCGTTCACAATTTTACCTTGAGCGTAAATTAAAGTATCCGATACTTGGGCTAACAAATGGCCAGCTAAAGAAATGATTACAAAGAGAACTAAAAACGATTTCTTCATATCACCAAATGACTTGATAGTCTTAAATTTTTATAATTTTAAATTCAACTCTTCGGTTCTTCTTCCGGCCTTCTTTCGTTTCATTTGTAGTGGAAGGCTTGGTTTCGCCAAAGAATTTAACCGATATACGATCTTTCTCAATGCCATTTTTTATGAGGTACTTAGCTACCGCATTCGCGCGCCATTCCGACAGCCACATATTGTAATCATCTGGACCGCTTGAATCCGTATGGCCTGAAATTTCAACAGTCATTATGCTCCTTTCTTTCATGAGACTAATCACCCTGTTTAACTCTGGAAATGACTCGGTCCTAAGCGTTGCTTTATCGAAATCAAAGAAAATATTATTGAGCGTTATCATTGCATCTGGTTCAATACGGGCAATTTCAATTGGCTCAAGCCTTATGTCTTTAAATTCTACGGTCGCGTCTTTAGACATATTCTTTAAATCCAAATTCTGGCTTGACGAGATATGATCCTTAGCCTCGGCCCGCACGCCATAGAGTTGTCCGCCAGGTAGTACTATTTCATACTCGCCAGTTTCAGGGTTAGAATGTGTCACTCCTATCTCTTTTCCATCGGAAAGACGCTCGTATATTATCTTGGCTCCAATCGGTTTTCCAGTCTTCGCATCAATCAATTTACCCCTAACAATAATAACAGGTTCGGGGCTACTAAACATCGGAAGTTTAACACGGAAGATATCAGCATTATCTTCTGTCATGCCCCTGGAATAGTAGGCAAACTCACTTGATGCCGGGATATTGAAAAATAAGTCATCCAACTTGGAGTTAATGTCTGGCCCCATATTTTGAGGTGCCGACCAATTTGTCCATGTGTCGTCCAGGCGTCTGGTTAGATAAATGTCACTTCCTCCAAATCCGCTAAAACCATTGGATGAAAAATAGAGCGTCTTGTCATCCGTGGCGAGAAAGGGTGCTGTCTCATCACCTGATGTATTCACCATATCTCCTAAATTCAGGGGCTCACTCCACAAACTATCACTCCTGGAAAAACTAACGTATAAGTCTCTGCCGCCACGTGTATCTTCCCGTTCTATTGACATCAGCAATGATTTTCTGGTGTTGGCCATGAAATAATTAGCCTTCTCGTTATAGTTATAGTCATTCTCAATTTGGATGGCTTTGGGCTTACTCCACGATCCATTAATGTTGTCGCTCTCCGATACACCTGCCAGCATTTTACCATTTTCCAGGTATTTGTTACCCAACAGCATAAGGACGGAATTACCATCTGGCGTAGCGGAACTTACTGCATTCACAAAATTTGGAAACTCATTATTAAATTGTGGCCCCATGTTTTTTGCAAGTGTCCATTTGCCATCAGGTCCAAGTTCTGAATACCAGATATCCTCTTTGTCGTTTACTCCACCAATATTTCCGGGGTGATTTTTCCTGCTGAAATACAACGTCTTGCCATCTGGTGTAAGGATGGGATTTAATTCAGTGAACTCGCTGTTTACATTTTCATCTAAGCGCTCCGTTACCAGCCCTTTACTTAACAAATCGGGAACATCAATGTTGGCGACAATTGGATAGTTGGAATCTGTAATGGCTATTGCATCAATGGAAAAATAATCAGTTAAAGCTGCGCCATCAAATTCCAGCTTTACGGCAACAACTTTATAGGGAGTCTTCTCCATGATAACCGTAAGCATCCTACTCCTCAGGGGCACCACAATAGGACTAAAAGTCCGAATTAGATATTCCCTGCCGGCTTCATCATACGTATAGATTTTGAATAACGCTGTAGGATTATGCGATTCGGCTATGGCAATCTGCTGAATTTGTATTGGCGTTGCAAAGCCTACTTTAATAAACTCTTTGCGCTTCGGTTTATCAGGGGTCCAGGCGTTCGGATTTTGACCTCCTGCTGGAAGAACATTGGGCTTTCCAAGTATTTGTTGCGCTGAGTATTGGACTGGTGTAAGCTCCGAAGAAACCTCAATTACTTTAGATGCCCATTGCACTACTTGTGTCTTGGCTATAATTTGAACGCAGACTATGAGGAAAATAGCCAGTAGTAATCTCTTCATTGGGGTAGTAATAGGTGTACTAGAGCATTAAGGTTTAAACTTAGCTAAAAATATAAAAATGGCGAAAATAATACCTCATTAAAGTGACGTGTTACCCGCCCTTAAGCTAAGCCAAATTGAGTTTATAGAAGAATTACTCAATGGAAGTATGATTAAACAGTAAAAAACCTACATGAAGCAACACCCCAAATTGATTCTCAGGGTCATCATAATAATTTAAACTTAAGCTGACTGGTCCAACAGTGGTATGAAGAACAAGGCCAGCTGTACCTGCCAGGAAAATGCGGGAGAGTTCCTGATTGAGAGATGGTTCCTGATTAGCTCCTTGAACAATTTGTTCATATGGCTTGAACAGATAACCCTCCAAACGAATATCCAGATTGCTTCGTATTGAAAAAACATTCCTCCAACCGCCCGCCAGATAATTAAATGCTCTAAAATTTTGCAACAGCAACGTTCGACTATCCTGAATAGGATTAAAGGAAGGCGCGTTGATAATCGTGCTTTGATAATTACTAAACAAAGGCTGGTTAGAAAAAACAGCATCGAAATAGTATCCGGAACTATAAATACCTTTTTTAAAATATTGCTCTAACGTTATCCTGGCTCTCACCCATGTACGATGTTGGTCCGTAATGAGCAATTTCGAGGATGTCGAGCCCGTTTCAAGCTCTTCCCTGATGTTGAACCAATCAACACTAAATTCATATGCGCGGCCCTGATTAGCATATTGCTTTCGATTGAGAAGATCGGTAGAAAGATTAAATCCGGTTCTAAAACCATGGAGACTTAAATCATCCAGCGTATCCGTGGATACAAATGATTGGGTATTGATAAAACGATCGGTATTGTTAATATAAAAACCGTTTATAGATGCTTTGTATTTTTTTCCAGCGGGTTTGCCAAGGCTCGTTCCTACTTTGCGATCAATGCGCTTCAAAATTGTAGGGGAATAGCTTGTCGTTAGAAAATCACTTCCCTGAATAAAGTCCCAGGCATTAAAAGTTGCTTCAGGCTCAATGTAATATTGGCCGAAACTAGGCATATCAAGGCGAGCTTTTAGTTGAGCGGACTTATAAAAGGTACCCGCATTAAAATTTGCACTGGCATGTGTAAGCGCGCGGTTGAAATAATAATAGTTTAATCCTAAAAAAATCCCACTGATACTCCTTGTCGCAATAATTCCACCAAAATCAACCTGAAAATTGTTCTGAGGACGCTTAGAAAGCTGAAATTCATATTTCTTTGACTGAGTTGAATAAAGAAAACTGGGGTATACGTTTTTAAAATAATCCTCAGCAACCAAAGTATAGTAACCGGTTTTAATCTGTTTGAAGTACAATGGCTTATTATCTTTCTGCATAAAAAACTTATTAAGATAACGCTGTTGCCTTGTGTTAAATCCGGTGTATCGAACCTTATCTACAATCATTGCGGTTGACCGGCCATTGAAACTGTTTCGTCTGCTTGCCACCGTTTCACACAATCTTCTTTCCGAAATTTTTGCCTTGATTTCGCTCATTTGCTTCATGGTTTGAGCATAGCCGCTATCAATCATACTCTTTGCCTTGGTAAACTCAAAAGCGCTATACGCTTTCAAATCAGGCTGAATATAAATTCCTGTGGGAGGTACTTTAGCAGGATCCGATTTATCCAATAGCATGTATAGCAACGACCGTGATACCAGCTTTTCATCTTCCCCAAAGGGATACTCCTCATACACTTTAGTCGAGACATTGGATCCAATGATTACGTCTGGCTTAAACTCCGCTTGAGCCACATCGACCGGAAAATTATTATAGACCCCACCGTCAAACAAAAATTTGCCATCTACTCTTATGGGATCATAGAAAAGAGGGACTGTTAGTGTTGCGCGCATGGCATCGCTAAGAGTCCCGCTTTTCAAAATCACTTCGGTTTGTGTAAAAATATCGGCTGCTACTATCCGAAGCGGAACAAAAAGACTATCAAAATTATTTTTTGAAACAGACGAAGACTGGGCCATCATTTCTGCCAATGCAAAATTGAGAGAGATGTCATTGGCCAAACTTGTATTGAGATTAAAGTTTAAGGTTGAGTCCAATGAAATATTTAGTTTAAGAAAAGAAGCATGTTCGTCACTCTTGTTATAGTAGTAGTTGAATCCTTTTTCCATTCTGCCACTTACCCAAATAAGGAATTCATCAGATAAGGCAATCTCTTCAATCCGATCAGGACTTATTCCGGCAGTATAAAATCCAGCTACAATACCACCCATGGAGGTGCCAACAACAAAGTCGATGGGAATTTCATTTTCTTCAAGCGCCTTTAATACACCAATGTGCGCCAGCCCTTTCGCCCCTCCACCACTCAGCACAAGCCCAACCTTTTGACCAAGGGATTCAAAATGAAAGAAGACTACAAGTATAATTGCTGCTGCGCGGATCATTTCATTCTACTTTGCCAATATAATTCTTGGTTAATTACCTCCCGAACAAAAATAGTAACGAAAAAAGATCAAATATTTAATTGCCTGCTACAATAATGGGCAGGTCTTGTTGGGGAAAGGATATTAACTCAAGCTTTTTTATCAACTCCTGTGCCGTTTGCTCGAATGTTGTTTTGCTTTCACTTTTGATCGGCATGGAGGGGGGCAACTCTACTTTCAAGGCATCCACTTGTACTCCATTTTTCCAAAACCGATAGCATAGATGGGGGCCTGTAGCAAGGCCTGTGCTGCCGACATACCCTATAGTTTCACCTTGCCGCACTTTAGCTCCAGCCTTTATACCAGAAGCTATCTTTGACATGTGAAGGTACTGAGTGGTATAGGTAGAATTGTGTCTCACCTTTACATAATTTCCATTGTTGGCCTTGTATTGCGCTTCTTCAACAATACCATCTCCCACTGTGCGGATGGGGGTTCCCGTTGCGGCAGCAAAGTCGGTTCCACGGTGAGCACGAAAAACTTTGGCTACCGGGTGAAACCTATTGCGACTGTACCGCGAGCTGATGCGTGTAAACTCGATGGGATATTTCAGCAATGCCTTGCGCAAACTTTTCCCCGCTTCATCAAAATAATCCTCGCCATAGCCCTGATCGAATGGGAAAGCATAATAGCCATAACCAAAATGTTCAAAATAAATTCCGTTGATTTTACCGATGCTGATCGGTTTTCCTTCCACCTGATTTTCTTCATACATCAGCTTGAACTTGTCCCCCTTTTGTAGACGCTGAAAGTCAACCTGCCAGGCAAATATATCCACCACCTTATTTGTGAGTTCATGGGAAATACCCAGCTCTTCAATAGTTTCCGAAAGAGAGGATCCAATGATTCCTGAACTATTTTTTTCAATCACTTTCACTTCACGTTTGCAGTGCTCAACCAATAGGGAATCTTCCAAATGAAAGATGATGTAGTCAATTGCGTTGGGCTCATATACAAAGGCCCTTAGCGTCTTGATTGAATCATTCTTTACCACCAGCGAATATTTCTTCCCTGCCGTTATTTTTCTAAAGTCGAATGTTTTGCGCGGCAGCAAATTGATTTCCCTCAGAATTTTATCGGGCACATAGTTGCTTTGAAATAGGTCAACTAACAATTGGTTTTTTTTCACCTGATCTTCAATTACATGAAGGTCATTGACCACCATGCCGTAGAATAGTCGAGGTTTCTTAATTTCAATTTCAACACGTGTAGAATCAGGAGCACTCTCAAAGTCACCTTGAAGTGAAAATAACGAAGTGTGATTGTTAAGAAAAAATAAGCCCGCTACAAGAACTAAGATTCCGGCACAACCATACACAAACCGCTTAGCGAATTTCGTTTTCAAAATTTCCATCTACACCATGATCAATTCCCTGACAGGATTTTAGTTTAAAAAATTTGGCATTTGAAACCAGTCGCAGGTCAAAGGTAGAGAAAAGGACGAGTTGATATTAAATCCCACCTTCCTTATGAAGGATTTTATATTTCTCTTTACCTCTATCCAAAAACTCAACAAAACTTTCGACACTTTTATTATATCCATATGGCCACGCCAGTACTTTCTCATCTTTGCCTAGCAAAACGTAAAATGGCTGAGCATTATTTTCAAGATTGGTGATTTGGATGTCTGCATTTTGTTTGCCGATGGTCTTCTTCACTTTATGGTCATATTTTGAAGTATACCAATGTTCTTCCGGCAATTCAGTTTTGTCATCGACATATAATGCCACGATCACAAAATCATTTTGTAATCGCTCAATTACTTGTGGATCACTCCAGACTACGGCTTCCATTTCGCGACAATTCGTGCACCCATGACCGGTGAAGTCGATAAACAATGGCTTGTTTTGTTTTCTGGCGCACGCTAAAGCCTGGTCGTAATCAAAGTAACCTTTCAAGCCGTGTGGGAGGTGAAGGAAATCCGAATATTTAGGTGCTTCACACACTTCATTTGCCCTATCGTTCCGTGTAAGCGCAATCAAATCAAAATCATGCGTATACAGCGGGGGCAGATAGCCTGCCAGGCTCTTTAAGGGTGCTCCCCACATACCTGGAATGAGATAGACCACAAATGAAAAAGTGAACGTAGCCAGGAGTAATCTTGGTACAGTTACTTTTTCGACTACGCTATCACTTGACATTCTCAACTTGCCCAGGAAATAAATTCCCAACAGCGTAAAGAGTACAATCCAGAGAGCAATGTTAATGTCGCGATCCAGTATACCCCAGTGATAGGCCTGGTCTGCAATGCTTAAAAACTTTAAGCACAAGGCAAGTTCAAGGAATCCCAAGGTAACTTTTACGGAGTTCAGCCATCCACCTGATTTAGGAAGGCTCTTAATCCATTCCGGAAAAATAGCAAAGAGCGTAAACGGTATGGCGAAAGCGAGGGAATAAAAAAACATGGCAAGCACCGGCTTGATAACCTGACCACCAGACGCAAGCACTACAACATTTCCTACGATAGGTAAAGTACAGGAAAATGAAACCAATACCAGGGTAGACGCCATGAAAAATACTCCGATCCAACCACCTTTTTCTGCCTGCTGATCTACTTTGTTAACCAACTGATAGGGTGCGTTGAGTTCAAAAAGTCCGAGAAAGGAAAGTGCAAATACAATGAAGATAACAAACACAAAAAGATTGGGTGCCCAATGGGTGGCCAAAGCATTCAATCCTTCTGCACCAAGCAGCAATGCAAACAAAGTCCCTGCCAGTGTATAGATGAATACTATTGAAAAGCCAAACGCCATTGCCTTTTTAATCCCTTGCTGTCTCGATTGATTGTCTTTCAAAAAAAACGTCACCGTCATCGGGATCATCGGAAAGACA
Source organism: Bacteroidota bacterium (assembly GCA_038043425.1). GTDB lineage: Bacteria > Bacteroidota > Bacteroidia > Cytophagales > Cyclobacteriaceae > ELB16-189. Next base: position 253,037 of record JBBTBZ010000008.1, read on the forward strand.
CAAGGAGTTACCAGGGAAGTTAGACCGAGAAGAAATGCAAAAACTAAATAACCCAGAAATGATTCTTCGTGAATTGAAGATTCGCCCTCTAAAATTGTTTTATCTAACACTGGGCCCTTACGCTCCCCATAAATTTCAATTGCGGCTTGTTTGGCAATTGCTGATGTGTCAACTGTTGGAAGAGACGCTTGATTGTTCTCTTCCTCTTTAGGGCCAGGATTTTTTGGTGAGCTGCCACCACTCACGCTTATATTATTGAATGCAAATTCTTCATTGAAAGGAATACACTTTCCCGTAATATCGGTACATACCTGGTACTCGTATTCACCTTCAATTTTTAAGTTGGCTGATAAAATTTTTATTTTCTGTCGAAACTCAGCAGTCTTTTTAAAGATCTTTAAATCGCATCCAAAAATGTCATCGTGTTTATCAACTTCACCAACCGGTTCAATTTTTCCTAATAGCGTAAAACTTGGGTTCGCTTTAAAAGTAAACGCTGTCTGAATCGGCCCGTCTTCGCAAGTAAACTCACTGGAATACATATACCAATCTTTATCAATCGTAGCAGTAAAGATCAAGGTAAGCTCCTCTCCAATTTTTGCCTGATTGGCTGAAACTGAAGTTGACCACCTGGCGGGATGAAGAATTTGAGCGGTAAGCGTGAAAGCACTAAATGACAGCGTAAAAGCAATTAAACCCTTTTTTAAACCCATAATTTTTAATTAGTAGCGCAAAAATAACGAAGTAGCGCGCAAATAAATTGATGATGAGAAAAGCGGCCTCCTTCGCAAGATAAAATAATCAGTAATTTTAGCTCATCTTACGCAACTTATCGTTTAAAAAACCGTGTTCGTACACAGCATTAACTAAAAATTAACAACTAACCTCAATCTTATGAAACGTAAATTTTTACTTTCTCTCGTAGCGGTAGCTTTTGCCTTCGTGGGCAATGCTCAAACTGCCGATGAAATCCTTGCAAAATACTTTGAAAATACCGGAGGCCTTGACAAATGGAAGGCATTGGAAGGCATAAAAATATCTGCCAAGGTAAATCAAGGTGGAATGGAGATTCCATTGGAAATAGTTCAATTGAAGGATGGCCGCCAAATGACTTCTATTACTTTTCAAGGTAAAGAGGTCAAGCAAGGAGTTTTTGATGGCACTTCACTTTGGTCAACTAATTTTATGACCATGAAGGCAGAGAAAAGTGATGCAGAAGCCACGGAGAATTTTAAAGTAGATATTGGCGAATTCCCGGATGCCTTCTTAAACTATAAGGAAAGAGGTTTGAAAGTTGAATTACTTGGTAAGGAAACCGTGGAAGGTTCCGAAACTTTTAAAATTAAACTCACCAAAAAGCCTATTAAAGTAGATGGCAAAGAAACCGACAATGTCCAGTTCTACTATTTCGATGCTGAAAATTTTGTCCCACTTATGATGGAAGCTGAAATCAATTCAGGGCCGGCAAAAGGAATGATATCCCAGAATAAAATGAGTGATTATCAGGAAGTAGGTGGATTAATGATGCCCTTTTCTATGGCGCAAGGTGTGAAAGGACAAGGTAGCCAACCCTTAACCATCAGCAATATCGAATTAAATCCCAAAGTGGATGCAGCTGCATTTGCAATACCTGCCGATAACTAACCAGCAACGTGAAAATCAATATTAACATCGCATACATTCCGTTAACACGGAGAGCAGATATTTTTGTCTGCTCTTTTCTTTATTAATTAAACTATCTTAGAATGAAAAAAATAATATCAGTTTTATTCTTTTCGTCTTTGCTTTTGTCGTCTTACGCTCAGCAGGATGCCATCACAAAAGGAAAAGAATTATTTGGAGACCTTAAGGCCCGGCATATTGGCCCTGCTTTGATGAGCGGCCGTGTTACAGATTTAGAATTGCATCCTACCAATGACCGTGTTATGTATGCCGGTACTGCCGGTGGTGGTGTGTGGAAAAGCAATAACGGTGGAGCTACTTTTAATCCCATTTTTGATGAGTATTGCCAATCTATTGGAGCCGTAGAAATTGACCCTTCAAGCCCAGATAATATTATTTGGGTGGGGACAGGAGAAACGTGGACAAGAAATAGTGTGTCTATCGGTGATGGTTTGTACAAAACAGTTGACGGTGGTACAAATTGGATAAAAATAGGTTTCGAGAAATCCGAGCGCATCGCTGGCATTCAGGTGAACCCGAAAAACCCCAATGAGATATATATAGCCGTGCTTGGTCCGCTTTGGAATGACAGTGAAGACCGCGGCCTTTACAAGACTGTCGATGGCGGAAAAACCTGGAATAAAATTTTATACGTTGACAAAACTACCGGTTGCAGTGATCTGACGCTTGATCCAAAAGATCCAAACATTGTGTATGCCTCCTTTTGGGAATTCAGAAGACAACCCTGGTCGTTTAGTTCCGGTGGTGCCAACAGTGCACTTTACAAATCTATTGATGGCGGAAAAACCTTTAACAAAATTCACAACGGTTTCCCCAAGGGGAAATTAGGAAGGCTGGCTATTGCAGTTGCGCCCTCTAACTCAAACATTCTGTATACAGTCATTGAATCGGAACAAGACAAAGACAAAGGATTGTACCGCAGTGATGATGCCGGAGCAAGTTGGAAACAACTCAACAACGATTTTGGAATTGTGGTGAGACCTTTCTACTTCTCAAGAATTGAAGTCGATCCCCGAAACCCCGATGTGGTGGTAAAGGCCGGTTTGTTGGGTTCAATCTCCCGCGATGGCGGAAAGACTTTTAAAAACCTTGGCCCAAATCACTCAGATGTTCATGATATTGTGTTTGACATCACAAACTCTGACAGAATGTATGCCGCTACAGATGGCGGAATTTATCGCTCATGGGATGGTGGCACCACGTTGGAAATCACTGAGAATATTCCGGTTTCACAGTTCTATCACGTAAGTGTAGATGCAGAAGAGCCTTACAATGTTTATGGTGGCCTTCAAGATAACGGGTGCTGGTTTGGCCCTTCTCAATCCCCAGGCGGAATAGAAGCCCGAGACTGGAGACGTGTGGGAGTAGGTGATGGGTACCGCGTATATCCACACCCCACTAAAAAACTGATTTACTCCGAAATGCAAGGGGCAGAAAATGTGTGGCGTTATGATCCGGCAAAAGATCAGGCGAAAACCGTACAGCCCCTGGCTGGCAAAGATGACCCTAAGTTTCGCTTCAACTGGAATGCGGCTATGGCTATCAGTGCCAGTAAGCCCGACCGCTTTTACATGGGTAGTCAATTTGTTCACCGCTCTGAAGACATGGGTGAAACCTGGGTGAAAATTTCCCCGGACCTTACTACCAATGATCCTGCAAAGCAAAATCAGGAAGACTCTGGCGGTCTTTCTAGAGATAACTCCGGGGCTGAAAATCATTGTACAGTTTTCACCATTGCCGAATCTCCCCTTGATGACAATATAGTTTGGGCCGGAACGGATGATGGTAATTTGCACGTGACCAAAGACGGTGGAAAAACGTGGACCAATGTAATAGCCAATATTTCCGGTCTGCCTAAAAACACCATGGCCTATCATGTTGAAGCGAGTGTCTTTGGCAAGGGTAATGCGTATGCGGTCTTTACGGGATATCAAACTGGGGACAAGAATACTTACGTGTACAAAACAACGGACTTTGGTGCTACCTGGAAATCCATTGTTACTCCGGAGATCTATGGTTTCGCCAGAAACATTCAGGAAGATTATGAAAATGAAAACTTGTTGTTTTTAGGAACTGAGTTTGGATTGTACATCACCTTGAATGGAGGTAAAGGCTGGGCTAAGTTCACCAACAATATGCCTTCAGCAAATGTCCACTTCATTGAGTTGCATAAGAAGACCAATGACCTGGTGATTGCCACTCACGGACGCGGAGTAATTATCATTGATGACATAAGCCCGCTGCGCCAATTAACGGAAGAGAACATGAATAAAGAACTTCATTTCTTCACTACCAAGCCAACGACCATTGCAGAGATAAATGGTTTTGGAGGTGCAAGCACTGAAACACAATTTGTTGGTGAAAACCCAACACGCGCTGCCAAAATTATCTATTACCTCAAGAAAAGACACACGCTTGGTAAAATGTCATTGGAAATTCAGGATGCAAGTGGCAACAAAATCACTGAGCTTGGTCCCGGAAAATCGAAAGGTATAAATGTAGTAGAGTGGAATTATAACATCAAGCCGCCTAAAATGGCGGCTGCCAAAACGTTTGCTTTCGGAGGATTTACCTCTCCGCGCGTTCCTGCCGGAACATACAAAGTAGTGATCCAGAAAGGCAAAGAAACATATACAAATGACTTGGTGATCCAATACGATCCTAAGTCAGATATTTCCCTTGCCGACCGCAAACTTCAGGAAGAAGCGACAAAGAAGTTGTACGACATGTCGCAGGAACTGGCCTATATGGTTTATACACTGGATGAGTACGTGAAAATTGCAGAAGGCGTAAAGGCAAGAGATGCTAAGAGTGCTAAAATCGCAACTCCACTTATAACAGAGCTTACCGGGCTGAAAGAGACGCTGGTGGTAACAAAAGGTGATAATTACGTGGGAGCCGCTGAGCCTCAGTTGAGAGAAAAGATGGCGGAGCTTTACGCGAAAGTTGCCGATAGCTACTATAAACCTAATCAGGCAGAACTTTCAAACCTGGAAGCCATTGAAAGTCGTTTCAATACAGGGAAGAATGACTATAAGAAAACAAAGGACAAGCATCTGCCCAAGGTCATTTCAGCAACATCGAAAGATGGAGTGCAGCCTCTGGTCTTAAAAACGTTTGAAGAGTTTTTGCGACTTCCTTAAGTCACGGATTAAGATTTGGAAAGAACTTAGCCACAGATCCGCAGATTAAATTCTGTGAATCTGTGGCTTTTTCTTAAAACGTTTGAAGAGTTTTTGCGACTTCCTTAATGCAGAAGACCACCCGCGGCATGGATTAAAATAAAGGAAGTTGGGTATCCTGAGTGGCTATAGTGCTATCTTTTTTCTTTCCTCATTAGGGTCTTTCCTTTCTGATCTTTTATACTCTTCGTCTCCTTTAATTAGGCCATTTTTTTCCTTAAAATATTTAAAGTAGTCTCGCCAGAAATCATGCCTTTTTTGAATTGCAGTTTTTTCACCTGCTGCTTGAGTTAAACTCGTTTGAAAGTTAAGAATCTCTCGATACGATCTATTCATATCTAATCCCAACCCTATCTGCCATTTTTTTGTCTTTAGAAATTTTATAAAGAAGTCAGCGAATTTATCTATTTCTCCTTCCTTTGTTAGACTAATTAATTCTTCGCTAACAAATAGATACACGGAAACTGCAAGAGCTTTATTATTTATGTATTTAAGATTTTCCTGAAAATGTTTAGCGATTTTGACTAAATCGTTTATTACCTCTTTCAGTAATTTCTTATCACTGCTAGTGAATTCTTCCTTCTGTTTGAAAAACTCTTGCAGGTCTACGTATCGAGATTTTTGAAACTCACCTATCTCCTTTTTGCTAAATGCATTCAACAAAATCTGCGATGCCACTTCTTGTTTACCATAACGCTCCTTCCGTATTCCAATTTTTTGAAAATAATCCAATGCCAAGAATTCACTACCACTATCAAAAATAAAATCCCTCATACTTCCCTTCATTGCATTTAGTTTTTCGCCACCTCTTAACGGTGCTCCAAGTTGAAGGCGAAGAAACTGAAGATTTAGCTCCTCATCATCATCTATCTTAGTAATAAATACAATATTCAGTTCGTATTTAAGAAAAGCTTCTTTCCATTTTGACTCTAAATGTTCGAATCTTGCTTCGTGAATATCCTTAATATCACTAGTATCGCTAAATACTTCATTTTCTATTTTTAGATGGAATTTATTGTCACGGTCGTCATTATTTATTCCAATAAACGACCAGATTGCATTGATTCTTTGCTGCCCGTCAATACAATCATATGCGTCTTTATTTCTTTTGAATAAATAAATAGAGGAGATATCAAACCCGCGAAATATAGAATCAATAAGTCGCTGTTTTTTATCAAGCTTCCAAATTGAAGGCTCTCTTTGAAATTCTGGGAATTCTATAGAATTGATACTTTTAACAAGTTTATCTATAGTCCATTTTTCTTTATTAAACTCTTTTTTCATAGTGTCTAATCATTTAGCAAAACTTGAAATATATTTTCTTTTCGAGAAATCAATTCCTGCTTGTTCTAGCTCAAAGCTTTTCGATTTAAGCCATAATTCAAAAATATTTAATTTAGTGTTTTCACTAGAAATATAGTCTTTGGCGTAACTCGGAATTGGAAGAGACTCATCAATTGTAAAGTAATCTCTAATATATTTTTCAAACTCAGGTATTTCAATGATATTCTTAATGTTTAAGTACGGGTAACTCTCTTTGATCTTCTTTCCTTTATCAAAAAAATCTATGATTTCAATTTCAAAGCTGGGCTTAACCTTTGTAAGTCGCATAGCTGTGTAAATCATTGGAATTAACCCCCAGTCATTTCGACTCAACGAACATCCAATTACTCGTAGAATGTCACACTCTGTCAAAAATGAAAATGCACGACCCCACAAAAAGTTAAATGGATAGTTCTCCCTTTTCTTATCAACGCCAGGTGGGATCCAAAGAGCCTCGGATTCTTTTATTTTATGGGCATTACCTACTAAGATTGGACGAATATTCAACCAATTAAATGAACCGTGAAGTTTTAATACCGGGATTTTAGTACTTAATCTACTCGATTTTTTACTGGCAATAAGGTAATCAGCTTCGATATCAAGATGAGCTTTAAGTGATTTTTCGAGTAAATCTTCGTAGTTCAAAGTAAAAATACTAGTAACCTGTTCTTTGAGCTTTTTTACTTTATGCAAATCGAATAATATAGAATATAAATTGGGTTTAAATTTAGGTTTATTAATATTAGCTATTACCTCCTTCGATAAATTCAAAATCGCTTCGTGATACTGTTTCCTGATAATTTGTGCTGAATGATAATGGTAATTTGTCTCTAATATTGAGATTAGATGTTCAATATCCACCTTCGCGTCCATCAATTCATTCCAAACATCGGTCGGAATTTCTTTATCTTTTATTGAAAATTCCTTCTCACGAATCTTATCTCTAATATCTGATGTTAGGAGGTTTTTAGTTAAATCTATTGCATTGATTGTGGCATGAGTCGCGCCTGAGCCGAATAGGTAAATTATTCTCTTTTTTGACGACATAAGGCCAAGTTATTTTTCCCAAACTACAATACTCTCACGAGAGGGCTCACGTTTATATTCCTTCATTTGCTGAGAGCTATTGCCCCGGTAACGAGCCACCCAAATTGCCTTAGCCTTTAGTTCTACCTGCTCTCCAATTTCAGATAGAATTTCATCAACGGGAATATTGATTCCGGAAAAGCGCACATTGCTTATCACCAATGCTATTTTCCCTTTATCATCCAATTTCTCAGCCATTTCTTTTATGGCGAGATACATGTCTTCAAAGTACCCTTCAAGCATTCCAATTACCTGTGGATTATTTACACCATTGGTTTTTACTTTTTCAACTAACTTGCTAAGAGTTTTGGGTTGAATATAATCTGCAGCCTCATATTTTTTTCTTGCCTCAACGTGTGACCTTAATGTTTCATATCGAATTTGTTTTAACTCATCATTGGATGCAACAAAGTCAAAAAGCATTTCAAGTGAATAGATTCTTGAATAGTCGTGCCTGTTGGGGTATGGTGGTGAGGTTATGATCGCATTGTATTTTCTTGTTGTAGTTAGTTTTCTTGCATCGCTATGTTTTGCAGATGTGCGGACACTTTTCCATTTGAATGAATTGTTAAAAAGGTGAACATCGGAAATCATCGATTCAATTCTGTTATCAAAAGCAATTCTTACTTTTTCTGGCCTGATTTTTCGATTTACAATCCTTAAAAATCCTCCAGACTTAGATGTGTTACTTACTGATTCAAGAATATTTAGCAATCCAAGATTATAAAAATCACGAATGTTGATATCTTCTATTTCTTCAATCCGCTGTTTTATTTTTATTAATTCGGCTCTTATACTTGGAGAGAATGCTTTTTTTGCAATAGGTATATTCGTTAAGGCAGGAATGTTTATTGAAATCCTTTTATTGGTACTGAATTTCTTTTTTTCAGTAATTAATTGGTCAACGTTATAGTCTCTTGTTTTTACTGAACTGAGAAAAACGGAGAAGGGAAGTATATCAAATCCTGTAGAATTTATTCCGGCTTCCTTACAAGCCAACAGACTGGTTCCTCCGCCACAAAAGGGATCCAGCACCCAAGAGCCTCTTTTAAGATCAAATTCTGAAATTAAATTGTCGACCAACCCCTTTGAGTAACTGTGTTTGAATGAATGCCAATTGTAAATCGGTCTATTGATATCAACTCGAGGGGAAATTAACTTGTTTAATGAATCAACTCTATTGGTTACCTTAGTCATTGATTAGGAGTGAGAGATTTTCGATAGCACGAAATTACTACAATAATTCAAACAGCAGCCGTTTTTTCATGAATGGGCCACTAATTTACCACATCTCAAATGGACACTTATGATCACCACACCTTAGCCACCACCAAAGCCAATGAAATAGAAGCTGAGCTTAAGCGTCTTAACCGGTGGAGCGGGCCGCTGCCTCCGGAGAAGTTTGAAGATATGGGTGCTTTTGGCAGCAACACCATGGCGTTTGAACAATGGCTGCAGTTTATTTTATTACCACGCATACACCAAATAGTAGAGGAGAAGGGAGAGTTTCCGGAAGGAAGTGCGTTGGCTACGTATGCCATTCGTGCGTTTGATGGTGACCCCGAAGCAGGCCAGTTGCAAGATCTCCTGTATGAATTAGACAACCTCATCAACGAAAAAGATGTGCCCGATGAACAACTCCCGCAAGTTGAAAACACTCCACTTCCACCGGAGTCGGTAGCGTATGGCGACACGGAAATACCGCCCGTTATCTTCACCCTCGCTGAGCTGTTGCCACAATTTGAAGGCGATGACCTGGAGAGTCAGTTACAAACCTATGATACATTTTTAGGTGTCCTGTCATCCTCGGTGCGCCCTGTGATCAGTAAACTGTTGCTAGAGGCCGCACATAAAACTTCAAATGAAACAAGTAAGGTGCGCATCCTGGAAGCTGCCCGTTCTGTCACTGAAGGTGGGCGCGCGGCTGCTCCGTACAATCATGAAGAAGCCATGAAAAAATACAGGGAGGAACACAAGAAGTCGTTTCCCCCGAAGTAACACTCCTTTGTTGGCCTAAAAACAAAGCCACAAATTCACTCATTAATTTCTGTGAATCTGTGGCTTCGTATTTCTATCTCTTCGCGTAATGCTTATAAAACGACACAATCGTTTCAATGCCAATTAAAAAGTTTTCGATGCCATAATGTTCATTGGGTGAGTGGATGGCATCGCTATCCAAACCGAAGCCCATCAACACGGTGTCTAATCCTAATTCTTTTTTGAAAAGAGATACGATAGGAATGCTACCCCCATCGCGAGTTGGAATCGGTGCTTTGCCCCACACTTCTTCAAAGGCACTGCTGGCCGCTTTAAAAGCTTTCGAATCAGTTGGCGTAACAGCGGGTTCACCTCCATGATGTGCTGTTACTTTTACTTTTACGGATTTGGGCGCAATGGATTTAAAATGTTTCGTAAACAAGTCTGTGATCTCGGTGCTGTTTTGATCAGGGACCAATCGCATAGAGATTTTTGCTGAAGCTTTTGATGGAAGGACGGTCTTTGCTCCTTCACCCGTGTAGCCTCCCCAAATTCCATTTACATCAAGTGTGGGTCGTGTACCTGTTCGTTCCAATGTTGTAAAGCCTGCCTCTCCTTTTATATCATCAATCGCTAATTCCTTTTTGTAGGCTTCCAGATCAAAAGGGGCTTTGTTTAATGCTGTCCGTTCAGTCGCTGTTAACTCCGCCACTTTATCATAAAAACCGGGGATGGTGATCCTTCCATTTTTATCATGCATTGAAGCAATCATTTCACTCAATACATTGATCGGATTAGCTACCGCTCCACCATATACACCAGAATGCAAATCACGATTGGGGCCGGTTACTTCCACTTCCATATAGCTCAATCCGCGCAAGCCAGCCGTAATGGACGGGGTGTCCAGTGATATGAGCGAGGTATCCGAAATCAATATCACATCTGCTTTGAGTTTGGATTTATTTTCTTTCACAAAGGTGCCCAGGTTGTCCGAGCCTACCTCCTCCTCGCCCTCAATCATGAACTTAATGTTACAAGAGAGCTGATTGAGTTTGCTCATGATCTCAAACGATTTGATGTGCATGTATACCTGGCCTTTATCATCGCATGAACCGCGGGCGTAAATTTTGCCATTTTTTATTATCGGCTCAAAGGGAGGCGAATCCCACAAGTTGAGAGGATCTACCGGCTGTACATCGTAATGGCCATATACCAAAACTGTTGGAAGGGTAGGGTTAATTAATTTTTCACCAAATACAATCGGATGGCCTTTTGTTTCGCACAGTTCAACTTTACCAGCACCGGCATCCTTTAATTTTTCCACCACATATTCTGCGGCTTTACGTACATCGCCTTTGTGGCGACTGTCTGCACTGATGGAAGGGATGCGCAGCAAATCAAAAAGTTCGGAAAGGAAACGGTCTTGATTAGTTTGGATGTATTGTTTAATCATGGGTTAAAAAAATCTTAGGTAATCCTGGTAACTGCTAAACACACGATGGATGGTTAATGATTCTTCTTCAATTGTATAAAAGATAATGTAGTTGCCATAAACAAGTGAATAATACCCCGCTTTAGCTAGTTCGTACTCTTTTCGTTTTGTGCCAGAATGAGGATACTCGCTTAATCGCTCAAATCTTTTCTCCAGCTTATCGTAAAATTCAACGGCAGCAGAAACTTTATCCAAAGCAATATAATCGAGAATTTCGGCTATATCTTCTTCGGCAACTGGCAGAAACCTTACCTCAAGCTTTTTTTTCATTCAAACGCTTTCGCATGGTAGCGGACAATTCTTTTAGCGTTTTTGTTTTTTCGCCAGAAACGACCTGGGCCTGGGCAACAGCGAGTTTCTCCAATAATTCAAGCTTTTTCTGCATGCTTCTGTAATGACTTACTGACAGCACTACCAAATCGCCTTCGCCATTCTTGGTGATGTAGATGGGTTCATGGCTTTCATGGGCCAGCGTTGAAATTTCGTTCGACTTGTTCCTTAAGTCCGAGATAGGTTTGATAATGGCCATGTATCAAAATTATATCATTTAAATGATATTGACAATTTTGAATTCACTTTTCCCTAGGCAGTGCCACCATCATGTCCTCAATAACCTTCTTCATTTCTGCAGCAGGTTTTTTAGCAACCAGGTAAAACCTATTTTTTCCGTTAGGCGTCCATACATTTTTGCCATCGTTTGAAATCTGAAGTGATCCGCTTGACATGGTCCAGTAATCTTTCAGGCCACGCACCGCAAATAAAACAGCTGTCTGATCCCAGCTGTGTCGGTTTTTATTTTTGTCCACCATTGGATTTGTTTCAAAGGCTGCCCGTACAGGATTTGTACTTGGTGTTTCACTTATCAGGCGTTCACCGGTCATGATCGCTTTTCCGATTTCAAAACCTGAATAATAAATTGGTGTCGGCCATTGCTTTGCTACAACCTGTGCGCCATCCGGGCAAATTTTTATGTTCCATTCATCGCCTTTGGGATATTCAGTACCCATGGAGACCAATTTGTTCACTTTCTTTTTTATCAGTTCAATGCCAGAAAGTTTGCTAAAAATGTCAGGAGGAGAAACCACCAGATCAGCCAATAATCGCTGTGGCCCCACCACCACAATGGTCACACTGCCGTCAGTTTGTTCAGATAAAATCTTTCTGTAAAGCATAATGGCATCAAGACAATTCTTTCCGGTCTTCAAATCGTTTGGAAAATTATTGGTCAGATGGCTGTTATAAAAATCGTTGTGTTTGCCTTTGTAAACATAATCTCCAGTATACGTGCCAATCGGAATATTAGGCTTTCCATAATATGTATTTACGACATCAATGGCAGGGGCACCCCATTCATCATTCATCGGATACATCGCTGCCAATAGTTCGGCCTCTCCACTGTAAACCATCTGATGAAGAATAGCCAGGGCACCGGTATCATCACAGTCATTTCCAAAATCAGTATCCAAAATGATTTTAACGGGTTTTGCTTGTTGTTGTGCGTCTACGAATGAACAATGACTTATAATAAGTAAGGCGAGTATATATTTCATGTGTTAATAATTTTTAATTCATTTAAACCTCCAAGGTCTGTTTACTTCGGCTAACAGACCTTGGAGGGTTATATGTTTTACATTTTAGAATAGACCAACAAGCTCAACCCAACAAAAAAACAAATGAACATGATATATAAAAGCGAGTTCGTTCCTTTTGGTGCAGTTTTAAATTCTTTCCAGATAAACACACCCCAAATAGCTGCCACCAACACTGCACCTTGTCCAAGACCATAAGAAATAGCAGGGCCCGCTTTATCTGATGCAATAATGCTGAACGACATGCCGATACACCAGATGATACCACCTAAAATTCCAGTCAGGTGACTTTTAAAATTCCCTTTGAAATAATCCGTATAGTAAACCGGGGCACCTTGTATCGGCTTTCTCATTAACACTGTGTTGAATAAAAAATTGCTGACCAAAATTCCGATAGAGAAGATAACCATGGAGGAATACGGAGTGAGTTTTCCTTCATCTGGAACTGAAAAGTCTTTGATCATGCTATCCACTACAAATCCATAGAACTGGGCCATAAGTATTCCGGCTAGAATGGAAATGATTAGTCCTTTTGATGAAACTTTTTGTTCGCTCCCGGTAAGTCGTTTGTACGCCATAGCATTAACAAGTATGCCTATCGCTATGAGTATAACTCCAGAAAAAATCATAGTTGGGCTTCCAGATGGCACTTTCAGGTAATTGTCGATCACACCCCAGATCAAGGCAATGCCAATCCCCACTGGAAAAGCAACTGACATGCCTGCAATAGAAATCGCTGCGATCAATAATATATTGGCGAGATTAAAAATGATTCCACCTAAAAATGCTGATCGTATACTGGAACTATCGGCTTGTCGAAGATCCATCATAAAACTTCTTCCCTGATCGCCAGCACTCCCTAACGTGAATGCGAAGAGCACCGACATAATTAAAATACCTATCACATAATCCCAATAAAACAATTCAAACCTCCACGACTTCTCAGCCAGTTTTTGTGTGTTGGCCCAAGAGCCCCAGCACAACATGGTCATAACGCAAAAAAATACAGCCAGCGAATAACTTTCGAGGATAAACATAGTTTCGTTTTAAGGATGAGTTGTTACAGCGGGCTTGTCTGAATAAACAATAACTTCATCTATCCGAATGGGGTACTTCTCATCTGGATTTAGAATTTTTATGCGGACAGTATGCTTTTCCTTAGGCAGTTGATATTTCCAAAACGGTTCATGCCTGCGTGTTGTAAAGCTAACAGGCAAGTCTACCGATTCAACTAGTTTGCCATCGAGGTATAATTCTGTTTTGGCTACATATGAATCGCTGTTGTTCCACTTGCCCGTTTCTGCTCTTACTACAAAACCGTTGCCTTCAAAATCAAATATGATTTCGTCTGTGAATTTTTTCCCAATATGCTTCTTTTCAATTGGATAGTGACCCACAAAACTTTCTTCGAACCTAACGGGCTTAGCTTGTTGCACTTTTATGGTTACATTATCACCATCCACTTTTCCACCATTCTGTTGAATGACTTGCAACGCCTGGCTGAATCCTATATCGTACACATCATTAAGAGACATGGTTGTGTACTTAAATGGAATTGGTTCCGCTTCGCCAAGACCCATCTTCCAATAAGCAGGTATCTTATCATAGCCTAGCATGGTTCCTAAGATGCCACCAGCCGATGAAGGATTGCAATCCGCATCCTGTCCCGCGCGCGTTGAGATCTCCATCGTCCTGGTAAAATCCCCGTTGCCATAAAGCAAGCCAAGGACCACATACGCTGCATTAACAGTCGCATCGATATTGAAAGGAACAAAAACTCCATCCGGACAACCTATATCTTGCGTCCATTTTTTTTCTATTTCAAACCAGGCTGCTTTCCAATCGTTTGGATATTGCTGATGCCATTGAAGAACATCGCTAATTACTTTATAAAATCTGCTCTCCTTGGGAATCGTCTTCAATCCCTCTTTTACCACGTATTGAATATCATTGGATATAAAGGCCTGTGTGTACATCGCACCCATATAAACTCCACCATACCAGCCATCACCATAATTCATAATATGCCCGATCTTATCACTGATGTCAGAAGCGGTATTGGGCATACCGGGCGACATGAGTCCAGCAAAGTCAGCTTCAATCTGATAATCGATGCAATCTGCATGTGGGTTGTTAATCCAATTGCCAGACTGCGGTACCGACATGCCGTGAAGAATATTATACCTTCCGGCCTGATTGGCATGCCACAACATGTAATTAGCATTCGCATACGCTTTTGCAAATTCTTCCACGGGTGCGTTCATTCCTATTTTTTGAAAAACATCCACGAAAGTGAGGTCCATATAGATATCATCATAAAGTCCAGGATTATTGAGCATCGTTTCCTTCAAATATCCATCGTACCATTTGATCGGTTGATAGTCTTGCACCATGGTGCCGCAAAACCTAAATTCAATGGGACCGCCAAAGGTTACACCGATTGTTTGCCCTGCCCAGCCTCCTTTAATTTTGTTTTTTAATTCATTTTTGGTTAAGGTAAGATCTCCCTTTATGAGCGGAGCATTTACCTTTTTCATTTCCTGTGCGTAACTGCTGTTTATGAAGAGCCCTAAAAGCAATACGAATTTTATGGATTTCATGGTAGATGAATTTATTAAGTAATATACTTACGTACTGATGTTACGCAAAACTAATAATTTGACGTCATTGCGAGTGTCAGCGCTGGTAGCGGGAGGGACGAAGCAATCCTCAAATTCGGAGATTGCTTCGCCCCACCACACAAATCCCGGCAGGTGCTCGCAAAGACGTTCACCATTTTGCGTAAGGTCAGTTACGTAGTTGGTATTTCATTTCTATAGGGTGCCGATGCTTGTGCCCCCATCCTGGTAACTGATAGGGCTGCAGCACGATTAGCAAACTCTACAGCATCTTTCAACATTTTCCCTTCTGAGATAGCCACTGCAAGCGCGCCATTGAAAACATCTCCTGCTGCCGTGGTGTCTACTGTTTCTACTTTAATCGTGGTGATGTGTTGCCCGCCATCTGCATTGTAAATATAAGCACCATCTGCACCGAGTGTTATCACCACATTGGCCACTCCTTTTTCATAGAGTTTTTTAGCCGCATCCTTAATAGCGGCAATGCCCTTTATCTCTATTCCCAGCAATATCCCGGCTTCCGACTCATTGGGGGTCATCATGAATAACTCTTTTAAGAGTTCGTCAGGTAATTGACGAGCAGGAGCAGGATTTAAGATTATTTTTTTTCCAAATTGTTTAGCCAGCCTAACCGCATGAACTACTGCTTCCAGTGGAATCTCAAGTTGCACCAATACTAAATCTGCGTGCTCAAATTCGCGTACAGCTTTTTGAACATCTTCCGGGGTAAGAGTGCCGTTGGCTCCTTGTGCTACAACAATTGTATTCTCACCAGCATCGTCAATCGTAATTAATGCAACGCCAGATGGCTGGTTAATATCGGTGATTATAAAATCTGTATTAATGCCCTCTTTCCGAAATTGGTTGAGTGCCTGTTCCCCGAAAATATCGTTACCCGTTTTGGCAATGAATGTTACCTGGCCACCAAGACGCGCAGCCGCTACAGCTTGATTCGCGCCTTTTCCTCCCGGGAACATAAAGAAATTTCCACCAAGTATCGTTTCTCCGGGTATTGGAAAATGATCGGCTTTGATCACCATATCGGTGTTTGAACTACCCACTACAATAATCTTTTTCAGGGTTGACATCCTGCAAGTACGTTTGTTTCGGTTTACCTTCTATTTTTTGTGGTAAGGGATGGATTAAAGAAATCCGAGCACCAGGAATATTTTCAATATTCAAACTTACTTTTTGATTTAACCACTTACAATCGTTTTCGCTACTAACTGTTAGCTAAGGGGTAAAAATTTTTAAGCGATTTTAAGAGCGATCTTGAAAATTGCTGCCTTCAACACTGTAACTTTATCCAAGCAATAACTATCTATAATCTTGAACGGAGAACAACACAACGGGCTTTATCATCCACAGTTTGAAAAAGATTCATGCGGTGTGGGTTTCATTGCCAATATCAAAGGAAGAAAGTCCCATCAAATTATCAGCGATGCGCTTACCATGCTCGAACGAATGGCCCACCGTGGAGCCTGCGGTTGTGAGCCTAACACAGGAGACGGAGCAGGCATCCTGATCCAGGTCCCACATGAATTTTATACCAACGAATGTCGCAAGCTAAACATCAAACTTCCTGCATTTGGACAATACGGTGTAGGTTTGGTATTTCTACCAAAGGATCATAAAGTTCGCGAAGAGTGCCGGAACGTATTGGCCAGGCAAATCAAGAAAATGAAGATGACTTTGCTGGGCTATCGCCAGGTACCAACAGGACATCCCGATTTGGGTGAGACTGCCGTGAATGCAGAGCCCGTCATGGAACAAATTTTCATCAAACGTCCTGAAACTCTTTCTAATCCGGATGACTTCGAGCGCAAACTTTTTATTCTTCGGAAATATTCGACCCGCATTGTCAATGAATCCGTGCATGGCGTTAACAACAAGTTTTATTTTTCCTCTCTTTCTTATAAAACTATTGCGTACAAAGGTATGTTGACTTCGGGTCAATTACGCCCCTATTTTCCTGACCTGGAAAACGAAGAAGTAGTTTCAGCATTAGCGGTTATTCACTCGCGCTTCTCTACTAACACATTTCCCTCCTGGAGTTTGGCGCAGCCGTTTCGTTTCATTGCACACAACGGTGAGATCAACACCGTGCAAGGGAACATCAACTGGCTGAAATCAAAAGAAGCATTTTTCTCCTCTCAGCATTTTAGCCGCGAAGAGTTGGACATGATTCTGCCTATTTGTAATCCGATTCAATCCGATTCATCCAATCTCGACAATACCATTGAAGTGCTTTTGCATGCAGGCCGTTCATTGCCTCACGTAATGATGATGCTCATTCCAGAAGCATGGGATGGCAACGAGCACATGAGCCAGGAGAAGAAAGATTTTTATGAATACCATGCCAACCTCATGGAGCCATGGGATGGGCCAGCCTCTATCACCTTCACCGATGGAAAAATTGTTGGCGCTACATTAGACAGAAATGGATTAAGGCCGTCTCGTTTTTTAGTAACGGATGATGATCGTGTGATCATGGCATCAGAGGCCGGTGTGTTGGACATTGATCCTGCGAAGGTAATTAGCAAAGGCCGTTTGCAACCCGGTAAAATGTTTGTGGTGGATTTAGAGCAAGGCAGAATCATCAGTGATGATGAATTGAAAAAAGATATCTGCACCCAACAGCTTTATGGAAAGTGGTTAAAAGATAATAAAGTACGCTTACAAGATCTTCCTGAACCAGGAGGAAGTTTTCACAAATACGATCCAAATACATTTTTAAAGAGGCAGATTTCGTTCGGTTATACCTCAGAAGACCTTAGAGTTGTCATCGCTCAGATGTGTGATAGCGGCAAAGAAGCCTTGGGCTCCATGGGTAGCGATATTCCCCTTGCTGTACTTTCAAATCAGGCACAACATTTATCAAGTTACTTCAAACAATTATTCGCGCAAGTCACTAATCCCCCAATTGATCCCATCCGCGAACGAATGGTGATGTCGCTGGCCTCGCATGTCGGTGGCTCTTTGAATTTGCTGGAAGAAACACCTGAACATTGTATTACGTTGGAATTGCCTACACCCATTTTATCGAATGGCGAATTGGAAAAAATCCGATATATTGATCATCGGCACCTTCAAACAAAAACTATCTATACCTACTTCAAAGCGGACGGCCAGCCCGGCTCTCTTGAAAAAGGACTTCAGCGCATTTGTCAGTATGTGACCGATGCCATTGAAGATGGATTCACGATCATCATTCTATCAGACAGGAGTTTTGACAGCGGTCATGCACAAATACCTTCTTTGTTAGTGACAAGCGCAGTCCATCATGATCTCATCCGAAAAGGACTTCGCGGAAAAGCCGGGATACTTATTGAAGCAGGAGACGTTTGGGAAACACATCACTTCGCCACCTTGATCGGCTATGGGGCATCGGGTGTAAATCCTTATCTGGTCTACCAGACGATTCATGACATGAAGAAGAATAATCTGTTGAGGGAAGACCTGACGGAGGAGAAAGCAATTTATCATTATAAAAAAGCCGTATCGGGTGAATTGTTAAAGATCCTGAGTAAGATGGGAATCTCCACACTGCAATCGTATCACGGTGCGCAAATCTTTGAAGCCCTTGGCATTAGCAAAGAAGTCGTGGATGAGTATTTTACGGGCACCGTGTCTCGAATTGGTGGACTTACCTTAGATGAGATTGCGAAAGAGGCGTTGGCGAAACACAAACTTGCCTTCCCTAAAACGCCAAACTTAACTCCAAGATTAGAAGTGGGCGGTGTCTACCAATGGAAGCAACGTGGGGAAGCACATTTGTTTAATCCGCAGACGATTCACCTGTTACAACATTCAACAAAGACAAATGACTACAGCGTCTTTAAAAAATATTCAAAACTTATTAATGACCAGAGTGAAAAAGCCATTACCCTCCGAAGCCTTTTAAAATTTAAAAAAGGAAAAGCTATTCCGCTGAGTGAAGTAGAGTCCAAAGAAAATATTTTCAAGCGCTTTGCTACCGGGGCCATGTCATTCGGTTCTATTTCACACGAAGCGCACAGCACTCTGGCCATTGCAATGAACCGCATTGGAGGTAAGAGCAATTGTGGTGAAGGTGGTGAAGACGAGATTCGATTCCTCCGCAAAGAAAATGGTGATTGGGAAAATTCTGCTATCAAACAAGTTGCCTCAGGTCGCTTTGGTGTGACAAGCTACTATCTAAGCAATGCGAAAGAATTGCAAATCAAAATGGCCCAGGGTGCTAAGCCCGGAGAAGGTGGTCAATTGCCTGGCCATAAAGTAGACGAATGGATCGGACGTGTGCGACACTCTACGCCTGGTGTTGGTTTAATTTCTCCTCCACCTCATCACGACATCTATTCTATTGAAGATTTATCTCAGCTTATTTTCGATTTAAAAAATGCCAACCGCGAAGCCCGCATAAGCGTGAAACTGGTATCGGAAGCTGGCGTAGGAACAATTGCCTCCGGGGTAGCAAAAGCTCATGCTGACGTGGTACTCATTGCAGGACATGACGGAGGAACCGGTGCATCGCCTATCAGTTCCATTCGACATGCCGGATTACCTTGGGAGTTAGGCTTGGCTGAAACTCATCAGACATTAGTAAGAAATAAACTCCGCGGAAGAATTGTTGTGCAGACCGATGGACAAATCAGAACCGGTAGAGATCTCGCCATTGCCGCTATTCTTGGTGCTGAAGAGTGGGGTGTTGCAACCGCAGCATTGGTAACTTCTGGCTGCATTATGATGCGGAAGTGTCATTTGAATACGTGCCCGGTCGGTGTGGCGACACAGAACAAAGAATTGCGCAAGCTCTTTACCGGAAAACCTGAATACGTTGTGAATCTTTTCTCGTTCCTGGCAGAAGAACTTCGCGAGATTATGGCTGAACAAGGTTTCCGTACTGTAAATGAAATGATTGGTCAGGTTGATCGGTTAGGCATAAGCGATCTTGAAAATAACTGGAAACATGAGCACATCGATCTCGCTCCAATTTTATACAAGGAGCCAATGAGTTTGGATACCGCGCTTTTCAAGCAAGAAGAACAAGATCATGAACTTGGTGCTGTTTTGGATTGGAAACTTATTGAGCGCGCTAAGGCAGCATTGGAACAAGCAGAACCTGTTGAGGGGTCATTTGAAATCAGCAATAGAAATCGGGCTGTAGGCACTATGCTTTCAAACGAAATCTCAAAAGTCTATTTCGGACCAGGCCTTCCGAAAGGAACGGTTCATTACAAATTCAAAGGCACCGCAGGGCAAAGCTTTGGAGCATTTGGCGCTTCCGGTTTAAAGTTTGAGCTGGAAGGCGATGCCAATGATTATTTCGGCAAAGGTTTATCAGGTGCGCAGTTGATTTTATATCCGGATAAGCGCGCCAACTTTATTGCTTCCCAAAATATCATAGTGGGTAACGTAGCCTTTTATGGAGCAACGTCCGGTGAAGCCTTTATTCGAGGCTGTGCCGGAGAGCGTTTTGCTGTTCGTAACTCAGGTGTGAAAGTAGTCGTGGAGGGTGTGGGAGATCATGGTTGTGAATATATGACAGGTGGCGCCATTATTATTCTTGGTGAAACAGGAAGAAACTTTGCTGCTGGTATGAGTGGTGGGGTTGCGTATATCTTCGACAAAAACAATTCATTCAAAAAGAATTGCAACATGGAGATGGTGATGTTCGATCAAATGGAAAGTGAAGACGAAGCCTTGATTAAAAAAATGACACTTGACCATTTAACCTTCACCGGCAGCGATATAGCCACGGACATTTTAAAAAATTGGCAAGAGTCTTTTGCACAGTTTGTGAAAGTAATGCCCATGGATTACAAAGTTGTGTTGGAAAAAAGGAAGGCAGACCTGTCTGCCGCACAGACAGGAAAGAAGGTTGCTATTAAAGTATAGAATAATTTCGGTAAGCCATTGGCTAATCGACTCATTGGAACATTGATAATTAATTTATGGCCAAGCCCACAGGATTTATTGAGTTCACCCGCGAGACCGCTCCCAAGCGTGATGCAAAGGAACGCATCAAAGATTATAAGGAAATTGAAAAGAATGTTAATCCAGATCACACGCAAAAGCAGGCCGCAAGGTGCATGGATTGTGGTATACCCTTTTGCCACAATGGTTGTCCACTTGGGAACAACATACCCGAGTTCAACGATGCTGTGTATCAAGGCAACTGGAAACTGGCCTATCAGATTTTGATTTCCACCAATAATTTCCCTGAGTTTACCGGCCGTCTTTGTCCAGCACCATGCGAAGCATCCTGCGTGTTGGGCATCAACAAACCAGCTGTAGCGATTGAGTTTATTGAAAAAATAATTATCGAAAAGGCTTTTGAAGAAGGGTACGTAAAACCCAATATCCCCGCTTCACGTACCGGAAAAAAAGTGGCGATTATCGGATCAGGCCCGGCAGGACTAGCTGCTGCAGCGCAACTTAATACGGCCGGACATTTGGTAACAGTATTTGAACGATCGGATGAAGTAGGTGGGCTCCTTCGCTATGGTATTCCTGATTTTAAGTTAGAGAAGCGAGTCTTGGAAAGACGGGTAAGAATGATGGAAGTAGAAGGCATCAACTTTGTTACCAATGCCAATGTGGGAGTGACTGTTCAAGTTCAACAATTGCGGGATGACTTCGATGCGATCGTGCTGAGTGGTGGTTCAACTATCCCTCGTGACTTACCCATTCCAGGGAGAAACTTGAAGGGCGTTCACTTTGCCATGGATTTTCTTACCCAACAAAACCGAAGAGTTGGCGGAAAAAAAGTGGAGGTAGAAGATATTTTCGCAACCGGAAAAAATGTTGTTGTTATTGGTGGCGGTGATACCGGTTCAGATTGCGTAGGCACATCCAACCGTCATGAAGCAACATCGCTTACCCAAATTGAAATTTTATCGAAACCACCTAAGGACAGAACCGAATCAATGCCTTGGCCAAACTGGCCGATGATTTTACGCACCTCCACTTCGCACGAAGAAGGCTGTGAGCGTCAATGGTCTATTGTTACCAAAGAATTTATTGGCGATAAAACAGGAAATGTAACAGGTTTGAAACTTGCCGAGATTGAATGGAAGGAAGCGGAGCCAGGCAAAGTTCCTTCTTTTTCTGAAGTACCCGGAACGGAAAGAACAATTCCTTGCGACCTTGCTCTATTAGCATTAGGATTTTTACATCCACAACGTCAGGGATTGCTCGATCAACTTGGCGTAGAAGTTGATGAACGAGGCAACGTAAAATGTAATCGTTATCAAACTTCTGTAGAAGGGGTTTTCTCTGCAGGCGATATGCGCAGAGGTCAATCATTGGTAGTGTGGGCCATCAGTGAAGGCCGCGAAGCTGCGCGTGCTGTAGATCAATATCTCATAGGCGAGAGTCTTCTGGAGGCGAAAGAAGAAGGGATGCTAAGCGTGAAATAACTAGCTAATGGCATAACCAAATGAATTTGGTTAACTTTAACTATGGAAGTCCGAGACCCCATCGTTGTTTATAGTAAGTCAAAACTCACCCAAGAGGAATATCTTCTCTTTGAGAAAACCTCTAAAAAAAAACACGAGTATTTTAAAGGAGAAGTATTTGCCATGGCCGGAGCCGGTGCAAGGCACAATGTAATTTTTTCAAATACTTTTATTGGAATTGGCTCACAGTTAAAAGGCAAGTTTTGCAAACCTTATGGAAGTGACCTTCGCATTCACATTCCAGAAAATACTTTATACATTTATCCTGATATTTCCATTATCTGCGGAGAGATTATTCCCTCTCAGACAGATCCAGATACTGCTGTTCAGCCTTCCGTTTTAATTGAAATTTTATCACCCTCCACTAAGAATTACGATCGTGGGGGAAAGTTTATCTTGTATCGCGATATACCAACATTGAAAGAATTTATTATAATCGATTCCGATTCGATCAGCATTGAAGCCTATCATATTAATTTACAAGGCAATTGGGAGTTGAAGGACCTCCGATCCATTGACGATACGCTGGCCATCCAGGCGGTTGGAGTGTCTTTGACGCTGAAGGAAATTTATGAAGGGACTAAGCTCTGATCCAGAATAGTAGTAACAAATAAAAAATTCTTATATGGATATTATCCAGAAAATCAACCAAATAATTTTGACTAAGAAAAAAATTAAAATGAAAACAGCTAAAGGTTGGTCTAACCAGGAACTCCTTCGCTAATCATTCCTACTTTTACAGAGTCATTTAAAAACAAACCTATGAACTTCCGCATCGAAAAAGACACCATGGGCGAGGTGCAGGTGCCTGCCGACAAATATTGGGGTGCACAAACTGAGCGCTCACGCAATAATTTTAAAATCGGGCCCGAGGCCAGCATGCCAAAAGAAATTATCTACGCGTTTGGCTATCTGAAAAAAGCAGCTGCTATGGCAAATCATGAGTTAGGTGTTTTGGCAGCTGATAAAAAGGATCTTATTGCTAAAGTATGTGACGAAATTGTTGCAGGCAAATTAGATGATCAATTTCCATTGGTGATCTGGCAGACTGGTTCGGGCACACAAAGCAACATGAATGCGAACGAAGTGATTGCCTACCGCGCTCATGTAATGTCGGGAGGAAAACTGACGGATGAAAAGAAAGTTCTTCATCCCAATGATGATGTCAACAAATCGCAATCTTCAAATGACACATTTCCTACTGCCATGCACATTGCCGCTTTCAAGCAAGTGATGGAAATTACCCTTCCGGGGATGAAGAAACTGCGCGATACATTGGCTAAAAAATCTGCAGACTATAAAAATATTGTGAAGACAGGGCGCACTCATTTTATGGATGCTACACCCTTAACGCTTGGCCAGGAGTTTTCTGGCTACGTACAACAGATTGACAACAGTATTCGCGCTATCATTAACGCGTTGAAAGCGGTTAGTGAATTAGCATTAGGAGGAACAGCTGTAGGTACTGGATTGAATACTCCAATCGGGTACGATGTATTGGTGGCAAAAAAAATTGCTGAGTTAACGGGCTACCCATTCATTACAGCTCCTAACAAATTTGAAGCCCTTGCGGCACATGATGCTATGGTGGAATTATCCGGAGCATTAAAACGCGCTGCGGTTTCCTTAATGAAAATTGGAAATGACATCCGCATGTTAAGCTCTGGTCCCCGTTCCGGGATAGGAGAAATTGTTATACCCGATAACGAACCGGGTTCGTCCATTATGCCTGGCAAAGTAAACCCTACCCAGCCTGAAGCTTTAACCATGGTGTGTGCTCAGGTAATGGGCAACGATGTGGCGGTATCCATTGGTGGTTCCATGGGTCATTTTGAGCTTAATGTTTTCAAGCCGGTGATTGCGTCTAACGTTCTTCAATCAGCACGCCTGATTGGTGATGCCTGTGTTTCGTTCAATGATAAATGTGCGGCCGGCATTGAGCCAAATCTAGCCATCATCAAACAACATATGGAAAACTCGCTTATGTTGGTAACATCTCTAAATACACACATAGGGTATGAAAATGCCGCTAAGATTGCCAAGAAAGCCCACAAGGAAAATAAAACTCTCCGTGAGGCCGCAGTTGAATTAGGCCTTGTTACTTCACAACAATTTGATGAATGGGTACGTCCGGAAAAGATGGTGGGTAGTCTTGAAAAATAACACCTAGTCGCCTTTTGTGTAGCTCTCCCCTTTGCTGTGACGCCCCGCGTTCGGTATAAATAAATTAATTTCTTACTTTTAACAAAGATTTAACCCCAATCAAAATGAAAACTAGAGTAATGTTTCTCTGCCTGGCTTTGATTTTTTCCGGCTCCCAAGTTTTCGCCCAACTCTCCAAGGCGGAGAAAAAGGAATGGAAAAAGAAAGCTAAAGAATTTAAAAAGAATCCTGCCAGCCTAAAACAGTTGACAGAAGATAAGAAAACTGCCGACACCAACGTGGGCACGTTGACCACACAAAATAAACAGCTTCAATCCACTATCAGTGACAAGGATGCGAGAATTGCTGAACTGGAAGATCAACTTTCACGCTTGCGGTCTGAACTTACCGCTGCGAAAGCTGAACTTGCTCAACTTAAATTAACACCTCAGATAAATCCAATGGATTTTTCAAAAGGCGTAGTGTTTAAAGTCCAGGTAGGAGCATTCAAGAATAAAGACCTTTCTAAATACTTTGATAACAATCCAAACTTTGGAGGCGAAGCTGGCGACAAGGACAAGAATGAGCCACAAAAAATAACAATTGGCATTTTTCGTGATTATTGGGAAGCTGATACCTTTAAAAAATATATGCGCGATATGGGCGTGAAAGATGCCTGGATCGTACCTTATAAAGATGGTACCCGCGTTGAAATAAAGGATGTGCTGGAAGGCGTCACTGCAGAGAAGGCAGAAAAGGCCACCAACTAAATTTCTGTTAACTTGAACATGAAAGCGGCACCATACGTGCTGCTTTTTTAATTTCATAATTAACACCTGGCAACCCCACTGCCAATAAAACATTGCCTTCTATTCCTATTTTTACAGGATGATCCGTTTGTTATTTGTTGCGTTTCTATACACGTTCCTCCTACCGTCAGTCTCGGCTCAACTTCGTTATACCCGTCTGGTCATTGAATCCAACAAGACATATGATTTTTCTGCGTCAGATGTCTTAGTGGCAGATACCCTCATTATGAAAGACTCATCTTCCATCAAGTTGAACTATGTGAAAGATGACAATTATATTCATTGTAAGAAGTTGGTGGTTGGAAAAGGATGTTCCATCATTGGCAGAGGTGAGAACGGTAGGAAAGCAAAAGATGGAGGAAATGGATACAGTGTTGAAGGCCCATGCCATAATGGAACAAATGGAAGAAACGGTTCCCGCGGTGGCGATGGCATCAACGGAAATAATTTGTTCTTATATACAGACGAACTAATCTTTATCGGAAATCTCTCTATTGACCTTATCGGAGGAAATGCGGCTGATGGCGGTAAAGGTGGCGATGGCGGTGGCGGGAGTGCTGGCACTCGACTTTGTCCGGGGGGAAATGGTGGAAATGGTGGAAATGGCGCCCCGGGAGGAAATGGTGGAAATTCTGGTAATCTTACACTTAGTTGTAAAAAATGCCTGGATTTGCGAAATGAACTTGGGAAAAAATTATTGGTAAGAGTTTATGGTGGTCTTGGCGGCTTAGGTGGAGAAGGCGGTTCACCTGGGCTTCCGGGCATATTGGCAAACGGTACTTCCGAACAAGACGGGAAACATGGCGCTCATGGTAAAAATGGGGCCGATGGCGTGCCTGGAAAAAACGGGGCAATCAATTTCGAGTAACTCATGAGCAAGCGTTGGATTTATAAAAACATTCCTGCATCGAGTGAAGTTGATGCACTCAGTAAAAGTATAAATATCAATTCTCACTTATCAACCATTCTTTTGCAGCGGGGTATTTCAGATTTTGAAACTGCTAAAAAATTTTTTCGTCCCTCTTTCGATCAACTCCACGATCCCTTTCTAATGAAGGACATGCACCAGGCCGTTGAGAGATTAAAAAAAGCAACTGACCAAAATGAAAAAATTCTAATCTATGGCGATTATGATGTAGATGGCACTACCTCGGTCTCCCTCGTCTATTGCTACCTCAAACACTTTTATTCAAACTGCGACTTTTATATTCCTGATCGATATAGCGAAGGGTATGGTGTTTCAGAAGCTGGAATTATCTGGGCAGAACAAAACGGGTTCTCACTAATTATTGCCCTTGATCTTGGCGTGAAAGCTTCTGACATGGTGAAACTGGCCAATCACAAGGGGATTGATTTTATCATCTGCGATCACCATGTTCCGGGTGAGAGCATTCCAAATGCGGTGGCTGTGCTTGATCCCAAACGTGAGGACTGTGACTATCCCTATAAAGAATTGAGTGGTTGCGGGATTGGCTTTAAATTATTACAGGCGTTCGCACGAAAATACAGAACCGAAGAAGAGATTTATGAATACATAGATCTGGTAGCGGTAAGCATAGCCTCTGATATTGTTCCCATTAACGGAGAGAACAGGATACTCATGTATTTTGGTCTTCAAAAACTCAATCAAAATCCATTGCCTGGACTAAAAGCGCTAAAGGAAATAGCAGCCATCAAAAATGACCTTGATGTTTCGGGCGTTGTTTTCACATTGGGTCCACGGATCAATGCTGCCGGGCGTGTGGCCCATGCACATGGGGCTGTGGAACTGCTTATTTCAAAAACAGTGGACGAGGCCAATTCCTTTGCGGAGAAAGTCAACATTAAAAACGACCTGAGAAGGGAGTTTGATTCTAATATTACAGAAGAAGCAATTGCCATGATTGAAGCTGATGAAACACAACGCACTGCAAAGTCCACCGTTCTTTATAAGGATACCTGGCATAAAGGAGTAATTGGCATAGTTGCTGCTAGGTGTGTAGAGAAATACTATAGGCCTACTGTGATCCTGACGGAATCAAACGATAAAATAACAGGTTCTGCCAGAAGCATAAAAGGATTCGACCTGTATAAAGCTATTCTGGGTTGTAGTGACCTGCTTGACAAATTTGGAGGTCACAAATATGCCGCAGGATTAACCATGGACAAAAGCAATTTAGTGGCCTTCCGGGAACGCTTTGAAGAAATTGTTTCTTCTACCTTGACAGAAGAAATGCTGACTCCGGTTGTTGAAATCGATATTATCGTGAACTTTGATGAACTGACTCCAAAATTCAATTCCGTTCTAAAACAGATGGCCCCGTTCGGTCCGGAAAATCAAAAGCCCATATTCGAGGCAAAAGATGTGTATGTATTAAACTCTCTTACAAGCTTCAAAGATAAGCACCTGCGGTTTTTGGCTGCCCAGGAAAACAACGACACAGTATTCAATGCCGTTGGTTTCGATATGATGGAGCATTATCAACGAATTTCCGAAGGTGACCACTTTAGAATGGCCTTTACATTGGAAGAGAATAACTTTAATGGAAATACATCCCTTCAGCTAAGAATAAAAGACATCAAATTTGAGTAGTATGATTTTGCGCGCAAACCATCTGATTAAAAAATACAAAAAACGTACAGTCGTAAATGACGTTTCCGTCCATGTCGAACAAGGTGAAATTGTGGGTTTACTTGGTCCAAATGGAGCCGGCAAAACAACCAGCTTCTACATGATTGTAGGCTTAATTAAACCTAATGGTGGTGAGATTTTTTTAGATGATGAAAATATAACCGATTTGCCCATGTACCAGCGCGCCAAACAAGGTATCGGCTACCTGGCTCAGGAAGCATCGGTGTTCCGCAATCTGACCGTGGAAGAAAACATTCTTGCTCCTCTTGAAATGCGCGACATAAGCAAAAAAGATCGCAAAGAGAAAGTGGAGAAATTGCTCGAAGAGTTTAGTCTTACACACGTACGCAAAAATTTAGGAATAGTGCTGTCTGGTGGAGAACGAAGAAGAACGGAAATTGCCCGTGCTCTGGCTGTCGATCCAAAATTTGTTCTACTGGATGAGCCTTTTGCTGGTGTTGATCCTATTGCCGTTGAAGAAATCCAAGGTATCGTTTCGCGTCTGAAAAAGAAAAACATCGGCATTCTCATTACGGATCATAATGTGGATGAGACGCTTTCCATAACCGACCGTGCTTACTTAATGGTGGAAGGAAAACTTTTCAAAGCCGGGTCCTCTGAAGAGCTTGCCAATGATCCTTTGGTCCGTAAAGTATACCTTGGCCAAAACTTCCAGTTACGAAAACCAAAAGTGGAAGTACCAGCGAACTAATTTTTTAAGAACGGCTATTGGAAGATCCCTCTTATCTAAATTACTGACAGGGGTCATTTAGAATCAGCCATTTCATTTTGCGAATCCCCTTATCTAAGGTTACTTTTGGGGTTCTTCTATTATGCAAATTCTAAATTCCATTCTCACCTGGGTGATGAAAAAGCGTATCCACCAGATAGAGCTTTTCATGAAATACCCTTATGAGGTGCAGGACGAAGTGCTAAAACGATTGTTAAGCACGGCACAATCAACTGAATTTGGCAAACAGTTTGGGTTCGATGACCTGATCAATTACGATGATTATAAGGACCGTGTTCCTGTTCATACCTACGAACAACTTTTTCCTTACATCGAGCGGCATATGCGGGGTGAACAAAATATTCTATGGCCATCAGAAATAAAATGGTTTGCCAAATCGTCTGGCACTACTAACGCAAGAAGTAAGTTTATTCCTGTTTCGCCAGAGGCGTTGGAGGATTGCCACTTTAAGGGAGGAAAAGACTTGCTTTCCATCTATGTGAACAATTATCCGGACACTGAGATTTTTTCCGGTAAGGGATTAGGGGTTGGTGGAAGCCATCAGGTTAACGAATTTGACCCTACTTCCACTTCTTTTTATGGTGATGTCTCTGCTGTATTAATGAAAAATCTTCCTCCCTGGGCCGAATTTATCCGTACTCCCAGCCTGGAAGTAGCCCTGATGACCAATTGGGAAGAGAAAATAGATAAACTGGCTAAGGAAACGGCTAAGGTTGACGTGCGTCATATTTCAGGTGTGCCTACTTGGACCGTCCTTCTGATTCAGCGTATCATGGAACTTGAAAAGAAAAGCAGCATTTTGGAAGTATGGCCTAATCTGGAAGTCTTCTTTCATGGAGCAGTGGCCTTTGGCCCTTATCGAAATCTTTTTAAATCACTGGTGCCCGGAAATCAAATGCGCTATTGGGAAACGTACAATGCCAGCGAAGGGTTCTTTGGGATCCAAGACCGAAAAGATTCGGAAGAACTATTGCTTATGTTGGATTATGGTGTTTACTATGAGTTTATCGCAGTTGATGAATTGAATAAAGAATACCCACATGCCATTAATCTTAGTGACGTAGAAATTGGCAAAAATTATGCAATGGTAATTACTACTAATTCCGGACTTTGGCGCTATAACATAGGAGATACTATAAAGTTCACTAGCACTTCACCACATAGAATTAAGATTTCAGGACGTACGAAACATTTTATCAATGCCTTTGGAGAAGAGTTGATCATTGAGAATGCAGAAACTGCTATTTCGTTTGCGTGTGAAATGACGGGCGCAGTGATCGACAATTTTACTGCGGGTCCTGTTTATTTAGAAAAAGCCAAACGTGGAGGCCACGAGTGGATCATTGAATTTATAAAAGAACCACAAAATCTGGAACAGTTTACAAAAATTCTTGACGACACTTTAAGGAAAATAAATTCGGATTATGATGCAAAGCGCATGCATAACCTGGCACTTATTGCACCCAAAATTCACAATGTTGCCGAGGGGACATTTTACAATTGGATGAAGAAGAGAGGTAAACTTGGAGGACAGAATAAAGTTCCCAGGCTTAGCAATTCAAGGGAGTTCCTTGAGGAAATATTAGAGATGACCCACTCTAATGTTTAAATCAATATTGGTCACTCTCAACCAGAAGAGTGAGACTTAGAGGGTTAAGCATCCTTCCATCTAATACCACAACCAATTGCTTTTGTTTTCGGGGTGGTAATTGGCTTGCCTGCACGTAAAGCATCAACAGCATCTTCTACGTATCGCTTGGTAACAGAAGAAGCATTTCGGGGACTATCATCGATTGTGCCAATGTATGCAACCTTCAAGTCAGTATGCGTTCTATTTAGAACAAAAACATGAGGAGTATTGGTGGCTCCATAAGCACGGGCAATCTCTTGTGTTGCATCAACCAAGTACGGGAAATCATAGTTATGCTTTTTTGCATACTTCACCATATCCTCATAAGAATCGCCTTGCGACTCTTCATTGGAATTGGCATTGATAGCAATCAAGGGAAAATCCTTCGAATACTTTTTACTTAATGCAACAATACGGCCATTGTACGCCTTTGAATAAGGGCAGGTATTGCAATCAAAAATAACAATGAATCCTTTTGCTTCTTTAAAATCAGCCAAAGAAACCAATTTGCCATCTATATTTTTAAGTTTAAAATCAGTGGCTGTATCTCCAACTTCATAACCATTTTTCACCAGACTACCCGCAATTAGTATGGTCAGACCTATCAGGGAAACAAAATTCACTATCTTCATATTACCAGTTTTAAATTTTAACAGCTGCGATTAACTGTTCCAGCTCTCCTTCTTTCATGGCGCTATTTACAAATCTACGCTTTCCGGTTTTAGTATTGATGATCAATGTGGCTGGCAACGCACCTGACCAATTCTGATCGATTTTATTAATCCATGAGTTGGGATCCGCAGCTTCTAATATGATGACCCGCGATTGTAGCTTTTTTCGGTCGATAAACTTATAGACCTTTTCCGGATTGGGGTCAAGGTCAATATCCATACTCACCAATGTAATTTTAACATCTTTATCGTCTTCATTCACTTTTTCAAATAAGGGTAATTCTTTTACACAAGGCGCGCACCAAGTGGCCCAAAAATTATATACCCGTATTTCATCTGTGGGTGTAGATATCTCACTCAACAACTTTTCTAA
This sequence comes from Bacteroidota bacterium, assembly GCA_038043425.1. GTDB lineage: Bacteria > Bacteroidota > Bacteroidia > Cytophagales > Cyclobacteriaceae > ELB16-189. The sequence goes on from JBBTBZ010000008.1 coordinate 284,413, forward strand.
TCTCACCATTTCAACCTTCTGCCCTTTGGAAAAGTGGGCCATGAAAAACAGCACAACAAGAAGATAAATTTTTCCAATCATTATTTGAAAACGTTTTAGGCGAAGTTACCTCACTTTATGATGCAAATTAATGAACATCTGAATTCGATCGATGCTGCTTTAAAAATCTCAAAAACACCTTAAATTCAGGCACTTATGAAGCCTATAAATTTATCAAAATAGTAATCCACAAAAAACTTCACTTATACACATTATCAGAATATTATTGGTTACTAAATTGATAATCAAATACTTAGATGCTTATTAATCAATCAGTTCTTTGTGGACAACTTGAAAACCTCAAATGATCACGCTCGTAAAAACCTCTTTTACCCTAAGATTCAGATATTCAGACTTATAGATTTCTTAGTTATAAAAAATGACAAAATTCAGATGTTGCAACACAAATCGAACATTCGCTTAATAAAGCATAAATTGTACTGACTCTTACCAAGTAAGGGATGCCAAAGATAACCAGAAGCAAGTTTATTCAAACCACATCAGTCGCTACTGGTGCCTTGGTGGTGAGTAAAGTGAAGCGGTAGGCGAAAGGTGAAACTGACTTTGCTCCGATTTAAACCCTTCACGAAATTCTGTCAAATGGTAAGTGGCCTGTGAGGACATGTCTCCGTGAAATGAGTCAGCTCAAGAAGCTGGCATTTCATTAATGCAAAAAATTTACACAATAGGTTTTCATCCAGGCCAACCAACGTGCTATCTTTCTACAATCATTGAATAAAAAACCCATGAAGCCAAACACCTTTGTCAAACTTTCTTTCATGATGCTGTTAGAGTATTTCATCTGGGGGTCCTGGTATGTTACCATGGGAACGTACATGTCAGAATTTCTTCGGGCATCTGGCGTACATATCGGGGCAACGTACGGGGCGCTGGCAATTGCCACTATGATTTCCCCTTTCTTTATCGGCCTGGTGGCTGATCGTTTTTTCTCCGCTCAAAAAATTATGGGCGTACTTCATTTACTTGGCGCCTTGTTGCTCTACCTCGCAACTATGGTAGATAATAATTCAACCTTTTATTGGATCATTTTAGTTTACTCACTTCTGTACATGCCTACCATTGCTTTGGCCAATAGTATTGCTTTTGGTCAAATGACAGATCCGGGAAAGCAGTTTCCCTGGATTCGTGTTTTTGGAACTGTTGGGTGGATTCTTGCGGGTATCCTCATCAGTTCTTTGGGGTTGGATAAATCGGCTGTGACTTTTAAAATGGCAGCAATCGCTTCCCTTGCACTTGGAATTTCAAGCTTTAGTCTGCCAAATACGCCTCCCAAAGGAAGGACCAGTGAGAGCGCTTTGGGTATAGAGGCATTTGTGCTTTTTAAGGATAAATCATACCTGATATTCTTTATCGCAGCTATCTTAGTCTGCATACCACTTTCGTTTTATTACGGCTTTGCAAATGTATTCCTGAATCAATCAGGCATGAGCAATGTGGCCTTTAAAATGAGCCTTGGTCAGTTATCTGAAGCACTGTTTATCCTTGCTATTCCATTTTTGTTCAACCAAATTGGTGTGAAAAAGATGCTCTTACTAGGCATGACAGCCTGGATTCTGCGTTATGTGTTTTTTGCTTACGGAAATATTGATGCGAACATCTGGATGCTATATGGAGGAATCATTCTGCATGGCGTCTGTTACGATTTCTTTTTTGTAACAGGATATATGTATACCGAGAAGAAGGCAGGTGAGAAAATTAAAAATGCTGCTCAAGGTCTATTTACCTTCGCAACCTATGGCATAGGTATGGTGATCGGTACAAGGTTCTCAGGCCTGACGGCCGATTACTACACGAAAGACGGAGCGTATCAATGGGAATCCATTTGGTTTGTGCCTGCATACATAGCCGTTGCTGTGCTTCTTTACTTCATATTATTCTTCAGGGAGAAGAAAGAAATTAAGATAGTAGAAATTACCAACTAGAGGTTATACCTACGTACTGCTACAAAAAAATTAAAAATCAGGTCATATGAAAATCGCCATGCTAGGTTCAGGTTTTATTGGACGTTTTTATGCAGACTCTCTACAAGGATACAGAAGCAAAGACAAAATTGTTACTGTCTATTCCCGTAGGGAAGAAAGTGCGAAGAAATTTGCTACTGACTATCATGTTGCCTTAGCTACAACGGATATGGAAACCGCTATTAACAGACCGGAAGTGGAAGTGGTTTGTATCGCGTTGCCCAACAACCTTCATGAGGCGGCTGTTTTACTTTGCTGCAAACATAAAAAAGCGGTCGTCAGCACAAAACCACTCGGACGCAATGCCGAAGAAGCGAAACGAATGTTGGAATCCGCGGAAAAAGCAGGGATCTTCAACGGCTACCTGGAAGATCTTGTGTATACACCAAAATTTCTAAAGGCTTACGAAAGTGTAAAAAACGGAGCACTGGGAAGAATTCTTTGGGCGAAGTCAAGGGAGACGCACCCTGGCCCTCACAGCGACTGGTTTTGGGACATTGAGCAAGCCGGTGGCGGCTGCATTCTTGACCTAGGCTGCCATTGCGTAGAAATTACGAGAAGCTATATTGGCAAAGATATCAAACCAATAGAAGTGATGTGCTGGGCCGATACGCAAGTAAAACCAATTGATGCAGAAGATCATGCAATTGCCCTGGTGAAGTATGAAAATGGGGCAATAGGTCAGTTTGAAGTAAGCTGGACGTTCCGCGGTGGTTTGGATTTGCGCGATGAAGTGATGGGCACGGAAGGAACGATTTGGGTAAACAGTTTTTTACGAACCGGGTTCGAAATGTTCACCACCGGAAAAGCAGCTAATTATGTAGCCGAAAAAGCAGAAAGCGACAAAGGCTGGATATTTCCAGTTGGTGATGAGCTAAATGAGCTCGGCTACAACCACATGTTTATGGATATGTTTAATGCCCTGGAACAAGGTAAGCAACCCAAAGAAACTTTCTATGATGGCTATGTTGTAAACTCCGTGCTAGATGCAGCATATCGCTCTGCTAAAACGAAACAGTGGGAGCCCGTGAAACTTGACATTTGGCGAGGGAAAGTGGGAGTTGGTAAAGACAGTCACTTAACGGAATACGATGCTGATCACTATTTGGTGAAAGAAGAAGTGACACACTATGGGGCGAAGAAGTTGATTTTGAAAAACAAGAAAACCGGTAAAATCTTTGAGAGGGTGGAGGGTTGATTTGCAAACATTGATACCTCACGAACAAGAACTCATCACTACCATAAGTCAGGCCATTGAATCCAAAAAACTGATCAGGTTCTGGTATGAGAACACTACCACCTCTCACAAAGACTGGCGTGTAGTTGAACCGTACTTGATTGGAAAGTTCAACAAAAAGTTTCTTCAGCTATCAGCGTGGTGTGTTCCTACTATGGAGCAACTTTATAATGGACAAAAGGAAAACTGGAGGGCTTACATTTTAAGAAGCATTTCTCAGGTTCAAATTCTCGAAGAATCTTTTGAGATAAGGGCCGGCTATGATCCAACAGGAAATGGAATGTCGGAGATTATTTGCAGTGTTAAAAAGTAGCTTAGTGCCTTGGTGTTCTTGTGGCTATAAATTTATTGCCACGAAGGCGCAAAGTCACTAAGAGAACAGTTGGGAGAACGTTTCACTTAAAAATCTTCTCGAATATTTTCTTTCTGCCAATCCTCTCGCTGACTCTTGAAATTGTAAAAGAAGCTTTTGGTCAAAAAGAAAAGGTTTGATCTTCTTTACAAAATCCATTGGCTGTAATGGATCACCATAAATGCCACAACGGATTTCTTCTATTTCTTTTTTGATCCATCCCCCAAAGTTGATCGCGATCAGTTTTCCTGCTGCAAGTCCATCAAAATATTTGTTAGGAGAACCTGTTTCCAATATAGGTATGTTTTTATAGCACACACAAACAGCATCCGTTACATTCATGACCTCTTTCACACCTTTACGGTTTGTAAATTCGATGAACGATAAATTATGAAGTCCAAGATGTTTTGCATTTCCCTTTAACCGATCCAGTAAGGCGCCATCCCCGCATAATAAAAACTGAATGGGAAGTTCTTCTTTTCTGCAGGTATTGGCACACTCGATAAAATAATCAAGACCATTGGCAACACCAACAGCCCCTATGTAGGAAACTACAAACTTTCCCTTAACACCAAACTTTTCTTCCAGTTCGGGAGATCTCAACTCGGGTCTGTAATAATCCGTATCAGCCATGTTGGGGATCAGGTGAACTACTTTCCCTGGTACTTTCTTTTCAACAATTGACTTAATAGCAGGAGATAAAGCCACCACTGCGTATGCAGAAGCATAAATCGCTTTCTCCAGTCCATACAGAGCTCGTTGAAGAAAGAGATTTTTCACATAGCCCATTTGAATGGGGGCATCTGGCCAAAGATCACCCACTTCGAAAATGTAAGGAATGCCATGACGTTTTTTAATCCACATCGCAGCGAGGCCAACTGTCAGTGGTACCGAAATAGCATAACAATAATTGACTCCTTTGAACTTCCCCGCCAATCGTATTGCCCCCCAGGCAAATTTAAAAAAAGCCAAACTTCTGGCAGCAAATCCAAAACGGTTGTCGTATGCAATGGGCAGGTAATGCACTTTAATTCCTTCGATGGTTTCGGACTTATATTTCTTCTCATTACGTGCGGTGATGACAAGGGTCTCTATACCAGCATCCACCAGGGCCTTGGCCAGATAATAAGAACGTATAGCACCTCCCGTTTCGGGCGTCTTAAAATGCTGATGAAGGATTAAAACTTTCACGGGTGCAAAGAAAAGAAAAGTGAGGATACCTTAAGCTATGAGTTGCGAGTTCCGAAAGACCTGACAGCACGAAAAGACTATAGAATTATCATGAAATAAAAAACCCCGCTTTGGGCGGGGCTTTCGTTAAGCTGCTTTCGACAGCTTGTCTTCTTTTATTTTATTCGTTCGGACTTCCTTGGAAGCGAGGTCAAACCATTTTACTTCTACTAAGTTTGTTTTAAGATACTTCAACACCTCCATCACTTTACCATCCACTTTGTTGCGAACTCGTTCGCCTTTTTTAAATAGTCTTCTCATAGGTCAACATTTATATTACATTCTAAGTCCATAAAAATATTCTCTGGGTGAGCCTTCGTATATACCGGAAAGGGTAATGCTGTCACCAGGCTTTTTCTTCTTTATTAATTCATCTATTTCTTTGGCCGATTTAACAGGTTGGTCGTTGATGTGCGTGATAATAAACCCTTCTTCCATATCGGTGTAGCGAGCAATTTTACCATTTCCAACTGATTTAACCTTAACGCCATTCTCAATATCAAGTTTATTCAGAGTTTTGGAATCAACATCTTCCAGTTCCATACCAAGGGAAGCAACTGCATCTTTGTCTTCCCGCTTGACGGCACCAATATTTCCAGCCTTGTTTTTCAACGTAACGTTATAATTAAGCTCCTTTCCTTTTCGATTTACCACTACTTCAATTTTATCACCAGGGCGTTTTTTCCCAATGTATTCAATTAAGGCCGTGCTTGATTTAATAGGGGTTCCATCCAATTTAATTACTACATCCCCTTCCTTTAAACCTGCTTCTTTGGCTGCACTTTTTTCAGGAAACTCTGCTACATAAGCGCCTTCTTTCACCGCCAGGTTAAACTCACGTGCAACATCTCCATTCACGTTTTGTACCTGCACCCCTAACCAACCTCTTTGAACAGTACCAAAAGCAAGTAAGTCTTCAACCACTTTGCTTACAATGTTGGATGGCACGGCAAATCCATATCCTGAATAAGATCCTGTTGGGCTTGCAATGGCCGTATTGATGCCCAGCAACCCTCCTTGCAAATCAACTAACGCACCACCGCTGTTTCCCGGATTGATAGCGGCATCGGTTTGAATAAAGGATTCGATTGCCGTTCTACTCTGATCGCGACTTCCCGAGTTGATGATGCCAATGTTTCTCCCTTTTGCACTAATGATACCGGCAGTAACAGTGGAGTTTAAATTAAAAGGATTGCCAACTGCCAATACCCATTCACCTACTTTTGATTCATCGGAATTTACAAACGATAAATAAGGAAGGTCTTTCTCATTTATTTTGATCACTGCTAAATCTGTATCAGGGTCGGTGCCTATGACTTCCGCCTTCAATTCGCGGTTGTCGTACAAGGTTACCTCCACAACATCAGCTCCATCTACCACGTGATTGTTGGTAACAATGTAGCCGTCTTTGTTGATGAGCACGCCTGAGCCTGTGCTTTGACTTGGTCCTTGTGGCCCTGGATCAAATTGAAAAAATTGTCTGAACTGTTCTGGAATTTCTTGCTGACTCCTTCTGGAATTTGCTGTCTGAGTCGACCGGATGTGAACAACCGCCTTTGTGACCTTCTCGGCAGTTCCTGTAAAATCCATGGGTACCATTTCACCCTTGGCATTGGTGGTGTAGGCAACCTGAGAAGCTGGCACTCGGGTAACGTGTTCAATTCTCACTCCGTCATTCTTTTGCCCAATCCATTGACTTGCTCCTATAGTGATCACACTTCCAAGCACGGCTGCCAACATAATTGATCCAAAATTTTTCATAATCATTAATAATTTGAGTTAAACATGTATAACAGAAATAAGATGTCTCTGTTTGTTAAAAAGTTTAGCTTTTGCTGTTTTATTCGCTTCTTTCAACGCCTTCGAGTGCCCGATAGCACCGCCTTTCTAATACGAAAGAACCAGCTTTAAGGTTCAATTTTATGCAAAATTCATTTCTTCACCAATTCCCCGTTTTTATACTCATACGTGATGCTAACCTCCCCGTTTTTATCATACCACTTTGAAATGCCGTCTCGCAGGCCATTTTTGTACATTCCATCTTCCATAAGAGTACCATTATCGTAAAAGATTTTGACGAGGCCTTCCAGCTTTCCATTTTGGTAATTGCGCTGCTCCTTCAGGGTTGCATGATTAAATTCTTTGTACTCTCCATGTCTTATATTATTATGATAAAAAAAGTGTTTGGTAAGTTGTCCGCTTGGATTTATCTCCATATAGATGCCTTCTTTGACTCCATTCACGTATGCCGTTGAATTTTTTATCAGGCCATTATGATGAAACTCACACCAAACTCCTTCGCGTTTTCCGTTCAGGTAATTCCCCTGTTGTGACAACGTCAACCCTTCCTTCATGATCACCCATATCAGTCCGGGCTTGTCTTCAAATGTCTCCTGAAATGCGCCCGCTGGAATTGGATCTTGTACTTCAGTAGCTTGTGGCTTCCGTAAAGACTCTTTATTGGAAGTTTGTTTATCCTCCACCTTCTGCTGTCCACATGAAATGATAAGCCCCAAGGTGAACGCAAATCCATATGACTTCATATTCTTTAAAAATTTCATGGCCAAATATATTGAAGCTTTTTGGATATTGTCAATACTTCAGTATCATAAGAAATTATTGGTATGTTTAAGCTGTGGAAATCAATAGCGTAGTTTTTTTGAAATCAGGAAGAGAGTTTTCCGTTCAACGCTTTCATCCCTGGATATTTTCCGGTGGGATTCAAAAAATTGAGGGAGAGCCGAAAGATGGCGATTGGGTAAATGTAAAAGACCATAAAAACAAAACCCTCGCCTATGGCCATTATCAGAAAGGAAGCATCACCATTCGTATTCTTTCTTTTGAAAACGAAAAGCCGGGCTCCGATTTTTGGATCAAAAAAGTAGAACCCGCCTATGCGTTAAGAGGTGGCTCTTATCTTCCAAATGAGTATACAAATTGCTATCGGCTCGTTAACGCTGAGGGTGACGGCCTTCCGGGTTTAATCATTGATATCTATAATGGTGTTGCCGTAGTTCAGGCTCATTCTGCGGGAATGCAGGCGGATCGTCAAGAAATTGCGAATGCTTTAAAAATTGTTTTCGGTGAAACTATTCATGCCATCTATTATAAGAATGCTGTCAAGGAAGGAACGAAAGAAAGCGAATATCTTTTCGGGATGGGCGTTGTGCCACACATTGTAACTGAACATGGCAACAAATTTTACGTGGACTGGGAACAAGGTCAAAAGACTGGCTTTTTTCTTGACCAGCGCGAAAATAGAAATTTGTTGGGCGCGTTTTCAAAGGCCAGGAAAGTACTCAATACATTTTGTTATACAGGAGGATTTTCTGTTTACGCTTTGCACGCGGGAGCAGAACTTGTTCATTCGGTAGATGCTTCTGAAAAAGCTATTTTGCTTACACGAAAAAACATTGAGTTAAATGGGTTTGATCCCATCAAACATGAATGCCATACTGCTGATACATTCGAATTCTTAAAAGATAAGAAGGATGTTTACGATGTGATCATTCTTGACCCGCCCGCATTTGCCAAGCACAAGGAAGCAAAACACCAGGCCATGAAAGGCTATCAACGTCTGAATGCTGAAGCCATGCGCATGGTAAAATCCGGGGGTATAATTTTTACATTCTCTTGCTCACAAGTTGTAGATAGGCAATTATTTTATGATACCATTGTCTCAGCGGCTATTCAAGCGGGCAGACAAATAAAAGTATTACATCATTTATCTCAACCTGCCGATCACCCGGTTTCTATTTTCCATTCAGAGGGAGAATATTTGAAAGGACTGGTGCTTTATGTGGAATAAAGATGCCACAGATTCACAGATAATAATCAGGGAATCTGTGGCCAGAATTATTTCAAGGTCGCTGCTCCCGGTTCAGGATGTTTCGCATATCGTTCAAAAAATTCAATCACTCGTAGCATGTGGTCCATCATCCTGCCAGGGTTGCCACTGCGTGTAAGTTCATGCCCTTCTTTTGGATACCGGATGTATTCCACGGGCTTATTCAAAATCTTTAAACTCTTATACAACATCTCCGATTGAATTACACCTGTTCGCAAATCCTGATCGCCATGAATAATTAACAAAGGCGTGTTGATTTTATCGACAAAAGTATATGGTGAATTTGAATCGAGAACAGTCTTGGTTTCTTTATCCCACGGATAACCTCCAAAGTGATCTGGCACCAGCCGCCACGCATTTCCTTCACCCATAAAGGTAGTAAGATCGTAAACGCCCCGTTGCGCATTGGCCGCTTTGAAACGGTTGTCATGAGCTATGATCCACGCTACCATGTAACCGGCATAACTTCCTCCTTCTACAAACAGTTGGTCTTTATCAATCCAGGCGTTGTTCTTCATAGCGTCATCCAGTGAAACTAAAATATCAGCTGCCGGACTCGTACCCCAGTCTTTAAAGTTCCCCTTTTTGAATTTATCTCCGTATCCTCCACTGCCGCGCGGATTGCAATACACCACGCCATAGCCCCAACTGTTTTCCAGTTGGTATTCATGCCACATTGAAAATATTCCAGGGCCCCACATCGCAGATGGTCCGCCATGTATATTTAATATGGTTGGATATTTTGTGCCTTCCTTTTTCCCTATTGGTTCCATCACCCAATATTGAATCTTTGAACCATCCGGGCGATCAAGCCAATTCTCTTTGGGGAAGATTACCAACCTATCTTTTATCCAACCCTCATTCAACTGCGTAAGCTGTCGGTTACTTTTGTCTTTTGTTTGGAAGAGGTAAACCTCCCATGGATTTTTTGTCTCTGTCAAAGCATACACCATTTTATCGCTCACCACATCAAAATCATTTACGCCACTATCGTTGCCAATGACTTTCGTAATGGATCCTCCTTTTGCAGGAACACTAAAAATCGGAATATCGCCATTGGCCTGCGCAACAAAATAAATGGTCTTGCTGTCTGAAGACCACACTGCCCCGCTTACATCCCGATCGAATGTGGAAGTCAGGATTTGGGGTTTGCCTCCGATAGACGGTATTACGGCTAATTGATTTTGTGCAGCATGCCTGTTTTGGGTTGATTCAACAGAAAAAAGTATTTGTGTTCCATCTGGTGAATAGCAAGGGGCCGAAATACTATATCCAGGCCAGGTCAAAAATTCTTTGGCTGCTTTTGTTTCGGCATTAATGATCCATAAGTCACTATCCCGTTCACGGTCCGGATGAATTTTATGAATACGTGAATGACAAATGATCGTTTTTCCATCCGGAGACCACTCAGCATTTTGAAAATCCTGAAACCCACCAGTCAATTGAATGGCGGTATCCTCAGTCCCCATGACTTTAACAAACAAATGCGTGAACTCTTCATCGGGTTGCAGATTATGTTCTCCTTGCAAGTCCTGACGGGTCAATACACGAGGGTTGCCCTCGCTGGTATTCTTCGCTAACCACAAACGCACTTCTTCCAAAGTTCCGTCCTGTGTAGTGGTGATCTTTTTCTTCTCGTCTGCCTTCATGGCCTTGAAATTTTGCTCATCACCTAGCGTGCGACCTGGTCGTTCGTAGGGCCAAGTTGTCTTTCCCTCAATCGCATAGAAGGGAATAGCAGACGAATACAAAATCTTCTTGCCATCAGGGGACCATCGTGGACGGCCTGCTCCATAGTCCGATTTTGTAATCGCATGTGCCTCACCTCCACTTAGGGGCAACACCCAGATTTGAGATTTCTCACTCTCCGTTCTTACAAAAGCAAGTAGCTTTCCATCCGGTGACCATTGCGGCTGACTATCATTTTTATCACCAAAAGTCAGTTGAGTTGGTTCCGTTTTCCCAACCAAATCCGACAAAAAGAGATGGCGTGTGTAATAATATTCATTGTCATTCTTAACTGCTTTACGCGTAACAACCATTACCGCCTTATTTCCATCCGGTGAGATTTGGATTTGATTCGCTGTGGCGATCTTCATCAGATCGGAAGCTACGATTGGTTTTTTGGTTTGAGCCAATAGGAATACCGGAACTAAGGCCAGTACCAGAAATAGATTTCTTTTATTCATGTTTTTTGTTTTTATTGAAGTAGTTACTAGAATATGCCCGGTTGAGGTTGTCAAAACCTACGTGACAAGCTCAGGGTGACAAGTAGTATTTACTTAATGACAACTCGACATTTTCACTCCAAACGTATTAATTAAACCATTGTCAATTGTGCCAGGTGGCAGCCTTCTATTACATTTTCTTATCGCTTTTTTCAATGATTACATGTGGCAGATTTTTCACTTTTTCGTTGATGGGCGCAACATTTCCTTTCATAATTTGCTCGAGCTGGTTGATGGCATCCTGGGTTTCCTGCTTCAGCTCTAACAGTCGCCCGGTTTGTGGTTGTGTGGGCCTTGCCGTGGCCTCATCAATGGCATCCAATAGTTCAGAGATTTCGTCCTTTAGCCGTGGTCGTTGCCGATAACCCATATTGGGAGGTGGTCTGCGCAATCTTTCATCTTCAAATTCCTCAAGCTTCTTACTAGCTTCATCAATTTGCCCCTCCACGGATTGGTCTATTCCGCTTTCACTTCCGGCTGATTTGATGCGTTGTTTTAATTCGGTCAATTGTCTGCGTGCTTCATCTGTTTGATTAATGAGTCTGTGTGTTTTCGAAAGCTGATTGCGCAACGCAAGAGTTGTCTCCGTTTTTAGTTGGTAATCCTGGTCACTTAACTTAATGCGAGGATCACCACGCACTATAACTTTTGTTCCAATGGTTTGGCCATTTGCTTTTAGTGTAGCCGTGTAGGTGCCTGGAGTCACCAAAGGACGTAATGGTCGACCCCAACCTCCGGCCACTGGATGTTTAATTCTTTCAGCCTCATCATATCGCAAATTCCAAACAACACGATTAATGCCCGCTTTAGAAAGTGTGTCTTTTAAACTTCTCACATTGTTGCCATTGGCATCGGTGATATCAAGTGTGATAGGTTCTTTAGGATCGCTCTTTAAATGAAAATTTATATACGCTCCATAGTCAGGATTCTTTGCGCGATACGCCTGATCGCCTTGCTCTTCTATGAGAGAATACATGTTCCAAAGTATTGCAGTGCGCACGGGAAAAACAGTCACTTCTTTACCCGCAATGGAAGAAAATTCTTCCAACGGTTGAATATCGTCCATAATCCAAAGACCTCTTCCATGCGTTGCTGCTACCAAATCGCGATCGCGTTTATGCACACGCAAATCACGTACTGAAACAGGTGGCATGTTATTATTTATCTTACTCCACGATTTTCCTTTATCCCACGAAGCAAAGGTTCCATGCTCCATCCCTGCAAATAACAGGTTTGGGTTATGTGGATCTTGACGAACAACATAGCACCAATCTTCCGGCAAGCCCGTATTAATTTTTGTCCAGGTTTTACCAAAGTCGGTGGTCATAAAAGCATAGGCTTTGTAATCATCCATCCGATGTTGATCTACTGCTACGAAAGCAGTGCCTGCTTCGTGTTCGGAAGCATGAATTTTGGAAATCCATGAAAATGCCGGAAGGCCAACAATATTACTTTTGACATTCGTCCAGGTTTTGCCTCCATCCTTTGTCAGTTGGATGTTGCCATCATCCGTGCCAGCCCAGATGACGTCCTTTTGTACAGGAGATTCCGCGATGGTAAGAATGGTACAGTGAAATTCTGCTGCCGTGTTGTCCTGATATATTTCCCCACCGGAAGTTTTTTGTTTTGATTTATCATTTGTTGTTAAATCATCGCTGATCTGATCCCACGTGTATCCTTTATCGCGACTGCGAAAGATTACATTGCCTCCTGTGTAAACCGTATTGGGATCGTTGGGAGAAACATGAATGGGAGAATCCCAATTGAAACGAAACTTATGATTCTCAATGGCATCTCCTGCTGAGCCCGTTTTATTTGGATAAGGGTGAATAGTGCGTTTATTACCGGTCTTTGTATCCACATGATAAATAACTCCACCTTGTGAATTTGCGTAGGCCTCATTTTCCTGACCAGGGATAGGAACTGCATAGTAACCATCACCATACGCAATCTGCTTCCAATCGCGTTTCAAAATTCCTACCTGATGAAGTGAATTACTCGGGCCGGTCCAGGTTCCATTGTCTTGCAAGCCTCCATATAAAAAATAAGGTTCCTGATTATCTAAAAACAGTTGATAGAACTGTGAGAGCTCAACGTTGTTAATCGTTTGAAAGGTTTTGAAACCATCGAATGAAACGCGAAAGCCACCATCATCACTGCTTAAAACCCGGTTTGGGTTTTTGGGATCAATCCACAATCCCTGATTGTCTCCGTGTTGACCATTGGCAATCGATGCAAATGTTCGCCCTCCATCGATTGACTTACTAAGACCACCTGATAGAGTATATATCACTTCCGGATTGCTGGGATCAACTCGCACATCGCTGTAATAAAACGGTCTGAAATTTAATTCACGATCGCTGTTCACCAATTTCCAACTGTCGCCTCTATCATCCGAACGAAAGAGGGTTCCTCCATCTTTATATTCTGTTATCAAATACACCGTGTTGGGCTGGCTTTGTGCTATGGATAAACCAATGCGCGCCATCGGTTTATCCGGCAAACCATTTTTATGAGAAATTTTTGCCCATGTTTTTCCTGCATCGGTTGTTTTGTAGAGAGCCGTTTTCTCACCGCTATCATCAAACCGCCAGGGCTTTCTGTGAAACGTCCACATACCTGCATACATAATACGCGGATTGTTCCATTCAATCACAATATCTGAACAACCCGTGTTCTCATCAATGTACAATACCTTCTCCCAGGTTTTTCCGCCATCTACCGTTCTAAAAACTCCACGATCACTATTTGGCCCCCATTCGCGACCCATGGCGCAAACACAAGCAGCATCCGGATTTGTTGGATCCACTACAATGCGCTTGATACGATCTGTTTTCTCCAGGCCCATGTGTTGCCATGTTTTTCCCGCATCATTAGAGCGATAGACTCCATAACCATAGCCTACGCTGTTGCGTGGATCTCCCTCGCCTGTACCCAACCAAATCACTTCATGATCGGATGGCGCAATTGCGATATCCCCAATCGAGTAGGCACGCTGATCTGTAAAAAGAGAAGTCATGGTAACACCTCCATTGGTTGTCTTAAACACACCACCGTCTGCACCTCCAATGTAAAAGGTGGATGGATCACCCGGGATCCCTTCGATATCTGTAGTGCGACCACCCATATTGGCCGGACCAATGGGGCGCCACTTCATATTTTTAAATGCTTTGTCTGATGTTTGCGCTGCTGCAGCGGTGCTTAGCATGAACGTTAAGGACAAGACAGCATAATGATAACTAATCTTCATAAGGAATAGGTTAATTTGAAATTGAGATTAGCGAATGAGAATGAGAAATCAAACAGAAATGCACACCGGGGACTAATCGCTTATTCAACTGGTATTTAGTTAATTTTTGTTATCTTACAATGGACTTCCAACCCAACTGAAGGGATAGGTGTCTAATGTCAAAAGATCCTGTAAGATGAAACGCATTTCCCTAATTATGCTACTGAGTGCCTTACTTGGTGTTAGCTGTGAAAAGGAAACGACAGAAAAAAAATGCTTTGCTTCAGAATGCTCGGAGGAAGCTGTTATTAAAGATTTAACCGGACTAGACGGTTGCAGTGTTGTATTTGAATTAAAAGACGGCACCCGCCTGATACCCGAGAGAAGAGTCTATATTCAGGCACCAACACCGGAAGATGATCCCATTTACTATTTTGAACCGAAAGCTGGTGATTCTGTTCGCGTGAGTTACATAGAGTCCTTCGCCATCACTAGCTGCATGGCAGGGAAAGTAGTTTTCTTTACCTGCATTACGGCTTGCGATAGAACAGAATACTAGTTACAATTAACCCCCGATAAGTTTTTCTAATTTCTAAATCTGACAAACAGGAGTTGATTCTAACCCCAGGCAACATCATCTGAATCCTGTTGTAATGATTACTTTTAGGAAATGAAAGCTTCTCTCGCACTTCTTGTAATCCTTATTGTTTCCGGCCACTCTTTTACTGCTCAAAAACTAAAGCTTTCCACCTTTTCCGATTCTTGCTTATACTATTGTTATACAGGTTCGAAGTTTGTGATGGATGACGGTGATTACACCACCACTGAAAAGGCGTATCGAACTCAAATGGATAACGCAGCGCTTCCGCACAAAAAACTGCTTCAATCCATTGAATTAATCGGGAGTCGAGTCGAACCTTTAGTAAATAATTTGACCCACTTGAATAATTTTTGATGAACGTATTTGATTTTAAAACTGCTGTATTCTTTCCCAGGCGAATAATTTTTACAGGAGTTCTCCTGGTATTTGCGGTATTGCTTGCTGTTTTAAAGAGTTTAGTCCTCGGGTTAATTATCCTTTTAGTTTGTGTAGTCATTTTTACAACTCACTATCGACTGAGAATAGATTACACCAAAAAGGTATTCTTTGATTACGTGTGGATCTTAGGTTTAAAAAATGGCGATCATGGGAAATTCGAAAAAATTGAATATCTGTTTATCACGAAAAGTAGGGTAAGCCAGAAAATGAATCATATCGTTGCTTCCACAACTCTTCAAAAAGAAATTTACGATGGATACCTAAAATTCTCTGATCAGGAAAAGATTCATTTGATGACGAAAGACAGCAAAAATGCGCTACTCGAAAAACTTAGAGTTATTTCCAATAAATTGAAAGTAAGAATAGTAGATTACTCAGAGGGAGAGCCAAAAGAAATTTAAGTGTCGCTAAAAGAGTCTTCTTGATTAAATCAAGAATCGCACTATACCTCTCTCTCCATAGGTCGGGTAAGGCACGTTGGCCCACCTCCTCCTTTCACACTAATTTCCATTCCTTCATATTCAAGAACTGTGCATCCGGCTTTTTCCAGGCCGTTCATTGTTTTGGGGTTGCCCTTTACCATCAGGCATGTACGTGGTGCAATGGCCAACACATTGCAACCCATACTGTCAAACTCTTCTTCAGTCACTTCTATTAATTCGTAACCACGATCCAATAATTCCTTTCTAAATACGATAGGCATTAGTGGTGAATATACTACCGCCAGGTCTTTGTCTACAGGACTTAAGATAGACATCAGGTGAAAAACATCGGATGGACCTTTGTAATGAGGTAGTTGTACGGTGATGATGTTAATACCAAATGGATTCAGAAGTGATTTCAATTGCTGAATACCTTTTTCATTGGTGCGATACGTATGGCCAACAGCGAGTGTATTTTCATCTAGCCAGGCAACATCACCCCCTTCTACGGTTCCAGGGTATTGAATACTCCCTAAGATTATATTACCATTTTTAGCAAAAGCCTTTCGTTCGGCTTCCGGTTCGTTTGCCCGTGCCGGTTTACCCATGTTACAGATGATCATTCCATGATTGGTTGCAATTGCGGCATCTCTACAATAGATAGAATCCATGGAAACGGAATTGTCTTTCGGAAAGTAATTTAGCTCTGTGCCGTTATTGGCTAATAGCTCTTCGAATTTTTTATACTCTTGCTTTGCTTTTTGTAGATCGGGTTTGCTTAGAAAGTTTAAAGCCTTCCATTCTTTATCAATAATTGCTTCATTTACGAATGCATCGCTTACATTCTTGATGAAGATAGATTTGATTTTTCCGAATTCAGATTGACAAGTGGTTTTCATCAGGTTTATATAATTGTAAAAAGTACATTTTTGCTGCTAGCTACTTGCCTCTGACTTCTAGCAAAATACAACTGATCAGGCTAGTAGCTTGTGGCTAGCAGCTTGAAGCTTTTATGCCCTCTTCATCCACACATAAAATGGAACACCGGAAAGGATAGCGATAAAGCCCCAATACACGGTCTCTTGACCAGATCCTGCAACTGCCCATAGTGAAAACAAAAAGGCAAGCACTGCTATCACCAACTTACTGATGAGATCCCGTTTCCAGAATTTATTTTGAAGAATCATGACACCATAGGATGCCGCTGAAAAAAGATAGGGTATCAACACGGCCACCGTGGTCATCAATACCATGAAGGTGAATGTATCATTTAAACCGTTTGTGAAGTTCATCATCATGAGCGCTGAGATTAGAACGCTACCGATAATAATTCCGAATGCAGGCACACCTTTGTTATTCTCTCTTTTAAATATTTCAGGAAACAGCTTATCGCGTGAAGCCGCCATGGGCATTTGACCCTGCAGTAATATCCATCCATTGAGTGCCCCAAACGTTGAAACGATTGCGCCTGCTGCTACCCAATACCGTGCACTATCTCCCCAGATCAATGCAGCTGCATCCGCAAAGGGGGCATTTGAATTTTTCAATTCAATGGCAGGGATCATACCCATGATTGTAGCAGAACCTATTACATAAACAAAAATGGTCACAATCGTTCCGATCATGGTGGCTCTGGGAATAGTCTTCTCAGGTTCATGAATATTTCCCGCTGGGATCGTTGCGCTTTCTAATCCCAAAAAAGCAAACAACGTTAATGTTGCTGTGGCCGTAATAGCTGCAAAATTTGACTCCGTACTGATGTTGAATGGAACAAAGTTTTTAAGATCCATATAAAAAAGACCAACAATAGAGACCAAAATCAGTGGCGTCAACTTTAAAACTGTTGTGACGAATTGTACCCGGCCTGCTTCCTTCACTCCTCTTGTGTTTACCCATGTGAGCCCCCATACTGCTGCAAGTCCTGTTCCTACCGACAATAATGCATTCGTTTTTAGTATAGGAAAGAAAACGGTTAGGTAACTGACAAACGTAACGGCAATTGCTGCGTTGGTACACCAAATGGAAATCCAATAACCCCATGCTACCAAAAATCCCGCAAAATCACCAAGTGCGGCACGGCTGTAAGCATATGGGCCGCCCAATGCGTTGGGCATCATCTTGCTGAGATTGCTAAATAAAAGGGCCAATGCAATTGCCCCGGCCGAAGAACCCACCCAGCCAAGTAAACTGATTCCGCCAAATGCAGCAAGAGAGGCCGGCAATAAAAAAACACCAGACCCAATCATGTTTCCGATCACCAGCGAGGTGCTTGTCCACAAGCCAATTTTTGCAGGCGGTTTTGGTTGGGTCATTAATGGATAACGTTTTGATTTGAATGTGAGAACTTAAGGAATTACTGTCTTTTCTACCGAGCCAATAGTTTGTCGGTTTTCTCCCGAATTAAAATTGTTTCTGTCAGTGCTCTACTTGCAATCTCGAGAAAATATAGATACCAGATTATGGCAATCTCCACACATTCCTAGTTATAAACTTTGCGCGTTAAGTTTTTACCGCGCAGAGAACGCGGAGAAAATTTACACGAACATCGGTACAAATTTCTTACTTCTGTGGCATATACATATAATCCATTGTCACATTCAGCATGGCCTTTATGCCGGTGAGGAATCCACTTTCATCAATCATAAAATCAGGTGTGTGGTGCGAGGGGACAGTAGCTGCATCGAGGTTGGGTAGCATGGCGCCCACAAAGAAAAAGAAACCAGGCACTTTCTTCTGATAATAGGCAAAGTCTTCTGCACCTGTCATGGCATTAATAACGATTGTGTTTTCCGCTCCTGCAGCTTTCTGCAAACTCGGAAACATCATTTGAGTAAGGGCAGGATCGTTAAAGGTAACGGGCGTTCCCTTTCGGATCGTTACTTCGGCTATAGCCCCAGCACTTTCTGCAATCTTAGTGGCGGTGAGAATAATTTTTTCGTGAATCTTCCTTTGCATCAGTGTATCGAGCGTGCGAATCGTGCCTGCAAATACTGCTTCTTCAGGAATAATATTTTCGCGAATGCCCGAATTAAATTTCCCAACGGTGATGACGGCCGCTTCCTTGGTTAACTCTGTTTATCTGCTAATAATAGTTTGCAAGCCATTAATGATTTGTGCCGAAACCACAATCGGGTCAATGCCCATCCACGGTGCAGAACCATGTGCTTGTCTTCCTTTTACTTTTATTGAGAAATTGTCTGATGCTGCCATCTCACCTCCCGGCTTGTACGTAATTTTTCCTATCGGAGTGATTGAACTGATGTGTAATCCGAAAATGGCATCCACCTTTGGATTATCCAACACACCTTCTTTTATCATCAATGCCGCGCCACCTTCTTCGCCAACAGGTGCACCTTCCTCTGCCGGTTGAAAAATAAATTTGATCGTCCCTTTAATGTCATTTTTATTTTTGGATAAAATCTCTGCAACGCCCATTAAAATGGCGATATGTGAATCGTGTCCACAGGCATGCATCACACCTGTCTCTTGTCCGTTGTAAACAACTTTTTCTTTCGAAGCGAATGGTAAGCTATTGCGTTCTGTTACTGGCAGTGCATCAATGTCGGCACGTAATGCAATCACAGGCCCGGGCTTACCTCCTTTTAATAAACCAACAACACCCGTCTTCGCTACCGGGTATTGAACTTCAATACCTAGCTTCTTCAGATGCTCTGCAATGTATGCGCCTGTTTTTGTTTCGCGATTGGAAAGTTCAGGAAACTGATGAAAGTGCCTGCGCCATTCGATCACTTTGGCTTCTATTTCTTTTGCTTGTTGCTCAAGCTTGGTTTGAAGTTTGGGATTTACCTGCGCATGACTGCCAATCGCAGTCAGTGAAAAAAGTAAAATGTAGATTTTTTTCATGAATAGAGTTAATTTTATTTGAATACAAAGTCAGCGTTTACTGTTAAAAGGTCAATTCAATTATTTTTCCGCAAGAAATATACATATTTTGTAATTTGGATGTCCTGAATTGCTACACCTGTCAAATCTGCAATGGTGATCTGCTGATCATTGCTTCTTCTCAATTTTTTACTTTGTATAACATCCCCCAACTCAATTACTTTTTCCGGATCAATAATTCCGTCTCGTACTGCATAGCCCAAATCTCCATGATCAATACACTGATCTTTGCTATCGGCAACAATAATGTCGGCCTTTTCAAATCCCAGTGGGTCAATCTCTTGTTTTTCATCTGCATCGGCACCCATAGCGGTAATATGAGTGCCCGGATGAATATGGGCTGCCATCAATAATGCTTTTCGGGATGGCGTGGTGGTTACTATTAAATTGCATTTGCTGCTGAGGTAATTTATATCTGTTGTTGTTGTGATCGAAAACTCTTTTAATGAGGGCTCTCTTTTAAAAGCTTCCAGCTTGGCTTCATTTCTCCCCCAAACAATGACGTTACGGCATTTTGTTATTGGCATCAAATATTCCAACTGCAACCTGGCTTGCATACCCGTACCAACAATTCCTATACTGGATATTTTGGCTGGTGCCAGGTACTTTGCTGCAACAGCTCCTGCCGCTGCAGTTCGAATATCGGTGAGGTAGCCTTCATCCAATAATATAGAAAGTGGCTCACCTGTCTTTTGACTGAAGAGCAACATCATTCCATTTCCAGTGGGCAACCCCATCGCAGGATTATTGTAAAAACCAGAAGCAATTTTTATAACATAATAGTCATCTCCATCAATGTAACCGTACTTAATATGTACATCTCCCGGGGGGTGTTTAAACCCCAAATACCCGACAGGAGGAACAATCACCTTGCTTTGAGAGTACAATACAAATCCATCTTCAATAGTTTGAATGAGATCTGCTACTGGATTATTATGAATAATCTCTTTTATTTCAGAAAGTGAAATTGGTTTTATCATTTAATTACAAATTAGGCTCTTCAAAACTAATTCACTCACATTTCCACCACAAATAATGATGGCTATCTTTTTTCCTTTGAATCGTTCCTTCTCCTTTATCAAAGCTGCTACGGCTACACCCGCAGATCCTTCAATGATCAAATGGTGATACTTGATCACCACTTTCATAGAGGCTATTATTTCTTCTTCACTCACCGTGATATACGAATCAACATGTTGCTGACAAATGCTGAAGGTGATGGAACCCGGTTCAATTCCTCCTGTAGTACCATCCGATAGTGTTGGCTTCTCCGGTACTTCGATAATTTTTCCAGCCTTTATGCATTCATACATGGCAGGGGCATTCTCTGGCAAACAACCTATTACCTCAATTTTTAAATTAACTGCTTTGAGATACGATGCTATTCCTCCAATTAATCCTCCTCCTCCGATAGAAACAAATACAGCTTCCAACTCGGGGAGCTGACGTAGCAATTCAACACCGATTGTTCCCTGTCCGGCCAAAACTTCTTCATCATTATAAGGTGATACATAAACCTGATCCGTTGATTCAGAAAGTCTCCGTACGTATTGTTCTGTTTCATCGCTGTTCTCTCCGTAAAATTCAACGGGTACTCCCCTCATTTTAATCGCCTCCACTTTGGCCGCGGACGCATTTTTTGGAAGGTAAATCATTCCTTCTTTCTTTACAACCGATAATGCATTCGCTACTCCAAGTCCGTGATTACCTGTGGAGGCTGTTATAATTTTAGAGCTTGACTGTTGCAGTGATAATATTTTATTTAGAGCACCTCTTGCTTTGAATGAACCTGTGACCTGAATGTTTTCCAGTTTTAAATAGACTTCACTACCTGTCATTTTAGTGAGCACATACGAATATTCTAAAGGTGTCTCCCTCAAATAAGGACGTATTCTTCTCTCCGCCTCAAGTATCTTTTCCTTAATATTATCCATAATGCTCTTTTCGCTATTACTTTTTAACGGCATACATATAATCAACCGTTAAATTCAGCATCGCTCTTACTCCAGTCACAAATGACTTTTCATCCATCATAAAGTCAGCGGTGTGATGAACTGGAGGATTGTCCAATTTCATATCAGACGGATAGGCGCCTACGAAAAAGAAAAGACCAGGTACTTTTTCTTGAAAAAAGGAAAAGTCCTCCGCCAAAGTTGTAGGCGCCACAACAATGGCGTTGCTGATTCCAACTGTCCGTTGAAGTGTAGGCGTCATCCTTGCTGTCAACTTTGCGTCATTATACGTAACGGGTGAACCTATTTTAATATCAACTACAGCAGTTGCTCCTGCGCTTTCTGCAATTTTTTCTGCTGTTAGCTTAATTTTTTGATGCAACGCTTTTTGCATGCCAACGTCAAATGTTCGAATGGTGCCTTCCAGCTCAGCGGTTTCGGGTATGATGTTGCCCCTATTCCCGGAATGAAAACTTCCAATAGTAATTACCGCAGGTGCTTTAGTAAGATCAGTTTGGCGGCTGACGATGGTCTGCAAGCCATTTATTATCTGGCTCGCTATCATAATAGGATCTTTGCTATCCCAGGGGGTGGCACCATGTGCTCCTCTTCCAACAACTTTAATTTTCAAACCGTCAACGGCCGCCATGATGCCTTCGGATCGATAACCAAGCTGACCGCTTGGCAACAGGGATAACATGTGCAATCCGAATACAACATCCACTTTCGGATTTTCGAGGGCCCCTTCTTTTATCATTAAGGATGCGCCACCCTCCTCTCCTTTAGGGGGACCTTCCTCAGCCGGTTGAAACAAGAATTTTATAGTGCCATTCAGTTCTGATTTATTCTTTGCTAGTATCTCTGCTACCGCCATCATAATGGCCACGTGGGCATCATGACCACAGGCATGCATTACACCCGTCTCTTGTTCGTTATAAACTGTTTTCTCTTTGGAGGCAAAGACGAGACTGTTGCGTTCTGTGATAGGTAAAGCGTCCATGTCAGCACGTAAAGCGATAACAGGCCCCGGGTTCCCTCCTTCCAGAATACCAATAACCCCGGTTATTGCAACGGGATATTGCACTTTAATACCTAACGACTTCAAATGTTCCGCTATTTTTGCGCCCGTCTTGAATTCGCGATTTCCTAACTCCGGATTTTGATGAAAATTCCTTCGCCATTCTATTACCTTGGATTCGATTTCTTTTGCTTGCTGATCAAGTTTAGCCTGCAGTTTGGGGTTTACCTGTCCGGCTAAAGGAAGTGCGAAGAGAAGAAGGACAAGACAATGATATATTTTCTGCATGGGTTTTATTAATTTGAATCAAGGTAGAAAAAAAGCGAGGTGTTGCACAATCGAACTACATGGAATGGATAAAAGTCTTTTCATCGGGCAATGAGGCACGCAAACGGCTAAAGGAAAATGTGCCGCAGTTACTAATCATTAATAGAAAAAGGCTTTGCCTCGTTTTGCGAAATAATATTTTTTATGTTGTTCAGGATTCATGCTCGCACCATGGCGAATCATTGAGTAAAGGGATGGTAAATTACCTTGGTGAAATTATTTGCCCCTGGCACGGCCATCAATTTAACTTAACAACCGGACGCGAATGTTCTGAACGATCAGCGGACTTGGAAACGTATCCCGTAAAGGAGAATCAGGATGGCTTCTTTATTGGGATGTAGGTCACCTCACCCCCGCCTCTACCGGCAGGCAGGTCTGCCCCATTCCATTTGGCGGCTAATGATACGTTTGGGATAAAACATGATCTTGGATAGGGTGAGGTACAATACTATTTTTGTGTTTCCGTTTATAATGAAATTAATGTTTGTGCGATTTCTGTTTTTTTTTCTTTTCGCAACCTCCTGTCTTTTTGGCCAGGGTGTAGATTCCTTTCTTTCCAAACTAAAGCCTGGCGAAGCAGTTCCTTCCGATTTATTAGCGACTCGCTCTGTTGTTTTACATGACTACACTTTCGATGAGTTAGAGTTAGAAACTATCCAAAAGTCTTTTCAACAAACTGGGATCGATGCCATTGTCTATTTCGATAACGATATCCTTCTTTCGGGAAAAGATGTGACCCCTGTTCTGGTGGAATACTTGACGGAACGAGATATCAAATATTTGATTTTATTTGAAAAGGACGCTGGATTTTACACCATGACCATAACTCTTTTTAACAACAAGATTGATTTCGTTGATACCGGCCAAACGGCCTGGCGGGTAAAGCATAATAAATTGAAAGAAATGTTGGGATTTATTTATGGAACTGCCCTTAACAGTCAGAAGAAAAAAAATTTTCTTATTAATGATATCCCTGAAATGGGCGAAATACCTAACATTATCAAAGGAAGACGTGCTGAATTTTTTTCACTTGATATGGCCGTGGACAAACTTGCTGTTCCAAAATTTGGGAATGATGGGATGGACAAAGAACTGGAAGAGCTTTTAAAAACAAACTATCCATTTGTGTATAAACTAACGGATCTCACTACGGAAGAAAAGGATCTCCGCAAACAAGGCATGCCATATGTATTGTGCTATGTCCACACTCGTAATGTGGCTGCTAAAGAAATTCTTGGCTATGATATGCCCAAATCTGAAAGTGCCTTTGCGTCCGTCACCTATCCAAATGGTGCTATGCAGTTGAAGGCCATTCCATCAGAATCTACAGTTTATAAATTCTATTTGCGACACATTGATTCCGGCAACGTATACCTGGGCACCAAATGGGATGCCGATGTTACCTGGCAGGATGCGTTACGAAATCATTTAAAGGGATTCAGGGGTGATTCAAAATAGGCCACAGATGAATGATGGGCCGTCAACGGTTCTGACGTTTATTAATAATCAATGCGATAATAATAATCAACGCAAAAAATACATATCCATTAAAATGAAAATTTGGGTGCCAACCCCAGTTGAAGCCCCAGGAATGTGGGTTGAAAATAGCATCAAAGATTCCACCAATTAACCCCATGATCCCACCAAAAATGCCTCCCAGTAAGCCCGCTATTCCACCAAAGATGCCTCCAATCAATCCTATGATTCCACCAAAAATTCCTGCAATTAATCCAAACACAACGGCTGCCAGCGCAATCCAAACAGGGAAAGTGAAGATGAGAATTAAAATAAGTAAAATGGTAGAGGTGCGAGACATGGCATTTGAGGTTTATTGGTAAACATCAAAAATCATTCAAATTTGAAAAGCGGCCAAAATCGGTCAAATTTTATGCAACGTGTGTTCAGGGTGTTGAATATTGAACAGGACGGTTAACAAATATGAACACTAATTGCGCTTGCGGTAATTCCAAACGGCAAGGCTGTTTAACACGATGCCAAAGAGTAATACCGTGAGAAGATGGTATCGGATATCATATAGGGTGCTTCCTTTTAATACGACCATGCGCATTACCTCTATGAAATAAGTTACTGGATTAAATTTGGTGAATAGTTGAGCCCATTGTGGCATACTGTCAATCGAAGTATAAAGACCGCCCAGCAAAATAAAAATCATCATCATAAAAAACGAAAGTAGCATGGCTTGTTGTTGGGTATTGGCAAATGTTGATACCAACAACCCTAATCCTAAGATTGAAATCTGATAGACTCCGGCAAATGCATAGATGGTAAACACACTTCCCAATGGAACGATACCATAGGCAATCCACGAAATCAACATACCGATGGTAAGGATTATTAATCCCAAAACCCAAAACGGTATTAGCTTGCCTAAAATAAATTGATACTTGCGAATTGGCGTGACATTGATTTGCTCTATCGTTCCAACTTCCTTTTCTTTTACAATATTTAACGCAGAGAGAAACGCGCCTACCATGGTTACTAAAATCACCAGTATACCGGGCACCATAAAGAAGCGATAGTTCATGAGTGGATTAAACCAATTGATCGAAGCAATTTCTATGACAGGTTGCGGATTTTGTCTTGGCAATTGCAGCCATTCCAATCGAATATCGCGATTAAAGTCGCCAATAATATTTCGCAGGTAAGCACCACCCAGGTTTGCTTTCACTCCATTGATGGCATTAATGGCCAGAAAGAGAGAAACTTCATCCTCGCGGATAAGGTTATTCTCAAATGAACTTGGAATTTGAAGCACTAGATCCGCCTCATCATGCTCCACATACTTCAACGCCTTATCATAAGAGTCGGTATAATCCACTAACATAAAATAAGCGGTTGCCGTAATTTTGTTAACTAGTTTTTGCGAATACGATGAATGATCATAATCCACAACGCAGATCTTAATATTTTTTACTTCATAATCAGCAGCTAACGGCATGATTAGCAACTGAACTGCCGGCATCAAAAACATCATGCGGAGTATGGCTGGGTTTCTAAATACCTGGCGGAATTCTTTTTCCAACAAAATAAAAAGCGCTCTCATTCCAGGCGGGTTTTAAATTTCCGAATGCTTACCACCATAAAAAATATAGTCATGCCCATAAGCACGATTGTCTCTCGCCACACATGCTCCAGCCCAACCCCTTTAATCATAATGTTCTTAACTATCGTATAAAACCACTTGGCCGGCACGACATTGGAAATAACCTGAAGTGCCACCGGCATGTTTTCAATCGGAAACATGAACCCACTCAGCATAACCGTAGGAAGAAAAAGACCCATCAACGAAATTAACATAGCAATCTGTTGTGAGCTAGAGGCAGAAGAAATCAATAAGCCAAGTGCCAGGACGGTAATCGTAAATAAAAGACATTCAGCAACCAGCAACGTTAAACTTCCTTGTATCGGAACTTCCAATACAAATACGCTCAGTAGTAAAATACTGGCAATATTTACTGCTGAAAGAATAAAGTAGGGAACCATTTTGGCAATCACCACCCGTATAGGCACTATTGGAGAGACCAAAATCACTTCCATGGTTCCCATTTCCCGTTCACGCACAATGGAAATGGAGGTCATCATCGCACAGACTAGCATAAGTACCATGGCCATCACCCCGGGTACAAAGTTGTAGGATCCTTTAAGTTGTGGATTGTATAACATTCTCATTTCGGTGTTGATGGAGTAAGGTAAGGGAGTACTACCCCGCATGTTAATTTGATAATCCATTATTACGGCAGAGGCATAATTGATCAATGTATTTGATATGTTGGGATCCGTGGCATCACCAATTAATTGTATGGCCGCCTTATTGTTATGAAGAAGTTGTTCCTCAAAGTTTTCAGGGAAAACCACGGCAAGCTTAATGGTGCCTGCTTGAAAGGCTGGCTCCAAGTGTACATTGGATGGAATATTCTCAACGATATCAAAATACCTGCTGGCTTCCAGTTGGTGAATGATCGCCCTGGTGATTTCGTCTTTGGAGTTATCAAGAATTCCTATTCGTGTATTCTTTACTTCATTGGTCAACGCAAAACCAAAAATCAAAATCTGCATGAGGGGCATACCAAAAAGAATTAACATAGTGCGCTTATCGCGCCACACGTGCAGGAATTCTTTGCGAATAAAAAAAAGAAATTGCTTCATTGTTCTGTTTGATGGCTGCTAGTTGGTTCTAATAATTAACAACCATCAACGATTTAGTCGTCACCTCTTTTAGCTCTTCGTGCCAGCTTCAAAAACACTTCACCCATATCTGCAGCCGAATATCTATTTTTCAACTCAAGTGGAGCTCCGAGTGCATCAATTTGACCATCTACCATAATGGAAACTCTATTACAATACTCCGCTTCATCCATGTAATGGGTTGTTACAAAAACGGTTGTGCCAAGATTGGCAGCTTCAAAAATCATCGTCCAGAATTCTCTTCGCGTGATGGGATCAACTCCACCCGTTGGCTCGTCTAAAAAAACAATTTTCGGATCGTGTATCATCGCGACCGAAAAGGAAAGTTTTTGCTTCCATCCCAACGGAAGAGACTTGACTAGCGAATTTAATTTATCTTCCAGGTTTAGCGAGTTTACTAATCGTTCTGTTTTTACTTTAATTTCTGAATTACTCAGGCCGTAAATACCTCCATAAAATCGAATGTTCTCCCGAATGGTCAGGTCTTCATAAAGTGAAAATTTCTGACTCATGTACCCAATGCTCTGCTTAATCTTTTCGGCATTTTTATAAAGATCAAACCCCGCTACGGTTGCTTCACCGCTCGTTGGCATGGAAAGTCCGCAGAGCATCCGCATGGCCGTTGTTTTGCCCGCTCCATTCGCACCGAGAAATCCAAAGATCTCACCCTGAGCCACATCAAAGGTGATCTTATCCACTGCCGTAAATGATCCAAAGCGTTTCGTTAAATTCTGGACCGAGATTGCCTTCATACTATTTTTTGTTGTTCCATCAGATCCATAAAACAATCTTCGATGCCGGCAGTAATCTGTTCAAATTTCAACGATTTGTTTCCGAGTTGATTTAATCTTGCTTCGATGGACTTCAGATTGTCTACTGTTTTGAATGTCACATGATGTTCCTGACCGAAAGGGTAACAAGAATTTACTTCGGGCTGTATATTAAGATCGGTTAATAATTTGTACATATTTTCGGCTCGGGCCGACCATAGAGTGTGCTTAAACTTTTTGGTTATTCCATGCGGGGAATCGATATCAAGAATTCGTCCGTCCTGAATTAAGGCAACGCGATCACATAAACTCGCTTCATCCATATAAGGAGTGGATACCAGGATAGTTATTTTCTGTTGTTGCAGATTGTGAAGTAAATCCCAGAATTCCCTTCTTGAAACAGCGTCCACACCGGTAGTGGGTTCATCCAGAAAGAGCACGGATGGCTTGTGGATAAGTGCGCAGCTCAAAGCCAATTTTTGCTTCATTCCCCCAGAGAGCGCCCCAGCCTTGCGCTTTCGGAACTTTTCAATTTGTACATAAATATCTTTTATTAAATCATAGTTCTCTTCAATGGATGTATTGAACAATGTTGCAAAGAAAGAAAGATTCTCCTCTACGGTTAAATCCTGATATAGTGAGAATCGACCTGGCATATATCCAACTCGTTTTCGGATTTCCTTAAAATCCTTTACCACATCATACCCATCCACCACTGCTATACCGCTGTCGGCAAGCATTAGAGTAGTGAGTATTCTGAATAATGTGGTCTTTCCTGCTCCATCAGAGCCAATCAATCCAAACAACTCGCCTTGATTAACTTCAAATGAGATATCCTGTAAAGCAGTTATGGTTGACTTCTCAACAGTAAATGTCTTTTTGATGTTTTTAATTTCGACAGCAGTCATTCATTCATTGTTGTTGGTTGTTCGTTGTTGGTAAATGGATTGTGGTAAACGAAAGAACCATCAACGAACATCTAAAATTTAACTTCCCCATACATTCCCAACTTCAAATAGCCATCGTTTTTGACATCAATTTTAATGGCATACACCAGATTGGCTCGCTCTTCTTTTGTTTGAATAGTTTTGGGTGTGAATTCGGCTTTATCGGAAACCCAGGTGATCGTACCTTGATATTCTTTATATCCATCATCGGGTGCATCGACTAGTACTTTTACGGACTGCCCCAATTTGATTTGGGACAATTGGCTTCCGGAAATATAGGCCCTCAAAATAACGATACTCAAATCAGCAATTTTGTATAGTGCCTTTCCTGGATTCACTACTTCATTTTGTTTGGCATATAAAGAAAGGACCGTTCCATTTACAGGATTAATAATCTGAGATTTTGTGATTTGGTCCTCCAACTGCTCCAGTTGGGCTTTCAATGGAAGCGTTTCACTTTGTAAGGATTGCTTTGTTATGTTTAGAGTGGATTGGGTTGCGTCATACTGTCGTTGCAATAATTCCAATTGAGCATTTAGATCATCCAGTTGTTTTTGCGTGGCCGCATCATCTTTGAGCAAGTTTTCGACACGCTTTTTCTCACGCCTGGCTGTTTCAATTTGCTCTGTGATTGCAGCTAACTGGAGGTTTGCATTTGGCTGCTTCGCGTTTATGGCACGAATGCTGTATTCCAATTGTTTCTTGCGTAAATGCAACTGTGTAGTATCAATCAGGCCAATCACCACTTGAGATTTTAATTCTGTACCTTCTTCCGCACTTAGTTGTAGTATTTTTCCGGAAGCTTCAGCTGAAATGATCACTTCATCTGCTTCAAAATTCCCGGTTGCATCAAACTCTGAGTTGTTGCGGCTACACGATGTGGCTAGGAGTAAAATGGCCGTTAGTATATACCTATTGTTTTGCATAACATGATGTTTTCAGTTTCCGGTTGTAACCTGTTGAGTGTATTGAGTCATGAGCAATTGAATCTGGTGAACAGACAAATTTTGTTTTGCCTGGTCCTCTGCGTTTAATTCTCGTACGTAATCATTGGCGGTAATTACACCATTATTGAGTTGTGACTTTGCAGTATTCTTAATACGGGCTCTCAACTCAATCAGCTTTTCATCAATCTGTATAAGATCGATGAGTTTACTTACATCATTGTTTTGTTGTTGCAGGGACAATTTTGTATTAAATAAAAATGTTTCCTTTTGCTGATTCACGGATTGAAGATTTAAATCGAGAATCTGTTTGTCGCGATTCACATTATAATATCCACCCAAATTCCAGCTTAAACGTAAACCTCCGAGGTAATAGGTGTCAAACTCATTTAATAGCATGTTTAAACCTGGCTTGCCATAACCAGCTTGCGCGAAAATACTTACTCGTGGAACAGCCCGTGTATTGGTTACTTGATGCTGAGCCGCATATAACTGACTTTGATAGTTGTAAAGTGAAATTTCCGGACGCGTAATCAACGGCTCATTCTGAATAGCCAGCGCTTCAGGCTTTTGCAAGGTTACGGTTTCTCCAATCGATAGATGTATAAACATCCCCAGCATTTCAACATAGGATTTGCGAGCCGCAGTTAATTCTACTGATCGCTGATCATTCTTGAGAAGCTCTGCCTGTAGAATATCAACATTGGTTCTGAATGCAGTACCATTACGAATGGCCGATTCCATTTTTAACAGACTTGTTTCAATGTCTTTTTTTACAAGGTCTATCTGGGCAAGTTGTTCGTTTATTAATAGCGCTCCGAAATAGATCTGGTTGATGCGCTCTTTGATTTTGTACAACTCCACTTCTGTTTTCTGGTCCTCCACCAGCGCGGCCGTTTCCTGCAGAGCACTGTTTCTTTTTACAACTCCACCATCATAAATTGATTGATTAACATCCAAATAGATTTTATACTGATCCTTGGATAGGGGTTCAACCAGTGCCCCGGGTCCTGGAAGCTTTGTAACAGCCGATTGGTAGGATGCCTGTCCCAGGAGATTAACCTGCGGAAGTAATCCTGACTTTACGTTGTCTATCGTAAATTCTTTGCTCCTGGCGGTTAACTCCTTTTGTTTTATAAGAGGATAGTTCAGACGAGCCATATCATAGCATTGCTCAAGGGTAATTGAGGAACCCGGCTGAGCATTCGCGGTTTCTGCTGCTACTAGTATCACGAAAGGAAGCAGAAATATTTTTATTAACGATTTTGGTCGCATAGGCTACACCTTTAAAGCACTAAGAATAAAATCCGGCACTTCTTTCTTTCTTTTTTTCATGATCAAATTAAACCCTTGCTCGTCTGTTTCAAATATTGTTTTTAGGATAGGTTTCGCGATAAAAGGATAAATGGCCATTGACATAATACTCATGAGCAGTTGGCTGGGATCTACATTCCTTATTTTGCCTTTTTTGATTTCGTCTTTTACCTGTGCAGAAAATTTCTTCAATAACGTACTCGGGTGCGCGCCTGCTTTTCCGGCATGATCTAAAAACCGTTGTGGATTTTGATTTAACTCCTGTAGTACAAAAATTGGCAAATCAGGATGAGCGCTTAAAGTGGTGATCTCATGCTCAACGATAGCTCGGATTTTCTCTTCAAGACCTTTCTCTGAAAACATGATCTCGCCAAGCCCAGAAAAAAATTCATTTACGCGCTGATCAAAGATGAGATCGAACATTTTCTCTTTGCTCCTGAAGTAATAATGAAGCAGAGCACGATTGATCCCTGCCTCTTTGGCGATATCCTCCATACGGGCAGCTGCAAAACCTTTTCGAGTAAATAGCTTACCGGCAGCCTCCAAAATGGCTTTTTCGGTCTGATTATCTAGTTTTTCCTTTACCAATTGATTTAACTATTTTGTTAAACAAGAATGCTAAATAAGTAAAAGTTCTGAGATTTACAAAACAAAAAACCCGAAATCTTTTTCGGGTCTTTCCATTGTGCTTAACTACCTATGTCTTACCTCTGAAAAGGATATTCCCCTTCTCAATCACGCAGTTTGCTACTTTTCACCTGGCTTCTTTCAGGGTTGTAAGGATCTATTGGTAAATCGTTTCTATCCAGGCCGCATTAATCGTAATTCGTCCTCTTCCGCGAAAGCGTATATCCACTGCTTGCCTCTCTGCGTGGTCTGTGCCCTCACAGGTCACTTATTACTTCTTCGCCAAACAATTCACCATCCAGTTAATACCAAATCGGTCTGTTAAGCTGCCAAAGTAAGCGCCCCAAAACATATCTTGCAAGGACATGGTGACAGTACCGCCTACAGATAACTCATCAAAAATTCGTTTCGTTTCTGCCTTCGAATCCGGCTCGAGTGATATGTGCATATTGTTTCCTTGCGTAACGGTAAAGCCCATTTCCTTTGGGGCATCCGTCCCCATCAACACATGATTGCCGAGAATGGGTAATTCCACGCGCAGTATCATTTTTTTTACCGCCTCTGCTACTGGTGGATGATTCGCATCGACAGATAAATCGCCAAAGCGTTGAATGCCTCCGTTGAATTCTGCCTTGAATACTTTCTTATAAAATAAAAAGGCTTCCTCTGTATTGCCGGGAAAGTTCACGTACGTACACACCCGCGCAGTATGATCCGTCTTCAGCTGGTTTCTCAGTTTGAATTGCGCCTTCAGGTATTGATCAAGATTACCCAACGCAGCAGTAAAGCCTTCTTTAAATCCTAACGCAATTATTTTTTCCAGGTCGGCCAGTTGTACATACGCAATCGTAATGTTGATTGTAGTAATTTGATTTTTTTCACTGAACATATTTGTCCAGTTCATCCGCGGAAATTCTGAGTTAATGGTTCCGTGTTCATCACAAAAGGCATCCAGAGCAGAAAAACTTTTATGCGCTTCTATTTTTTGATAATCGGCCCGGCACCAATGTGCTACGTTTTCAGGACTAACCATAGCATATAACCAAGTGCCCCCTTCGCGGAAGTCCATCGATTTGGTCCTGGTTTGATACGGTTTGGGCGCCCACCACTGGTCCAGTTGTTCGGGCTGCGTCCATGCAGCCCATACCAGATCAAGCGTGGCGGCAAATTCACGTTTCACTAAAATGGTTTTGTTTTCTTTGTTTACCGAAAAGTTGAATACCAGATTACTGTTCATGGCTTTGGGGTTTTCATTTTTGCTAATACATTATCGAGTTGGTTGAAGCGGGTTTCCCAAATCTTGCGGAATTGTTCCAGCCACTTGTCTATCTCTTTCATCTTGGTAGTGTTGAGTTGATAATAAATTTCCCGGCCTGTTTGCTCTTGTTTCACCAGTTGGCACTCCGTCAATATGCGCAGGTGTTTCGACACGGCCTGACGCGTGGTGTCAAAGTGCTCAGCCAGCGCGTTTGGCGTCATGGTCTGTGCGGCAATCAATAAAATAATTGCCCTTCGGGTAGGGTCGGCAATGGCCCGAAAAACATCTCTGCGCATGAGTGATTTGATTTTAATGAAACCGTTCAGTTGCAAATATATGTGCAACTAATGGGTTGCGCAAGTTTTAGGAGAGAATTTTAATCACGAATCTTGGATTATCCGGTTAAAATCGATTTCATCTAGGGGTTTGACATTGCAAATGTCAGCCAACTTCAGGACAACAAAGATTTCCACTTACTTGCCACCGGTTACTCATGGTGATTACTTTATTGAGTTATGTGCTTTACATTACTAAAAATGAAAAGGGTTAAGTAGTTGTAACACCCTGACTTTAAAAACAGAAAAACCCGGAATCTTTCCTCGGCTTTTCTTGTGTCTCACTAAGTATATCTTTCGTTTAAAAGGGATATTCCCCCTTCTCAATCACATAGTTCGCTACTTTTCTCCGGGCTTCTTTCAGGTTGTAAGGATCTATTTTGGTAAATCGTTTCAACCCAAGCAGCATTAATCTTAATTCGTCCCCTTCCGCGAAAGCGTATATCGCCTGCTTACCAGCCGATGCTGCTTTTTCGATGGCGCTGTGCAAATAAATGATCGCCATTTCTTTTTCTATTTCACATGCCTTTTCTCCGCGCAGGCTGATCAATTTTTCCACACGTAGTAAAGTAGATTCGGCCACATATCCTTCTATGAGCATGTCGGCCAGGCTCATGAGCACTTCCTGTTCATCAGAAAGCTTCATCATAAATTTTTGTACAGCCGCACCAGCTGCCATCAGTCCTGCTTTCTTTAGGTTTCGTAAGGCTTTCTTTTCATTTGCAAAAATTGTTGTATCCTCATCCGAACCAAAATCAGGTATAGAAACCAATTCCTTTTGAACTGCCATAGCCGGTGTCATCAGGTCAATAGTTCCCTTCATCGCGCGCTTCATCAACATATCAATTGTTAACAAACGGTTGATTTCATTCGTGCCTTCAAAAATTCTGTTGATACGCGCATCCCGATACGCGCGATCCATGGGTCCCTCCGCGGAGAAACCCATTCCACCATAAATCTGAACACCTTCATCCACCACAAAATCCAATACTTCTGACCCGTGTACTTTTAGAATTGCGCATTCAATCGCATATTCCTCCAATGATTTTAACCTGGCTTTCCCTGCTTCCATACCTCCCGCGACCAGGGCATCATACGCATCATCAATATTTTGTCCCGCCCGATAATGCGCGGACTCCGATGCATATGTCCGTGTAACCATTTCAGCAATCTTATGTTTGATTGCCCCGAAAGATGAAATTGAAGTTCCAAACTGCTTGCGTTCTTTGGAATAATTTACGGCCATTGTGATCGTTGCCTTGCAACCTCCTACAGCCCCCGATCCAAGTTTGATTCGCCCGATATTCAACACATTTACAGCAATCTTAAATCCATTTTCTCTTTCTGACAGCATATTTTCAACCGGCACTTTACAATCATTAAAAAATATCTGGCGCGTTGAAGATCCTTTGATGCCCATTTTCTTCTCCTCTTCATTCATAGTAATACCCCCGAATGATTTTTCTACAATGAATGCAGTGAGGTTCTTATCCGAATCAATTTTTGCAAATACAATGTAGACATCGGCAAACCCCCCATTGGTGATCCACATTTTCTGACCGGTGATCAGATAGTGTTTACCATCGGATGATAGTTTGGCTTTTGTTTTTCCACTATTGGCATCTGATCCACTATCTGGTTCTGTTAAACAATAGCATGCTTTCCACTCGCCAGTTGCCAGTTTGGGAACATATTTTTTCTTCTGTTCTTCCGTTCCATAATATAAAATAGGGAGTGTGCCGATGCCAGTGTGAGCCCCATAAGCAACAGCAAATGAATAGGAACCACCCAGGACTTCTGCCACCAACATTGTTGTATTGAACGACATGCCAAAACCACCCAGGCTTTCAGGGACGGATGTGCCCAATAGTCCAAGAGCACCGGCTTTATCCAATAATGAAGGCATTAATTTAGGATCCTTCATCGAATCTATTTCATCAAGTCTGGGAAGGACTTCCTGCTTTACAAAATCCCGACAGGTTTGCGCGATCATTTTCTGTTCTTCGCTCCATTCTTCGGGGATGAAAATCTCCTGTGCTACTGTTTCTCGGATGAGGAACTCTCCTCCTTTGATTGCGTTTTTTGTTTCTGTTGTCGTCATAAGATTAGAGATATGAGTATTGTGATATGAGACTAGTCTTGTCCTAATTTATTTTGAAGCGAATAATTCATTTTTTGAATTTGGTCAATCTGGTCGAGCAAAGTATCCACTCGGGCATCCACTAAATCAAGATTTCGTGAAATAATCAATTGTGTCTGAAGTTCATAAGATGACCCGTTTGAAATTCCCAGGAAGTGAATAAACTCTTTATTTGAATTTCTTCCTGCTCCCTCCGCAATATTGGAGGGGACAGATATGGCTGATCTTCTGATTTGAGAGGTCAACCCGTATTTCTCTTCTTTGGGAAAGTCTGTTGTCAATTGATATACTTCTGTGGCCATATCAATGGCTTTATGCCAGATTTTAAGTTCTTTTAAGTTGTGCATATTGTTTCGCTGCTATTCTCAAATCTCACGTCTCAATACTCGCATCTTAATTTAATAATTCATACACCCCAGCTACACCCTGTCCGCCTCCCACACATGCTGTTACCATTCCATACTTTTTCTTTTGTCTTCTTAGTTCATTGAAAAGTTGTACGGACAAGCGTGCGCCTGATGATCCCAGCGGATGACCGACTGCAATTGCTCCACCATTAAGGTTTAGCTTTTTCCGATCGATTCCCAATTCTTTTACCACGGCTAATGATTGTGCAGCAAAAGCTTCGTTCAATTCTATTAGATCAATGTCTTGTAGCTTTAAGTCAGCAATCTTCAGAGCTTTTGGAATTGCTGCCACCGGGCCGATACCCATGATGCGCGGATCAACTCCTGCTACGGCATAACTCATCATACGTGCAATAGGTTTTAAATTCAATTGCTTTACCATCCGCTCTGACATCACCGCCACAAAAGCAGCTCCATCGGAAGTCTGTGACGAATTCCCCGCTGTCACAACGCCTCCTGCTGCAAATACCGGCTTCAATTTGGATAATCCTTCCACCGTAGTATCTGCGCGTATACCTTCATCTTTATCGACAATGTATTCGCGTGTTTTCTTTTTCATATCCACATCCACATATACTTCCTTAACGGTAATGGGTACTACTTCATCCTTGAACTTTCCTTCCTTCCAGGCTGCAGCTGCTTTCATGTGCGACTCATAGGCAAATTGATCTTGTTCTTCGCGTGTAACCTTGTATTGCTTTGATACCTCCTCGGCTGTAAGGCCCATGCTTGTATAATATGTTGGGTTATCTTTTGCTATCGTATAGTTCAAAGCTGTTTTAAATCCCATCACGGGTACTAAGGACATTGACTCCGTTCCCCCAGCAATAATCACATCCGCCTGACCAGCATGGATTCGAGCGCTCGCAATGGCAATAGCCTCTACGCCCGATCCACAATAACGATTAATCACCATACCGGGGGCATCCACACCTAATGCCAGTAATGAAATCATCCGCCCCATCTGCATGCCTTGCTCCGCTTCGGGTACTGCATTGCCTACGATAAGATCATCCACCATTTTATTCTCAAGGCCTGGAATAGATTTAACAAGATGTTTGATGACGTCTGAGGCGAGGTCATCAGGTCTTGTAAAACGAAAGCCACCTTTTTTTGCTTTACCGACTGCTGTGCGAAATCCAGCTACGATGTATGCGTTCATATTCTTGTTGGTTATTATTCTTCCTTACCATTAAGTTGACAGTTGACAAGGATCAATTGACAAAAATTCAGTTTTATTGCTAGTTCTCCTTTCTAAAATACTTTTCAGGATTTTCAATCATATGATTTAATAACTTTCCGATTTCATCGGCTTTAATTTCAAGATCGTTCCACAATTCCTTTGGGATGTATTCGCAGGCTAAGGCAAAGTCCAGCCAAACACGGGTTTCTGTATTTTCCATATCAGCATCAGTTGACTTACTTACGAAATGTGCTTTATACTTTCTCTTCCTATACGCTTCACCTACGCATGAGCAAACTGCTCTTGATGATCTCCTTACCTGATCGGTTAGTGAGTATTTCTCTTCAGCCGGAAATTTCCTAGAAACTTTGAAAATTTCCATTGCTAACTCAAATGCCTTCTTATAAACTGTCAAATCTCTAAAGTTTCCTGCCGCCATTGTCAATTGCTATTTGTCAACTGTCAATTTCTTGAGTACCTGCTTTCTGCCCACTGCCTACTAGTTCCTCAAAGATTTCCCTCCTGTTAATATTGCCTGTATTCTTTCTAACGTCTTTTTCTCTCCGGTCAATGAAACAAATGCTTCACGTTCGAGATCAAGTAAGTATTGTTCACTCACCTCTTGAGGAGAAGTTAAATCACCCCCACACATAATATTTGCTATTTTCATAGAAACTTTCATGTCATGGTCTGAGATGTATTTGCCCATTCGCATTCCGGTAAGGCCTGCCATAAATAAAGCTAAACCAGATCTCCCCTGGACTTTAATATTTCTCGCCTGCTGTGGCATGGTGTATCCTGCATCAGCCAGTTCAAGTACAGCCAACTTTGCGTCTGCGATCTGGCGGTCTTTGTTCATACTCACCTGATCAAATGATCGGAGTATTCCCATTTCTCTTGCCTCTTGTGCCGAAGTGGCAACCTTGGCTGTCGCAATGTTCATCAACGCATTTTGCAACGAATTCAATTCCACATCTCCGTCTTCAATGCTATCACTTACACGCTTTGTAAATTCCTTTGTACCGCCTCCACCGGGTATTAGTCCAACGCCTACTTCCACCAATCCAATATAGGTCTCTGCCGCTGCGACAACCCGATCGGCATGCATAGTCATTTCACAACCTCCGCCCAGCGTCCTGCCTTGCGGACAGACCACCACCGGAACTGATGAATACCGAATTCTCATGACAGAATTTTGAAAAGAGCGTACCATGAAGTCAATTTCATCATAGTCCTGTTCGATGGCATACATAAATACCAATCCCAGGTTGGCACCTAATGAAAAATCCGATCCTTGATGACCAATTATTAACCCTCGATAATCTCTTTCGGCCAATTCAACCGCTTTGTTCATACCTTCCACTACTGCACTGCCCAATGTATAGCTCTTGGAATGCCACGAGAAATCAATCACGCCATCGCCTAAGTCGGTTACGCTAGAATCAGCATTTTTCCAAATAACATTTTCATTTTTGCTTTCCAGGATTATGAAACTCTCTCGTCCCGGAATGGATTTGTATGCTTTGCTTGGTATGTCATAATACTTCTTTTGACCACCCTCTACTTTATAAAACGATTTGTTGCCAGCCGCCACCATATCATACACCCAATGATGGGGTTTATAGCCAGCGGCTTCCATCAGGGGTAAACTTTTTTCAACTCCTACTGCATCCCACGTTTCATACGGTCCAAGATCCCAACCATATCCAGCGCTTACTGCATCATCTATTCTGAAAAGTTCATCGCTGATTTCCGGAATACGATTAGTGACATATTGAAACAAGCCATAAAAGGCATCCCTATAAAAATCACCGGCTTTGTCTTTACCTGCTAATAAAACTTTGAAGCGATCTTTCAGATTGTCGATCGTTTTGGTTGTCTCAAGTGTTGTAAATTTTACTTTCATTTTCGGTTTATATTCAAACGTCTTAAGGTCAAGCGTATGAATTTCAGTCTCTCCTTTGGCATTCTTGGTTTTCTTATAAAATCCCTGGCCGGTTTTATCCCCCAACCATTTATTTTGTTCCAACTTGGTGACTACATCGGACAACTTAAAAATTTCGCGAGCTTCATCATTGGGAAGGCCTGCATACAAGTTGTTAGCCACTTTCACCATGGTATCCAAGCCAACCAAATCGGACGTTCTGAACGTAGCTGATTTGGGCCTTCCAATAACCGGACCTGTAAGTTTATCGATCTCATCGACAGTAAGATCAAACTTATTCATAGAGTCGATGACTTTAAGAAGGCCATACATCCCAATCCTATTGCCAATAAAAGCGGGTGTGTCTTTGCACAGGACGGTCGTCTTGCCCAAATACAGATCGCCATAGTGCATAAGAAATTTTACAACATCCGGATCTGTTTTGGCTGCTGGAATAACTTCAAATAGTTTTAAATATCGAGGAGGATTAAAAAAATGTGTCCCTGCAAAGTGTTTTTGAAAATCTTCACTCCTCCCTTCGGCCATTAAGTGAATCGGAATTCCTGATGTATTGGAAGTAATAAGTGTTCCGGGGGTTCTGTGTTTTTCTACTTCCTCGTACACTTTCTTTTTGATATCCAGATTTTCTACCACGACTTCTATTGTCCAATCATAGTTTTTTATTTTGGACATATCGTCCGTGAAATTGCCAAGCTTGACTCTTGATGCGAATTTTTTACTAAACAGTGGGGCAGGGCTTCCTTTTAGAGTTGAGTCAAATGCGCTGTTGACAATTCTATTCTTTACAGCCGGATGATCCAATGTCAATCCCTTCTTCTTTTCATCATCGTTAAGTTCCCTGGGGGCAATATCAAGGAGCAATACATCAACTCCAATGTTGGCGAAGTGGCAGGCAATACGTGAGCCCATAATGCCTGATCCTAAAACGGCTACTTTGCGGATAGTACGGTTCATAGTTTAATTTATAAATGTGCCAATCATTGGCTAACTGATTAATTTAGTTTCGTAGATATTATTCTTCTCAATAATCTGATTAATGTTTTGCAATACTTCAAAAAAAACAGTCAACTTTTGATTGGAAACTTCCTGCCGCACCACTTCATTAAAACGCAAAACAGTTTCACGTGAGTTTTCCTTCATTTTTTTTCCTTCTTTCGTCAAAAGAATGCGCACAGAACGTTTATCCGACAAGTCAGCTTTTCGGTAAATTAATCCCTTCTCTTCCATCGATTTGAGCAACCGGGTAAGGCTTCTCGCCTCCAACCCCATCAATGGCGCGATCTTCGTTGCGGGCGTGCCCTCTTCAGAATGGATGTTCAACAAGGCAAACCCCATGGACATAGTGCCATCGTATTTCAAAGCTTGCTGATTATACATCCTGGAGATAGAGTGCCAGGCAGCCTTAATATTATAATCTACTGTTTCTTCCCTTTTCATTTGCAGAGGTGACCAAGGTAAAGAAATTTTGTTATGCATGCATACTAAAAGCCCGGAATTTTTGTGACGGGATTACGAAAATTCCCAGTTGGTGAAGTTTAGTTCCTTTATATTACTTTATAGTCGCAAAGAATTTGGTATGCATTTCTGATCAGATGCGTATGAATCAAAAAAAATAAAAGCAAAGGATTAATCCTTTGCCTTTACTCTGTAACCTGTTGTTAACCTCAAGAACCCTTACTTTGCCTTCAGCGTTCTCATGAAATTCACAAGGGCCCACAACTCATCTTCATCAGGGATTTTCTTCTTGAAAGAGGGCATATCGTCACGACCCTCCAGGGATTTGTAAAACAAGGAACCATCACTTTGATTTTGGGCATCTGCAGATGACAAATCACCAACTTCCGTATCAAGCTGAGCCGCTTTCGTTCCATCTCCCTGGCCTGTTTTGCCATGGCACGACTGACAGTGCTTAACCCACAAAGCCTTTGCATCTTTTAAAGATTCAGCATCAGATTTAACGGGGTTAGTCATTTTATCATACTTGTCCGGAACTGTCCATGGTTTTTTTTGGAAAGTAGTAAAGGAAAAAAACAAGCTGCTGGACAGAAAAATAGTAAGGAAAATAAGAGAATTCGTTTTCATAGATTCTGAAGTTTTAGTTTTCGAAATTTTAATTATTTATTAATAATAAATCTCATTTAATAAAATTGGACTTAGTCACTTTTGTCCATATGTATAGGAGGCCTTGCTTAGTCTTTTTATTCTGAATAGTAAATATATCAGATAAATAATCGTTCCCCATATGATAACAATTATTGTTACAGATGAAATTACCAATAAAAGAGGGGCGTTGTCTCCGGATGACCATAAAGTTCGCCCTCTTAATGGATTTATTTTAGGAAGTACGGTCCAAGGAATATCTGCAGTTGCTTCTACTGTCCCATAGGTTTCATCGTCCTCTAATCTTGCCACAATTGTAAGGGTTCCGTTAGCATTGCCCGGAATATCAAGTGGAAGCTCACCGAAGATTTCTCCGTTTTCATCCGTGGAAAGTCCTGGATCTCCAAAGGGGAGAAAATTGAAAGTTCTTTTAATACCTAGTTTCACTTCTATTTCTGGCACTGGTACGTAGGCAAGATCTTTCCACGCAGAGAGCGTAGCTGTTACGGTTTTGATAGAATCTTCTCCAGTATATTCAATGTCTATTTTAGCATCCGAAATAGTAATTTCATCTTCCACATCCTTATATATGAGGTCTGAGTCCATTTTGGCAATGAACGTGTATTCATGCAACCCGGATGTGAGTTTATTGAACTTGGATGGAAACTCAAATGTTCCTTCCCCCTCATGGTTAAGATGAAGTTTACTAATCCAGCCTGTTCCGTCAGTCGGATTATTCTCTTTCACTTCGTTCAGGTAAAGGTTTATAGGAGATTTCAAATTAACTACAGAAATAGTTTTTTTGTTTTCTTTCCTTCTTACCTGCACTTTCACACTCCTGTTGCCATTCGATACTATAGAACTCAGATACATAGTAAAAGAAAGTTTATCTGCCTGACCGGCAAGTAGGGAAGCACTATCTTTTGCGCCTTGGGCAATTGCTTCTTTTCTACTTAGGATTAAAGCACCCACTAAAAGTGAAATAAGTATTGTATTGCCAGTCAATGTTCTTATTAAAAGATTATTTTTCATTGCCTTCGTGCATATGTTTGTAAATGACACCCTCAGAGATTCCTCTTTCTTCGGCTATTTCCCATACTGAGATAATGGGGAAAAAGCGCACAAAAAGTGTTATGATCAATAATGCCCCAGCCAATGACCCCCCTGTAATCAGCCATTCCTGTAAAGTGGGAGAATAATGTTTCCATGCTTCAGGAATTTCCTGTACGGGTAGAAACGACATTGTTGGGATAACTATGAGATAGCGTTTGAACCAAGCGCATATGATGACAAGAACAGCCATAATGAACGTGGGCAATGGCTTTCTCCCATTTTTAAAGAGGAGAACTATCATCGGGACTATCATTCCGAAAATCTGCACTGACCAAAACATGGGTGCATAATAACCTGTGAACAACTCGTTAAGGTGCTCGGAATCTTCACCTTTCATTTTATAAGCAGGGATAAGATATTCGTTGATCGAGAAATAGGCATACACCATGGCAAGAAGAACCATGAGTTTGGCCATCCGGTCAAAATGATCATCGGTGAGATACTTGTCGTAAGCTGGGTAAAATCTGCGGAGGAGGTACATTCCGGCAATAACTCCTCCTGATCCCACCAAAAAAGCCCCTGAAACAAAATAGGCTCCGAAGTTTGTGCTGTCCCATCCGGGTCGATAAGTACTCGCAAACAGCCAGGAGGTTACCGTGTGTATGCAAAGAGCAACAGGAATAATAGTTATAGATAAAATAGTAATTGCTTTTTTTACAATCTTGTATTGTTCTGGACTATTTTTCCATCCTAAGGAAAGAAAACTATACATCCTTTTCTGCCATTTTGGAATTCCATTGAGTCGGTCTCTACAAAAGGCGATGCCCGGAAGAAGCGGAAAATAGAGCAGTAATATACTTAGCATCATGTAAGTCGCTACCACCATAACATCCCAAATAATTGGCGACTGAATTCTTCCATGAAGAATCATATTTACCATTCTGTCGGGTCGCCCCATATCCACAATGATGATTAACCCTGCAAAAGTGATGGCCGCCACAGCAATAACTTCAGAAAGCCGCGTGATCGGGGCACGCCAGGAGATCCTTAACAGATAAAGAATTGCTGTTATTAAAGAACCTACCAGGCTAATGGCAACAAAAAAAACAAAATTTGAAATATAGATTCCCCAGAACACAAAATCTCTCATTCCTGTTATCACCAATCCTTGCTTGAGTTGATTTGTATAACAATAAATACCTGTCAGAAAGCCAATAAAGAGAAATAGGGTCCACGTTTTGCCAATGATGCCGAATTTTCTTGGTAGCAAATCTTCGTTATACTGATGTAGTAATTCAATGGCATCGGCATCATTTAGTTCTTTTTTATATTTTTCCATATGTTGTTATCAACCAATCATTATTGTTCGGTCACACAGTTGAATTTTATTCACTCGCATCCATTTTCCCCTTCCCTGGTTCAGCATCCTTAAATGGAAACAATCTGCTGACTGGCGGTAAGTAATATACACTAGGTTCGGTACCTAGTATTTCGTTAAGCCTGTAACCGCCTTTATCGTTCATTAGCTGGCTGAACCGTACTGTTTCGGAACCGTTGGAAACGGTGTCTTCATTAAGATCGCCCATATAAAAAACTCCATTGGGGCAGGCCGTAACACAATGGGGTAATTTTCCCTCCCTGAGCATGTCAGGGCAGAAATCACATTTTTCCACCGTTCCTTTTTTTTGAGGAAACCCAGTTTCGGGTGAGTAAACTGCACCTTTTGATTCGGATAGAAATTCTGGCTCCTGCCAGTTAAATGATCGTGTGGAATAAGGACAAGCAGCCATGCAGAAACGACAGCCGATGCAACGTTCGTTGTCTACCAACACAATCCCATCTTCTCTTTTATACGTGGCACTGACAGGACAAACTTTTACGCAAGGAGGTTTATCGCAGTGCATGCAAGGCTTAGGCAGCCAATAGGGTGCCGTATTTTCAGAATCCTGCATCTTGAATACTTTTAACCACACATTCATACCCGATAGATGATGATAGCGTTGACAGGCATCCTGGCATTTAAGGGCATGTTTGCAACGCGAAAGGTCAATCACCATGACATATTTTTTGCCGGGGATTCCGATGCGCGCTTCGCTAGAGGGAGTAGTAGTGCTTGCTTGACATTTCGATATGTTACCCGAATCCACCTCCACAAGTTTTCCATCTGCGGTGAGCACTTTTACTTTTTCGCCTGAGTCTTTTTCATCTGCAATAAGTTTATTAATTCCAATGACTCCAGAAGCCAGAACACCTCCGCTAAGCAAACTCTTCCTTAGAAAATCCTTGCGGGTGGTTTTGTTGTCTTGACTATTATCTTCTTTCATAATTTTATCATTTTTCCATTGATTCAGGAAGTTTTCATTTTTCTTAACTGAATCAACTTATAAATAATAACAATGTAATGTCCCCACACCGTACTCATTAAAATCGCAAATGTTATCACCATCCATAGGGGTGGCAAATGACCTGATAAAGACCGTTCAACACGATCGGTCGAATCCTGAAGAGGGACCCCCCATTGTTTCTCCATAAAGGCAGCAACACTTCCATATTCTTCAAGGTCATCAGCTCTGCCGATTAGAATGATATTGCCCTGAGTATTGCCAGGTATATCTTTCGGACAGTCAATGATAATTTCTCCGTTTTCATCGGTTGTTCCTTCTCCGATTTTCAAATTACTAAAATGTCTTTTTACATAAAAACCAACCTCTGCATCGGCTATTGGCACGCTTTCAGTCCCGGGTACAAACAACCTCAATGTGACCGAATACGAAGTATCCTGTTTCTCACCTGAAATTGCAATTC
Organism: Bacteroidota bacterium; assembly: GCA_038043425.1. Lineage (GTDB taxonomy): Bacteria > Bacteroidota > Bacteroidia > Cytophagales > Cyclobacteriaceae > ELB16-189. Next base: position 329,252 of record JBBTBZ010000008.1, read on the forward strand.
CTGCGCCTTTTATTGATAGACCAGCCTCTCCTTCTTCTACTGCTTCATTACCTCCAAAAACTGAACCAAAATTCCAAAATCCATCCTCCCCTTTTTCTAATTGACTTTTCCCCACCTTTAATGAAGCAACTCCCATATTATTAGTCGATGCCGTGCCAAGTGCTTTTGTTACCGAATCGGTATGAATGGTAAACTTCACCGATTCAAAATCTACAGGTTGCCATGATCCATCGCGTTTTACTTTGACAGAAGCCTCCAGCAAAATAGAATCACCGTTTATTTGAGTGCTGAGCAAACTCATTCGCGGTGCTATCTTTTCCATTGCAATATCTTTTTTTTCAGTTTGACCAAAGGATGGGAAGCCACAACAGGTAAGTCTGAGCCCAATAATAATCAAAAAGGAAAGTCTATTGATTTTATCCTTTGTCAACATTGATTTGAAGGTGGTATCATGAAACTTACACATGTTTTTCGGATTCAAATTCAGAAACAGAAACGATCGTCATAAATTTTGAAGCAAGAGTAAACAATAAGAGAAAAGTGGCTACTCCGCCAACTGTTAACGCCCATTCCACCCAAGTGGGAGAGTAATGAATATATTCCAGGCGTGAATCCTGAATAGGGAAAAGCGGAGACTCTAATGTTGGAACGATAATGAGGTATCGTTTTACCCATAAGGCCAACACCATAAAAGCAGCCGCTATCGTTATTAAACCTGGTTTGCGAAAATATGGAATAGCCACTATAGCGATCGGCAAAATAATTCCGGCAACATTTGCAAAAAGAAACAAACCTCCAAATTGATTTAAGTCAAATAACTTTGAAATCACCTCGCTGTCCCATCGTGTAGAAGTATACCAATCTGTTAAGTATTCTGAAAACGTAAAATAGCCATACGCTCCTGCCATTACCATCATGATATAGCCAAGGTAAATGAAATGCTTATCCAGTAAATAATCATACAGATTATAAACTTTTCGGAAGATCCACATCGTGATAATCAATACGCCTGTGCCAGAATAGATGGCCGCCAGCACAAAGTAAGGACCGAAAATAGTGCTGTGCCATCCGGGTCGCAGCGTCATTCCGAAAATCCACGATAAAACAGAGTGTACAATGATCGCCAACGGAATAATCATGATGGATAACAAATTCATTGAAATGGCAAGTGATTTATTTTGCTCCGGGCTGCCTTGATAATCCAACGCTAACGCTTTGTAAATTCTTCTGCGCCACCCGGACAATTTAAGTTCAGTTGCATCACGGTAAATAGCTAAATCTTTGATGGTTGCCAGATAAAGAAACAGAAGTCCACCAAAAAGATAGGTGGTAATAGCAAGAACGTCCCAGGTAATTGGAGATTGAAGTCGTCCATATATAACTAAATGGTGCAGTCTGTCGAGCCGGCCTACGCACAATAGAATATAAACCGGACCAATGATGGTGGCGATAACTGTGATTAACTCAGCAATCCGAATAATTGGTTTCCTCCACTCCACCTTGAGGAGGTGAAGAAATCCGGATATAATAGCCCCGGCATAACTTATACCAATGAAGAAAATAAAATTTGCAATATAGAGCCCCCACACAACGTGATCCCGCATCCCCGTAACTATGTGCCCGTCAACTACCTGCCGGTATAATGCATAGGCCGCTAATCCCATTGGTATCAATAATAGGTATACCCAAACCAATGCTGGACGGCTGAACGATTCAATCTGTGGTGCAAATTTTTTTAATGCCTCCGACTGTTGCTGATTGAGATTCATAAAGTTGTTTAATTACATTATAAATATCTGGCACCTTATACCTCTTCTTTGTCCGGGTTTAAAATGTCCATGTAACGCTCTTTCAATTCTTCTGACTTTCCATCCAGGCCTCGTTCGACCGGGAAAATGCGATCACGAGGAGGCAAATAATACACCCGTGGCTTTGTCCCCAGATCTTCAGCATATCGATAGCCACCACGTTCAGCAATTATCTGACTGAATCTAATGGTCTCGTCACCATTCGTTACCACATCTTCATTTTCATCACCGAAATAAAAAACTCCGTTCGGACAAGCCGTTACACAATCCGGAAGTTTTCCTTCTCGAATCATATCCGGGCAGAAATCACACTTCTCCACAGTACCTATCTTACGTGGGAGGCTCGTTTCAGGCGAGTAAGATAATGCCGCCAACTCGGAAGACATCACGGGTTCATCCCAATTGAAAACACGGGTGGAGTAAGGACAGGCCGCCATGCAAAATTTACAGCCTATGCATCTTTCATTATCAATCATCACCAAGCCATCAGACCTTTTATAGGTGGCATCTACCGGACAAACTTTTGCACAGGGTGGATTGTCGCAATGAAAACAAGTCTTCGGAAACCAATAGGGGGATCCTTTCTCACTGTCTTTCATTAATCGGATGGAAACCCATTCTTTGTCCTCAGGCAGGTGATGCATTTTTTGACAAGCCGATACACATTTTCTCGCATTTTTACATTTAGCCAGGTCAATCACCATCACAAATTTCTTTCCGGGTATTCCCTGGCGTGCCGCTTCTCTGCTTACTCCTACTGTTTTATGCACATGTCTGAGGTGTGATTCATCGATTTCCACCATTTCGCCATCCGGAGAAAGAAGTTTCACCTTATTGCCTGTTTCATATTGCTCATGGTTCGATCCTGAACTGCACGAACACGCAGCACTACCACATGCAGCTACCGCACCCAGTGCTCCTAGTTGAGAAAGAAAGTTTCTTCGTGTACCTTGATTTACATTTTCCGGCTGGTCCATAAATTCTTAGGATTTTGGCGTATCCGTCCATTTCAGTATTTCCTGATTAGAGGCCTTACTGCCAGATTTGGATTTTTGAACTAAAGTCTTTTTCGCCTCTACCAACTTTCCATCGGGGGTAAGTAACATTACAGTCTCATCATTACTCGAGGTTGAATCAACCGATTCAGCCTTCACACTTTGGGTAAACATAGCAGCCCCGGTCAGCAGGCCCAGGGATAAAAAATTTCTTCGATTTTGCTTTTCGTTTTTATTCATGTCTTCTTTCTTAAAAATTCCACAACCTGGTAATGTTGAATCCGATCAGGAATTCTCCCTTCGTAAAATCATTCTGATTAAAGGTGATGTTTTCCTGGGGAATGATACCCTGAAATGTAGTAGCGAAAATCTGAAAAGCGTGGCCACTGGTGGCAATCTCCCATCCAAATGTAAATCCGGGTTTCAGGTCAAAAGAGGGATCGTCATGGTCTGTCAATTGTTGCGTATAACCAATTACGATTGATGATTGATTCGAAAATTTATAGCGCCCTGAGATACCTATGGCAATCATATCATGACTGTACAACGAATCCATTGCATTGTAATGACTGATACCTGGGGTTACCTGAATAGAAATTTTATCGGATACGCGTGTCGCAATAATCAGCGAGTTGTAGAAAGAAAATCGATGCACAGCCTCTTCATAAATATCCTCGCGATTATCAATTGCCCAATCGCCAAAGTAGGTAACACTGACAGGGATGCTCCAGTCTTTCCTTTGTTTCAGAATAGAATACTTGGCATTAAAATCCAGATACTGCTTATACTTGGCATACCCAAATCCTAAAGAGAGGTTCTCAATTGGCGTATAGCTAAAGGCCAGCCGTATGTTGGCACCGGGAGCATAAATTCCATATAAATCTTTTATGCCATTATTTACTAATCCGAACCTATGTTGAATATCAAATTCCAGCGTTTTCGCAGCAGGAACGATAACTGACTGCTCATCCATAAGTTCAGGGCTTTCGAAAGCCGGCTTAGCCGGTTTCTTACTCGCGCTCTCTTTTTTTTCCTCGGTTTCTTCTTCCTGTCCAAAAACCGGGGTGCCACTCAGGATTACAGCAAGGATTAAAAGAAGGGTTCCTATACTTGTACTGATTGAATTTTTACCGAAACAAATACTTTTTTTCATGATCGAAGATGAGTTTAGTTGTCTAGTGCGCCTTGTTTAATCCATTCGAGTATCAATGCTCTGTCCTGATCGGTGGCATTGTCTTTCATGCTGCCGGTTGTAATTTTTTCATATAAAATGCTTTCCTCCGGAACATCTACGTCCACATAACCGAAGTAAATGAGACTTGTATAGGCATTTGCTTCTGTCAGGTCAGGAGGTATTCCACCGGTACTGTGACAACCAGGATTATTACACGAACTATTAAAAATGGGAATGATGTCAACCGAGAATTTCACGGAGTCGGGTACATCCACTTTTTGCGGTTTTATCTCTTCATATGTGCATGATGCAAGCATACAGGATACTGCCATAGCAATAAGAATGAGTCGTATAATTTCCTTCTGTTTCATTATGGCTTAGGTTTGAAGGTGAGTTGTTTATTAATTGAACCAATCCGGTTGAGCATATCATTGTCCATGAAGCTGATGTTGAAGTCGTGGACTGGTTTTATTGACGGACTAAAGACTATGTCATCAGCACTCCCGGTACTCATGGCTCTGATCAATAGCACAGAATATCCTTTTGTATTATTTCCTTCAATTTTTGCTAATTGAATATTTGAAACGGCATGAACATCAGAATTACTCCCGCTAGGATTCTGCAAAATGTACCCTGGAATTCCGCTAAAACCACGTAGCCTGGTAAACAGATCTTCTCGTTCAGTTTCACCGCTGGGATAATGTACCGCACCTTCGTGTTGCCCGGGATCTGAAGCAAAAGCATCCAAGGCCTGTTGAGTCCATCGATTAAATTGCCCAGGTATATTTAGCCTTATCCCAACGGGGTTTATTGTTCCTTCACCATCTCCGGTAACTCCATGACACCCTGAACATTCAAACTGATAAATAGCTTCACCATTAATCACATCACCAACGAAATCTTTTTTGTTTAATAAGTAATAACCAGGATCGAGAATGGTAAAGCCCGCGGGTTTTCTCTGTAATTCCTGCTGGACACCATCCCAATCATATTTAGGGCCGCTTCGGTTATCACCCACTGCGTTTCGCACATACGTTTTATTCCCTGCATCTGCAATGGCCCCGCTTCCGTTGTCAATTTTATCTATCGCATAACCAAGTGGCTCAGACAATGCAAGCGACCAATTCCAGATATCGCTTTTACCAGACCCCATGTCAAAAGAAAGATTGAGATTGTCATCGCTTTGCTGCGATGTCCAGCCTGCTGTAGATCCAGGTTTGTTTGAATCCGTTGGCCCATCATAAAACCAGTTTGATTGTGAGGCGTTATAACTTGCATCCTTCCAACTTATTAGAATGTATAGGCTGTCGTTAGAATAGGCTGCTTTAAGTAAAATAGTTGGATCTTCTCCAAGATTAAAATCAGTCAGTCCATTAAGTGTACCACTCATATTGAACAGGCCGTCCTCAGCCGGCACTTGTCCAGTGATTTGATTTTGTGCAGTTATGGGTAGATAGTCCGCAGTTTTCCAATAGCTGGAAGTAATTTTATTTGGAATTGCCGTAACATAGGAAGCCTCCAGAGTGGTGGTTGGGTTTGGGACTTCCGGCTCGGGAATTTTAATCGATTCATTTTCATAATACGTGCATCCTGTCAACAGGAGGCCCAGGATAACAATATTGAGGCGGTTCATATGAATAAAGCTTGCCATGGGTTCAATTTAGTAATTAAGAAGGGGGCCGGCCAAGCCCCCTTTTCGGAAATTAATTTTATAATTGCTTATACAATACAATGCTGATTTGAATTCTAATAATGGCATCATTTACGCTCGTGGAGGTAATTCCAAAGTCATTTTTAGCATCCATCAAAAACTTGCCTTCAAAACCAGAATACTTTCTGTTATTGGATGCATCAAGCCATGCGGGAACCGCTTTAAACCATAAATCTATGGGAACGGTGAAGCCATGGAATACCAGGTTTCCTTTTGCTACATAACCATCACCAAATTTTGCAATGGAAGTACTGGTGAATTGTGCATATCGATCGACATCCGCTGTGATGGTTTGAGGGATAGCTTCGGTAGGCGCTGCGTTATCGGCTGTAATGCCAAAGGTACCTGCAATACATCCTAATTCAGTAAAAAGTGTAGCTGGACTAAATGTTGGGTTGTCAGCAACTGTTGTTCGGTTATCTCTTCCTCCCGGGGTTCGGGTATTAACGCTGGCTAAATCCATTTCAACATCTATTGTACTTGAAGAAAGGTTAGCAGGGTCAAAGTTCACCGCAAATTTGCTCACTTGTGAAAATCCACCAACAAAATCTGCTTCATTAGCCCGATACGGAAATTCAAATTGTACCGGACTGTGCGCAGCATCATACGTCCAGGCACCTGTATTTACAAACTTAGGAGCTGGTGTTACTCCATCTGCAGCCAGGGCATTTGGATCCCAGGCATAGTTTACTGCCAGCGCTTCAACGGTAGACCCTGATTGTCCTACGGAAACTAATGTCAGATTTTGGGTTACGTCCGCTGCTGCTGCAACAACTGCTCCCGCTTCCGTTGTAAAGTTCAAGCCATCTAATCTTCCGTTCGCATTTTTATTAGCGGTATAGAAGATTGCGTTAAGGTAATAACTGCCGGTATCGAGGTTTACAAACTCATAGTCGCCATTGGCATCGGCAATGGTTGTTTGATCGTAGTTTGTTGTTGCTGTTGCGCCTTTCGCTAAATATACGATTGCTCCCACAGCATTGGCTGCTGTACCCGCTTCGCTTGTATATGTAACCTTGCCGGAAATCTTAACCAGTGGAGCGGGTTCCACCGGAGCCGGAGCGGGATCATCAGAACATTGTACCATGAATATCATGGTAAAGAAAAGCATAAGAACCGCTGAAATTAATTTTATAGTTTTCATAATAGTACTAATTAAGTGTTTAATTGATTTTAATATTTCCCGTTTTTTTCTCCTCCCTAATTCACCGGCCAAGGTAATAGGGCAATGCCAAAAAGAATTCTGATCATGGTCAGTATTGTCTATGATTGAAATCATTACTTTTAATGACAAACGTCAGCTACAGTATAGCTAAGAAATGAAAATATTTTGTGGGGTTATTAGAGGTAAACTGCCTTTTTCCCAATGGCCCGAATTAACTTTGTTTGGAATGGCCTTTTACAAAAGAAGCCTTTAGAATGGTAATGGGTTGGGAACATCCGACTCGGGAATTTTAATCAATTCATTTTCATAATACGTGCATCCTGTTAGCCGGAAGCCCATGATAACAATAATGAGGTGGTTCATATGAATAAAACCTGCCATGGGTTCTATTTGAATAATTAAGAAGGGGGCCGGCTCAGCCCTCTTTTCGGAAATTAATTTTATAATTGCTTATACAATACAATGCTGATTTGAATTCTAATAATGGCATCATTTACACTAGTGGACGTAATTCCAAAATCATTTTTAGCATCCATCAAAAACTTGCCTTCAAAGCCAGAATACTTTCTGTTATTGGATGCATCAAGCCATGCGGGAACAGCTTTAAACCATAAATCTATCGGAACCGTGAAGCCATGGAATACCAGGTTTCCTTTTGCCACATAACCATCTCCAAATTTTGCAATGGAAGTACTGGTAAATTGTGCGTACCGATCAGGATCTTCTGTAATCAGCAATGGAGCCGCTTCAGTTGGGGTTCCTCCTCCATCGGCAGTAATACCAAAAGTACCCATGATGCAGCCTAATTTAGTAAACAAGGAGGCAGGATTGAATGATGGGTTGATAGCAACGGTGGTTGTATTATCCCTACCGCCAGGCGCACGGGTATTAATGCTGGCGACATCTACCTCTACATCGATGGTACTTGTACTAAGGTTTGCAGGATCAAAATTAACATTGAACTTGCTCAATTGGGGGAAAGCGCCAATAAAGTCGGCTTCGTTTGCACGGTATGAGAATTCAAAGGCTATGGGGCTATGGGTTGCATCATACGTCCAGGTGCCTGTATTTACAAACTTAGGAGCTGGTGTTACTCCATCTGCAGCCAGGGCATTTGGATCCCATGCATAGTTTGCACCCAGAACTTCAAGGGTTGACCCGGATTGCCCAACGGAAACTAATGTCAAATTTTGGGTTACGTCTGCAGCCGCTGCAACAACTGCTCCCGCCTCCGTTGTAAAATTCAAACCATCTAATCTACCGGTCACATTTTTGTTAGCGGTATAGAAGGTTGCATTAAGATAATAACTGCCCGTATCGAGGTTTACAAACTCATAGTCACCATTGGCATTGGCAATGGTTGTTTGATCGAAGTTTGTAGTTGCTGTTGCGCCTTTCGCTAAATAGACTATTGCTCCTGCAGCATTGGCTGCTGTACCCGCTTCGTTTGTAAACGTAACCTTGCCGGAAATCTTAACCAGCGGAGCGGGTTCCACCGGAGCCGGAGCGGGATCATCAGAACATTGTACCATGAATATCATGGTAAAGAAAAGTATAAGGCCTGCCGAAATTAATTTTATTGTTTTCATAATAGTACTAATTAGATGATTAATTTGATTTTTGATATTTCCTGTTTTTTCCGTTCTCTATTCATCGCGAAAGATAATGGGCTTGACCAAAAAGAATTACGATACTTGTCATGTTCAATCGATGATAGAAATCATTACTTCTAATGATAAGCAGATAGCCGGACCAGAATTGAATAATGAAGATATGTACTCCCTATGAAGACAGATGAGGGATACATCAAACTGTTTACTTAAACGAATATCGGACTATCGATTTTAAATAGTAATCAGCCAATGATTGCTTTGATGAAAATTCTGTAGAATCAATAAAGTGAATGCCCGAAGTTGCCGTAAATTTTAATCGGATAGAATCCATTTCATAAATTTCCACCCGGTAATTGGGAAGGGTATCTGGCTGCGGCATTACATCAATTCGAACCAGGTGATCATCCGCTTTTAGAACAGAATTCGAATCCTTGAAAATCATTTTATGCAAATACCAATGGGGCGGCATCAGACTATCAATGGAAATTTTTTCATTTAATTCCAATGCTTCATAATACGGCCATACCAGTCCTGACCGATTGGTTATGGTATATTTTTGCTGAGGAATTCTTTTCTTAAGAAATGCAGCCAACTCATTATTAAATGCATTGTTTTGGTAGGTCTTGATTTCAAAATAAAAATTTCTTTCAGGCGCAAGCTTAGAACTGTCTGAACAGGAAAACAGCACAGCTGCGAAAAAAATTAGTATAAATGACTTGTTAAGGTTTCTCACGCCATAATTTTATTTCTCCATGATCCGAAGATATTGCTCTTTCTCTAAATCATAAATAGACATATGATCTACCTAAATGTAATCGGGATTTCCATGGTCTATGTTAATGATTACTCCGACAATGAGAATAGAATACTTGCAATTTATCTCTTCATGTGGCAGGTTTTGTATCTGTTGCTCCGCCTCTTTATACACTAACTTTGTTAATGTAATGAGTGGTTCCTTTGACTCGAGTATTTCATGTTTATGACGCAACGCCAATTGTTCAATCACCTCTTCCTGATAGTCTGGCTCCCTTGGAGGCCTTGTCATGATGGAGCCTGGTGTCTGAAGTTTTACCAGCGCAGCGACCAGTGCCCCACAGCATGCGCTGGATTGCTTTTGTCCTTCTCTTTTTATTTTACCCCATCCTTGTTTTTTCGAAAATCCAATATGGGGTCCAACAAATAACAAAGCAGCACCGCTATCGGGTACGTGATGGGCGAAAGCATTTAATCCAGTTATCCCCGTGAATGGCAGCCCAGCCAAACCCCCAAAATTAAATGGACCCTTTACCGCATGGTTCTCAAAAGGACTTTTCGTATTGATTACATCATCAACACACGTTGATTGCCCCAATAAAATTTTATCGGGCGATATTCGATGGACAGCATATAAAAAAAATAGCAAAGAGTCTACATATTCGGCAAATGGAACAGCTCCGAAAAAGGCTCTATTAATTTCCGCATGAACTGAATCTGCATCCGCATGTATGACTGGGGCTGCGATGGGCTTACTCTTATTATGGTTATTGCAGCCCGTGATAATAAATGCCAAAAGGCAAAAGCAACGTATTGAATATTTCACCCTGCGAATGTATTGGCAGGTTTTATCTCCCATCATGATTTTGGGCAGCCAAAAAAATGATACTTCTCATATATCCCTTTGCAATCTCTGTGTGTGACAAACTAGATATGATATTTTGTCACTTGAAAAGGAGGTTGTTATCTGTTGATTTTTTTAAATACAATCTCGTAGCCTGCTCTATCCAATTATCACGCTGTATGCGTCCGGAAAAAAATTTGATGGTTGTTGAAATATGCCGTATTGAATCTTCTGTCAGTTCGCTGATTTGCCGGAAGGAATAAATTCCGATGCTATTCAGTTTTTTTTCTATACCCTGCCCTATGCCCGCTATTATTTTAAGGTCATCTATTTCATCGTCCTCCACTTCTGAAATACCGGTTAGAAGTTGGTCGTTTATAAAATCGGAGAAGACGGGTTCTTTTCGGACATGCTTTTGGTAAGATCTCTGTTCTTCCAACTCTCTCTGAAATCTTTCATTGGTTTCCTGTTTTTCCTCAATTAACTGCCCATGTTGCATTATCTGATATTTGAGCAAACTATGGTCCGAATCGGACTGGTGCACCTTTGACCGTAGCACCGTCAATTCATCCTGCAATTCAATTGCCTCTTTTCTGTTTTCCTCAACTTCCGTTTTTAGTTTTTCATTTTCCCGCGTGGTGTCCAGAAAATTTCCCCTGATTCGCGCAAGATCCGTTTCATACTTTCGGATTTGATCTTTCCGTTCGTGTTGTCTGTTTTGTAATATAGATTTCTCAGATTGAAGTTCCTGAATAATACTTTGTCTTTGCTTATAGCCTGTTTCCCGCAGGAGCCAGGCAATTGTAAACCCCAACAGAAAAGCTACCAAAACCATGAACAATACTTCAACAATGGCAACGGTTGTTTCGTGAGGATTAAAGTGGGCTGGATCGGTAGTTAAGCCCTTTACACTGAACACATACCAACGTGCGCAGAGTACACACCAGGCGAGGAAAAGCACAATAAACAGGTACGTAGCTCTCATTCGAAATTCAAATTTACACAAAAAGCGTGTGCGGGTGCAACCTTGATAAAGGGCTTGGCGTCTTATATGCATAATTCACTTATGTATAGGTCGCCACAGATTCACTAATTAAAAATTTTGGATTGCTTCATGCTATCAAAATGGTTTGGAGCTGCAAAACTTTTTAAAATCGTTTGTGAGAATTTTCTCTGAGAAAAAATCCATTAAACTCAGTGAATCTGTGGCAAACTTCTTTAAACAACGTCTCGCTAAATAGTCACTAATCCTTATGCATTCGCCAGAACTTTTAAAAGGCACCCTTCAAACCATTCTTCTCAAGGTTTTAAAAGACCATGGCAAAATGTATGGCTATGAAATCACACAGCGAGTAAAAGAATTATCGGACGGGCGAATTCTGCTAACAGAGGGTGCATTGTATCCATCACTACACAAACTGGAGGCAGATGGCCATCTCAAAACCGAAACCGTGATGATGGGTAAGCGCGTGCGAAAATACTATTCACTTACAACAGAAGGCAAGAGCCAGGTAAAAGAACGCGTGACTGAGTTTGTTGAGTTTATAAGGACGATGGGAAATGTGTTGCAGGTAGAAATCAGTAGGCAGTAGGTAGAAATCAGTAGGCAGTAGGCAGAAATCAGTAGGCAGTAGGCAGAAAGCAGTAGGCAGGGTGACTCTAACCAGCGAACATATAGAATACATCATCAAAGACCTGAACTACCGGGGCATTGTGGTCGAAGGCATTCAGGAGGAATTGATTGATCACATCTGCTCGGCCGTGGAAGAAGAGATGACGAAGGAAAAAAGATTCATCGATGCCTATCGTCACGTATTAGAATCATTCGGGCACACCGCTGGGTTGCGCGAAACGCAAAAGCAAGTCATACAATCAGAAAATAAAAAGCCCAAGGATATGTTCAAAAACTATTTTACCGTTGCCATTCGCAATCTGCGCAAGCACAGCTTCTATTCCTTTATAAATGTAGCTGGCCTCTCCATAGGGGTCGCTATTTGTTTTATCATCGTTTTATTTGTGATCAATGAATTAAGTTATGATAAGCACTTCGTTTATGCCGATCGCATATACCGCATCAAAAGCGATATTAAATTTGGCGGCAATCAATACAAGATGTTATATGCGCCACCCGTAATGGCAAATACGTTGGCTACAGAATATCCCGAAGTAGAAGCCGCCATACGTTTTCGCGAGCGGGGATCTTACCTCGTAAAGCGAAGCATGGATAATATCAAAGAAGATAAAGTGATATGGACTGACAAGGATTTCTTCAAATTGTTTTCTATTCCTGTCCTTGCGGGCAATGCCGAAACCGCTCTTGCGGAGCCAAACTCTATCGCAATCAGTGAAGCCATTGCTCATAAATATTTTCCGAATGAAAATGCGCTGGGGCAAACCCTCATTCTCGACAATGATATGAACATGAAGATTACAGCCGTCTATAAAACGTTGCCGGCCAACACTCATTTTCATTTTGATATACTCATCTCATTGGAGGGTTTAGATGAGGCAAAAAGACCCGTGTGGTACAGTAGTAACTTTCAAACGTATCTTCTTTTGCGGCCCGGAACTGATGCCAAACAGTTGGAGAATAAATTTCCAGAGCTGGTTGTAAAGCGCGCCATGCCACAACTGGCTGAAGTATTGGGTGCCGATTTTACCATAGAAAAATTTGTTGCAGCAGGAAACAAAATGGAGTTTACACTGCAACCGCTTTCTGATATTCATTTGAAAAGCTCCTTGCAGGGCGAGTTCGAGCCCAACTTTGATATCGCCTATATTTATTTATTTGTTGCCGTTGCCTTGTTCATTCTGATCATCGCGTGCATCAACTTCATGAACCTTTCCACAGCACGTTCGGCTAATCGCGCCAAAGAAGTTGGTATACGAAAAGTAATGGGTTCTTTTCGTTCGCACTTGATGCGACAGTTTCTAACAGAGTCAATATTACTAAGTTTAATTTCCGTTGTGCTCGCAGTACTCACCGCCTATCTATTACTTCCACTCTTTAACCAGTTATCTGACAGAACTCTTGCTATTCCATTTGAGCAGCCTATGCTGTACGGAATAATTACTCTTGCTGCTTTAGCGGTGGGACTATTGGCCGGGATTTATCCTTCTTTCTTCTTATCTGCATTTAAACCTGTTAGTGTATTGAAGGGAAATGTGGCCATGGGCATGAAGAGTGGTTTCATTCGTAGTTCCCTTGTTGTGTTTCAATTCACGGTCTCCATTTTCCTGGTGATTGGTACACTGGCTGTAAACCGGCAACTCAATTACATCCAAACCAAAAAGCTTGGCTTTAACAAAGATCAGGTGATTGTAATTGAAGACACTTATGCGCTTGGCACTAATCGAATGCCCTTTAAAGATGAAATCATGCGCAGCGGCAAAATGGAAAACGCTACGATTACGGGCTTCTTGCCTGTAAGCGGCACCTGGCGAAGTGATAACCCGTGGTGGGTGGAAGGTCGTGACCCTGGTGTGCAAGAGAACATGGTGAGTCTTCAGAACTGGCGGGTAGATTATGATTACATAAAAACCATGGGCATGAACATCATGGCGGGTCGTGATTTCTCACTCGATTTCCCTTCCGATTCATCAGCTGTCATTGTCAATGAGGCTGCTCTCAAAAGATTTAATTTCCCGGGCGAGGTCATTGGCAGCAAGATCGCAACGTTTGGTGATGGCGAAAACGGAGAACCTGATCGCAACAACCTTATTACTCTCACCGTAGTTGGCGTTGTAGAAAATTTTAACTTTGAATCCCTTAAGCAAAATGTTAGTCCTTTAATGATTGAGTTAAGCAAAAAGCCAGAAGGCCCGATATCGTTTCGCTTTCAATCTCAAAACACACAAGAGGTGATTCAGTTAGTTGAAGCAAAATGGAAAGAGATGGCACCCGGCCAGCCATTTACCTACTATTTTTTAGATGAACGCTTTGGAACCATGTATGCGGCTGAAACGCGACTTGGAAAAATCTTTGGAATATTTTCGTTGCTGGCTGTGTTGATTGCCTGCCTGGGTTTATTTGCACTAACATCATTCACTGCAGAACAGCGCACGAAAGAAATTGGAATACGAAAAGTATTGGGCGCAAGTGTAAGCAGCATTGTGGTATTGCTCTCCAAAGAATTTGGCAAACTGGTGTTGATTGCATTTGTGCTGGCCGCACCTTTGGCCTGGTATGGAATAGAGTGGTGGTTAAAAGACTACACCTACAAAACTGAAATTGGTATTGGCCTATTTCTCATGGCTGGAATAGCCGCATTCCTGATTGCATGGATAACGATGAGCTTTCAATCATTCAAGGCTGCGTCTAGTGATCCGGTGAAATCGTTGAGAAGTGAATAAATCTATTACTTCAGTTTAATGGTCAGGAATAAAGCAACCGGAAGGCTAAGGTTAAAGCTTGTTGATTTTTGGGTTGACTGAGGCTGATCGGGGATACTCTGAAAATCTTTAGCCGAATGAAAATAATACGCTGCATCTGTTCCCAAAAGTATTTTGTCGCTTATACGAAACAGGAGGCCGAGACGAGGGCCAAAGCCCCATCCTTTTGAAGTTGATTCAATCGTAAACCCAGAACCAGCCGGTGTACTCTCTGTTTTGCTTTTACTGCCATCCAGTAATAAATCAAAACCGTAGATACCTATCCATCTTTTTCCCCAATCGTTTTTCCGGTCATATCCGATCCGAAAAGAAATAGAGCGATTATTTGTTTTGCGCGTTGTATTATTGGAGTTATCTGTAAATGAATTCCTGTCGTAAGTCAATCCCATGTTAATTCCTTTTCCGTTTTCTTTAGAGTTAATAGCATATTGAAGCAAGTACGGTGCATCTAAAGAATTATCATCGCCACCAAAATTAAATAACTGCCGCAGCAATTGATTTGCTACTATTCCCAAATAATGATCGGCTTTTGCTGGCAACTTTTCCTTCTCCTGAGTGTCAACTAAGCCGACTCGCTTCTTAACTTCAGTCAACTGTATATCGTTGGTTTCATTAACGGCCGCTTCTACCGGAGCTTCATAGATGGTGGATGCTGAACCTTCGCATGCATTTATAATTTCAAATGCCCTTGTCAAATCTGCACTGCTGTATTTTATAGTCTTGAAATATTGCTCACTGCTATCCATGCAATTTAGCTTATTAAACAAAGTGCTTTGATACGCAAGATTTGTTTGTATACCCGTTGTTGTTCTGTATTTTTTAAAAACAAGTTGTTCCACTGGTGAACCGCCTTCATTAAAAAAGTAACGCTTCGAGCCTTTTATTTCAAACGCATATAAATTAATTTTCCCCTCCACCAATGCCCGTAGAAATAATTCTTCTTCCTGCCACTCTGGATTTTGCTCATGACTCAGCAAGCTTTCTTCATCACCTGAAATATCAATATTGGTTTTTACCTGGATGTATTTCAAATTATCTTTTGCACCGAATTCTTTGATTTGGCTAATTTCTTTGATCCTTGTGGAGTCTTTCTGATTCAATCGATAGTGGATGCTGCGTTGTGTGCTCCAATCTTCCATCTTGATATAGCAATCTGTTCTTTCCCCAGCTGCGTCAATGATGTATCCTTTTTCAAAAAGTGATGTCTGCCCGTTTACAAAAAGCGAGCAAAGCATAATAGCCGCGATACCTGTCAGGTATTTCATTTTAAGAATTGTTTATTAAAAATGCTCATGCTTCAGAAAATCTCTTAGCGTAGCATTCAAAGATAGTAAGATCAATTGGCCCTAAATGGATTTGACAACTTTGGGTCAGTTGTCATTTCATGGTCTGTAAGGGTATTTAAAAACGAAATAATGGCTTTTTTCTCTGAGGGCGATATGTTTAATTGTTTTGCCCTTCCATCCAATCCCCTTAACCGGGAATCCAGATTCGTGTTGTTGGTTATCCCATTACTGTAATGATCCAGCACATCTTCCAATGTTTTAAAGCGGCCATCATGCATGTAAGGGCCTGTCAATTGAACATTTCTTAACGAAGGAATTTTAAATTTTCCGGCATCCAGAGGATTTCCAGTTACTAATGACTGACCGGCATCTTGTGCAACTGCATCAAGACCAATATTTGCGAAGCCGTTTAGCTCGTGACATGAGTTACAATTGAACTTATTAAAAAATAACTCCCTTCCTTGTTCCTCATTTACTGAAAGCGATGCGCTTACTCCATTAAAGTCAGGATTATCAAAGATCTTATCAAATTTTGATTGATTGGATCGTATACTCAATAGGAAAGAACTTAATCCCAACGCAAGATGTCTGCTGGTGATTTCTTCTTCTCCAAATGCATTGACAAATAGGGATTGGTATTCTGGAATGACGGAAAGCTTTTTCGCCAGCATTTCTAAGTCATGTATACCCATTTCGATATGATTCATAATGGGTCTTGTGACCATGCTTTCCAATTCGGTTTCGCGCCCATCCCAGAATAAAGAGGTGGATTTCAAAAAGAAATCTGGTGGATTAACTACGCCCGGCAAATAGCCAGCAGGTTGATCCTGTTCATTAAAAGTACTGTCACTAATTATTACTATCCCTGAATCAGGCTTTTCAATTTTAGGTTGAAATACAAATGAAATAATATTTTGAATGGGCATGGAGTTTCGTGTGGTCACTCTGTTTTCAAAGCCCCGGCTAAATTGGGTGTTATCAGAAAAAGCAAGAGCTTGTTTATGACAACTGCCACAAGAAACACTGTTGTTAACAGATAGACGCGAATCATAAAACAAGACCCTGCCAAGGGTAACCTGCTGATCGGTTGCGCCAGCTACATTATAGTTGAAAGGTGTTTCGGGAAGCTCGAGTTGTGTTTCGGTCGCACTCAACTGTTCAAACGGATCACATCGGAGGGAAATTAATCCCAGAACGATCAAGACTACAAACCTATTCTGTTTCATACGTGATTCCAGCTTAACGCAATTTGAAGGTACTAAATTTTCTATTAGACCCCAATTATTCGCATTTCGTTGGTGTTCTTCACCAACGAACAGTTCAAAAGATTGTCGGTGAAGAACACCGACAATGGCTTAGCCCACCTCACCCCTTGTAAGAATTATCTCTCACCTTTATTCGTATTAAGTCCAAGAATCCTGCTTGTTCGCTGACGAGTCTCTGTTAAAAGGGCTTCATTTTGAGATAATGATTGACCAAAGGAAGGTGCCATTTCTTTCAGTTTATTTTGCCAGGCTTCTGATTGACTTTCTTTTTTAAAGCACCTAAAAAGAATGCCCAGCATAACCGCTACTGCTGTCGAAGCTCCAGGCGATGCTCCTAACAAAGCTGCCACTGTTCCATCCTCTGAAATCACCACCTCTGTTCCGAATTCTAAGATGCCCCCTTCTTTTTTATCTTTCTTAATCACTTGCACACGTTGACCCGCTTCCTTTAGCTCCCAGTCTTCCAGTTTAGTAAAGGGAATGTATTCACGAAGTGCGTCCAACCGCTGTTCAGGAGTTTGGCGCACCTGGTCAATTAAATATTTTGTTAATGGCATGTTCTTCATTCCTGCAAAAATCATCGGAATTGCATTATCAAAACCAATTGATTTTGGCAAGTCCATCAGCGAACCATTCTTAAGGAACTTTGTTGAAAATCCGGCAAATGGTCCAAATAAAAGTTCTTTCTTTCCCTCAATAATACGTGTATCAACGTGAGGAACAGACATCGGGGGCGAACCAACAGAGGCTTTACCATACAATTTGGCGTGATGTTGTTGTATCAATTTTTCATTAATACATTTCAACCACAAGCCTCCAACAGGAAATCCTCCGTAACCTTTTCTCTCATTGATCTCCGCCCTTTTAAGCAAATGCAACGTAGCGCCACCAGCTCCAATAAAAACAAATTTTGTGTTGACCTTATCCTTTTCGTTATTAAGAAGGTTCTTTATAAAAACATCCCATCCTCCGTTACCATCGGGGTCAAGGTCAAGCGCCTCCACATTATAGTGGATGGTAACGCCAGGCATCTTATTCAGTTGATTGAACATGCCTCGGGTTAATTCTCCAAAATTTACATCGGTACCAATGTCCATCCGGGTAGCTGCTATTGGTTCCTTTGTATCGCGCCCCAGCATAACAAGGGGTGCCCACTTTGCAATTTCTTCACGTTCTTCCGTATAGATCATACCCTTGAAGAGTGGACTAGCTTGAAGAGCGTTGTATCGAGTCTTCAAATATCTAACATTCTCTTTACCCCAAACAAAACTCATGTGTGGAATGGGAGAGATGAATTGCGCTGGGTTGGGCAAATAGTTTTTCTGGACCAGGTACGCCCAAAATTCCCGGGATACTTCAAATGCCTCCGCAATTTTAATAGCTTTGGAAATATCTACTGACCCATCCGCTTTTGGAGGTGTATAATTCAATTCGCAAAAAGCAGCGTGACCGGTGCCTGCATTGTGCCATGCATCTGAGCTCTCAGTGCCTGCCTCATCCATCCGTTCAAAAATCTGAATGGTGAAATTGGGATTGAGTTCCTTTAGAATAATTCCCAGGGTTGCACTCATAATTCCCGCCCCCATCAGAACCACATCAGTGTACTGCACCAGTGGCTTAATCGACCTAGTCATGTTTCTGTTTAATCTTGAACTTCGAATTTATGGTATCCTTTATCGCCCTGCAAATTGAGTTATCAAATTGAAGAAATCAAATGACTACCACATTGGTGCATTTACCCGCCAAAAACAAATAATGAACAATTGTCACGGAAACCAAAGCGTTACCACGAATACCTCTATGGAAAAATTAATTGACAATTGTAGTTTGTTCCACAAAATCTCCACGCAAATTTCTAAATCGCTTTCTTGCTTCTGCAGCATAAACACTGCCGGGATATTTATTGAGAAACTCGCGGTAGATTTCCATCGCCTTGTCTTTATGCTTAAGATGCAGTTCATTGATTTCCCCTTGCAAAAAATAGGCATCATCTGCTAAAATATCTTCGCCATACTCCTTCAAAATTTTCTCTAATAGTGCAATTGCTTCCGTGAACTGGCCTTGTTTCATACGCAGGTTAGCTTCCAACCAGTATATATCGTCCATGATTTCAACCACGGGAATTGCAAGCCCATTAACTAGCCCACTCTTCAATGCTTCAATTCTTGACAGTGCTTCTTCCGTCTTATTTTGATAGAGTAGTAATTCAATGATTGCATATTCCTTCAGGGCTGCCCCGATCGTATCAGATCTTGTATTTTCTTTTATTCGTATGCTCAGCTCCATGGCATCGTTGGCTATCTCACGCGTAGTTGCCTGCTTTAAAATATCCAAGTGTTCTTGCGCCAGCCTGAAGTCACCTTTATAATAAGATAGTTTGGCATTGCGTAACTTTGCCTCATAACCCACCGGTGTTTCTCTTTGAGTTTTCTCTACTTGTGAATAGAGCAGCGTTGATTCCCAGGATTCCTCTTTCAGTAAATAAAGATCACCCAGTTCAAGTTTCGATTTGGATTTTAAATTCATTGCTACCTTTGGATTCACTATCAGTTGATTCAGTTTTTGGATAGCCGAATCTTTTTTGTCTAAATAGTAAGCATAAAGTGAGGCTTCGTTCAGCATAGCTTCGTGTGCATTTGCATTATCCGGGTAAGCCGCCACAAAATTTTGGTATTCACGTATGAGATACTGAACGGAATCTTTATTTACTGGAAATCTTCTTTTCACCTTGGCCTCACGCGCACGGATCAATCCCAGCCGGGCTGGCAGATAATTATTAGTATTTGCAAATTCCTTTATAACAAAAGAAAAACTGCGATCCGCATTTTCATAATCCTTGTTACTGAGTGCCACCTGGGCTATCTCCAGTGTTTTAGACATTTCTTTTCTAAAGCGTTTGTCATAAGCCCGAGACTCTATATAAGCGCCATAAAAATTTTTCTGTTGAAGGTTCACCCAGATGAGTAAATCCATGAATACTTCCGAATCAGGATTCTGTTGAACTTTTTCATATAAATGCTTCTCCAGACTTTCAAGTTCATTGGGTTTGTTAAGTAGCACCTGAAGGAGGTTCTTCACATACGTGATGTTACCAGGAACCTGGGTTACATAGTTCATATATTCTTCTACCATCTCATCTTGCTTTCCTTGGATCCGGTAGAAGTTAGCTAGCTCGAGGGTAAAGAGCGTAGGATTGTTGTGCGATTCACGTGCTTGCAGCAATGCAATAGTCGAGTACTCCACAAGGTTGTGCACAGAGAGGTAATCAGCAATAGATTTGATCCGGTATATATCTCCCCTATTTAATTTGATTTGGTTTCTTATATACCTGTCACCTTTTTGAAGATCCCCGGAACGGATGTAGATCAACCCAAGATCTAATCGATACATTAAATTATTTGGGTCCTTTTTGATCTGGCGCTCAACATAATCTTCAGCTTCTTTATTTCGACCGAAATCCAAGAGCAGGTTTAGGTAACTATTGTGAATTAACGGAATGTTTTCCTGGCTCTTTGCCAACATTTGAAAGGCAGCCAGTGCCTTTTCCTTTTCACCTTTACTAAAATATTCATTTGCAATCTTTATCTCTGTTTGGGCTTGCGCGCTTGCATCATGTTTAGTTATAATAATGCTCAACAAGACATATACTAATGTATTTATATGAAGTTTTAGAATTTTATCAATGTAATAAGGCCTGTTCATTTGTGGATAAGTAATGGTATTAAAGTTACTGTGTGTGAAATGTTCATGCTACTCTGAATAGAAAATAACGTAATTTAGACACGCAGGGTCATTTTATCAAGGTAATCCACATTTGAACATATTGAGAGAAATATAAATTTCTTGGTAACGAATATTGTTAGAGGGTGTGGGTAAGTCACGCATTATAAACAGTAGGTGTTAGTTAATTCTCTTGTGCTTATTTAAAAGCAGTTTTCAGTATGTGGAACGAAGGTTATCAACAAAGTATTCAGAATTTAATTATCAATGGGCCAACCTCAAAGTTAGCTCGAATCGGAAAGGTAAACTTACCGTCCAACAGCTTGTAAAAGAATGTTGGCTCTGCTAAGGTATGTTCGTAAATATTTTGACAATCCCATATTCCGTTATTGTTTAAATCTGCATAGCACATAAGTTTATAATCCTTCGCTTCCAGAAATTTAAATGTGAATTTTTTAACATCTCTTGCCTTTTTAATAATTGTTCCGTCAGTTGAGAGAAGTTGTACTTCAAAATTATTGTATTTAGTCACAACTTCAACAAGTAGTGTGCCTGTTGATTCTGCATTTAAAATAGGTAGTGTGGCGGTTTCTCTACGAGATGAATCACTTTCAATTGACTGTATAGCCGCTGCTTCCATCACCAGGGAAAGTTGTTTAACGTCTGAGGTAATCAGGTTTCTATCCACACTAGTTTGGATGGTCAGGATTTTTTTTGCGGTATCAATACTGATGCTTTTAGAAGGAATCGGCAGTATGACTTGTTTAGGTTTAATAACGGCAATTGTATCGCTTTTTGGTGGTTGCTTCCTCTTGAGAGGTATTGTTGAATTGGATTTTATTCTATCTCGACTTGTCGTGTCGGATTGATTTTTAGAGTCATCCAACTTCGGTTCTTTTCCAGTGGCCTTTTTTTTATTAACAAGAGTTTCTTTGGCTTTTCTTTCTGGAGCATTGCCGGTTATCAAGTAAATACTATCAAAGTTTATGAATTTTATTGGTTTGGTGAACTGGGCTTTTACTTCTACAGCAAATGTCTCTGGATTAAGTAGGGAGTTGATAATTTTTATATTGAATTTTTCTTTCGGCATTTTTGATTCAATTCTTTTGATGAAGAACGTACTATCAACTTTGAGATGCAGGCTATCTATCCCCTGAAGAGTTAATTGTATACTATCATTAAGTTCGAGTTCATTATATATGTTAATCTCTGACTGCTTATCACCAAAGGAAGTGTGAAGGTTTGATTTAGCAGGGCTGTTGATTGAAAATGAAATAAGATCTTTGTTAAGCGAGACTTTTGTAATGGTGCCAGTGTTGCGAATACTATTTATTTTAAGCAGCCTTGAATCTATTTGATAGAGCGCAATATTTAAAGAATCCACTTTGTCTACCAGGGAGATTCCATTAAGAAGAAATCCAAATCTTTCTGTTTTACTGTCAACTTTAAGATTTTTGTTTTTGTCGTCAAAAGCGTATATGTTGTAAATACCGGCTTTAAGATTTTCAATTTTAAAAGCACTGTCTTTTTTTGTCTTGGTAAAATAAATTGGACTGTGATTGAAAATATCAAAAGTATCTTCCTGATATAAAGCAACCGTGATTTTGTTGGGCAGCACATCGGTAAGCGATTCAGTCAGTACTCCTGAAATTTCAAGAGAGTCGATTGTCATTCCCGTGCTAAATACTAAGTTAAAATTTTCAGGAGAATTTGATTCATTGATATCCTGAATGCCTTCTCTGAATGCAATACTATACGTAGTGCTGTCTTGCCAACTATCTTTAGGTTCTATGTAAACTTTGTTTTGTTTTGTGCTGTACTTAATTTCTTTACCGGGTGAAGGTGTGATGATGATTTCTTCTTTCGCGTTATTTAGTTTAACGAGTTCATCAAAGATTAATTCAATGGATCTTCCTTTAAAATTTTTTTGCTTATTTGTGGGAATAGATTTTTTTAGTACCGGTGGGTCTTCATCCTTAGGTCCGCCATTGGGAGTCGTTTGACTTGCACATTTCCATAGAATAAAGCTTATGATCGTAACTAAAACTATGTTAATCCCCCTTTTCATGCTTTAGCAATATAAACAAGGCTTGAATAATTTTGGTCCTTTCTACCTGCAAGATTTGACCTGGTACCAATCAGGAATGCTTTAATAAGATCAATGAAAATAGGTGCGGTTGGATGTCTATATTTTTCGCTTAGAAATGATATGTAATAGGAATCCTGTTTCATTGGGATAATGTTGGTCAATTGTAATCCATGTGAAGCGAGCAGATTTTTGATATTTTCTTTAGAGAAATGCCATAAATGTCTTGGCACATCATAAGCTGCCCATTGCGTTTTATAGATTCTGGCATCTAGACTCTTACAATTAGGAACGGCAATAAAAATTGTGCCGTTTTCAGTTAAGCGGCTTTTTAGTTCTGATATTTTTTCATTTAGATTGTCAATGTGCTCTAGAACGTGCCACAGGGTGATTATATCAAATTTTTTATTCGTAAGCTGATTGAGGGATTTGGTGATTGGCAGTGAAGTTAGTTGAATCGCTTTTCGTCTAGCCTGATCGGAAGGCTCAACTCCATACGCATCCCAGTTGTATTTTATACAAGTGCTTAGAAATTCTCCGGTACCACAACCATAGTCAAGTATACATCCCTTAGGTTTTTCGCTTTCAACAAGGTTGAGTTTCCAGCGAAGAGTGAACGAACGGACGGTTTTATATACGTTGTCAGTAAGGCTTTTAGAACTATTGGAATGGGATATATAGTCTTCCGATTCATAATATTTACCAATTGCATTTGAGTCGGGTCTTGGGCTCGTAATTAGCAGGTTACAGGATGTACATTTTACGATGGCGAACTCTTCTTTAGATGCTGTGAAGTCGATGCAGCGATGGAATGCCTCAAAATTACTCCCCTTGCATATGGGGCACTGAGTTATGGTGATCAGAGACATTTAGTTATTTGCCAAGGTATACGGTTAACACGGAAACATCGGCCGGGGACACTCCACTTATCCTGGTGACTTGACCAATAGTTTCCGGACGGATTTTTTTTAGTTTCTCCCGTGCTTCTGATGACAAGGCCTTAACACGATCATAGTCAAAGTCCTCCCAGATCTTATAGTTTTCCAGGCTTTCAATTTTTTCAGCTAATTTTTGTTCGCGATCAATATAGCTTTCATACTTAATAAGGATGTCCGCTTGTTCCAGAACTTCATTGGAATATTTTGAAAGATCGCGATCAATATCTTTATGAAGTTTGCGCAATTCAGGTATTCCAATTTGAGGCCGCCTCAACAGAGAGGCAGCTGAAACTTTTTCATGTATCTCGGAGGTATTAATCACTCCAAGTTCAGTGTTTATTTGCTCAGGATTGATTTTTAAAGTTTTTAACTCGTTTATTAATTTTGAAAGATGAGTTTTCTTTTTCAAAATTTTCTCAAGCCTTTCGTCTTGTGCCAATCCTATTTTATGACCGATCTCGGTAAGTCGGATGTCTGCATTGTCCTGTCGGAGAAGTATTCTGTATTCTGCTCTTGAAGTGAACATTCTGTACGGTTCTTGTGTACCCTTGTTAACAAGGTCATCTATTAAAACCCCGATATAGGCCTCAGACCTTTTTAGAATCAGGCTGTCTTTATCTTTTACCTTTAAGTGAGCGTTTATGCCAGCCATTAAGCCTTGGCAGGCGGCCTCTTCGTATCCGGTAGTCCCGTTGATTTGCCCAGCAAAGTACAGATTATCAATTAGTTGAGTCTCCAACGTCATTTTTAATTGAGTTGGGGGGAAGTAATCGTATTCAATGGCATAACCAGGTCGGAACATTTTGGCATTTTCAAATCCCGAGATCTTTGTTAGTGCTTGATACTGAATATTTTCTGGGAGTGATGTTGAGAATCCGTTTACATAAATTTCAACCGTGTTCCATCCTTCAGGCTCTACAAAAATTTGGTGACGATCGCGTTCTGAAAATCTATTGATCTTGTCTTCAATGGATGGGCAGTATCGTGGTCCTAGTCCTTTAATTCTCCCTTGAAACATTGGGGACTTATCAAATCCTTTTTCCAACTCAGCATGGACAATCTTATTCGTATAGGTAATCCAGCAACTAAGTTGTTTTTCCAATGGAGCTGTGTCCAAATAGGAGAACTTGCCTGGGTTTTCATCCCCTCGTTGTTCTTCCATCTTCGAGTAATCGAGTGATCTTCCATCCACTCGGGGCGGAGTTCCTGTTTTCATTCTTCCGGATTCGAATCCTAGGTCAATCAAGTTTTCAGTGATTCCTTCCGCAGGTTTCTCTGCTGCTCTGCCCCCACCAAAGTTCTTTTCTCCTATGTGGATTTTGCCGTTTAGAAATGTTCCATTAGTTAATACAACTGACTTCCCGATGATTTCTATTCCCAAGGCAGTCCGCACACCAACCACTCTTTTACCTTTTACTATGAGACTCCTAACCATTTCTTGCCAGAAGTCAATTTTTGGAGTTCTCTCAAGTGCAAGGCGCCATTCTTGTGAAAAACGAACTCTGTCATTTTGAGTCCTTGGACTCCACATTGCGGGTCCTTTTGACCTATTTAACATTCTAAACTGAATCATGGATTTATCCGATATGATTCCAGAATATCCACCCAATGCATCTATTTCCCGCACGATTTGACCTTTTGCCACACCTCCCATAGCAGGATTGCACGACATTTGAGCTATTGTCCCCATATTCATGGTAACCAATAGTACCCTAGACCCCATATTTGCAGCGGCAGCAGCAGCCTCACAGCCGGCATGTCCGGCACCAACTACAATCACATCGTATTCAGGAAACATATATGGTGTGTTTCACGTGGAACAACAATTTCAACTTCTTTGAATTGTTTCACGTGGAACTAGTTTCGCAAAGATAGGCAAGCTTCCTCTTTTTTGCGCATCCTTGACTTTTGATATGGTGTTTTGTCATTGAATCCCAATAGATGTAAGACACCGTGAATCATTACCCGATGGAGTTCCTCTTCAAAGGTTGTTTGGAATTTGGTAGCATTCTCTTTCACTCTTTCAACACTAATGTAAATTTCGCCATCAATTACTCGGCCATCTGAGTAGTCGAAAGTAACAATATCAGTGAACGTTTTGTGATTAAGGTAATCGTGGTTGATCGTCAAAAGGAAGGAATCTTGACAGAATATGTAAACCAGTGACGAAATCTCACGATTTTCTAAAGTAATAACATCACTAATCCAAACTCTTAGCTTATTCTTATTTTTTGGAATGAATTTTATCCCCTCTGAAAGGAAATAGATTGTGGGCATCAGGAATTGATGTAAAAACAAAGCTCAACTATCCTGCCACCAGCTTCAAATTTAACTTCATCTGAGAGGTGCTTCATCAGAAATATGCCTCTTCCACCTGGCTTTTCAATGTTTTCCGGAGCAGTTGGGTCTGGAAGATTGTCATAATCAAAACCACTTCCTTCATCCTCCACTTTAAATTTAATCAGATTCTCCTCCAGGCTGAGTGCTAGTGAAACGTTTTTTGTGGAATCACTCTTATTGCCATGCTTAATTGCATTATTGACTGCTTCGGTCACCGCAATCATTATATTTCCATAGATATCTTCGTTAAGATGGAATTTTTCTCTGCTATTGTCGATGAAACTTTCAATCATTCTAATGTTTTCTGAAAGAGAAGGAATCTCGATATGAATATTTTTCATGATACTACTAGATGAAACTTTTTTAGTCCGCACTTCCTGCTCTTTTGAAATATTCGTTTACTTCTTTCTTGTAATATGGGAAGAGCTTTGGGGGAACGGTTTTCAACAATTCTACTTCTTTTTCCTTTAACCTTAAATACTCTTTAAAAGCTCTTGGCATTTCCTTATTGTAATCTTTAGCAGTTTCTCCTTTTCTATCCTGATCTTGGTTTTGTTCTCTCATTGATTTCTCCGTCTCCAAAAGGCGAGTGAGAATTTCTTTTTGCCTTCTTATGGTTTGTTCGGTGATTTGTTTGTTAACTAAATCCATCTCCGTTTGTTCCATTTTTCCTGGCAAATCGTTACCCGGAATCTTCCCCCCTTCTTTTTTTAACTTTTCCTGCATCTCTCTTAGTGCTCTCCTTATGCGTTCTTGCTCGGCAGCCATTTCAGCAACTTCTTCAGATAATTGCCTTCCTTGTTTACCACTTTTCTTTAGATCTTGAATTCTTTGATTGAGTTTTTGCTGCATCTCGCTAAGACCTGATTGGTTCCCTTTCTTCTTATTTCCCTTTTTCATAGATGGCTTGGCATTTGCCATCATATCCATCATCATATCAAAATGATCGTTAAGCATTAAGGCCAAGTTATTTATACTAGTCATAGATAACTGCATCTCAGACCCGGCATTTCCCTTTCTTCTTTCTTTTGTATGCTCTGCTGCCTTATCCAGGTGATCGTTTAATTCACCTATCTCCTTTGTAACAACAGATCCGAGGAAAGGGTCTCTTTTTGATAGAGCTAAAAGGCTGTCCTCCAACACTTTAACATCATCCTTAAGCTTAAGTTGATTCTGAGAAAGAGAGATGTACTTAGGGTCTGTCTGCTGAATTTGGCCGAATTCTTTCATCAGGGTCTCCTCGTCAAACGAGAGTTTTATGAGACCATGAATAATCTGACGTAATGACTCCAGATTTTGCTCATCGATTTCCATCTCCATTGAACTTTGCATTCCTTCCATTTGCTGCTGCATTTGTTTCATCTGGTTAATAGCTTTCTTCTGAGATTCGGTCGCTTTCTTGGCTTTGTTTTCCTTTAGTGATTGTTTGCTGTTTTCCTGGCTCTCTTTTAATTGATTCAGGTTTTCTTTTGATGGCGAATCGGTTTCTTTTTCCAACTCCTCGCCCATTTTATTTAGTTCTTCCAATGATTTCTCAAAATTTTGTAAGTCCTCATTTAATTCTCCTTGTTCCTCTGCCAGTTTCTCGTGTTTTGGAGTTTCATTCTGGTTCTCATTACCTTCCTTACCTTGCTCTGTTTTATTATTTTCTTCCTGTTCTTTGCTCTCCTTTTCTTCGGATTTTTTATCACCGGCAAGCTCTTGTGTCTTGTCCAATAAGGTCTCTTGTTTGGCAACCTGTTCTTTAATCTCCCCTATGGCTTGTTCAAGTTTGTAATCGTATTTCAATTGTTTGAATAATTCCAATGTACGTTCAAGCTCCTTCTCCAGGTCGATTTCTTTACGATCCATTTTTTTCATCAACTCTTGAATTTGAGACATATCGGAATTTTCCTCCAACAGCTTTTGAAGTTCTTCCAACAGCTTTTTGGTTTCTGGGTCAAGTAGTTCGTCCATTAGTTTTCTGATCTGCTCTGATTTTTCTCTGATCTTCTCGCTTTGTTCTGAAAAGGAATTTTTCTTTTCTTCTAATAATTCATTTTGTTTTTGAAGTTCATTTATCATTTGGTCTAGATTCCGTTTTTGCTCAATTAGATCTTCCAACATTTTTTTGTCTTGCCAATCTAACTCCTGTTTACCCATAAATTTTTGTTGAGCCTCTTCAATTGATTTCTTCAAGTCCTTAGCCTTTTTCAAACTTTGATCAAACTTTCCTTCTGCGGCTGTCTCTGATTTTGTAATTTCTGTTTTCAGCTCTTCTTCCCCAGGCAACATAAAAACATAACTAGCCGACCTGGTAGACTTGTGCCCATTGATTCCATCATTGTCCCATACTTGCAGAAAATATTCAAGTTGGTCACCCGGCAAAAGCTTAAGGGAGTCAAGTCTCCAATTATAAAAAAAGCTTTGTTGAATCTGATTTTTGCTTATTCCGATCGTGAACATTTTTTTTTCGGATACTTCATTCTTGCTAATCACGTGATAGTTTAGATCAAGTTGTGTTACTCCATAGTCATCCTTAAGTGCACCGCCAAGTACAATGCTCTTGTAAAGCACAGAGTCTTTTAAATAATCAACTGTGATTTCCGGGTAAGCATCTTTCGTAACAGCAATAGAATAGGCTATCTTTTCTTTGTTATGGCTATTTTCATTCTCTAATTCGATCGAATACTGATCCGCATTATTAAATCTCTTTCCGAAATTAAATAGCTGATCATCAGACATTTGCATTGGATTAGGTGCTTCCTCCGAAGAAAAGTTAATGAAAGCCCTTTCAGCATTTGCAGTGCCTATTTTCCAGGTGATTTTTGTGCCTTCCGGGACCTCCAGGTTACCGGCATTTTTGAATTCTTCATTTCTTCTGGAGAGATAACGAGGATAGTCAAGACGTACTTTCAACTCCGTAATTTCAGGACGGTTTATAACAGTAACGGTATATGCATCTGAATAAAATCCAGAAGCTTCAATTTGAAATGATATACCATTTTGAATTTTCTCAAACGTATATGCAAACTCCCCAGGGGTCATTGTCTCCATCTTCAAACGTTTGCTCCCAGCAATAATATAAGCCGATTCTGTCACGGCCTCACCTTCCAGTTTTAGTTGTAGTGTGAAGTCTTCGTTGAAGAAGGCATAGAGGTTTTTGTTTTGAATTAAAAACTTAAATGGTGCTTCCGGTGAAAACTCACGATTAAACTGCACAATCCGCTGACTGCTTTGTATAAGGATTTTAGAATTGAGTAGTAGGATTAAAAGAATTATTCCGAAAGGGATTAAAAGGTAATTTAAATATTGTTTATTTTCTTTCAAGTCAATAGCCTGCACAAAGGAAAAGCCTTCAAAAAGCTTTGATTTCTGTTTGACTCCTGCCTCCAATAGAGCGGAACGGGGTTGAAGCGAAGAAAGTTGAAGTAGGTTTAGAAGCTTATCACCTATGGATGGGAAATAAGATCCAATTAGTTTAGCACTTTCACCCTGATCAAGTCCCTTCTGATACAACCACCATGCGATGGGCTTCCGTAAAAAACGATAAACACTATAAGCAACAAGTCCAAAAAACAAAATGAAAATAGTGAAACGAGCCCAGGTGCTCAACCAAAAGTTATACTCAATGAGGGATGCAATCAAAAAATAGAAAAGGATAATAGAGAGCGTGAGCAAACCCCCTTTTATGAAAATATTCAGATAATACTTTCGCTTAAAAGAAGTTAGTTTATCAAAAATAGGTTTAAGCTCTCCTTCCACCACTTAGCAATATATTAAGTGAAAACGTTGTTACACGGTACTTAGTTTTTAGAATCTACTAAGATAAGTGAAGAACATAGCGAAATCAAAAGCGTCTAAGATAATAACAACCCTTACAAGATGGGTTCCCTCCAAACGGGGTAGAATGACTTTCTAAAATCACAAGGTGGAGCTTGATTTGTAGTACCAATCATACTCCTTTTCAAAATATTCGAGAACATGCATTTTTAATAGTTTTTCCTGCTCAAGAAGGTCAAAGTGTGGTAATTTCTTAACTATTTTCCAATGTGGCCATCCGTCTTTATCCAATCCTTCAAGTGTGTAATAGCCGGAAAGGCTAAGTACTTTACAAATAGCAATGTGTAATAAATCTTGCTTCTCTTCTTTCGAGAAGCGTTTCCCTCCCTGGCCAAGTTCCTGAATTCCTATAATGAAAAGAACTCCATTCAGGTCTTTGGGTTTTTTGCCGATTGTATGCTCAATAAAAACAGTCAATTGATGCCATTTCCGGTCAAGGTCTAAATCCCGCTTAAACATTTCAACTTAGGCGTTTAATTCTTCCCAAAATTCATATGCTCTACGAAGGTGTGGAATTACAATGGTTCCGCCAACAAGGGTTGCAACACCCATGGCTTCGTGCACTTCCGCGGTTGTAAATCCAACCTCCTTACATTTCCCCAAATGGTATTTAACACAAACATCGCAGCGTAAAACGAGTGAACATGTTAGACCAATAAGTTCTTTGCTCTTAATGTCCAGCACTCCGTTGGCATATGCATTGGTATCCAGATTGAAAATTCTCTTAATTATTAAGTTATCGCTTGCCAGAATTTTTTCATTCATTTTACTGCGATAATCATTAAATTGCTTTACAAGATTCATAACTGATAATCTTTACATCACAAAGATGAGTTCATTCAATCGTAAATCAAACTGGACCCTGGTGAATGCTATCTCGGATTTTATAGCCTTGTTTTTTCCGCGTTGTTGCTTAGCATGTTCCGAATCGCTTGTCAAAGGTGAAGATATCCTTTGCACTCATTGTTTGACAGAGCTGCCGAAGACAAATTATCATCTTCATGCTGATAATCCAATTCAGGATCGCCTTACTGGCCGCATTAAAGTAAAACATGCCTGGGCTTATATGAAGTTTAGGAAAAGCGGCATCGTACAGCACCTTCTCCATCAATTAAAGTATAACAATCATCCGGAAGTTGGTGTGAGAATAGGAATGGCGTATGGTAAGGAATTGTTAGAAAGAGGTTTCGAAAAGGAATTTGATCTGATTGTTCCGGTTCCTCTTCATCAATTCAGGCAAAGAAAACGCGGCTACAATCAAAGCGCAAAGTTTGCGGAAGGCCTCAGCTATTCCCTAGGTGTACCTTGGGATGAA
Source organism: Bacteroidota bacterium (assembly GCA_038043425.1). Lineage (GTDB taxonomy): Bacteria > Bacteroidota > Bacteroidia > Cytophagales > Cyclobacteriaceae > ELB16-189. The sequence continues at coordinate 360,479 of JBBTBZ010000008.1, forward strand.
AGCATTACTATTCGGAAAAAACACACGGCCACACAAACGCGTAAATCAAAATTAGATCGGTGGGAGAATGTGAATACTGTTTTTGGTATCGATAGTATGGATAAAATTTTAAACCAGAGAATTTTGTTAGTCGATGACGTGATCACAACGGGAGCGACACTCGAAGCATGTGGGCAACAACTTCTTGAAGGTAACTGTAAGGAATTGAGTGTGGCCTGCATGGCAGAGGCGCAATAATAAAGCTTTCTGCTTATGACAGAAGGCTTTATGAAATTCTATTTACGCCTAATTAGTAATTTGATCCTGCCCGTATCATCGCGCAGCGGAAACCAATGGTTGCAGTAGAAGAGTCTTGATCAAGATATCGTCTTGTTCCAGGAGACATCCAGTAGGCCACGTCCTTCCAGCTACCCCCTTTGTAAACACGGGCCCTATCAGTAATCAACGAAGTAAATCCTGCGGGATCCTTGTCGATGTTATTGTATTTATTAGCTGGCCCAGTTGCTTCATCTAAGAAACCATCCCTCCGAATAGGATTTAAATCATCAAAATCCTGAAATGAAAGGGGACGATAAACATCCATTACCCATTCACTTACATTTCCAGCCATATTATACAGACCATAATCATTTGGAGGAAATTCATAAATATATGAGGTGATCAAAGCACCATCGTTTAATCTGCCGGCAATACCTGCGTAATCACCACGACCACGTTTAAAGTTAGCGAGGAAGAAACCCATTTGTTTGCCAAATGGATTGCGAAGAGCATGACCATCCCATGGATAAATACGCTGGTGAGTTTGCAGTTCTTCTACCCATTGTGTTCCTAGCATTGCCTGGGCAGCATACTCCCATTCGGCTTCTGTTGCGAGCCGGTAGGAAGGAATAACGATACCAGATTCAAGTGGAATACGGCCATCAGTTTCAGCATATTCCTCACCGGCACCCTGTGCAAGCTGAACGTTTACAGCGCGCGTTCTCCATACAGCATAATCGTTGGCTTGACTCCAACTTACCCCTACAACCGGGAAATAACGAAATCCGGGATACCTTAAATAATGATCAACATAAGGATCATTAAAGGCAAGCTTTCCTATCCATACATTAGTGTCAGGTAAGGATTTGGCATACACTTCTTGTGAAGAATCCTTGGCAAGATAATGCATGTACTCGAGCCAATGGATGTTAGCAATTTCTGTTTCATCCATATAAAAGGATGCCACGGAAACCGTTCTTTCAATATTATCTCTGGAAGACATAACATCTTCTTCAAACGATCCCATGATAGCTCTTCCACCTTCAATGAAAACAGTATTAGGTGCATCGGGCTGCCCCTCAAATGGTTTAACCTGAAAACCACCTCCGTCTTCGTCATTATACGCTAATCCGGTGGCAGTACTCATCTGGCCAGGATTTGTGTTTGTAGGCTTGCCACCTCGGTTACCAAAAAGTGAGCAAGAAGAAATGATTAGGGAGCCGCCAACCAAAAAAAGTAGACCTTTCAAATGCTTCATTTGTTTCATAGTATTAGTCAAAGCAACCGCTAATATAAATAGATAATCTAATGTTTTCCAAGGGGTAAAGATTTTATTGATAAATCATTAGTACAAGTTCCGACTAATCGCTTATTAAAACGACACGCTACCTAAGTTATTGCAAGATTCAATTTGGGATTTTTATTCCACGATTGAAACTCAAAGATCAAGAAAAAATACCAAAATACACTTATTCAGAGCCTTTTTAGGCTCGGCATAGTTTTTTCTAAAGAACTTCTACTCAACCGTAATTTCTATGATAACTCTTGAAGATTTTAAATTTGCTTCTTTTGAAAGGAAATGTGATGTAGTTACAACCTCTTCGAACTACCTGATGATGCGCAAGTTGGGCGATTGTAAAGCCTACCTTTATCATGCCGATGATTTTTTTATCGAAGTCTACTATTCACCAGTGTATAAAAAAGTGTTGATGATTAATGCTTTTAAAAATGTAGAGAACCTGATGCCTTATGCCGAAAGTGTTTCGCTTGCCAACCTGGATTTGTGATTCATACGATCAAGTATCTCAATCGCTGTATCAACATTTAGAATGTCTTCTATCGTCAAGATTAGTTTTCCGCCAGTGTCTTTCATATGGCACTGCTTAGGATGACGCTGGACAAATGTTAAAATATGGCCAAAAATATCCGATTTGTAGTACTCATCATTTCCCGAAATGAAATAGCCTTTTAGCTTTTCATTTTTTAATGTGATTTTCTCGAATCCTAAATTTTCTCCCAGCCACCTCAGGCGTACTGTATTTATGAGTTGATCAACAGAACTCGGTAAGACACCAAACCGATCTTTGAGTGAAAGGGAGAATTTTTCAAGACCTTCATCATTCTTAATATTATCTAAACTGGCATAAAGTTGTAACCGTTCACTTGTATTGGAGACATACGTCTCCGGAATTAAAATTTCCAAATCTGTTTCGATCACACAGTCCTGGACAATCAGTTTAACTTTTTCAGCAAGCTCTTCGGAAAACAAATCTTTGAATTCTGTTTCTTTAAGTTCCAGGATGGCATCATCCAGAATTTTATGATAGGTATCAAAACCAAGATCGGTGATAAACCCGGTTTGCTCGGCACCTAGTAAATTTCCAGCTCCACGAATATCAAGATCTCGCATAGCAACTTTAAAACCATCTCCAAGTTCACTGAACTCCTCTAGAGCCGCCAAACGCTTGCGGGAATCACCACTAAGCACCGAACTGGGTGGAGTGAGTAGATAGCAAAAAGCTTTTTTATTGGAGCGCCCAACCCGTCCCCGCATCTGGTGAAGGTCGCTCAATCCAAACATGTGAGCATTGTGGATAATGATCGTGTTGGCGTTAGGAATGTCAAGACCTGATTCAATAATGTTGGTGGACACCAGAACATCGTACTCTCCGTCTATAAATTTGATCATTGCTTTTTCAAGCTTATCGCCATCCATTTGCCCATGGGCTATGCCAATCCGTGAATCGGGAACTAGTTTGTAAATAACATTGGCGATAGATTCAATATCACTTACTCGATTATGAACAAAAAATACCTGGCCTCCTCTACGAAGTTCATGACTTACCGCATCGCGAATAATCTCCTCATTATAGGTATGAAGCTCGGTTGTTACGGGCTGACGATTCGGTGGCGGTGTTGCAATAATACTAAGATCACGTGCTCCCATCAATGAAAAGTGAAGTGTTCGGGGGATAGGCGTGGCGGTAAGTGTCAGCACATCAACGTTTACTTTTATCTCCTTCAATCGGTCTTTTACTTTAACGCCAAATTTTTGCTCTTCGTCCACAATCAATAATCCCAAGTCTTTAAAAACAATATCCTTGCTCACCACCCGGTGAGATCCTATCAAAATATTAACGGCACCAACTTCTACGTCTTTAACAATTTGTTTAATCTCTTTATCTGTTTTGAAGCGGGAAACATATTCAATCTTCACCGGAAAATTTCCCAGCCGTTCAGAAAAAGTCCGGTAATGTTGCATAGCGAGAATGGTAGTAGGCACCAGAACGGCCACCTGCTTTCCTTCACAGGCTGCCTTAAACGCTGCGCGGATGGCCACTTCGGTTTTCCCAAAGCCAACATCACCACAAACGAGACGATCCATGGGATGGGCCACCTGCATATCTCGTTTTACATCGTCTGTTGCCCTGGCTTGATCGGGCGTATCCTCATAGATGAAAGATGATTCAAGTTCGGCTTGTAAAAAGCCATCCGTGGCAAATGCAAACCCTGGAGCCTGCTTTCTTTTGGCATAGAGGTCTATTAATTCTTTCGCAATGTCTTTTACCTTCTTCCTGACTTTTGATTTTTTATTTTCCCATTCATCGGACCCTAACTTACTAAGGTTCGGAGGTGCTCCATCTTTACCAGAATATTTGGAGATTTTATGAAGGGCATGAATACTCGCGTAAAGCAAATCGTTATCTCGAAAAACCAAACGGATAGACTCCTGTTCCCGTCCATTCACTTGTTTTTTTTCAAGTCCGGCAAACTTTCCAATGCCATAATCAATATGGGTAACAAAATCACCCGGGACCATTGTTTGCAATTCCCGAAAAGTCATTGCCTTTGACTTGGAGAATTTTTCTTTTGTGTGATACCGATGAAACCGTTCAAAAATCTGATGGTCGGTATAACAAACTATTTTTAAAATATGATCCACAAATCCTTCGCGCAAGGGAAAATCCAATGGCTGAAACTTCACCTGGTTATTTATTTCTTCAAAAATTCCCAGAAGTTGCTCTAGCTGTCTTGGCTGCTCGGCTGCAATAAAATTGGAGTACCCTTTTAATTGCTGGTCGAAAAGATTTGAAGCAAGAAGATCAAAGTTTTTATTAAAGGAAGGCTGGGCGGAAGATTTAAAATCATAAGTTTTGGAAGCCGGAAATTGAAACCGGGAACCAAACTCAAGTATCAAAAAGGATCTTAACTTTTCTGTAAAAAAAATGTCAGTTTCAAAAAGTTGATTGGGTTGAAGTACTATTTTAGAACCACTGTCATGTATTATTTTATCAAAACTTTGAGAGGCCTTTTCAAAAGATTTTCGAAGAACATCTTGAGTCAATTGAAAATCCTTGACCCAAACCCGGGCAGTATGAGGAATAAAATCAAAAAAGGATTGTCTTTCTTCGTGTACCAGCCGTGTCTGCACGTTGGGCATAAGGCTTACTTTTTCCAGCGTTTCTACCGAAAGTTGCGAGCCGGGATCAAAACTACGAATGCTGTCTACCTCATCACCGGATAGTTCAATTCGATAGGGAAGTTCATGTGCATAAGAATAGACATCTAAAATTCCACCGCGTGTGGCAAACTGGCCAGCTTCATATACAAAGTCTGTCTTTTCAAAATCATAGCTGTATAAAAACTCTTCCAGAAATTCACGATCAAGCTTTTCGCCTACTTTTACAACAAACGTGTTAGATGCTAATGATTTCTTTGTGATCACTTTTTCGGAGAGAGCCTCCGGATAGGTAATGATGATCTGCGAATCAGGGTGACTGCTGAACTGAGTCAGAACCTCAGCCCGCATGAGAATATTGGCATTCTCAACTTCATCGTATTCATACGGGCGCTTGTAAGACATTGGGAATAACAAAACTTCCTTTTGGCTTAAAAGATTTTGGAGGTCATTTAGAAAGTAAGAAGCTTCCTCTTTGTTATGGAGAATTATAACATGACTTGACCTGCTGGTTTTGTAAACTGCTGCCAGTAGCAAAGTATCCAGGCTTCCACTTAATCCCTTAACCCTAAGTACTTCTGGTTTGAACTTGCTTACCTGCCCTCCGCACTGCTTCGGGAGGCGGGCTGGCGAGGGCGTACGAATCCCTTCCGCCAAAGTTTGTACCAGGCTATCTGCTTGATAAAATTTTAATAAATCGTTCGCCCGCAATACCTTCAGAAAAATAGAGGGACAAAAGTACAGGGATTAATCAGATTTTATCCTGATGGATTGGGTTTTTAATTATTTTATTGAATTTAATTCCTTCTTCGAAAGATATAGTAACGGTTAATCGAAAATAGTTACACTTTTAAAGTTGAACAGATACCTTTGAAGCGTATGTACAACGTGAGATTGCTATTTTTATTCTTAAGTTACACCTGTGTGTTTTTCCTTTTCATAGGATTGTACAAGCCCTGGTTGATGCTTTGGTGGGAAGACACTCAAAACCGAAAGAAGATTTTTCAAGTATATGGATTATTGGCAGCAGTTTTTTATTGCATGTATCTGGGGTTGGGGATGTTTTAAGGACAGTAATGAGAAAGATTTTACTTTTTAGCGGAATAGTAGTGGCCATAGCAACCATGGCATGGTATGTAACCGGACCACAAGACTCATTAAAGGATACAACAGTACGCCCACAGAAAACAATAGAAGTCCTGGTGAGCCAGTTGCCGGACTTAAAGTTACTTGGGCTTGATGGCGCTGTACATTTCAGCCGCGAATTTACTGGTAATAATGTGTTGGTGTTATACAATCCGGATTGTGACCATTGTCAGCGTGAAGCAAAGGAAATACGGGCGCAGTTGAAAGCTTTTGAAAACTACACAGTCTGGTTTGTATCTTCTGAAGGTTTTGAAAACATAAACAAGTTTGCTCACGATTATGATCTAATGGGACATGTGAATGTACATTTTGTGCGCACAGGGGTGGTGGAGGTTATTAATAATTTCGGTTCAATCGCTACTCCATCATTGTACATATACTCATCCAGGCGACAATTAGTGAAAGCTTTTAATGGGGAAACAAAAATAGAGGAGATTTTGAAGTTTTTGTAACCCAATTTTTAGAGGAGCACTTTATTGCACACCGCCACAAACTTTTCCTTCACCCCCGAAAAACCAATCAGGAATTTTTGGCCACCATCTTTCAATCCTGTTTTTTTCTTGAGTTGCTCCGGGCTAAGTGGGTAGTTGCGGGAAACAACATTTGCTTTGGCTTCCGGAAAATAGTGCTTAACAACTTTAGGATTGGGTTTTATCATGGCTTCTATTTCGAAGATCTTTCCGGGGAAATGTTGTACAAGATTTTCAGAAGTATAGAGATGCGTATGAAGTTGAAGTTTTTTCACTGCAAACCTTTGAGCGATGAGTTTAAATGCTCCGGCTTTGAGTATGGCAGCATGTGGTTCGTAGAGATAATGCAGGGGACTGGAAAATTCGGCCACTGAACTTTTTTCTTCTGAAGCCTGAAATTCGAAAAAAGGAAATGCAGATTTATGCAACGAAGATCTTAAATCAACAGCCTCAATGACAGGCTCTGATGTATAACCTTTCCGACATAGAAAAAGAACTTCTTTGCATTCATTATCCACAGCCAAAACAAAAACCCTTGTAACATTTCTCAGTTCTTTAATCCCTTGTTGAAGATCAAGCATGGGAGAAGCTTTTAACAGTAGAATTTCAGTCTTATCAAAAATGATGTCCAACAATTCGATGATGTCAGGTGCGCAATTGGCCAGGCGAACGATCTTTTGATTGCCCTTTAATCTGCGAGATGGATCGATGTAGATGAGGTCAAACTTGTCTTTTGTTGAAGCCAGAAATTTCTCAGCTGTAGTGTTGTAATGTCGGATTCTAGATTCTGGATTCTGGATTCCGGATTCTTGAAGTATTGAGTGATTATGTTTGACGATTTCAAACAGGTTTTCGTCCGGCTCAGTGTAATCCACATTGCTAAAAACTGAACTGAGAAAAAAACTATCGACTCCAAAGCCACCAGTTAAGTCAACGGCTCGATTTGAAGAGTTGACTGCATGGTATTCGCTGAAAAAACGCTGGGTGATTTCCGTTTTATAGTGCGCGGTAGTTTCAGATGAACATTGCTCCAGGTTGATCGATGGAGGGTAAATGATGTTTTTAGTTTTGTACCAGGAAGGCAGTTTGATCCTTGCTTTTCGCCTACCCGAGATTTGATCAGCTATTAATGAAGTTGAAACACCACTGGTCGTCTTGTTTTTTAGCAATAGGCTCTTTTCATCAACTGCTTCATGGCGAAGAATATAGTGTTGAAGGTCTGGTTGTAAGAGTTTTTGAATATCCACTATAATGGGTTCTATTCTTCCACTTTATTTTTCATAGTCATAAGTAAATTATACGCTCCCTTCAGCACAATATTTTTGTCAACCAGATTAGCCCCATCAACAATTTCGCTAAAACCATTTTCTGAATCTCCGGTCTTTACTTCAAAGAGAATATAGCCTTCGCCTTCGGCCATGAAAATGTATTGATTGTTTTCAAACCGAACGATTGCTTCTTCCGGGAGGGCATAAACATTGTTATTTCTTAATTCAATATCTGCGTTCATATACATGCCGGGCACTAAGCTCTTATCGTAATTCTCAAAGTGGCAATGGATCTCCATACTTCTATCAAGGCTTAGGTTCTTCCCAATCAGAATAATTTCACACTCATACTTTTTACCAGGCTGACCGTTAGTATAGGCCAACAGTTTTTGCCCTAAAGCAATTTTTCCAAGATCTTTTTCGAAGATGGTAAGTGCCAGGTGAATATCGTCTGGATTAATTAATTCAAAAAGCACTTCACTGGGCTGAGTGTACTTGCCAATATTCACATTTACTTTTGAAACATATCCCCCGATAGGAGAATAGATATTGATATTCTTGGAAATGGTATTTTCAGACAATTCATCAGGATGGATACCAATTAATTTCAGTCTTTCAGAGAGTGACTTAACATTTATTTTTTCTGTTATATAGTCAGACTCCGTTTGTTGAAAAACTTTGTCACTTGAAGCCTTACTTTGATTGAGTTCTTTTTGTCGTTGATATTCATTGGCTATAAAATTCAATCTGGCTTTTGCTGTCAAGTAATCTTGCTGCAGTTGAATATACTGCTGATCTTCCATAACGGCAATGATCTCACCTTTGTTAAGATGCATGCCGGGTAACAACTTGGTGTACCTTAAATAGCCACCCATAGGCACACTAATGGAGATCATATTTTGTGGAGGTACATCTATTCTGCCATTTACTTTCAATACACTTGAAATAGTCCTTAGTTCAATTTTACCAACTAGCAAGCCAGCGTTTTTATATTGAGCATCAGTAAGGGTGACACTGTTTTCAGATGATCGTTCATCGGGAGTAGAAGCTGTGTCATTTTTGGAAGAGCAAGAAATAAGAAACAGCAAAGGACCAAATAGTAATGCTGATTTAGACGCGGAAAATGGTTTGAGAAATGCAGGAGTTAATGAATTTTTCATGATATTCTATTTGAAAACACTCTATTTTTCGAGGAAATAATTAAGTTGGATAATACTATCATTTAGGTTGTTCACAGCATTTAAATATTCCGCTTGGATGGAGATGGCCTGATTGATCAGCATCACCCACTCCAGATAATTTATTCCACCATTCGCAAATTGATTATAGGCTGTTTCAATAATCAATTTTGCATTTTTTAATCCAGTCTGTTCATAATAATCAACTGACTTTGAAAAATTGACAGATTGAGTGCGTGCTTTTTTGTATTCTATATCAAACTGTTGCAGGCCCGACAAGTAATTGGTTTCCCTGATTTTCTCAAGGGATTTAGACGCATTGATTTTTGCCTTCCGGGAACCATAGAATATAGGAACCCCAATTCCAATTTGAGCTGACTGAAATCGCGTTGAACCATCATATGTCTGGTTATCGGAACCTGTACCGCGCATGGACATATTGGCATAGGCAAAAGTGAGATCAGGAAGCAAACGGGTTCTCTCCAATTGGGTGTTTTTTATGGATACCAATTTTTGATGCAACAAAAATTGAATACCGGGATGATTTTCAATAAAAGCTGTATCCAGTATTTCAATTCTACTCATCCTAAAATCATCTATAGGAACGAATATGGTAGTAGTATTTAAAAGAAGCTGAAACTGTAATAGTAATAAATCTAAATCGGCAATCAATTGATTGAGCTGAAGTTTAATTTGGCCACGTTGTATTTCTGCTGTTGTCTTTTCAAGTATGTTGGTTTCGCCAGCGTCAAACCTCAAATTAGCCTTACGTAAAAATTCAGAAAACAGGCTGTCATTCTGTTGAAGTAGTTTTTGCTTCCCCTGCAAATAAGACAACGCATTAAATACGAGGGATACTTGTCTTTTCAGGTCAAGTTCTTTTACTGCTATGTTTAGCACACTGCTTCTCCATTCTTCTTTCAACAACGACTTTTGATGAGTGTACACCGAAGGGAAGTTCAAGTTTTGATTGAAGCCAAATCGATTGTCAGAATAACTGCTGTTGATTTGTCCGTACTCTCCTAACACGTTGGTTTGTGATGGGTTTATGGCAGTCTTTATAAGACGTTGTTGATACTCAGCTTTTAACCGTTCATTTTTAACCAGTAGATTATTTGCCAATGCGGTATCAATAGCAGCCTGTAGTGAAATAGGCGTTTGTGCACCGACATGACTGGAGACCATTAATAAAACAATAAGCAAAGGGACGATAACGGCAGGTGCTTTTTTTGGCCTCCTTTTAATGCCGGTTTCGAATAGTATGTATAGCACCGGAAGTACAAATAGTGTTAATAATGTTGCGATCAATAGCCCACCAATCACTACTGTTGCCAGTGGACGTTGAACTTCAGCACCGGCTCCATTGCTAAGGGCCATTGGCAAAAAGCCCAGGGAGGCAACCAGAGCGGTCATGAGCACCGGACGGAGACGAACTTTTGTTCCTGACTTTACGATATTTTCTAAGTCGTAGCGGCCCTCCTCTTTAAGTCGGTTAAACTCTGCTACCAATACGATGCCATTTAACACAGCCACTCCAAACAGTGCGATAAAGCCAACACCTGCACTAATGCTGAACGGCATACCTCTGCTGGCTAAGGCGAAAATCCCGCCAATGGCCGAAAGTGGAATAGCTGAATAGATAAGCAGGCCATGTTTGACGGAATTGAACGCAAAATATAACATGAGAAAAATCAGCAACAATGAAACAGGTACTGCGATACCTAATCGCTTTTTGGCAGCATTCAGATTCTCAAAGGCTCCACCGTACGTAACATAATAACCCACTGGAAACTTTATTTGAGTTTCGATCTTTCTCTGTAATTCCGTAACGATGGTCTGCACATCACGACCACGTACATTAAAACCGACAATAATTCTGCGTTTGGCATCTTCGCGCTGTATCTGGTTAGGACTATCTTTGATTTCGACAAAAGCCAATTGACTCAAAGGAATCTGATCGCCTTTTGCGGTGGGGATGAGCAGATTTTGGACATCATTAATATTTTTACGTTGCTCTCCTGCCATGCGTACAACCATATCGAATCTCTTTTCATCTTCATATACCAGCCCTGTGCTTTGTCCTGCAAAAGCTGTGTTGATAATTCTGTTGATATCTGAAATATTCAAACCGTATTGCGCTATTGCTGCGCGATTATAGTTGACTACAATTTGCGGCATCCCGGCCACCGCTTCCACGTATAGATTTACACTCCCATCCACGGTATTGATAACGGTTCCCAGTTTGTGGGCATAAAAAGCAAGGGTATCCAGGTTTTCTCCGAATATTTTGCACACTACATCTTGTCGGGCCCCGGTCATTAATTCATTGAAGCGCATTTGCACAGGATACTGAAAGCCAAACGTAACGCCTGGCACGGCTTCTAAGGCTTTGCCCATTTTTTCGGCCAATTCGTTAAACGTTTTAGCCGAAGTCCATTCACTTTTATCTTTTAAGATTATCATTAAATCGCTTGCCTCAATGGGCATAGGATCCGTGGGAACTTCACCACTCCCCGTTTTACCAACTACCTTAATTACTTCTGGAAAATTCTTGAGAAGTATTTTTTCTCCTTTCAATGTAGCATCAATAGATACATTAAGGTTACTTCCCGTTAATACTCTTGTATCGACTGCAAAGTCGCCTTCTTCCAGAGCAGGAATAAATTCACCGCCCAGAAATGAAAGGGTAATCAAGGACACAAAAAACAAGGCAAGTACAGATATTATTGTGGTTTTGGGAAAGCCTAACACTCTTTGTAAAAGGGCTTGATAAATGCGCTCAATTTTTTCCATCAGTTTGTCGGAAATGTTTTTAGTATGTCTGATTTTTTTACTTAGAAAGACAGAACTCATCATCGGAATGTAGGTGAGTGAAAGAATAAAGGCACCCAGCAAAGCAAAGGCAACAGTTTGTGCCATAGGCTTGAACATTTTGCCTTCTATACCTTGCAGGCTGAAAATCGGCAAGTACACAATCAGGATAATAATTTGGCCGAAAACAGCACTGTTCATCATCCTGCCTGCCGATTGGTTTACTTCTGCGTCCATTTCAGATTGAGTTAGTGAGTTGAGTGGGCTAAATTTTCTTCCGTGTGCGATCTGATGCATTACCGCCTCCACGATTATCACAGCGCCATCTACAATTAAGCCAAAATCCAGTGCCCCCAAACTCATTAAGTTTCCACTTACTCCAACTAAATTCATCATGATTACGGCAAAGAGCATCGAGAGAGGAATGACTGATGCTACTAATAAACCAGCCCTGAAATTTCCAAGAAACAGGACCAATACAAAGACAACAATCAGGGCGCCTTCCATTAAATTAGTTTCAACTGTATGGATTGCATTATTCACCATTTTGGTTCGGTCCAGGAAGGCCTCTATCTCTACACCTTCAGGCAGTATCTTTTTGATTTCTTCAATCCTGGATTTTACCCTGTTGATTACAAGGCTACTGTTTTCACCCTTCAGCATCATCACCACTGCACCTGTCACTTCGCCCTCTCCATTGTAAGTCATGGCACCATATCGAATGGCGTTACCTATTCGTACCTCAGCTACATCCTTTATAAATAGCGGAGTTCCATTCTCAGTATTTTTCACAGCAATGCTTCTAATTTCTGCCAGATTGCGAATTAATCCCTCACTTCTGATGTACAAGACCGTTGCTTGCCTTTCGATATAAGCCCCACCTGTATTTTGGTTGTTTTTTTCCAATGCAGTGAATACATCGTTGACAGAAAGCCCATATGACTTCAATTTATTCGGGTCAATTGCTATTTCATACTGCTTCAGCTTCCCCCCGAAACTGCTGACATCCGCTACACCTGCTACGCGTAACAGTTGCCTTCTTACAATCCAGTCTTGAATGGTGCGTAATTCTGTAATATCAAATTGGTTTTCATATCCCTTTTTGGGCTTCACAACATATTGGTAAATTTCACCAAGCCCAGTAGTAACTGGTGCTAATACGGGCAAACCAAGGCCTTTGGGAATCTGATCTTTTACAGTTTGAAGCCTTTCAGCCACTTGTTGACGTGCCCAATACACATCCGTATCATCGTCAAACACAATCGTCACCAAGGATAACCCAAAGCGTGAAAAACTTCTAAGCTCAATGAGTCCTGGAATATTGCTGTTTACCTGTTCGATTGGAAAAGTAACAAGACGCTCAATGTCTGCGGCACCCAAGGATGGGACAGAAGTGATAACCAGTACCTGATTGTTGGTGATATCCGGCACGGCATCAATAGGAAGTTGAGTCAATGAATAACTACCCCAGATAATTAAGGCAATTGTAAATAAACCAACGATAAATTTATTGTGAATTGAAAATCGAATTATAGCATTCAGCATAATCTTGTAGGTCCAATGGGCCAACATTAAATAATGTAATCATGGATGCCTTGTTTTCACAGGCAAATAGGTCAGGTCAACTAAGTGCAATCAAGACTTAGAACCGCTAAAAACAGAACTAGATTTTGGGAGGCTGAAAGATGTCGCCAGCAAGAAGTTGTGGCTCATGAAGTAAATAAAAGGAAGTGTAAGTAAGGGTTGTCTTTTCTGAATTCTCTGTTAAGACTATTTTTTGTACAGGCAATACAAGGGTTTGAGAACTGAAAGAGTGATTACAATCTTTGAAAGGGAGACTCATGTCTTTGTCATCATGAGCAACATCGGTTTCATAATGCATGACCAGGAACTCAAGGAAAGACAGATCTTCGACTTTACTTTTATGTTCGGTATAATGTTCAATAAGCAGAGGCAAACGTAACACTTCGCTGAATTCTGTGAACGAAATCAGGTAAAAGAAGAGAAGACTTATTGCCAATATCCGTTTCATTGATGATCAAAGATAACTACACTTTAGACAATCTAACAAACTATTTAATTCCCTCCACGCGTAATTTTAGATCAATTCAATATTAAAACAGACTAAGATTACCGCCTTTTCTGAATTTAGTGAGATCATAGGTTGGCATTTGCTTGCCGTGGAAGTATTTCTTCTTTGAAGCACGATAGAGTTGATGAATAGCATCTGCTATGTTTCCCTCGCCCGACATGCGCCTTCCAAATTGGGAGTCGTGGACATTGCCTCCATGAAAAGAGCAGATCTGGTTCCATACTTTTTCAAACCGGTCCGGAAAATTTTTTCGAAGCCAATCTTCGAAAAGTTTTCCAATTGAACCATTCAACCTAACCACAGTCATACCTATGCCTTTTGCGCCATGATCTGATGCTGCCTTTAATATGCTAGGAATTTCATGATGGTTTAATCCCGGAATGATGGGAGCATTCATAACCCCAACGGGAATTCCTGCCCTTGAAAGTTCTTCTACCGTTTTTAATCGTTTCATACTACTGGCAGTCCGCGGTTCCATCATTCGCCTGAGATTTTCATCCAGCGTGGTAATCGAAATGTACACATGTACGAGGTTGTCTTTTGCGAGGTCTTGTAATAAATCAATGTCCCTAAGAATGAGGCTGTTTTTTGTGATTAGCCCAACCGGATGCCGATAATTTGCCAATACTTTCAGCATGTTTCTCGTAATTTCAAATTTTCGTTCTTGCGGTTGATAGCAATCCGTATTTCCGCTTAACATGATGGGCACCGAATTCCAGTTTTTTTTGAGCAGGTGTTCTTCCAGAAGCTGGGGAGCATTTCTTTTAACAATGATCTTACTTTCAAAATCAAGGCCTGCACTGAAGCCATAATATTCGTGCGTGTTGCGCGCATAGCAATAGATGCATCCATGCTCACAGCCCTGGTAGGGATTCATCGAATACATCATGCTGAGATCGGGACTCTCTACTTTGTTGACAATCTTTTTCGGATTTTCGTAGAAGATTTGGGTGTTTGGAGATTCGAGCAAAGGCTCATCAAGTCCTTCAATATGATCGGTTACATACTGTGCTTTGAGGAATTTGTTTTCGGTTTTGATTTGGGCACCGCGGCCTTTAAAGTAGTTATCATCCATTATCAATATTACTAAAATATTTAGTACAGTAACCATATAACCTTGATTGGATATACAAAAACCCCTATTCAGGAAATTAAGAGCCAAATATTTGAGCAAAAAGGTATACGGCTTATAATAAAGAGAGAAGACCAAAACCATCCCTTTGCGTCCGGAAATAAGTGGTGGAAATTGAAATACAACCTGGAGGAGGCATTACGACTTGGTTATAAGACATTGTTAACGTTTGGAGGAGCATACTCCAATCATATCTATGCAACAGCTGCGGCTGCGAAAGAGGTGGGCTTGAAAAGCATTGGCATCATTAGAGGTGAAGAAACTATGCCATTGAATCATACACTCGTTTTCGCGGAAAGTTGTGGTATGAAATTTCAGTATGTATCTCGTGAAGAATACAGGAAGAAAACAGAATCAGGATTTGTACAAAAACTTAACGATAGATTTGGGGATTTTTATTTGATTCCAGAAGGCGGCACCAATGCATTGGCTGTAAAAGGAGTTGCAGAATTTGGAAAGCAATTGGTTAATGAAGTTGACTTTGATTACCTCTGTTTGCCTGTGGGCACAGGAGGAACAATGGCCGGTATTGTTAACGGATTTGAAGGAGCAAGAAAAATCGTGGGGTTCTCCGTTCTGAAGGGTGGAGGCTTTTTGAAGGGAGAAGTTAAAAAGTATACGGGTAATGGGGATGATAATTGGAGTATACTGAAGGACTATCATTTTGGCGGCTATGGAAAAATTAAGGATGAACTGATCAACTTTATGAAGGAGATGGAAACAAATTATCAGCTTCCACTGGACCATGTCTATACTGCTAAAATGATGTTTGGGATTTTTGATCTGATCCGAAAAGATTATTTCAAAAATGGATCAACTATACTTGCCATTCACACAGGCGGGCTGCAAGGAAAGGTAAGTTTATCGCAACTTAATTCCGGATAACTCCACGCAACCAAGTGAATAACCTTAACCCACCCTGCTCTTCCGGCAAAGCCCCGCTTTCACCTGCCGCTTTTACTTTTTCGATGGTATAAAAAGCAGTAGGAAGAATTTCCTTAAGTTTTTTTAACAGATCATCTAGACGTTCGCGCTGCAAGACGGTAAACACAAGATTTTCATTTCCATCTGGCCCTTCGGCAACAACTTTGGTGTACCGGAAATCCTGGGCATTTAAAAATTGAATGAGAGCGACAACATCTTTTCGGGTGATAATCCTCACGATTACCTTTCCATACGCGATGCGTTCTTCAATTAACATGCCCACAAAAATGCCAGATGCAAAACCGCCCGGATAAGCGATGTAGCACACCCAATTATCTAGATGCTGAAAAATCTGGCGGATAGCCATCAGCCAAATGAAAGCTTCAAAGAAACCAAGGAGGGTAGACGCGTAACGCCTTCCGCCCAGCATGTAAATAATGCGAATCGTGCTGATAGAGACATCGCAGATGCGAGCTAAAAAAATAAGTAATGGCAGCAGAAGATAGGCAAATACGTTTTCGGAAAAGCCTAGGGTTTCAATAAAAAAGTGTTCCATAGATGATGTTCAGAATGCATTACAAAATAACTTCGCCTTGCTATCAACCAAATAAGTCACCAAAAACCTCAGTCAGTTTACCAAAAGACTTCACCTCGATTTTTGTTTTGCTCAGATCGATCGACTTCTGACTAAACTTGGATATATAAATTTCTTTAAACCCAAGTTTCTCTGCCTCTGAGATGCGCTGGTCAATTCGATTGACAGCCCGAAGCTCTCCACCTAACCCAATTTCAGCAGCAAAACAAATTTTGTCACTCACAGGAATCTCCTGCATTGATGAGATGATGGAGATACACAAGGCAAGATCAATGGCCGGATCTTCCACATAAATTCCCCCTGCCATGTTTACAAATACATCTTGTGTACCTACCCGAAAGCCGCAACGTTTTTCCAACACTGCCAACAACATATTCAATCTCTTTTGGTCGAATCCAGTGGGCGTTCGTTGAGGAGTTCCATACGAGGCAGAACTCACCAACGATTGTATTTCAATAAGCAAGGGACGATTTCCTTCAATAGTAGCACCAATGGTTACCCCACTCAGAAGCCCGTCTTTCTGAGAGATTAAAATCTCAGAGGGATTAGAAACTTCGCGAAGGCCTGTCCCCAACATTTCGTAAATGCCAATCTCAGAGGTAGAACCAAACCTGTTTTTTGTGGTACGCAAAATACGATAGGCGAGGTGACGGTCACCTTCAAATTGAAGTACAGTATCTACCATATGTTCCAAAACTTTCGGGCCTGCCAGCATGCCATCTTTGGTGATATGCCCCACTAGAAAAACAGGTGTGTTGGTTTCTTTGGCAAACTTCATTAATTCACCCGCACATTGGCGAACCTGAACAATACTGCCGGCAACAGAGTCCTGCATGTGTGAATGAAGCGTTTGAATTGAATCAATAATAATGAGGTTTGGCTCCAGCGATTCAATAGCCTGAAAAATATTTTTTGTGTTGGTTTCCGCCAGCATATAAAAATTTTCATGACTGCTCACAACTTGATCTTTCGTCACTAAGGAGATGCGCTCCGATCGCATTTTGATCTGTTGTTCACTTTCTTCACCTGATACGTAAAGTACTTTTGCTTTTTTAAGGGCAAGCCCGATCTGAAGCATTAACGTGGATTTGCCGATGCCTGGTTCGCCACCGATCAGCACCAAAGAACCCGGAACGATGCCTCCGCCCAAAACACGATTGAGTTCCTGATCGGGTGTAGCTATCCGTAATTCACCTGATGATTCAATTTCGTTCAGCGTTTTGGGTTTGCTGATTTTACTTTTACCCGAATCTTGCCTCCACTCGTTTTTATCTCCCTCATTTTTCGAGACCACTTCTTCCACAAACGAATTCCATGAGTTGCACGATGGACATTTACCAATCCACTTTGGCGACTCATAGCCGCAGCTTTGGCAGAAGAATAAGGTTTTTGTTTTGGCCAATCTTTTGAAATTTTCGAAAGTTAAGATAAACATACATTTACTAGGTTGGATTTACATTTTTAGAAATCTTGCGTTCAAGAACCTAACCTTGAAAATCATGTTAAGAACATTTGCTTCTACCCTGCTTTTGTTGTGTTCATTCATTTTACAGGCTCAAAAACCCCCTATAAAATTTGGAGATGTCCCAATTGACCAATTAAAGATGACCACTTATGATAAAGATTCTTCAGCTTCAGCGGTTATTTTGGCTGACTATGGGGAGTCTGTCATAGAGTACAGTGAGCAGGAAGGATTTGTAGTAAAGTTTGAAAGACTGACCAGAATTAAAATTCTTACTAAAGAAGGATTGGATCAAGCTAACTTTAGTATTCCCCTTTATCACAGTGGAGGTAGCGATGAAAAGCTTGCTGGTTTAAAGGCCATAACGTATAACCTTGAAAAAGGTAAAGTGGTTGAAAGTAAGCTTAAGACTGATGCTATTTTTAGGGAAAAGTATGATGCCAACTTAGATTTTATGAAAGTGACACTTCCAAATGTAAAGGAAGGCTCCGTCATAGAAATTACCTATAGGATCACTTCTGATTTTGTAATCAATTTTCAGGATTGGGAATTTCAAAGCACCATACCAACTGTTTGGAGCGAATACCGTGCGAGGATTCCAGAATATTACAATTATGAAAAATATATGCAGGGATACGTTGCACTTTCTGTTAATGAGCAAACCAGGGAACCCAATTCGATAAAGATTACTTCAAGAGAGCGATCCGGAGGAGAGAGCTTAAGAGATGGTGCTGTGAAGACAACATTCAGTAACGACCAGATTGACTTTCAGGAGGACCGCTTTCGGTGGGCGGCCAGGGATGTTCCGGCCTTTAAGCCTGAACCATTTATAACTACGTCACAGGACTATATCTCAAAGCTGAATTTCGAACTTTCGTTTACTCAATTTCCAAACCAACCAAGAAAAAGCTATTTGGGCAGTTGGGAAGATATCAATAAGTTATATGCTGAGAGCTCTGATTTTGGCGGGGAAGTAACCGGAAATGCATTCCTTAAGAAAACAGAAGAAGAGATTACAGAAGGTCTTACTACTCCAGAAGAAAAGATTGGGGCCATTTGCAATTACGTCAGACAGACTATTGTTTGGGATGGAACGAACCGAAAGTTTATCAAGACAACCTTACGGAAAGTAACAGAGGAAAAGAAAGGTAATTCTGCTGACATAAATCTCTTGCTGGCATCATTGTTAGACAAAGCGGATTTCAGTGTATCACCAGTCCTGTTAAGTACCAGGGATCATGGGTTTGTTCGCGAGCTAACTCCGGCTTCGTCTCAGTTTAATTACGTGGTTTGTTTGGTAAGATTAGGAGACAAAAAACTTTTGCTTGATGCAACAGACAAGCTTCTTGCTACGGGAACATTGCCCGAAAGATGTTTGAATGGAAATGGTCTTGTGGTTTCCAAAGCCGGATACGAATGGATAAAACTTCAATCTCCAGGCAAATCAAAGCTCATCGTCAACACGGATTTAGCGATTGTCAATGTGGGGGAACTAACAGGCAAAATACAAATTGATAGAACGGGATACTATGCACAGAACGTAAGAAAAAAATACTTTTCAGAGGGGGAATCTGATTACATTAAAAATTTTAAGGGCAGTCGTTCATGGGAATTTTCAAAGAGTGAATTCCAGAATGCAAACGACATTACATTACCCTTCAAAGAATCGCATGAAGTTAGTATTAGCGATCATATCACTGCAGCCGGGGATATGATTTATCTGAATCCTTTTGTGTTGGATCGGGAGCAAGAAAATCCATTTAAACTTGAGAAGCGTGAATATCCTGTGGATTTTGGTAGCCCTTTTGATAAAATGTTTTTAGTTAAAATTACCTTGCCCGAAGGATATGGCATTGATGAACTTCCAAAAAGTAAAGTCTTGTCTTTGACTAACAACGCAGCAAGGTATTTTTACAATGTTGTGCAAAAGGGTAATACTATAAATATCACCAGTAGCCTGGCAATAAACCAAAGCCTTTTTAGCCAGGAGGAGTATCCCAACCTTAGGGAGTTCTATAATCAGATAGTGGCGAAGCAGGCCGAACAAATTGTGCTCAAGAAAAAATAAGTGGCATGAAAAAAGGTCTATCATTAGTTTTTTTAGTAGTCTCTTTCTGTACGGTGGCCGGAGATAAAAAGTATCCTGTTAGTGAAATTCCTGAACAGTTAACGAAAAATGTCAACGCGGTTATCCGTGAAAATAAGACTGTATATAAAATTCACTCGCAAAGCAAAGCGAGTGTATATGTGTATTATGCCATTACTGTTTTGAATGTTGGAGGCAAGGAATATGCGAGCCAACAAGTTGACTATGACAAGCTAACCAGAGTCACCAGTTTTAGCGGGAGTGTTTATGATGCAGAAGGTAACTTGATAAAGAAACTCAAGAACAGTGAAATAGCGGACCACAGCATATACGATGGTGGATTATACAATGACAATAGATTGAAGTCGGCTGACCTTACCCAAAATAACTATCCTTATACCGTGTTGTTTGAATATGAAAAGGAATATAAGTTTTTATATATGATTGACGGATCGGTAATTGTTTCCGATGAAAAGGTATCCGTGCAGCACGCCTCTTACCAACTGATTTATCCCCTCGAAATCGCACCACGGTACTACGTATTGAATATTGACAGGCAGCCAACACCAGGAAGGACAAATGATGGCTTTGAATCCCTTACCTGGGAATTTAAAGATGTGTTGCCTATTAAATTTGAACCCTTAAGTTCACGAAGAGAGGTGGTACCGCAAATCATGGCTGCGCCAACAAAATTTGAGTTTGACGGATACGTAGGTAACATGCAGACCTGGGATGAATTTGGTCTATGGATTAACTCTCTCAACAAGGGAAGAAAGGTTTTGCCAGAAGAGACCAGGCAAAAAATAAAACAATTGATTGCCGGATTAAAAACAAATGAGGAAAAAACCAAAGCGATATATGAATACATGCAAAATAAAACCCGGTATGTAAGTATTCAGTTGGGAATTGGAGGCTTTCAACCTTTTGAAGCCTCGGTTGTCGATCAGGCGGGTTATGGCGACTGTAAGGCACTTTCCAATTATACAATCGCTTTACTTGAGGCTGCAGGATTGAAGGCAAATTACGCTTTGATCATGGCAGGAAGTAATGCACAAAGCATGATTACAGGGTTTCCAAGTTCTCAATTCAATCACGCTATTGCGTTTGTACCGAATGGTATGGATACGCTTTGGCTGGAGTGCACAAGTCAGACTAATCCATTTGGCTATTCAGGATGGCACACGGGTGACAGGAATGCGCTCGCCATAACAGAAGATGGAGCAAAAATTGTAAGAACACCAGGCTATACAGCTGAGCAGAACAAACAATTCAGAACGGCTGATGTATTTGTACAAGCAAATGGTAATGCTAATGCCAGCGTGAAAACTACTTATTCCGGCCTTCAATACGAAAACGGATCCCTGAGTTTTGTCTTAGGAAATCAGTATGATGATCAAAAAAAATGGATTCAAGAAAACACCGAGATTCCCAGTTTTGATATCCATTCATTTTCCATGAGTAATATTAAGAGTAAAATTCCTTCAGCGATTATTACTACGGACTTGATTCTAAATCGCTTTGCTTCGGTGAGCGGAAAGCGTTTGTTTCTTACACCCAACCTCATGAATCGATCAACATTTGTTCCTGAAAAAGTAGAAGCCAGAAAAACCAAGGTGATTCGAAAAATGGCGTATGTTGATATCGATACAATCAATTACCATTTGCCAGAAGAGATATATCCGGAGTTCTTACCTGAGCCAATAAAAATAAAATCTCAGTATGGTGAATACGAGGCCTCGTTCAAATTGGAACAAGGCAACTTAGTATATATCAGAAAAATAAATATGAGGAAGGGCGAATTTCCGCCAGAGTCATACGAGGAGTTGATAAACTTTTATCGGAATTTAAATAAAGCCGACCATATCAAATTGGTTTTTTTGAACAAGACTTAGTTTTAAGTCACAATTGATGAAATTATTTTAATGGAGCATGAGCCTCTTTGGCCAACTCATGATACACGAGCCAATCCATCCAGCCCGGAAATCTTTTGTTTAAGTATACCGTGAGTTTTCCCTGGCCGGTGAGCACCAGTATTTTTTTACGGTTCATGGTGGCTTTATAAATGTGAGCGGCACACTCTTCGGCTGACATCATAGTTTGTTCTTCCCTTGGAGATTCTCCTTGCACGCTTCCGTTTTTAGTCAACGCTCGCTTGCGAATGTTGGTAGCTGTGAACCCTGGACAGGCTGTGAGTACATGAACGCCATCTTTTAAGACCTCAGCGCGCAAAGCCTCCAAAAATCCATTCAACGCGAACTTAGAGGCAGAGTATCCGGTGCGGGCCGGCAATCCACGATAGCCTGCAATGGAAGAAATTCCAACAATAGATCCTTTTGATTTAATAATTTCAGGAAGGCAGTATTTGGTTGCATACACCATACCGAAAAAATTAATATCCATGATTTTTCGAATTACGTCTAAGTCCAACTCCTCAAAAAGAGCCCTCATTCCTATACCGGCATTATTAATAAGAATATCAATTTTTCCGAATAGCCTGAGGGCTTCACTTGCCATCATTTTATTATCGGCCTCAATGCTCACATCAGCCTGCAGACCGTGAACTACTATCCCCTTAATCGATAACTTTCTAACAGCATCGTCCAATTCATCTTTGTCTCTTCCTGTAATCAGCACTTGGGAACCGTATGATCCGAATACTTCAGCTAAAGCTTTGCCAATGCCCGATGAGCCTCCTGTAATAATGACCGCCTTATCTTTCATACTTCTAGAAGTAAACAAAAGTAGTGAAATGTAGGAGATGTTAATGCCAAAAAGTAATACCTATATTTTAAACCATTCGTATTTTTAGGGTTTTTGCCTGAAGTAAAATATTTTCA
The DNA here is from genome assembly GCA_038043425.1 of Bacteroidota bacterium. Classification (GTDB taxonomy): domain Bacteria; phylum Bacteroidota; class Bacteroidia; order Cytophagales; family Cyclobacteriaceae; genus ELB16-189. The sequence goes on from JBBTBZ010000008.1 coordinate 383,197, forward strand.
GGGCTCTCACGTTAGCACTTAACGTGGCGTAATTCTATTTGTGATGTTTTACAAAGTTAATGGACTATCACAGAAAAATGATTTGGCAGGAGTCAAAAGTATCCATAATTTATTTTCTGTTGAACCTGCTAACTGATTTACGCTAACATCTGAGCTATGTCCTCCCGCGTCAGTTGTTTCATAATGCTTTCTTCTGTGGTGATAAGATCAGTAGAAAGTTTGAGCTTACGCTGCTGAAGTTGTAGTATTTTTTCCTCTACCGTATTTCGGGTGATGAACTTGTACGTGAACACTTTTTTCTTTTGACCAATTCGATGTGCGCGGTCAACTGCTTGTGCTTCAACAGCTGGGTTCCACCACGGATCGAGAATGAAAACATAATCAGCTTCTGTAAGGTTAAGTCCCAGGCCACCCGCCTTAATCGAAATAAGAAAAACTTTTAAGTCCGGTTCCCTATTAAATTTTTCAACCTGATCTTTACGATCATTACTGGAGCCGTCCAAATAAGCAAATGGAATTTTTTTCTCTATCAAAAACCCTTTTACGATCTCAAGATGCTTAACAAACTGACTAAATACCAATAGTTTGTGCCCTTCCAGTAAGGCATTCTCCAGCATGAATGAAAGTGCTTCCATTTTTCCGGAACTGCCGATGTAGGTGGAGTCCACCATACGCGGGTGATTGGACAATTGTCGTAACTTGGTCAGTCCTTCCAAAATCATAAAACGTGTATTGCCGATACCATCTTTATCGATCTGATCGAGAATTTTATGCCTGAAGTATGACTTTGCCTCTTCGTATTTTTCCTCTTGTTCGGTGGTCATGTTTGTGTAGTGAATGTTCTCCACTTTTTCCGGAAGATCAGTAGCTACTTGAGATTTTAATCTCCTAAGCACAAAAGGCTTTATGATCGAGTTCAACTTTTTACTCTTTGGCTCATCTCCTCTTTTCTCTATAGGGATCTGGTATTCATTCTTGAAAAAGGTTTGACCACCGAGCAAACCAGGATTGATAAATGTCATTTGTGACCATAAATCCAGGGTCGTGTTTTCCAAAGGAGTACCTGTCAAGGTAAGTTTGTGCCTCGATTTAAGTTGTTGAACAGCTTTCGCAATATTAGACGTGGGGTTCTTAATCACCTGTGATTCATCCAAAATAATGTAGTTGAAGAGGAATTTCTGGAGAGATTCAATATCCAATCGGGCTATGCCATAGGAGGTGATTACCACATCGTATTTTTCAAACCGTGAAATATCTTTATTGCGAAGCGATCCGGTATAGTTCAGAATTTTTAGCTGAGGTGTAAACTTTGCAGCCTCCATCTCCCAATTGTACGTGAGGGAAGTAGGCATCACTAACAAGGATGTTAACGTTCCTTTTTCCTTCTCAGCTTGTAAAAGTGCTAGCGTTTGCACCGTCTTGCCAAGGCCCATATCATCCGCCAAACATCCTCCCAAATGAAATTCGTTAAGAAAACGCAGCCAATTGTATCCAGCCTTTTGGTATGGCCTCAATTTGCCTGAAAATCCTAGTGGCAGAGAATAGTCTTTAATCCCCGTAAAGGTCTCCAGTTGCCGGAATTTTTCGCTCATCTGCACTTTTGCCAAATTGCCTTCTTGTAATTCTTTCAAGAGATTGAGATGATACTTTTTTAATACCGGCTTTTCATGATCACCAAGTGTTTCACTCATCGCAAATAAATCTCCGTACTTAATTAACCAGGCTTCCGGAATAATGGCGATTTCTCCGTTTGGCAACTTAAACTCAACCTTCTTTTTCAGAATGAGTTTGCGTAATTCTTTAAATGAAATTTCATACTCTCCAAAACGAATCTTAGCATGAATATCAAACCAGTCTATGTTTTCTTTTACCTCCAGTTCAATCACGGCCTTACCAACAAAATATTTTTTGTCGCGGTTATCTGGCTGACTTACTTCAAAGCCGAGGTTAAGGAGGTTAACTCGATTTTCATTCAACCATGAAAAGGCCTGTGATTTGTCAACTGCGGTTCGAAATCCTTTAAGTGGCAGCCCAAGCTTAATGAGAGTTTGAGCGAATTTTTTCTCGGCTTCAATATTTCGTTTTACCCGGTGAAAAATGTAATCGTTATCTTTTTTCTCAACTGTTACATTTACAGCACCAAAGGCATCTCCGCGAAAGCGATGCTTACCATATTTGAACGAGAGATCAAACACAATTTTTCCTGCTTCATCATTGGCAGCGGGTTCATTTTTTTCTTCAAAAAGAAGAGAGGCACCATTGCTGGTACTCACCTGGGCCAATTCACTAATGGTAAGAAAAGGATGCGGTTCATAGTTGTTCTTGTTGATTTCAAAACCTTTTACTTCAATATCATCGAATGAGGCAATCAGCGGAGCAACGAAACGATTATAGTAAGTCTCTTCAAGATTTTTTGGAATGACGACAAACTTTTTACTGAGGAATGGGAGCAACTTCTTTCCATCAACGGGTTTGTCAAATCCATACAGTTTTCCGTTCAACACCATCCAGGCCGGGTTTTTGCAGACGAGATAGGCAGTCGGATTTGGGATGTCTAGTTTATTTCCATCAAAAGAAATGGTTGGATAATAATTTGTGTTCTCTTCGCTTCTGCTAAAATGAAATTGAATGCTGGCGCGTCTTTCTACCACTTCTAATTTTTTCCAGGTTGGCTCTCCATCATTTCCCATTTCATATAACATCTTCCCTTTCATTTTTTCCAAGGCATCAGCCCTCAGTTTTTCAAGGTAATGCTCAATTTGTTCTTGCACCAATTCGCTTCCCTTCTGTTTGTCATACGTTTTGGCAAAGAACTCATTTGGTTTCATCACTTTGGCAGAGAATTTTTTCAGAACCATATCCTGATTCATCTTGTCCATAAGATCAATCAGTTCATAGTCCCGGCTATCTAAGCCCTTGGCAAACTCACGTGCATTTTTTGAAGATATGTTTTGGTGCTGATAAGTCAGCTTCCCCTTTTCGTCCAGATGGACGATATACGATTCAAAAATATAGCCCAGGTATTCGTGCTGGTACAGCGAATATATGATTTGAAACGGCTGTGCTGCCGAAACTTTCATGGCGGTTACCCTTTTCTTAACTGAATTTAGACATCCTATTGAGTCAAAAGGAGCCTCCTCGCTCCGGATTTGGCCAATTTTGGACTAAGCAGAATTGAAAAATAGTAAATTAAACGCACTATAAATAGTACAATTTAGGATCAGAACTTACATACAGTGAATTAACACCTCGGCTAAGCCGGGGATTGGACATCTATAGAATCAAAAAAACCCACAACTTATCCTAAATATTCGGTTGAATAAGTCTTAGCGGCCAAGGATGCCGGATGTATTGATACAATGATGGTAACCACCACAATGACGAGACCTGTATAGAAAAAATCAAGCGCCAGCATCTTCACAGGATAGTTCGGAATGACTGCGTTTTCCATCCCCATGGACACAAGTCCATAGCGATCTTGAAGCCAGCAGACCACACCTCCTAGAATAAGTCCCAGAGTAGCTCCCACACCTGAGATCAACGCCCCTTCGGCTAGAAAAATCCTTCGGATTAAGTTTTTATCGGCTCCAATTGCTGAAAGTATCGTGATGTCTTTCTTTTTATCGATGGCGAGCATCATCAATGAGAAGAAAATATTAATGGAGCCGACTAAAAGTAGCATGGACAAGGCAAGAAATGTAAATAGCTTCTCAAGTTTTAATAACCGATACAAATCTTTATGCTGCTCTTCATTGGTTAGTACATGAAAGCTGTCGCCAAGTGCATTTTTAATTTCACGCTGAACGCTATGGATAGTTGCGGATGGCGATATTTTTACCTCAAGAAAGGAGCGTTTATTTCCATAGTTTAAAAGCTCTTGCACAAAATCAAGAGGCATGAAGATGTAATTATCATTGAAATTTTTTTCAATTGAAAACACTCCTCCGGGACGAATACTTTTTTGGGAATATATTTTGGAAGGGTCAAGTGAAACGGAAGCCTTTACATTTTTGATATAGTAGACCTGCAGAGCATACATATCCTCCTCTACGGCAATGGATAGCATGTAGCGTACACCACTGCCCACAATGGCAAATGGAATATCTTTTTCTCTCAACTTCAGATCACCATCCACCATATAGCCTTCAAGCCGCTTTTGGTCAATGAAATTGTCGCTCACCCCTCGTATGGTTGCCACCATATCTGCATCGCGGTAGCGCACATACGCAAAGTCTTCAATAGTTTCCGTCACGACTTCTACTCCTTTAACATTCTTAATTTTGGTCAAGAGTTTTTCATCTACAGCAAAGGATTTTCCCTCTACCAATTCAATTTTAAGTTGTGGATCGAAGGAGTTATAAAGCGAACCTAGCAAATCCTCAAGGCCGTTAAAGACGGAAAGAACTATGATTAATGCAGCAGTGGAAACGGCCACACCTACTACGGAAAGTATGGAAATGATATTAATGAAATTCTTCTTCCGTTTAGAAAGAAAGTAGCGTTTTGCTATGAATAGAGATAAATTCAAAGGAATCAGACGTTAATCGTTGAGCCCATCTTTTTCTCCTTTAGGAATATTCAACTTCTTAATTAAGTCTTCAATTCGCTCTGCGCTTTGTTCAACCTCGTCAATAAAAAAGACCAGTTGTGGCACGATGCGTGCCTGGTTGCGGATTTTAGCACCAAGAGCTTTCCTGATTTCAGGCTTATGTGTATTCAGTTTGTCAAGCACAACGGCTTTATCCTTTGCCAAGGTCATGCTCACATATACTTTGGCAACACTTAAATCTGGGCTCATGCGAACTTCCATAATGGTGACAAAATTATTGCCTAAAATTCCTCGCCTGTCGCGCTGGAAGATTTCGCTAAGTTCTTTTTGAATTAGCTTTGAATATTTTTGTTGCCTTACTGTTCCGCTCATGGGGTAAAGATAAGAAAGTCAGCAGTCCTGTTCTATAGAAGCCGAAAAGTTCGGTGAAGAGTTATTCAGGAAAAATACTCGGAGCAATGTTTTGGCTAATAGAATGTGCTGAACCCATACGGTTTTCCTTTGGCAAACTCTGCGGTTTACGTGCATTTTTTGAGTTATTTGCGTGCTTAATTAGAACCCGTGTTACTTCGCTTCTTTCGCATTAATGATCCCTACCGTCTGATTGGCCTCCTGATCATACTTGTTTTATTGTCCCTTCCATTTTTTATTGACCCCGTGGCCGTTACGCTCCCGGAACTTAAAAGTTTTGTGATTGGGGAAGCAGTTCACAGCGGAAAACGTATGTACATTCAGGTGTATGATTCAACAGCACCTTTGACTTCTGCATTTTTTGGAATGGCAGATTGGATTTTTGGAAGGTCATTGTTTGGACGTCATTCTCTTTCCCTACTCATCATTTTTTTTCAAGCTTCATTTTTTTCAAGTGTCCTGATTGTAAACAAAGCCTATAACGATAGTACCTATTTACCTGCACTTATTTTTGGATTGTTGTGCTTTCTTTCATTCGATTTCTTAACGTTTTCACCTGAACTTCTTGCTTCAACTTTTTTATTGTTAGCACTCAATAATCTCTTTAAGGAAATTGAATTTCGGATTCAACGGGATGAAACTATTCTCAATCTTGGCGTTTATCTGGGGTTAGCATCACTGCTCATGTTTTCTTATACTATTTTTCTGGTCGCAACACTTTTTATTTTAATCGTGTATACTCGAATTAGCATACGGAAAGCTCTTTTACTTTTTGTAGGATACATATTGCCTCATGCGATGTTAATCACGCTTTATTTTTTTTGGGGCCACACCGCTGAGCTATGGCAAAATTATTATTTACCTAATCTTACATTTGGAGGAATTGAATTGATTTCGATGAAAGGCCTTTTAATTTTGGGAATTGTGCCTATTACTTATTTCGTCTTTTCATTATTCATGCTCAATCGTGAAGCTCATTTTACAAAATATCAGTCACAGCTTTTTCAAATCATGTTTCTGTGGTTGTTGGTAGCCGTACTCCACATCTTCATTACCCGCGAGCTTTCTCCTCAGAGTCTAATCATTTTTATCCCCTCCCTGTCTTATCTGGTGAGTCATTATTTAATATTCATCCGAAGAAAGTGGATTGCAGAAAGTATGCTCTGGATTTTTCTGATAGGTCTGGTTAGCATGAATTTGCTCACACGGTATGACCAAATACCTGCTGTAAACCTCAAGACAATGTTTCCAGGCACTTCATCATATGAGAAGGAGATACAAAATAAAAGAGTTATGGTGTTGTGCGATGATGTGGGAATTTACAAGTATAATATATTGGCGGGTTACTTTCCTGATTGGGGCTTATCGCAACCTCTTTTTGAAAAGACAGAATACTTTGAAAACATTGTACTTATAAACGGAGCGTTTCAAACAGATCCACCTGAGGTCATCGTTGATCCAAAGGATTATATGAAAAAAGTAATTGAACGGATTCCCGGCATAAAATCTAAGTATAGGAGAGATGGAGAGTTATATAAAAGGATTAGCAACTAATCTTGCCTACCCTGCGTTCATGCCGCCCACCCTCGAAGTTTGAATGGAGAAACCGATCTACAATCTTTTCGGCAAGTTCCTGACTTATGTAGCGTGCTGGCAGGCAAAGCACATTGGCATTATTGTGTTGGCGAGCCAGAGCGGCTAATTCTTCATTCCAACAAACTGCAGCCCGTACCCCCTGGTGTTTATTGGCGGTAATGGCTACACCATTGGCGCTTCCGCACATGAGGAGGCCAAGTTCAAATTCATTTTTTTCTACAGCACTTGCAACAGGATGAGCGAAATCGGGATAGTCAGTTGAGTCTGTACTAAAGGTCCCAAAATCTTTTATTACATAGCCGTTTCTCTCAAGCCATTTTTTTAATAGCTCTTTATATTCAAACCCGGCATGGTCTGCCCCGATAGCAATTTTCCCTATCATGAGCTGGCTTGGTCAGCACGCAATTCTGCTTCTTCTTCTTCTTTTAGTTTGCGCTTCACCACTACGCTTGAAATATAGATACTGATTTCAAATAACATATATAAAGGTAATGAGATCACCGTTAAACTAAAAGGATCTCCCGAAGGAGTGATTATGGCACCTAGTATCAGGATTATAACAATAGAATGCTTGCGATATTTTCGCATCAGCTGTGGCGTAACAATTCCCACCTTGGAGAGGAAATAAATGACCATTGGAAATTGAAATAGAAGTCCGCAGCCAATAATAAGGCTTGTAATGGTTGATACGTAGGAGGTGATGTCAAATTCATTGACAATCATACTGCTGATCGAATACGTTGCCAAAAACCAGATCGTCATGGGGCTGAGGATGTAGTATCCAAATGCGACCCCCAGGAAGAAAAGAAAGGACACAGCCGCGACAGCACCTTTTGAAAATTTACGTTCTTTTATCTGAAGACCCGGTTTCACAAATCTCCAGAATTCCCAAACCACATAAGGGAAGGCCACGATAAGGCCGATAACAAACGCAGCCGTCAGCGACATCATAAACTGCCCGGTCATGTTGCGGCTTTGAATTTTGAAAGGCAGTTCGGTTACACAAAGTTCATCAAGCCCCATCGACTTACCTATTTCACACATGTATTTGAATGCCGGGAAATCAATTTTGGCCGGTGCAAAAATGATATGATCAAAAATTTCCCTTATATAAACAAAGGCAGCGATCATCATGATAAAAATCACACTGACGGACCGCACTACGTGCCAGCGCAATTCCTCTAAATGATCGAGGAAAGCCATTTCTTTTTCGTCACCCATTTACTTAATAAAATTATCTAGTCTCACCATTGAGTCCGTGTTCATACAAAACTGTCGCGGTTTACTTCACCCATCCACATTAATCTTCACTTGAGAAGTATCAATGCCCTCTCCGTTAAGAGAAGGGCAAGAAAGTTAGATGGGGTGAGAGTCAATAGACCCAAAGCTATGATTTTAAGAATACAACGGAAACTTCTTCATAAAGCCATTTACTTTCCGCTTGACTGCCTTCAGGTGTTTCACATCTTCCGGTTTCTTCAAGACTTCATCAATCAGATCAACCACCTTTACCACATCTTTTTCCATCATGCCACGAGTGGTAACTGCGGGAGTGCCAATGCGCATACCCGAAGTAACAAATGGGGATTGGGTATCAAAGGGCACCATGTTTTTATTGATGGTAATGTCCGCCTGGATCAGGGATTCTTCAGCAATTTTTCCAGTTAACTTTTTTGAACGAAGGTCAATTAACATCAAATGATTATCTGTTCCGTCTGAAATGATTTTATATCCTTTATCTACAAACGCCTTGGCCATTGCTTTTGCATTCCTGGCCACTTGCACAATGTATTGTAAATATTCTTCGCTCAGCGCTTCTTGAAAAGCAACGGCTTTTGCCGCAATTACATGTTCCAAAGGTCCGCCTTGAGTGCCAGGAAATACACCAGAATCCAAAACGGAAGAAATTTTGCGGATCTCTCCTTTAGGCGTTTTCAGTCCCCACGGATTATCGAAGTTTTTACCCACCATGATCAAGCCACCACGTGGGCCACGCAGAGTTTTATGAGTGGTAGTGGTAACAATATGACAATGTTCCATCGGGTCGTTCAATAAACCGCGGGCGATGAGACCAGCAGGGTGGGAGACATCTGCCAGCAGTAAAGCACCAACACTATCGGCTGCTTCGCGCAATTTTTTATAGTCCCAATCGCGACTGTAAGCCGAAGCCCCGCAGATGATCATTTTGGGTTTTTCCCTCTGCGCGATTTCAATCACTTTACTAAAATTTATTAACCCGGTTTCTTGCTCTACCCCGTAAAACGTTGGCTGATATAATTTGCCTGAAAAATTAACAGGAGAGCCGTGTGTTAGATGCCCTCCATGTGATAGATCGAATCCTAAGATTTTATCTCCGGGCTTCAAACAGGCCAACATTACGGCAGCATTGGCCTGTGCACCGGAATGCGGTTGAACATTGGCCCACGAAGCGCCAAACAATGCTTTGATGCGGTCAATGGCCAGTTGTTCTATTTCATCTACAACCTCGCAGCCTCCATAATAGCGCTTGCCAGGCAGACCTTCTGCATATTTGTTGGTGAGGACAGTCCCTTGTGCTTTCATGACTTGAAGAGACACGAAATTTTCGGAGGCAATCAGCTCAATGCCATGCTGCTGGCGTTGTTTTTCTTTTTCAATCAGGTCAAAGATGATTTTGTCGCGCTTCATGATCAGGATTTAATAATTTTCAGGGATTTGTAAGAAGGCTCAAAAATAGGAGTAGCGATCCTCCTATGAAAAGGTTTTCAGAAATAAATAGTGGCCTAAGTCTATTTAAAAAAACCCCAGGTTTTGCTGAGACCGCAGGTGAATTTCCATCTCATACCAAACTAAAATAAAAGGACAAACCTTGAACAAAGGATTGGCCCTATTAATCTGTTGGTTCGACTTAGGCAGTTGCCCCAACTTTTTCCAAAAGGGCTTTTGTTGCCTTGATGCCTTCAGGTTCGCTCAGGTTAGTGCCTTCATACTCAATTCCTATATGCCCTACATAGCCAGCGGCTTTTACGATAGAAAGCATTTTAGAATAATCGGTTTCAATACAGTTGCCTTGTTCGTCAAAGTCATAAGCCTTGGCGCTCACCCCTTTTGCAAAAGGCATCATTTCCGTAACGCCTTTATAGCGGTCATACTGTTCAATGCAAGGCGAGTCCCACATATCTCCTTTCTCCCGCTTTGTGCAGAAGTTGCCGAAGTCAGGCAGAATACCACAGTTATCCAACCCAACATCCGAAATGACTTTGCTCAGCCACACTCCGTTGGAGGAGTATCCTCCGTGGTTTTCCACAATCACGTTAATGCCCAGCGGCCGTGCATATTCGCTAAGCTTTCGCAAACTCTCTGTGCCCGCCTTGGCCACTTCTTCGGCTGTGCCGACACCAAAGCAATTTACCCGGATGGAATGACAGCCTAAAAACTTCGCGGCTTCAACCCATTTGTAATGGTTCTCTACTGCCTGCATTCTTAGTTTTGCATCGAGGTTGGCCATCTCGCCTTCTCCATCACACATGATCAGCACGTTCGTAACGCCTGCATCATCGGCACGTTTTTTCAGCGCTGTCAAATAGACGTTGTCTTTAGCCTTGTCCATGAAAAATTGATTTACATATTCAACTGCGCTAATGCCAAATTCATTTTTTGCTTTCGCAGGAAAATCAAGGTTTTCAAATTCTTTTGCAACCAGCGCATTGTGCAACGACCACTCGGCCAATGAGATTTTGAAAAACAATTCATTTGTTGTGGCAACAGAAGCATTGCTATCGGTTGAAGAATCGGAAGATTTTTTTTCAGCACAAGAGGAAAAAAAAGTGCTTGCACTCAGTCCACCAAGAGTGAGCAGGCCAAGTGATTTGATAAACTGTTCGCGATGCATAGTTTTCAGGTTTTCATTTACGGTAAGATAGCAAATGTGTGGCGAAGAAATGTAAACATTGATGAAGGTGGCAATATTCGTATTTGAACAGACTAAAATGGTTTGTGACTAACCAATAGGGGGCCTCCACTTGCTTTGCCTGGAGTGTGCCGAGCGTGGGAGGAGATTCCGCGAAGAATAGTCTGTTGGTGACCTTCCCGCGTTCATTCGCGCAACACCAACAAGGGCTAAAGGCTATGAAAAGGTTTTCAGAAATAAATAGTGGTGAATTTCTATTTCATCCGGAGCTAACATGGAAAAACCATAATCCTTGTAAAGACAAGTAAAGCAAAACTTAGTTTCATAGAATTTTACTGCGCGGTTTATGTTATGAATGGAAAAGAGAGACAGTTTAAAGGATACAAACCGAAACGTTGTCCTGTGTGCCCCTGCATAGTCTTCCGACCAGGAGAATGTCAGGCCTTACTGTTTGAAACTAACAGATTATTTGTCAGGCCTTTTCAAAAAAATAAAATCTCCGCCTTCATCACCCACCTGACCTATTGCACCGTATTGAGGAACTTGTCCATTAGGACTGTTATTAATCACAGCAATTTTAAATGTACGAAATAGTTCTTCAGCTGAGAGCAGGGGTTGATCGTTATTGATAAGGTTCTTAGTAAGATAAGTTATGAATACACTTTTATCGGGCACAGTTTTTAACGCTCCGCTGGTCATCGCTTTGCGGCTGGTTAGCTTATACATTTCAAGCACCGCCCGACTGTTCTCAAATGATACGGCCCTTTCTTTAAAAATGCTACCACTAAAGCAGGCATCGGTAATCAGTAAGGTATGTTTTGATTTAATGCCACCAATATAATCGCGGATGGTGCTGTTGGAAAGCCATTGCGCTTTAGAACTCAACCGCGCATCTGATGGGAGCCAAAAGCCCTGGTTCAGGCGTTCATCCCAAATACCATGGCCAGCATAGAAAACCAAAAAATGATCTCGTTCGGTGATCCTTTCACTCAAGACATCAAACGATTCAATAATAGCTGTGCGGGTTGGGTTAGAAAGGATTTTAATATTTTCGGGATCAAACGTGTAATAGTTTTGGAGCACGCGCTTTAATTCCACTGCATCATTTACCGGATTATCCAAATCCATAATTCCATCGTCCACATAGTCGTTTATTCCGATGATCAGGGCGTAATATTTTCTTTTACTTAATTCGGTTATTAATGAATTTCCTTCTACATCATTTGTTCCTACCTGAACTACTCTAGCCGGTTGTTGGACTAGTTGAGGAGTGAAGTCAATAACTCGGGCAATTTCAATTTTTCCTGAAACACCCGGGGGGCAGGTGGACAAGCGCATATCTCCCCGCCACTTGCCAATTAGTTTTTCCTGGTTGTTTTCCTTTACATAGTTTAATTCTGTCACTGCTAAACATGCGCCTGACGATTTATACTCGAACTTAGTTCCTTTAATGTGAACGACTCCGTGTTTGATAGATCCGGAAAATTCATGTTTTGATGAATCTTTTCCGTTTAAGGTTTTCAACTTCACATACCCCTTAACAATTAGACCATTTTGCGTGAAGAAATATTCCCCTAAGAGGTCTTCTCCCAGCGGAACTTGTACGGTGCCGTTCCATCTACCGGAAATATTAAAGTCGGATTGTGCCTTCGCACCAAAAGCGATTAGAAATAGAAGTAGGAGCGCGCTGACTTTACTAATTTTCATGTTATACGTAAGTGATCGAAAGTAAGTATTAAGACGTGTGATTTAATAATTGCTTAATTGAATTGGTAACCCCTTTGACCATGTAAACATTATAACAGGACAAGTCGGAGGCTGCGTTACTATGAGCGCTATCAGTTTTATCAGGCTCTAAATTTCTGCGGATGCTGTTTTCATTTAGGTTGCCGTGACTACTCTTCTGCCTTTGCAGATTGTCAAGAGCAATGGAGCTACCTAAACTCCCTACGAGCTCCGTAAAATCTTTTCCATCTTTCTGCCTTTCGCCAACTCATCCACCAACTTGTCTAAATACCTAACTTTTTGAGTCAAAAGATTTTCAATTTCCTCCACACGATAACCACATATTACACCGGTGATGAGGTGCGCATTTGGGTTTAATGCTGCATTCTGAAAGAATGTTTCAAAAGTTACTTTTTTTCCAATTAGGTCTTGCAATTTCTTATTATCGAAGCCAGTTAGCCACTCAATGACCTGATTCAATTCTTCTTTTGTTCTGCCTTTCTTCTCCACCTTTGCGAGATACATAGGATAGACCGAGGCAAAGGTCATTTTTGCAATACGCTCATTGTGTGTGTCGGAAGTATTCATACCTTGTATTTTATCGTTAATCTATCATATAGGTCACTTAAACCATTTTTTTGCATTTGGCCTCCAATGTGGGCAACCAGGCCAACAACATGGTCTGCGCTTTCCTTCGAGTAGCTCTGCACATAGTCGCTCTATATGGTCTTTTCTGGTTTCTGGTTTCTTTACAATGGTAGTCCAGCAAATCCATTCGTTACGTGCGAGTGGGGTAAGCCTGTTCCAATTTTCGAGTACCTCTGGATTAGAAACTAAAGCTTTCTTTAAATCCTCAGGTACTTTATGTACCACACCTTCAGCGATTATTTTCTTAGTCATCTTTCGCCCTATTAAATAATGTAGTTGCATAGTTGTCCAATATTGTTTTGATCATAGATATCCTTTGGGTTTGTGAAGTGGCGGGTGTAAGATATGTTTCACTGTCCCCGTTGCAAAAACGTATTTTGAAAGATAACACTTTTACCTTAAACCGAGCCCCGCCATTACGCATGCATTTTGTTGTGCGTTCGGGCGGTTACCTAATCTTCTCTTTAAACTTATTCACAGTCAATATTTCTGTTCTGGCATATATTCCTATTTCTAATAAGACCTTGTCACCGGTAATTAAATAGTCCGCTTTACTCTCTTTGGATAAGGCCAATAAGAAATCATCTTTAGGGTCACGGCAAGTTTGTTCAATATTTTTGATCTTCACTTTTTCTGCAACTATGTCCAGAAAGGAAATTAACTCTGCTATTTTTTCTTGGTCAAAGTACTTTTGAAGTTTTGGTCGTGCAGTAACAATTTTGAGTTCGGTGATTAATTGGTCTGTAGTAATGAGTTTTACCTTCTCCGTAGTAATTAGGTCTTTAAGGTTTTGTAACTCTTTGCCAATTAAAAAGCTAATCCAAAGATTAGTGTCAATAATTACCTTACTTGGCCTTTGACTTGACATATAGGTCAGTCCTTACAATTTCCACTTCTTGGTTAATGGTCTCTTGGTCAAGGTCGTCAGTTTTGAAAGCCTTCAGTAAAGTTGTCAACTTGGTGTCAATAATCTCTTTCTCAAGCTCTTTTGAAAGGCGAATTTTCTCCTTTTTGGGTAATTGTCTCACCAGATCCAAAATCTGATCAAACCCTAAGTCAATATTGTATGTCCCTGTTTTCATAATCCCCAAATTTAACTATTTCTACTCACTTTCTTGTCGTCCACCGCCTGACGCACAACGCTTGTGTTTATGCAAATGCGGGGAATAGGAGGGCTTAAAAATGTATTCGCCAGCTGGCTGAGGAATGTTAAGGCCGACCTTCTCCGTTTTCTCCCGCGACACCGAACGAAATTAAATTAAGAAATTACTTTTAATACCAACACTAAACCCCCGCATTGCAAAAACATTTTTGTTGGGGGCTGTGCCGTTCACTTACTCTTTCTAAATTCCTCCGACTTCTTTCTAAAATACTCAATCTCTTGATCCGGAGTCATTCCCTTAATCGTCTTTGAAATTCGATCGCCCTCTTGTCGCATGTATTTTACTGCGTCAAATTTCTTGTCAGTCTTAATTTCAGTTTTCATATTCCATCAATTCTTTTGGTGATCTAATTTCTAATGTGTGAAGTCCTTCTCGAAGGTTAACAGAATTATAACCTCGTTGTGCCGTTAGGTCTTCCGACCTGACGCATTCAAATTTAGTATATTCTTTGATTAGGAAATTTCTACGACAAACCAATTTCCCGAAAGTGTAATTTACTCCTGATGTGTTCAGGTCGGAAGACCTGACAGCACGTAGAATTCTTTGATTAGAGAACTTCTACGACAAACCAATTTTCCGAAAGTGTAATTTACTCCTGATGTGGTCAGGTCGGAAGACCTGACAGCATGTAATGAAATATTGTCAGTGTATCATAATTCATTTTGAGGTTTTTTAATAACATGCTTTTTCACGGATAGGTCAATTGCAGTTTATTGAAATTTCTTTACCAGCTGGTATGTTTCCTAATTCTAATGATTTGCTAAAGTCCTCGCATGCTTTCATGTTTTCGCTATTCAAAAGGTAAATTTGTCCCCTACTTAAATAGTTGTAACTGTTTGTTGGGTCAAAAATCAGAGCAGTGTCTAATTTTAAGATAGCGGCCTTGTAGTCATTTCTATTGGCCAAAGAAAGACCGATAAATCTATAGCATGAAGATATTTTGGAGCTGTCCTTAATGTTTTTGGAAATTACCAACTCCATATCATTAATCACACCACTAAAGTCGCCAAAACCGTATCTCAACAAGGCTCGTTCATGAATAGCATCGTAGTAATTTGAGTCTATTGATAAAGCGGTCTTAATTTCTGAAAACCCTTTACTAAGAAACTCATCTTTGACATTTAAGTTATTTATTGCCTTGTTGTAATAGCTATTAGCTAAGTTGAGATGATATTCTTTGTTATATGGATGTCTTTTAGCAAGCTCTTCAGCCATTAAGATTGAACTGTCTGATTCTTGCTCATTGTAGATATGGTAACAAAGTAGGAGAATGCTGTCTTTCCATGCCTTATCAAACAATTCACTTTTGGACAATCTAATGGCTTCCTTAAAATCTTGTATTTTCTTTAGACTTAGAATAAGCCGGTAAAGACTAATTGTGTCACTAGGATTGCTTGCCACTATTCTTTGATAATAAAATGCACTACTGTCATAGATAGCATTATTAAAAAATATATTTGCTTTTTGTTTTTCCTTATCCTCTTGTGTACATCCGAACAGGAGAAGAAAAAAAGCAACAAGTATTTGATACTTCATAACGACTAGTATTGTTGACCTAGTGATTCTACTTTCATTAGAATTTTAATTTAATCGAAATAACTTTCAGATAGCCCTTCTTTATCAGATATCCAGCCAACTTACTTAATTCGAAATTCCTTTTTTCCTCCATCTCATCTTTTGCCAGTCCGTTGTTGTGTAAGCAATTTAATGATTGTGCTATCCAATCTGTTAGTACAAACTCAAAATCATTTTTTAAGCCCTTAATACTATTATTTTTCATTCCGTAGCCATAACCAATTCTTTTGATTCCATTGTATAGAACTGCATCATCAAAGAATGACTTCAATGCTGGCTGAGCTGTCAGATATTTGATTATTTCCAATTTACTCTTTGGGCTATCTTGGTTGTCACCGGGCAATAAGTCTAAGAATATTATTCCTTGCTCTTTCTTCTCATATCGAATAAATGACCCAACTTGTTTAGAAAAAGCAGAAAGCATTAAAGAGTACCAAGCCAAACTTATTAACTGTCCAATTGAGGTATCTATTTTATTGATTATGATTCTTTGGTCACTCCTCTCGTATTTATCTATAATTCGGTAATGAAGTAGAAAGTTCTTACCGCTCTCAAAGGCCATGTCCCTACGCGTTAAATAGCCTAATGCGAGCAAGCCTATTTTATTCATTTCAATTTGGTCAATCAAATAGTCAATAGTTTTTATTTTTCGAATTAGTCCCCGAACATCTTTAAATTGTCTAGTTGGGTTTAATGACGATTTTTGAATATGAATGAAATTGGTCAATACAAAGGCTAAATGAGTCGAGCTCGTATTATGGAATAATTCGCTTGGACTTACATCCACATAGGAAAATGTGCAATTCTTTTTTTCTAACTCCATATCCTAGTCCGTCCTTAGGGGCTTGCGCACAACATCTATTAACTATCTCACCAACTGCCACTGCTTCCGCCACCCCCAAAGCGGCCACCGCCACCAGAGAAACTGCTGCCACTACTTCCTGATGACCAGCCACCGCTGCTCCTGCTGCTACCAGACGACCAGCCCGAACCTTTGCCGGAACTGCTGTTCATCTTCTTTGAAATTTTTTGCCCCCATCCGGATTTATTGAGCCAGATTTTTAAGATGGGAAACACAATAGCATAGACAGAAAGTGGAACATACCAGTATTCCAATCCAACAGCTATGACTGGAAGGGTTGCGTAGAAGGGTAACAGAAAAGCATAGATACCCCAGCCTATGCCGCCAGGCGCGATTAATGCAAAAAAAGCGAAGATGCCCAGGAACACAAAAATCCCTAAGCCAATACCAATGCGCTGGCCGGTTGTCAGATCATTTAAATCATCGCTATCATCAGCCGAATATTCTCCTCCGATAGATTTTATCATGGCGTCTACTGCGGCAGTAACGCCAGCATCAAAATCGCCCCTGCGGAAGTTTGGTGTCATTTCATTTCTAATGATACGATTGCTGTGGGCATCGGTGAGCACACCTTCAAGTCCGTGGCCCACTTCGATTCTCATTTTGTGATCGTCCACTGCAATGAGCAGAAGCACACCGTTGTCTTTGTCTTTTTGACCCAGCTTCCAGGCTTCCGCCACTTTCAAAGAATATTCTTCCAGCACTTCTCCGTCCAGTGATAGGGTAGTGAGAATGGCGATCTGGTTTGATGAGGAATCTTCATACACTTTCAATCGTTGCTCCAAGGCATCTATCGTTTCCTGTTTGAGTACGTGAGCATCATCGTGCACGCGCTGGCCCCAGAGCTCGGGGATTGGCTTTTGGGCAGTTGATAGATATGGTGTTACAAGAAGGAGTAGTAATAGTAGGCAGTAGGCAAATTTCAGTAGGCAATTGTAAGCCCTATGATTGCCTATTGCCCATTGCCCATTGCCTACTTTAGTCTGGAATATTTTCATCATTAAAATCTTAATTACCACGAATCACTGGAACCCCCTCCGCCCGAAAACCCTCCTCCGCCAAAGTCACTTCCGGAACCCCATGACCCTGAGCTTCTACCCATACTGCTGCCTAACAATGTTCCCAACATGGCTGCCGACCAGTATCCACCACCGCCACCACGTCCACCTTTTCTCCGCGACATCATGACAATAATGGCAATGATAATTAAGATCGAAGCGATAGGAGAGCGCTTTTTTGATTTCCTGCGGGGAGGGTCTTCATTAACGTATGTACCCTGAATGGCCTTCATAATACCGGTGAGGCCGGCCTGAATTCCAGCATCATAATTGCCTTCCCTAAAGTAAGGAGCTACTTCATTTCGGTTGATGCGGCTAGACAAGGCGTCTGTTAAATTTCCTTCTAATCCCAGGCCCACTTCAATTCTCTGTTGGCGATCATTAAGCGCTATAAGCCATAGTACACCATTGTCCTTTTTCTCATCACCCAATTTCCATTCTGTAAAAACACGGTTAGCATAGTCATCGATGTCATCGCCTTCAAGTGACGGAATAATATAAAGGGCGATTTGATTTGAAGTTGAATCGCGATAGCCTTTTAATATCGCCTCGAGTTGACCAACCATTGACGGAGAAAG
Organism: Bacteroidota bacterium; assembly: GCA_038043425.1. Classification (GTDB taxonomy): domain Bacteria; phylum Bacteroidota; class Bacteroidia; order Cytophagales; family Cyclobacteriaceae; genus ELB16-189. Next base: position 401,251 of record JBBTBZ010000008.1, read on the forward strand.
TAAATTAGCTTCATCGTGGACCCAGACACCGCCATGTTGAGGGATGGCACGTTGCGCAATAGATTGTGCTGACAGGACTACAAAAAAGAGCAAGCAAGCAATGTGAACAATAAATAATCGCGGATATGAATGCATCTGAGAGGTTGGCTTAATTGAAAAATCGGCTCCTTGAAAATCGAACATGGCTACTCTATCCGCAAGTCATCTTTTAGTTCGTTCACATCATCAGGATCTATCACGAAACCTTTCTCTAGCAGTATATCTCCACACTTTTTGATAGCGGCTTCCATGCCCTCAACAATCTTTCCATTCCTCACGCTGTCAATTATGCCGCGCACCAGATTATCCCACACTTTTTGATCCACCACTTTGCTAATGCCTTTGTCGGCCATCACAATCACTTCGCGCTCAAAGAAAGAAACAAATATCATAATGCCGGTCCGTTGGCGGGTGTTGAAAACCTCTTCTTCCAGGAAAGCATTTTCAGCACGTTTTTTAGTGGCTTGATCAAGGTGGTATTGACTCAGCATCAAACGCTTTACGGGATTAATAAAGTGGGCCTTTAAAGCCCCGGCAAACCCGCCCAACGAAACGAAAACAAATACCAGGAGAGGATCATATATCGCCAGCGAAGGCACATATCGGTCAAAAATGATAATCAGTACAAATACTGCAATTGCACCCAGGATGGCCGCACGATAAGTAGCCAGGCTATAAAAGCCGCTCTTTTCTACAAATACGGGTACGATTTCACCAGAAATTTTACTCTCTGCTTCGCGCACAGCAGCTTTGATTCGATCGAGCTCCTGAATTGAAAATCTTTTTTGGATAGACATAGCAATTGGTTTTTAAAATAACTCAGGCCCCGTTTTCGCTGCAAATTTATTGTCAGCAATTTGGAGATGGCCTCCTGCCGATGTTGGCAGAGGTCAAAGATACTTTAATAGTATTAAAAAATTCTGCCTCGCAACCCTAAAGATTTTCCTTAATGTAATTTTAGTGATTGAAGGATTAGAGTAATCTCTCTAACGTTTATTTGGAGTTTTTTTTAAAGAAATCGTGCAATGCTTCCATGATTTCTTCAGGGTCACTTGCGTAAGCGATGAATTTTTGCTGTTGATTAAAAGCAGCTACCGTTTCATAATAAACCAACTCTGTCACATCGTATGCCTTCATCATAATTGTTTTTACAATAGGATCGTTAATGACTTGCAAATAGGTTTGCGTTTTGTTATTGTCCTCTATAATTCTCGCAAGTTTGCGTTTCTCCCGTTCCAGGCTCCAGAAGTAGTCAAAAGGAGCAAAGACACCTTCTAAGGCACTCATCATTTTTGGAGATTCTTTTGTCCGGTTTACAATTTCGTTAGGGTATAACCGAGTGGCCCTGATCGTGATCTCATCTAAAATCCTAATTTGTTCACTCATACGGATCAGTAAAATATCCTCCTCGAAATACAAGGGTAATTCAACGGAATGATACCCAAGCAAAGCAAAGAGTAGGGTGTCAACGTTGTTTGCCTGAAGGGTGAATTCACCTCGAAGAGAAGAAATCGTCCTTCTTTCAGAATGTTTAACACTGATAATTACATTCTGCAATTCTTCAAAAGTGGCAGAGTCAATAACAATTCCCCTGAACATTTTTTGTGAGAAGCCTGGAAGAGTGAGAAAAAGAATTGCGGTTAGCAGGAAATACTTTTTCAATGTGCCTTTGTGATAGGATGCGAATACGTGTAAAATAGTTTAGTAACCGGAGTAAGAGTTGCAATAGTTGTTCTTTGGGAGGAATGAGAGAAATCAAAACAGTCACCCATCCCTAATTAGTCTAAGAAACTCTTTTTAACTATGCGTTATATCTTTTTTCCCTTCCACTTCCCTGATTTCATATACATAAAGGCCATGGTGAACATGCTTATCCAGTACACCCACTCCGAACCCCACCCCCAGGTGATGGGCAGGTTCCAATATTCCAATATCATGTAAACGTAGATGCAGTAGATTACAATCGTAATAAACTCAATCATTAAGTTCACTTGCGTATTACCTGTTCCGGTTACAGCGTTGAGCCAGATGGTTCCAAAGGACATCATCATCAACGCAATTGAAATGATGCGAACTACGGGTATAGCTTCATTAATAAATTCTTCACTTTGGCCGTAGAAAGAAAGGAAAAACCCGGGTGCAAGGTTAAGCCCGATAAACATAAAAGCTGAAATACCAAGGCTTAACTTTACAATCCGCTTGATCAGGGGCATTACTTCTTCTATTCTTTCCTGGCCAATGATGTTGCTTACCATCGTATTGGTGGTGGAGGCAAATGCCCAGCAAAAGATCCCGAACAATCCAAAAATATTTCGCATGGTATTGGATATCGCCAGGGCCCTCGCACCATGGTGTTCGATCAGGATATAAAAATATTCCCAGCTCATGATGCTGATGCCATACTGCACAATCAAAGGTGCAGATTGGACCAGAATTAGTTTGGTGGTGGAAAAATCAATTTTCGTTTGGTCGAAGAAAGAAAATGCTTTGTGTATGCCTTTGATGCGTATAACTGCGTAGATCACGCAGAGACCTGTTGCCTCTGCTATAATAGATGCGTAAGCGGCACCATCAAATCCAATTTCAGGCAATCCAAAATGCCCATATATAAATCCATAATCCAGAACAATATTTACCAGCGCTTCTGCGAGAGTACCCCATATGAGGAATTTGGTCTGGTTGGTTCCGACCAACAGGGCATTTCGCATCACATATAAGTAGAGAAAAGGCAAACCCCAAATACGAATAAGTAAGAAATGAATTACCTGTTTGGCGGTCTGATCATCGTGTATCGTTGCCCGAAGTACCAGGGGGGCAAAAAGGTAAGTGATTAGAATTCCCAGCGCTGCAATTGCCATTGCAACCCAGACACCATTATAAAAAAGCCGACCAATTTCTTTTGGCAGATTTTGACCAGCCCGTCTGGCGATGAGTGATTGTAACCCATTGTTAAGTCCATTGCCTACGACAGCGAAGATGAGATAAAACACTCCTGTAATACCCGCGGCTGCCAATTCACGTTCTCCCAACCCACCCAAAAAAATGTTGTTAGTGATGAAGTTGATCTGCGGCACAAGCATGGCCAGCGAAATGGGCAAAGCCATTTTCAAAATCTGCCGGTAGCCGGTGTCTAATCGAAGTTCCATCTAAGATTTAAGGTTGGGATGCAAAGTAATTGAAAAGACTCAGGTTCGCATGGCAGTCACGATGTACTTTGATATTACCATTATGGGGAATTACATTCACAGTTTAAAAATGAATACCATGATCTTGACTCCTCTACGTTTTTTTGCAGGCTTCGCCTTTCTGACGGCCTGCCTCAGTGTCTCCAATGCCCAGATAGCCAATTCTGATTCACCCACGGAAGCCTATCCGCTAATCATAAACTATCAGGCCGACCTGGGCAGCCTTGAGCGATTTTATCATGTTCGCTATTCCCATGAGCGTAGGGAGCGCTTTGTTACATTTTACAAAGACTATCAATCGCGGTTGGAGCAATTGCCTTTTGAAAAAATGTCTGTCGGAGGAAAAGTTGATTACATTTTGTTAAAACGTGAACTGGAAAATGAATTGCTCCTGTTAACCGTGGAGGAAAAAGAGTACATTATGGTAAGCAAATTTGTTTCCTATGGAGACCCTATTTATCAGCTTGAAAAACTGCGAAGGAGGGGAGTGCATCTTAAAAGTGATGATGTAGCCAAACAATTGAATGAAGTCCGTAAAAATATTCTGGTAAGCGCTAAAAAGCTGGGACAAGAAGCAAATCTTAGTATGGCATTGGCAACCCGTGCCGAAGGAATCATCAAAGGTCAACAGACCGCACTCAAAAGTGTTTTTGATTTTTATAATGGCTACGATCCTCAGTTTACCTGGTGGGTGACGAAGCCATATCAACAACTGGATAGCACCTTAACAAAGTATGCCGCCCAGTTGAAGGGTAAAGTTGATCCAGCCACACTGCCAAAAGATGACGGAAGTGGTATCATTGGTACTCAAATTGGTCGCGAAGAGTTACTACGCTTGCTTAAATATGAGATGATTTCCTACTCACCTGAAGAACTGGTTGAAATAGCAAACAAAGAGTTTGCCTGGTGCGATGCCGAATTATTAAAAGCATCCCGCGAAATGGGTTTTGGCGACAACTGGAAACAGGCTCAGGAGAAAGTGAAACAATCCTATGTGCCGGAAGGCTATCAGCCGGAGGCGATGTTGAAATTGTACAATGAGTCGATTGATTTTCTAAAGAAGAACGATTTGATTACCATACCACCCATTGCGGAAGAGACTTGGCGTATGAGCATGATTCTTCCAAAGCAACAATTGATCAGCCCATTTTTTCTGGGTGGCGAAGTATTGCAAATCTCTTATCCAACAGATGTCATGAATCACGAAGACAAACTCATGAGTATGCGCGGTAACAACCCTCACTTTTCAAGAGCTACTGTGCACCACGAGTTAATTGCGGGACATCATCTGGAAGGATTTATGGCAAACCGTTATAAAAGTTATCGCAATTACTATACACCTTTTTGGATAGAAGGCTGGTCGTTGTATTGGGAGTTGATCTTATGGGACATGAAATTTCCGCAATCACCTGAAGACCGTATTGGTATGTTGTTTTGGCGAATGCACCGCTGTGCGCGAATCATTTTCTCGCTCAACTATCACCTTGGTAAATGGACACCGAAGCAATGCATTGACTTTTTAATAGATCGTGTTGGTCATGAACGCGCCAATGCCGAAGGTGAAGTAAGACGATCGTTCACCGCCAACTATGGAGCCTTGTATCAACTCGCTTACATGACAGGGGGTTTTCAGTTCTATTCTTTAAAAAAAGAACTGGTCGACAGCGGTAAGCTGACCTATAAGCAATTTCATGATGCTGTAATGCACGAAAACAGTATGCCGGTAGAAATGGTAAAGGCAATCTTAACGGACCAACCTTTGACCAGGGATTTTAAAAGTTCCTGGAAGTTTTATGAGAAATAAAGAACCTTGGGGCTCCTGTCAGATTTTCGGAGCAAGTAAATATGTTGGAGTTTCTCAACTTTGGTTTTTCGAAAGCTCTCCTCTAATAATTTTACCACTGCCACGAGTTGTAAAAAGAATTAATGACCGCCTGCTGCCCCAGTTTGAAAAGATCAAATCACCCCTTGGGCCAGCATTGCCTTTGCCACTTTAATGAAACCGGCAATGTTTGCTCCAACCAGATAGTTGCCGGGTTTACCATATTCTTTTGCGGCCGCAAGACTGGTGTCATGAATATTCTTCATGATATTAATCAGTTTTGAATCCACCTCCTCTCGTGTCCAATTAGAGCCCATAAAGTTTTGAGTCATCTCTAGACCTGAAGTTGCGACACCACCGGCATTAGAGGCTTTGCCAGGCGCATAGTAAACTCCATTTGCAATTAGAATATTGATACCTTCAATTGTGGTAGGCATATTAGCCCCTTCAGCCAATAATTTCACTCCATTTTTCACCAGGTTATTGGCATCGTTAGTATTGATTTCGTTTTGTGTGGCACATGGAAAGGCGCAGTCGGCTTTGATGTTCCAAAGAGGATGGTGATTTGATTTGGAATCAATGTTTTTATAATCACACTTGTACTTATCCGCGTATTCCTTTATTCTTCCTCTGCGATTGTTCTTCAAATCTTTAAGGAACTCCAGTTTCTCTTGAGTGATGCCTGTCTCATCGTGTATAAATCCATTGGAATCAGAAGCTGTTACTGCTTTCCCACCCAGGTGAATGATTTTTTCAATTGCATATTGAGCCACATTTCCTGAGCCAGAAATCAAGCAGGTTTTTCCTTTGATAGAATCTTTCTTCTCCTGGAGCATATTTTCTGCAAAGTAAATCAGACCATACCCTGTTGCTTCAGTTCGGATCAGGCTTCCACCCCAGCCAATACCTTTACCCGTGAGCACACCTGTAAATTCATTTTTGATTTTCTTGTACGCACCAAACAAATAACCAATCTCGCGGCTACCAACACCAATATCTCCGGCAGGTACATCAAGTCTATGACTGATGTGGCGCGCAAGCTCACCCATAAAAGCCTGGCAAAATTTCATTACTTCGTTATCCGATTTCCCTTTCGGATCGAAATCAGAACCACCTTTGGCCCCGCCCATTGGAATTCCGGTTAATGCATTTTTAAAAATCTGTTCGAAGGCCAAAAACTTTAAAATACTTGGCGTTACAGAAGGATGAAAGCGCAACCCACCTTTAAACGGCCCAATGGCACTGTTCATCTGTACACGATAGCCACGGTTTAACTGCACGTTACCTTTATCATCCAGCCAGGTCACGCGAAAGGAGATCATCCGCTCGGGCTCTAACATGCGCTCTAATAATTTCAGTCTCGCATACTCTGGATTTCGCTCAAGCACTGGTAATACAGAAAGAATGACCTCTTCTGCTGCCTGCAAAAATTCAGGCTCATTTGGATTTCTTTTTTTTACGCTATCAAGAATATCGTGATGCAACATATTGATTCGGATTAGGTCTAAAGATTAAAAGTGTACAAGTTAATATAAGTCTCGATTATGCAAACGATTTAAGTGTATCTAAATCAAAGCTATTTATGATGAGATAAACATTGACAAAAAACCTCAGTAACTTGAAAGCTTGATTTAACAACAGGTATATGAATTTAAAGAAAATAGCAATCATCGGTGGAGGCAACCTAGGCTCAGCCATTGCAGAAGGGCTTATCAAAAGCGCGTTTGCAAAAGCAAGCGATATTACAATTACCAGGAGAAATCTTTTGCGCCTGCAAAGTTTAAAAGATCAAGGCGTAAGCGTCACGGATAATAATCAATCAGCTATTGAAGCCAATGATGTAATTATTGTTGCACTTAAACCATTTAATGTAAAAGAGGTGTTAGAAGGATTGAAGAAATCATTTGATCCCAAAAGACATATTGTAATCAGTGTAGTTACAGGAATTTTTTTAAATGACCTGGCGGCCATACTTGGTACTGGCGTTCCCATATTCAGGGCCATGCCAAACACAGCCATAGCTATACAAGAATCAGTAACGTGTATGTGCCAGCAATCGGCTACAGAAGTACAGGTTAAATACGTATCTGATTTGTTTAACCAACTCGGAATCACCATTCCAATTGATGAGAAATTAATGGATGCAGCAACTGTACTTGGTGCTTGTGGTATAGCCTATGCGCTTCGGTTTATTAGAGCTGCAACTCAGGGTGGAATTGAGATCGGCTTTGATGCAAAAACGGCCAGCCTGATATCTGCTCAAACGGTTAAAGGCGCTGCCGAATTATTATTAAAATTAAACCGACATCCGGAAGAAGAGATTGACAAAGTGACCACTCCAAAAGGCTGCACGATTGTAGGGTTGAATGAGATGGAGCATCAGGGGTTCAGTTCTTCACTAATTAGAGGTATTGGGGCTTCTTATAGTAAGATCACGCAATAATAATCTCAAGCTGCTGGAATATTCCATGATTTACACCAGCATCGGTTCAGGAATCAGCATTGTCACGTATCGTTATTTTGTGAAGCATAATCTGATCGATGCCTTGCGCAAAGAGATTCTTGTATGCATTGCCGCACCGCGTAGTATATTCGCACTGCATGAGCATTTTTACAACCCCAAGCCGCATTATAGTTACCTGTCCTAAGAGATTAACTCCCTATTTAGAAAAGGAAATTATTGAGCTTGGCCTTAAACCAATTCGCACATTTATAACGGGAGTAGAGTTGCAAGGCACCGTAAATGATTGCATCCGCTTGAATTTGAATCTTAGGTGTGCCAGCCAGGTGCTATACTCTTTGCAAGAGTTTAGAGCTAATGCGCCAGACGATTTATATGATAAGTTGATTCACTATCCATGGGAAAATCTATTGGAAACAACCGGATATTTTTCAGTGTCCAGCAAAGTAGATCACTTTACAGTGAATAACGAAATGTTTGTTAACCTACGCGTAAAGGATGCCATTGCAGATCGCCTTCTTAGGGAAATGTTGAGAAGGCCCGACTCTGGATCTGGCTATGATGGGGCCGTGTTTCATATGTATTGGAAGGAAGAACGGGCTGAAATATTTCTGGATACATCCGGAGAGACTTTATCGAAACATGGTTATCGAAAAATTCCGGGCAAAGCTCCTATGTTGGAGTCATTAGCGGCATCAACTATTATGACAACTAAATGGGATAGAATGTCGCCTTTTGTGAATCCTATGTGTGGATCTGGAACGATTGCTATTGAAGCGATTTTATTAGCCACCAACCGTAGACCTGGCCTCTTTCGAACGAATTATTCTTTCAAACACATCAAGGGCTATGATCCGGAAGTATACAATTCTGAATATCAAAAATTGGAAGACCAGATCATTGTAGTAGAAGGCCTAAGAGCAATTGCCAGTGATATCAGTGATGATGCTGTAAACATCTCCAAAATAAATGCTACGAATGCAGGAGTGGAGAAGTTCATTGATTTTCATATGTGTGATTTTGAAGCAACCAAGCTGCCAGAGCCGCCCGGAGTTATCTACTTCAATCCTGAATATGGCGAGCGCCTTGGCGAGGAAACTGAATTGGAGGCGACCTACGCGCGCATAGGAGATTTTATGAAGAAGAAATGCCAGGGCTATCTCGGTTATGTATTCACTGGCAATCTCGATCTGGCAAAAAAAATAGGATTAAAAGCAAGTCGAAGAATTGAATTCTATACAGCTACTATTGATTGCCGATTATTAGAGTACGAGTTGTATGGCGGAACACGGAGAGTGGAAAAGGTAAAACCGGAACGGTCACAACTTTAGTTTCAAAAACTTGGCCGTATATCCCACATTACATTTTTTTATCATTTCTTCGGGGGTGCCCGCAAAAAGTAAGTGCCCTCCATTTTTTTCTCCGCCTTCAGGGCCTAAATCGATCACCCAATCAGCACATTTAATCACCTCAAGGTTGTGCTCAATAACCACCACGGAATGTCCTTGATCAACCAATGCGTTAATAGCCTTGAGAAGCTTTGAAATATCGTGAAAGTGAAGACCTGTGGTCGGCTCATCAAAAATGAAAAGAATGTGATCTTTGGCATCCATGGAATTTTTCCCCAGAAAGGAAGCAAGTTTCACTCGCTGTGCTTCTCCACCGGATAAAGAGTTTGAGGATTGCCCAAGTTTCACATAGGCTAAACCTACTTCAAACAGGGGAAGAATCTTTTCATAAACCGGCTTTTTATCCCGGAAAAAATCAAGAGCTTCCTCAATGGTCATATCCAGAATATCATAGATATTTTTTCCTTTATGCTCTACCTCTAATACTTCTTGCTTGAAACGCTTGCCATGACAACTCTCGCACTTCAAAAAGATGTCGGCCATGAATTGCATTTCAATTTTTATCTCACCTTCACCTTCACATGTTTCGCATCGGCCACCTTCCACATTAAATGAAAAATGAGAAGGTTTATATCCTCTCTGTTTGCTGAGCGTTTGATCGGCATACAGTTGACGAATGGCATCGTATGCTTTTACGTAGCTAATAGGATTCGATCGGGAAGATTTGCCAATCGGGTTCTGATCTACAAATTCGACTTGGGTAATTTTAGAAATGTCTCCTTCCAACTTATCATATTTGCCTGGGGTTTCCGCAACGGATCCATTCATTCGGCCCAATGCTGGATATAGAATTTTTTTGATCATAGTAGATTTTCCAGAGCCACTTACTCCGGTAATTACCGTGAGTATGCCCAGGGGAAATTTTACTGTGAGATTTTTAAGATTGTTTTCTCTGGCCCCAACGATTGTAATGGAGTCTTTCCACTTCCGTCTCAATGTGGGCACAGCAATTTTCTCTTTGCCCGTGAGATAATCGGTAGTGTGTGAGGCTAGCCTTACAGTTCCATTTGTGAGTAAGTCTTTTTGTGTTCCCTGGAAAATTAATTTACCACCATGCGATCCTGCGTCTGGTCCAATATCTATAATTTGGTCAGCAGCCCGCATAATTTCTTCTTCATGTTCTACCACAATTACGGTGTTCCCCAAGTCGCGAAGTGATTTCAGAACTTCTACCATGCGTGCCGTATCGCGTGGGTGCAAACCAATGCTGGGTTCATCCATGATGTACATGGAACCAACAAGGGCGCTTCCGAGGGAGGTTGCTAATTTTATCCGTTGAAATTCACCTCCTGATAAGGTGCTAGTAATGCGATTAAGGGTAAGATAGCCCAACCCAACTTTTGTCATATACTCAAGTCGCGTCCGGATTTCTGTTAGGATTCTATCAGAAACTTTTTGCTCGTAGGCTGGCAATTTTATTCTTTCAAAAAAGATCAATACATCTTCTATGGGCATCAGCACCAAATCAGTGATGGACGTATCGTTAATTTTTACATACGATGCATCTTTGCGCAGCTTTGTGCCTCTGCAATCCGGGCAAGTCGTTCTTCCGCGGTAGCGGGAAAGCATGACCCGGTATTGGATCTTGTGCATTTTTGTAGCAATGAATCTGAAAAATTCATGCAGGCCTTCAAAATACTCATTCCCACTCCACACCAGATCGCGCTCTTTTTGTGTGAGCTCATTATAGGCGCGATGAATTGGGAAGTCAAACTTAATTCCATTCTTTAACAAAGGCTTGAGCCACTCACTCATTACTTCTCCCCGCCAAGGGGCAATAGCATTTTCATACACGGAAAGACTTTTGTCAGGAATAACCAGGTCTTCATCTATTCCAAGAATTTTTCCAAACCCCTCACAAGTTTGACAGGCACCAAATGGATTATTAAAGCTGAATAAGTTAATGGAGGGCTCTGTAAATGACATGCCATCTAATTCGAATCGATCTGAGAAATGCACTTTTTCCGTTCCCGCAACATGTATAATACAGTCTCCGTGCCCTTCAAAGAAAGAAGTTTGTACGGAATCTGAAAGTCGAAAAGTTAAATCCTCATCAGTTGCATTGACATTCGCGCGATCAATCAGTATTTCCACCTCACCCCCGGCCCCTCTCCGGAGGAGAGGGGAGAAATTAGTTTTGGCTTTGGTGACTTTCTTTTTATCATCTTCTTCCCCCCTCTCCTTTTGGAGAGGGGCTGGGGGTGAGGTCAGCTCTTCTATAAACTTGACCTCCCCGTCAATCAAGATTCGGGCAAAGCCCTTACTGAGCAACAGATTCATTTCATCTTCCAATTTTCTACCCTTCTGAATTTTCAAGGGACAAGCAACCATTATGCGTGTTCCTTCTTTTTGCCGGTTGATGAAGTCGATTACATCCGTAACTGTATCTCGCCTAACTTCCTCTCCACTAACTGGTGAATACGTTTTTCCAATGCGGGCATAAAGAAGTTTTAAGTAATCGTAAATCTCAGTTGTGGTTCCTACCGTTGATCGTGGATTTCGGGTATTTACCTTTTGCTCGATAGCAATGGCCGGAGAAACTCCACGTATATAATCAACTTCGGGTTTCTCCATCCGTCCCAGGAACTGTCGAGCATATGAACTCAAACTTTCAACATACATACGTTGGCCTTCTGCAAAAAGCGTATCAAATGCCAGTGAAGATTTACCTGAGCCTGACAAACCAGTTATCACCACCAATTTGTTGCGGGGAATAGCAACACTTAGGTTTTTAAGGTTATTTACCCGGGCTCGTTTAATGATTATGAACTCTCTTGGGTCGAGTTCATCGAGGAATGTATCGTCTTCAAAGGAGGAGGGATTCATGGGAATTCGCAAAAATAAAAAATCACCTCACCGCATCCTATCAGACTTCGAAGTTAGAGCGGGACACTTGGGTTTAAAAAAACACCATCGTTTGGTGATAGTGTTTTTTTATGTTTAACTAATTAGGTGTTTGGTCTACCTATACTTCTGGGTAGCAGCGATTAATGGCTAATTATCAAAATCAGGGTCGTAGCTGGCTTCTTTGGGTCCACCTTCATCATCATAATCACCCTCGCTACTCTCAAAATCATCATCTGCCGCAGGTGTTTTGATATCGTCATCGTCATTACCATCAAATTCTTCTTTTGCCCCAGATTCCACATCATAGCCCCCATCACTGTTTTTTGTAACCGGAACCTTGACCAGAAAGACAGCATCCTCTGTTTCTAACGGGAAAACAAAGATTGGCTCTTTTTTGCCATTGGAAATTCGGGTAATGCTTGCTTCGTAACCATTTGGATACTGTTCTTTAAGTAGATTCCTTAGATCTTCGTTAAGATTTTCCAAACTTTTGATTACCCTTTTTTTACTTACAGCCATACTTAACAATTCAATCAAAAAATCGAGTCCAAATAGCAAAAGAAACTATTTATAAGGCAAGATTTTTTCAATAAATTTTTGCGTGCTACCAAAATATTTCTACCTTTTCGTTCTGAAATAATAAACCAACCCCCATACACTATCGACAAATACCTCTACGTTACCTAAACGCAAGAAAGAATGATTGACAAAAGATTAAGCGACTGCCAGTTGGTTTCGCTCTATCAAAATGGTAATGAAGACGCGTTCGAAGTGCTGCTTTTCAGACACAAATCTCGGATTTACACGGCTATTTATATGATTGTAAAAGACCGTTATCAGGCAGAAGACCTGCTTCAGGAGACCTTTATTAAGGCAATCAATACCATTAAGGGAGGACGGTACAATGAAGAAGGTAAATTTTTACCCTGGATTAGCAGAATTGCCCATAATTTGGCTATCGATCATTACAGGAGGAGAAAACGATATCCGGAAATTGTATTGGAAGATGGCAGCAAGGTGTTTAATTCCATGGAGTTTTCTGAGGACTCAGTGGAGGATGCACAAATTTTCAAGGATGCCAAGTCGAAGCTCAGAGATTTAATTAAGGACTTACCAACAGAGCAAAAACAAGTATTGATTATGCGGCATTACCTTGACATGAGTTTTCAGGAGATTGCAGGGCGCACGGGCGTTAGCATTAATACAGCTCTGGGTAGAATGAGGTATGCTTTAATCAACTTAAGAAAGAAAATGATTCCAACCAACCAAGCCTATGATAAAAACTTTTACCCAAAACGATCTGATCAGGTTTATTTAC
>JBBTBZ010000009.1:0-239091 GCA_038043425.1 Bacteroidota bacterium
CCTTTCAACACCTTTATTTATAGGAACTTAGTGACTTTGAGTGAACCCTAATTAATGGATGAATTTATTGAAGAGTCTCTTTCACTTTTCCACAGGTTAGCATAACGTTGCCAGAATATGGATTTCGAATTTCTTTGGAATTGCTAAGCCAATACGCACCTGAATTGTTATTGGCCATCGGGCAATAGGTGTAGTAAGCGGTCATACCACCAATGCCAAACATTTTTATGCTCTCATATATGGCATCGTTGAAAGAAGCAAATGCTTTGCGTTGTACTATAAGGTCTGTTGAATTGCTGATCTGGACCACACTTTCGTTGAGTGTTTTCAGGTAACCCATCCAGTCCATCAGTACTTCATCTTTCAACAGGGACATGTCTACCTTTAATATTGAATTCCTTATTTCGGGAATTGCGACCAGAACTTTAGCAGTATCCGAAGACACAAATGCTTCTTTCAATTGGAGGCTGACCATAAACACATCGGCTAATTGATTTTGAAACACCGGTGCAGCACGGTGTGAATGTGTTGCTTTTTCTTTCTTACTGTGTATGGGAGCACTCTGCACTGCGCCATGATCGTGTTGCGCAAAAACTGCTCCGCCAACCACCGCCAGGCAAATCATCATCATTTTTGTTTTCATACTAATAGTTTTAAAAAGGTTTATTAAACAATTTCATAATTCAGCATCATGCCATCGTCTTCGTGCTCCAGGTTGTGGCAGTGAAAAACAAATATTCCCTTCTCCTGCGGAACGGTCATGATCACTTTCACTCTTTCTCTTTGCATTACAAGCACAGTATCTTTCCAGCCTTTTTCAGTTGCTATTAATGAACCTCTTCCGCCTATCCGCTCGATCACTTGAAACTGAACACCGTGAATATGCATGGGATGAATTTCATCACCATTGGAATTATCAAATTCCCAGATCTCTGTTGCGCCCGCCTCAACAGTTTCATCGATACGGTCGAGATCATAAACCTTATTATTGATCGTATGCATACCGCTTCCCATGTTGCCATCCATATTTCCGCTCATGCCTTCCATCATGCCTTTGATTTTCATGATACGGGTTTTGGATGAAGACGCTGTTGAAATCGGCTGAATGACGGAAAGCTGTGAAGGAACAGTAAATGTCTCGTCTACAGCCTGATTGACTACAAACTTCATAATCTTGAATTCCTGCTGCCCCTGTGCACCACCGCTGAAGGTTTTGTTTTTCAAATAAATCTCTTTCCCAACAGTGTAGTTTTTAAAATTCAACAATATATCTGCTCGCTCTCCGGGACCAAGAAGAAGTGAGTTCACAGTGGCCGGCTGTGACAGTAAACCTCCGTCAGCACCAATTACTTCAAAAGACTGATTGTCGCTCAATGCAAGATTATAAACCCTGGCTGTAGAGCCATTCAAAATGCGAAACCGATAATACTTCGTAGCTACAGCGTGGGTTGGAGCATATATTCCATTAACTAAAACATATTCTCCTGTATAGCCAGTCATAATCTCAGACATGGAGGGCGAATAATTCAACTGTCCATTTTCAATTAGTTTGTCCTGGATCACCAGTAAAAGTTCTTGATCGCTTGAAGGAAGATTAAGATTTTTTTCTTCGTCATCGTTTACAATGAAGAACCCGGCAAGACCCATAAATACCTGTCGGGCAGTTTTACCATGAGGATGCGGATGATACCAATACGTTCCGGCACGTTGATTTAAAGTAAAGTCGAAGTTGAATGAAGCTCCACTTTGTACAACATCTTTCGGGTGCCCATCCATATTCTGTGGCACTAAAAGACCATGCCAGTGAACATTCGTTTCTTCTGATAAGTTATTCTGAAAAGGAATAGAAACGTTTGACCCTTTATCAATTTTCATTGTGGGGCCTAAAATACTTCCAGAATAGCCCAATACGGATGCAGTCTGGTTATTCAAAAGGTTAACTGTATTTCCATTTGCCGACAAGGAAAAATTAGAGGTCATTACATTAGGAAAAGCAAGTGGTGATGTAAAGGCTCCTTCTTTGACAACAATTACCGTGTTAGAACCCATGTTCATATTCATGTTGTCCATGCAACTTTGCAGTACTGGGTGTATCAGCATGGTGGAAGCTGCTGCCACTCCTGAAAGTTTTACAAATTCTCTTCGTTTCATTTTTTTAAATATAGCTTTGCGTTTAGTTCAGATTCGAAATACAAAATTGTACCCGGTTTATTTGGGTTCATGGTTCTAAAGGCAAGGGCCTTATCAACCGTTGCCTTGCTGTAGGTATCCACTGCAAAGCGAACAGTCTCATCTGAATTAAGATCCTGTACACATTTTTGACAACAACCGTAATAGGTTTTACTTTGTACTATCACAGGAATTTGATCAACGCCTAGGTACGTGTTGTTTACCATACAAACTAATTTGTGATCCAACGCTACACCAGAAAGAGGTAATGAGGCGTTATATTTTTCCTCTATCTCATTTTCATGTTTTTCTTGTTGATAGGTGTATACCATCATCCATACCATAAACCCTCCAAGTAATACAATGGTGAATGCTGTTATAAATACATTCCACCATTTAATTTTTCTTTTCTTTTTTACAGGAGGTCTGATGATTTGTTTCTTTTTCATAATCTTGCAAGAAAAATCACTTAGGATATCTTTAATCAAGGATGAGGGAGAGCCGTTTAGTTTTCGTTACTCCATCTCCCATCCCTACCCGCATTAGTGAATCATTTCTTTTACACTTCCGCACTTCAACATTTTATCTCCGAAATAAGGATTCTTAATTTCCTTTTCGTTGGATAGCCAGTATGCTCCAGTATTTTCATTAGCCATTGGACAGTATTCGAGATATAACATGCCCATGGAAAGTTTGCCCCCTTTTACGAGCGCAGCCATTTCATTGCTCAGGGTGCTGAATAGTTTGCGTTGCTCTTTTAGAGCTGAAGCATTTGCAAGTTTGGAAACTGCTTCAATAGCTGCTGCCGATCCATTGACGTCTTTCAATGCTGTCTGTAGTTCATTTGCTCCTTTCTTCGCTTCATCCGATTTGGAGGCTACAAGCGCATCTTTTAAATGAATGTAGTGTTCATAAGCCGCTCCAAGTTTTGCATCCTTGAACATGACCATACTTTGGTCCATTTTCTTTTGATCATCGTGTCCAGTATGATCGTGTTGGGCGAATGCTCCCCAGCTACCTAGAACCAGGAAAAGCGTTATCATTTTTGTTTTCATAATTTGATTTCATTTAAGATTTAAATATGTAATTGATTCCAAAGAAGAATTAATACAATAACAATCATTATCCCATACCATGCGCGTTTCATCCATACTTTCCAGGAAGGCGTTGGCTTAGGGTCTACTGGCTCGCAGCATGGTTTAGCCATAACTTTATAAAATTGAATTATTGGGTTTGATACCCTTCATTAATCTTACCGTACCTACAATGGTTTTAAAGATTCCTCTTTCTTGCACTTCTGAAAAATCATTTTCCGTCATTGCCCCTGGCAATGCATCTTTCACGCTATCTTTTGTTGTTTCAAAACCATCGAGCAATTGCACACTGTAAAACCCCACTCGCTGCAACGCATTGGCGGGACGGCCGAAATCAGCAATGTGAACTTCCCCTGAAGGTTTGAGTATCCTGAATATTTCCTGTAGTGCATCATACTTTTGTCTTAGTGTTAGGTGATGAAACACC
Source organism: Bacteroidota bacterium (assembly GCA_038043425.1). GTDB lineage: Bacteria > Bacteroidota > Bacteroidia > Cytophagales > Cyclobacteriaceae > ELB16-189. The sequence continues at coordinate 3,691 of JBBTBZ010000009.1, forward strand.
AGACTTGACATCACACGGTCAAAGTAGTTATCGGGATAGGGAAGTTTGCCTCCATCGTACTGTTGAATCTTAACCGACACCGCAGCCGATTTCATTTTCCTCTCAGCAATGGAAAGGATTTTATCGTCTATGTCCACTCCATAAAATATAGCTTGCGGATAAGCTTGTGCCGCCATGATAGAAAGTGTTAATGACCCACAGCCGAAATCAAGTATTTGATAACCTGTTTGTACACGCATCTCATCGATTAATGCGGTTTTAAACTCTCGTTCCGGCATCGAGAACTGGAGCACGGGGTCATAGATTTTTGTGAGCCAGTCATACTTCAGAGCGGGAATATATTTTTTGTTTTCAGTCATACCTTTTCATTTTAAAGTTTCTTTTGTCTCGCCACAACGCAGCATCTGTTCACCGAAATACGGATTACTTATTTGTTCTTCGCGACTAATCCAATATGCCCCTTTACTATCGAATGCCATGGGACAATATTGGTAGTATGCATGAAGGCCTTTTACGCCAAAGGTTTTAATAGAAGCGTAAAGCGCACTCGTTAGTTGGGAAAATGAAGCGCGTTGTATGTCAATATCACTTGAGACCTGAATCAATTTCACTGATTCCTCCATGCTCTTCAGTTGTTCCATCCACTTCATGTGAGCGTCTCCTTTCAGAAGGGACATATCAACACCCTTGAGTGCAGCAGCAACATCTTTGATTTGTGTTGACGCACTCTTAGCATCCGATGCCACTAAAGCATCTTTTACTTTCAGGTAGGCCGCCAGAACCGATTTAAGTTGTTGTGAGAATTTCGGATCAACCGTAGTTGGTTCTTCTTCAACATTAGTTTTATTCTGCGATGAAGCTGTTGCCGGGCTTGCCATCGCTCCATGATTATGACCAGCCATGGGGTTAGCCCCTTTTTTCAAAACTATTTCACTATAAAGCAAGTAGGCACCCGTAACCACAACTGAGTCTCCTTCTTCAAGACCGTCAGTAATTTCTACTTTGTTGAAATTCTCCATACCTGTTGACACCATCCAGGCTTTGAACTTTCCATTTCCGGTTTTTTTATAAACGTGATTACCATTTTGCTCGCGGATCACGGCATCAGCAGGCAGCGTAAGTGCTTTCTTTTTAGAATGTTCGAAAACTATCTCTGCCTGCATGCCCGGTACAAATTGATATTCGGGGTTGGAGATGGATGCTCTCAAAACAAAGATTTGACTGCCCTGGCGATATTCTGGCGAAAGGAAATTTACAGTGCTCTCAAGCGATTGATTTTCAAACCCGTTTACCAACACGGTCACAGGTGCTCCCAATTTTATCAGGGAAGCTTCGTTAGGATATAACTCCGCTTCTACCCATAGTTTGCTCAATTTTTCCAAACGGTAAATAGCTGTGCCTCCGATAACATACTGCCCCTCCGCAACCATTATTTCGGTAACGACACCAGAAGCGGGAGCAACAAATTGAATTCGCGGATTACTGACTTTAGAGTTTGACAACTCGTTAATCTGAGCCTCGGTCATCCCATATAGCCACAACTTCTTTTTGGCTGCCTGCAAGTACGACTGATAGCGTATGTTTTCAATTGACTTTACCTGGTCAATCGCCAGCAAAAACTCCTGCTGATAGGTAAGAAGTTCTTCGCTGTAGATTTCGTAAAGAACCTGACCTTTATTAATGGACACACCGGTCTCTTTAATAAAGAGTTTATCCAAACGACCGGGAACGCGTGTACTTACCATTTCAGTTTGTGTTTCGTCTGGTCTTAGCTTTCCATTTAGCAGAATGCTACTACCAATATCTTGAAGACTCACCCGTTGTACAGTTATGTTGGCCAACTCTATCTGGCTTTCACTCAATGTAACTTCAGTCTTATCTCCCCCTGCGGCTACTGGTACGAGATCCATGCCGCATATCGGGCAGGTTCCAGGTTTATCCTGAATGATCTGGGGATGCATCGGACAGGTATAAATCTTCTTGGTTTCCGCTGATTGACTTGAATCATTTTTAGTATCACAAGCAGCTAAGCCGATAATGAGAATGATGACGATGTATTTAATTACTTTATTCATGGCACTTAAGGGTTCACAACTTTTATAAAGCTTTCGCTATCCACTAAGTATTGAGCATTGGCAGCAATCTCTGATGATTCATCCAAGCCTGCTATGATCTCAATCCAGCCGTCTGACTCTAAACCTGTTTTTACTTTAAAGGGTGTAAACGCTCCCTTGTCTTTTATAAAAACGATTTGCTGAACGCCCAAATCAAGAACACTCACCTTCGGTATCCATAATGCTTGAGTGCGGGTTTGACTTACCTGCGCAGTTACCAGTTGTCCAACACGAAGAGTATTCTTATAGTCATTCAAATAAGACCGTACTTGGAGAAACTGTTTACCCTCGCTGAAAAACGGTTGGATAAAATCAACTCGCGAAGAAATGGTTTCTTCCGATCCCTCCATGCGTAACTCTATTGAGTCGCCCTTTCGAATCTGTTTCCCCTCACCGGCAGGGAAATAGAGTTCTGCCCAAAGCCGTGTGTCATCCACAACCTTAAATAAACTTTGCCCTGTATTAACATACATTCCTTCCCGTATGGAAATCTGCTGACCAAGAGATGGTGTCGATGAAGATGCACTCATCGAAGCTGGCGTTTGCATTCCACCGCTTGACTTTTTGTTCATTCCACCGCTCCCCATACCCGTTTGTGGCAGACTCAATGGCGAAAATTCAGCGGTGGCAGTTGTTGATTCGACAATGTACCCCGAGTAAGAGCTAAGTACAGGAAATGCGAATGTCTCTTTTCCCGTTGCAATAACTTTTTCAATTTGCTCTGTAGTAAGTCCAAGTAAAAGAAGTTTTTGTTTGGCTGACTCAAGCAGTTGTTTACCTTCTGTTTGCTCTTGGACAACATAAAGCAACTCACGTTGGGCAGTCAGAAGTTCCGGGCTATATACCTCCATAATTACCTGTCCTTTTTTTACAGGCTGGTAATTATATTTTAAATACAGTTTTTCAATTCGCCCGCCAAAGCGAACAGGAATCGAGTATGTTTTCCGAGTATCGTAATTAATTACTCCGGAGGCCCTAGCGTTAACCACCAAAGTCTTCCGCTCTGCATGAGTAGTTTGAATCTTAGCTACTACCGAAGTATTGGTCGGTTTGATCAGGTCTTTCAGGTCTTGTGTAATTACCATCTCGTTTCCGCCATTTGATTTTTTGACCAATTCCATTCCGCAAATCGGGCATGTTCCTGGTTTGTTCTGAACAACTTGCGGGTGCATCGAACATGTGTATTCAACAACTTCATGTGCGCTGTGATTTTCTTTTTTGCCAGTTGTGCAAGTCGAAAAAAGAAAAGCCAATAGAATCAGTATTGCCGCCACATTTGTCTTTGCGATAGTTATCATCTTATTTCTCCAATAGCTTTTCATAGTTCACAATCATTTCATAGTATCTCCTCAGCGTATCCAGATATTGTGTCTGTGCCATGATCAACGTTTCATAAGCATCAATCACGATGGGCAATTCTTCCCGGTTCTCTTCGTATGCAAGCATCAGTGTTTCATAATTTTTCCGGAGTACCGGAATGATTCTCTTTTCATAGTTGCTGACTTGCTGATTCAACGTAGTAATCTCATTCACCATGCCAGCGGTCATCCCTTGAACTTCATTTAATATTGACTCGCGCTCTCGTTTCATTGATTCAATCTGGCTTCCCATGCCCTTTACATTCGACTTGTACATTTTGGAAGACCAGGGTGCAAGGGGAATAGTAACCATGCCCAGCAGCATAAACTGACTTGGCATACCTGTTCCTCGAGGAATCATATGGTTGTAACCAAGTGTAAAATCAGGTTTGGATTGAAATTTTTCCAAGGCCTGATTGAAGCGCATGGATTGAATGCTTTTGTCTATCCTTCTAACATCACTACGGTCTTGACCCAGTGTTGCAGTGTCTACAAGTTCAGGAACGAACTCATGATATTGAACCGTTGTGTCTATAGAGAACCGAAGTTCTTTCGGAAGATTCATCAATTGGTTTAGCAGGATATTCTTTTGGATAATTTCATTGTCATTCATTAAAATCATATTCTGAACTTCCAATAGTCTTCCTTCTGCCTTATATATATTTCCAAGCTTGGATTGGTTATAAGGATAACGCACCTGACTTATCTTCAACACCAATCGGATGATCTCTTCGTTTTCCTGAAGAACTTTTTTCTTCTTTTCTAAAACCAGCCATTGATAAAATGCAGTTTTTGCTAACGCTCTCAATTCATTGTAAGTGTAAGTCTCCCCTGCTTTTTCAATATCAGCTTTTGAATTGAGGTAGGACTGGTTAGCACGCAACTTGGCCGGATTGGTAAACTTTTGTTGCACCGAAAGCATGATCTGGCCTTTGTCTCTTTCATCCATCACTTTCGTTCCGGGATACGGGAGCATCCAGGCGCCCCCACCAACTTCGGGAGCCATTAGGCTTTTAGCCCCAGCTGCAAAGTTGATCATTGCCTCAGCCCGATAGCGATAGTCCTTAAGCGTTGGGTTGCTCTCATTGATCACTTGCAGGATGCTGTCCAACTTAACAGGTTGTTGTGCCTCCGCATTCAGAGCCGACAATAAACAGCCGACAATGAAAATTATTCTAATGTTTGGTTTCATGGATTTCGAGTTTGCCAAGTTTTTTAAGCTCATATTCTTTGGTCATCAGGAAGATCAAGGGAGTTACAAGGAGGATGTGTGTGGATGATGTTAACACACCTCCAATCATAGGCATCACAATGGGTTGCATAACATCACTGCCTACACCGGTAGCCCACAGTACTGGCACCAGACCAAAAAGCGCAACGGATACAGTCATCAGTTTTGGTCTTAGCCGTTTGGCTGCTCCGGCAATTACATACTCCTTCAATTCATTCATTGAAATGGTCTCGCTCGAGTTTCCTCTTAATTCTACTAGTTGCCGCATGGCATCGTTGAGATAGATCACCATCACCACACCTGTCTCCACAGCAATACCAAACAAGGCAATGAATCCAACCGCTACGGCTACCGATAGGTGAACACCATAGAAGTAAATCATGTAGGCACCTCCTATAAGCGCAAAGGGTACTGTTATCAAACTAAAGAACGCCTCACGGATGGAATGGAATGCAAAGTATAGTGAGAGGAAAATGATGATTAAAACTATTGGCGCAATCAACGTAAGCGTTCTTTTACTACGGATGAGATTTTCATATTGACCACTCCATTCTATATAGTACCCATTTGGCAGTCCGGTAAGCTCCTTGTTAAGTTTTTCAATTGCCTCTTGCACTGTGCTTCCCAAATCACGATCACGAACATTAAAAAGTACAGCCCCGCGCAGCATCGCATTTTCAGAGTTGATCATGGGTGGACCATCTTCGAATCGCATATCAGCTACTGCTGAAAGCGGTACAGTACCCAAAGCGGGAGTTAAGATTGGAATACGTTTAAGTTGATCTAAACTATTCCGGTAGTCTTGTGACAAACGTACATTTATTGAAAACCGCTGACGCCCTTCAATTGTCTTGCTTATGGGCGTTCCTCCTATAGCCGATTCAACCATCATATTAACATCATCCACAGTTAATCCGTATCGTCCGATCTCATCGCGCTTAATGTCGACCACTAAATATTTTCCCCCTGTTATTGGCTCAGCGTATAAATCCTTCACACCGGGAACACTTTCAAGTGCGGTCTTTACTCTCTCTTCTATAACATATATGCTGTCGAGATTTTGGCCGTAAACTTTCACGCCCACATCGGTGCGTATCCCTGTGGCAAGCATGTTAATTCTATTGATGATAGGTTGTGTCCAGCCGTTAACCACACCGGGTATTTGCAGTTTGGCATCTAGTTCATTCACAATATCTTTCTTGGTAATCCCTGGTCTCCATTCACTTTTTGGTTTCAGCATGATGATCGTTTCGATCATGCTGATGGGTGAATTGTCAGTTGCCGTACTGGCTCGTCCTGCTTTACCCAGTACTTTGTCTACTTCAGGTACTGAGTGTATGATCTTGTCCTGCACCTGCAGAATTCGTTTTACCTCGGCATTGGAAATATCAGGAAGCGTAATGGGCATAAACAAAATCGATTGTTCATCCAATGGTGGCATGAATTCAGATCCAAGACTTATGATTAACGGGACGGTGACAGCTAATGCTGCTATATTAATTCCGATCGTAGTCTTGCGCCACTTCATGCACCAGCGGATAACCGGCTCATAAACACGTTCTAGAATCCGGTTTATCGGATTCGAATTTTCATCTTTGAATTTTCCTTTCATGAAAAAGGAGATCAGTACTGGAGCGAGCGTCACAACAAGAAGTGCGTCTACTAACAGGATGAATGTTTTGGTATAAGCCAACGGGCTGAATAGCTTACCCTCCTGCCCTGTTAACATGAATACCGGAAGAAAAGAGGTGATGATAATAATGGTTGAATAAAAAACACCTCTTGATACTTGCTTACTGGATTTTTCAATAATCCGGAGTCGCTCTTCTTCTGTAATCCAGGGCTCTTCTTTTTTGCGGGAGAATATTTTCAGAAATTTCATAAGAATAAGTTTTAAGAGTTACCGGATTTTTTAGCCATTTCTTCTGCATAGCGTTGAGAAAGATGCTTATAAGCATTTTCTGACATGATGATACCGTTATCCACAATCACACCGATGGCCAGCGCTATACCTGTTAGTGACATGATGTTAGAAGAAATATTAAACATATTTAGCAGAATAAAGGCCGTAGCCAGCGTGATAGGTATCTGTATGATAATGCTTAACGCACTTCGCCAGTGAAACAGAAAAACAATAACAACCAGTGAAACAACAATCATTTCTTCTATGAGTGTCTTTTTTATCGATGACACAGATTCTTCGATTAACTCACTCCGGTCATAGGCAAGATTGAACTTCATTCCCTCTGGAAATCCTTTCGCTACTTCCTCCATTTTCTTTTTCACTTTCCGGATTACTTCATCTGCATTATCTCCGTAGCGCATCACTACGATGCCTCCCACGGCTTCGCCCTCTCCGCTAACATCAAATATCCCAAGTCTTAATTGTCCTGTCATTTGCACCGTTGCCACATCTTTGATGGTTACGGGTATTGAGTTAACAGTCTTCAATGGAATCTTCTCTATTGCTTCCACACTTTTGATGTAGCCAGTTGTTTTGATCACATAACCGATGTCGTTCAATTCAAACTTTCTTCCCCCCGCTTCATTGTTATTCGAGCGAATAGCCTGAATTACCTGAGGGATCGAAAGGCTGTAGTAGGTTAGTTTATTAGGATTGACCGTGACCTGGTATTGCTTTTCAAAACCTCCGAAGGAAGCAACTTCGGCCACGCCCTGAACATTTTGTAAGCCGAACTTCACATACCAATCCTGGATAGCACGTTGCTCTCCAAGATCCATACCGGGGGCTTCCAGTGTGTACCACAGAATGTGGCCAACACCGGTTCCATCAGGCCCGATGGTAGGTACAACACTTTCCGGGAGTAAGCGTGAAGCGTAGTTTAATCGCTCAAGAACGCGCTGCCGTGCCCAATAAACATCCACGTCATCTTCGAAGATTACATACACAAAGCTCATCCCGAACATAGAGGTACCTCGAACATATTTTATTCTTGGTAATGCCTGAAGATTTGTAACCAATGGATAGGTTACCTGGTCTTCCATGATTTGCGGACTTCGGCCCATCCATTCGGTGAACACGATCACCTGGTTCTCCGAAAGATCAGGTATGGCGTCAATCTTATTCACCTGAACAGAATAGAGGCCCCATCCAAACAACACGGCAGCAATCAGCAAGATGATAAAGCGGTTGTGTATAGAGTATGAAATGAGTTTTTCAATCATAATAATAGAAATAAGTAAAGTGAGTTTCCTTGAAAAAAAGGATTGGCACGAGGAGCAGATAATCTACGCTGAATGCCTAAGACTAAAACGCATAAGCGTATTCTTATCAATAAGAAAACGACTTACTGCTCCTGAAGAGAAATCAAATAAGGAATGTCTGAACGAGTATGGTAATATTTCGTTCGATTAATGGTGGCTTGTAATGTGAGAAGTGAGCGCGGTTTAAGCTTACGAACGGATTGACCTCTCGAACTAAATTTGCAATTGGAAGAAAAGTGAATTGAGAGCCGTCAACGGTTATTTTATTCGTTAGCTTATAGGTGTATTTATCTGAATCAATTTTGAAAGAGGCATCTTCGCAGCATCCTTTATGGTTAATGGATGTGTGATTTGCGCTTCCCTGGTGGTCGCAAGCATTATCGTGCTCTTGACACTGCTGGGCTTGGCCAAAAATAGCCATGCTTTGTATCTCACCTCCGCAAAAATGAATGCTTATTGAATGACTAATTGAGGAAGTCAGCACAAATAGTGCGAGCAAGCTTGATAATATGGTGCGTGAGGTTTTCAATTTACAATGTAAATATACGGGAATATTTGCTTTTAGTTCTTATAGAATTCTAGTAAAAAGTGCAAAATTTAAAGATTTGGCTCTGTTTAGCTCAGACTAGTGCCTAATTAGGCTTCATTTAATTTTTATTAGGGATCACTCAAATCTTTTATCAAAATATAAATGATTCCACTGTTTCACGATAACCTGATTATTGTCATATTTTATTTATGAACGCACGTAGAAGCCTGGAAAACAAAAAGAGGCTGTCTCAAAAGTAAATATAAGCGTCATTGCGAGGGAGGTACGACCGAAGCAATCCCCATTTTGGTTTCAATATTTGGGGATTGCATCACTCCGTTCGCAATGACGGTGCCTTTTGAGACAGCCTCCTGTCATTTTCTTGAAAGTTGTTTTAGTTACTTAAGTCTTTAATGTGCTGGCATCTTTTTGTAAAGGCAATGAATTGCGCAAGCCTGATTCTTATAGCTTTCATGAACGGTGGCAATCACTTTTCCTTGTGGATCGAATATTTTACATTTTTCGCCTTTGCTATCTGGCTCAATTGTAAAAAGTACGGCACCGTTAGGATCGTAGAGTGTACCATCTTTTCCAATCTTACCCAGTTTGTGACCTTTTGAGTCAAGGAGTTCTTGCTTTTCGATGGATGCCACCTTTTCACCCTTTGCATTATAGACAACTCCATCCTTGATCCATCCCAATTTAGTGCCAGCGGAGTCTAGCACATTTCCTGATGCATTAAGATGAGGATGCTTGTAATTATCCTGGGCCATCAACTGGTTTGAAGTAAACGTGGTCAACACTAGAATAAGAAGGTATACGGGGGTTATATTTTTCATAGCGATTTTATTTTTTAGGGTATTATTTGAGCTTATAGTTGTAATAATTGGCTTAAAGTTAGTAAAGTAGGTTAAAAAATAACCATGCATTTCTCATTTTAATGGAATGTTTTGTAAAAAAGGCTCAAAGTATAACATTCACTCGTTTGCATAAAATGCGAGACTCGTCTTGTTTCAAACAAGGTCTTGGCCAATTGATCAATATTATGTGCAATTTCCTCTTTGGACGCGGCCCAATAGTGATAATAATTGGATTGTAGTTCCACCGATTTATCATTCAGTAAATGAATAGTGGGTTCCTAAGAATGTGACACTTATTATTGTCCGATCAAGACGAATGGAGCCCAATAATAAGGAGCTGCATATTTACCATCACTAATCATCTTTGCTTTGGCTTGCTGAAGCGTTGCCCGGAACCCTTGATTTTTATTTTTTAGAAGAATGGTATAAAAATCAGTCATGAGTTGTGAAGTAGACTCATCTGCTACACTCCAGAATGAAACAATAATATTTTTAGCCCCGGCATATACTAACGCCCTTGAAAGGCCAATCACGCCTTCACCTTTTGAAAACTTTCCCAAGCCTGTCTGGCAAGCGGAAAGAACAGCGAGAGAGGCATTGAGGTTAAGGTTGTAAATTTCACCTGCAAAGAGGTTGCCATCTTCTACTTTGCTGTTATTTAAAAAAATTCTGGACAGTTCCGGATCGACTTCATCCACAATACCATGTGTAGCAAAGTGCAGGTAATTGTAATTAGATAATATTCCTGATTTAATTAGTGTTTCATTAGCATCTTCAAACTTCGCTACTGAGGAATTACTGGCAAATAAACCTGCAATGGTACTTACTTCTGATTCTGTTCCTGGTAATTCATTCAAATCATCTTTTTCAGGAAACTTTATTGGCGCACATAGAAATATGGAGGGTGATTCATTGTTGTTTTTTGATTGTGATTTCTGGGCTAAGAGCCCAGCTGAAAATTCGTAACTAATAGCAAATCGTTTGACGAGAAACGGTATCGATTTAAAATCTTCGGATTTTATTTTGTGACTGAGCAACGTTTCAAATGGAAGTGTTCCAAGCCGGCCTGTTGGAATGATAACAAGTTCTTTAATAGCTGCAGGTAAGCGAGGAATCAATAGTCGGGATAGTGGGATTGCCGATTGTCTGTAAATGCTAAGATCATTGTAAAACAAACTGTTGTTTAGCCCTTTGGTATTCCGATCGAAATCTTCTGGCAATGTGAGATTCTTTATTTCAAATTTTTTCTGGGTAATGATGAAAATATAAAGGCGTTTACTTGCAATGAAATAACTTAACAAAGCACTCTTTGCATCTAATTGCTTTTGTAAGTCGGTGACAGTAGGGGAGCTTTGATTAAACTTTAGGTTGAAATAGTTGGGATAATCTTGTTCAAGTTTCTTAATGAACGAATTGTATTCCCGGTCTAAATTGAAAAGAGTGCCTCTTAGTTTTTGTTCTTCATCAGCAGCAGGCTTTTGCGCAAGTTTCTGTGTTAACATTGCAATTTGAGATTTCAAATTTTTCTCTTCGTCCAGCATATTGGCGGGTATACCCGAAAAAGATTTAGCGTCTGAATCGGCAATAGACTCTTGTAACACAGCAGACTTGCTTTTCTCTGCAAAATAAAATGCTATTTCTTTATACATCCTGGGTTTCAAAACCATTTCGCTCATAGCTTGTGAAACACGTACACCATCCTCATATACTTCATTGGATAATTCGCCCAATGCAAGTTTGTCACTTTCATCCGTGCTATGATGGCGGATATCATCAATCAGTGAATCACAAGAAAAAAGGCAGGCAAGCGCAAGCTTGAGGTCATCAAATTTCAATGTCTCCCTATAATGTTTTTCTTCCAGAGCCTGTGCTTTGTATCGCAAGGAGTATAGAAGGACTTTAGCATTGTAATAGTCTGTTACAGAAGGATTCTTAGATATGTCCAGACTTTCAAAATGAGGAGAATTTGCAACAATCGCCTGCTGAAAATTTTGAAGAGCAAGGTCATACTTATTTTGAACGAACAGCAAGTTCCCGATTTGATTAAGAGTTTGTGAAATGTCTGAATGTTTGGCACCAAAGTATTTTTTATAAATAGCCAGAGCTTTTTCAGAATACTCAAGGCTGGCCGTTTGGTTTCTCATTTGCCCATACGTGCGACCAAGGTTGAGTAGTGTAATGGCTTCATTCGGGTGACCATTTGGATATATTTTTCTCCAAATAGAAAGGGCAGTTTCAAAGTTATTGATGGCGTCACCATACAATTCCAAACTGGTATACATCAGCCCAATGTTGGTGCTGGCAATTGCAATCTTAAAATGATCTTGCCCATGTAGTTTTTGATAAATAGGAAGAGCCATTTCATAATACTCTAAAGCCTTGTCAGGATCTGTTTGACTGTAGACCAAGCCTAAGTCATTGTATGAAGCTGCAACTTCTTCGGATTGATCACCAAAAATGCGCAGTCGTATTTGAAGCGCAATATTTTGATTGCTCTCGGCCTGTTTGTATTTGCCGGTACTGCTATACACTAACCCAAGTGTTGAGAGACACCTCGCACCTTCTTTAGTATCTCTGCTGTTTGATTGTTGAAACTTATTTAAAGCCTCTTCCAGATTCTGCAAGGCAAGGTCACCTCTCCCTTTATTCAAATACAGGTAGCCAATATTGGTTAAAACCATCCCTTGCCGTTCCACACTCTTATCAAGTGGGCTGATGGCATTTAGTAAAATCTCCGCTTCCGATAATTTGCCTTGGGATATAAGTGCCTCTGCTTTTTTTGTTTTTAGCCAAATGATTTCATCTGGATTTTTAGCTGATGGCAATTTTGATTCGATGATTTGTAATGCATTATCAAAATCGCTAGTACTGATGAGCGAATCGATTTTTAAGAATAGAGGATTAACAACTTGTGCCGTTGAAGAAAAAAATGAAAGTATGAGAATCAGACAGCAAAGAATCTTCATCATCCTTTAAAGCGATAGTAGTAGGTGAAGGAAGAAACAAAATGACGGGAAAGTCCATCCGGATTTTCTGACCGTTGAATAAATTTGCGGCCCAGCAAAAGTTTTACCCCCGATTGTGCATTAAAACTGTAACCCGTTGTAAAAATGCCTGACAAGGCAAGACCTCTGGCACCATCTGGTTTAACTCTTTCAAATTCATCGGTCAAGGGATTTTTCAAAGAAATTTCATCGTTCGTAATCCGATATATAGGTAACAAACCCATCGTAAAATTTAATCTCGAAAAGCGGAAGTTGCGTTCGATACGCAACATCACATCAATTCCGCGTTTAAGTTCATTAGCTCTTGCATATTTCTCAATATAAGCGAGGTCTTCATCACTGTCTTTCCAGGCACCCCATAAAAACCGATTGTTGTTTTGATTTAGCGGCACTTGAATTCCTGTTGCTAATAACCACTTGCGGTTGATTAGTGATAATCCGGAAATAAGATCATACGTACCTAAACTGGTTTGGTAATACATGGGAAGTGGAAAGCCCTCATCGGATGATTTGTCTGATTTATTTGAAGGTAACTTACTTCCAAAGGAAAGATTAAGGTCAAACCGATCAGATGTATATATGTTGCGTGTATAGCACAGCGAAATATCTCCTAGGCCATCTGTATTGGCAAGTTGACCAGTAATGGCCTGGTAAGGCAATTTTATTTGCATGGAGTTTTTAGAGTTTAAACTGAAACTCAAATCTGCCGTAGCCACATAAATGACAGGAGTGAGGGTTGTTGTGCCACGATAGAAATTTAAATCTATCGCGCGCAGTTTCAGAGCCACCTTTTTACTGAAAGGCTGATCGGGTTTCATGGCACCCATCGTGCAAAAGCCTGCATCGCTGCAGCCTTGGCCTACCAACGTTGATGTGGTTACGGCAAACGCAATTAGAAGGGCAAATTTTTTCATTTTAAAACTCGATGCTAAGTTATGAATGCTTGTGTCAATCTCAAAGATGATTTAGCGTCAATAAAAAACCCAAAGACATTCTTTGGGTTTACTGGAAAATAATTGGTTAAATAAGGTGACGAATGACGACACACAGAGTACTCTTAAATTTTACATCCCAAGAGATTGATTTTCGATTGATGCCAACTCAAGAACTTTTTCGTAGTCCGCTGCATTTAAATCATTGAAGAAATAGTAAACAGGATTTCTTTGCGTTCCATTTATAAAAACTTCGTAGTGCAAATGTGGTGCTGTGGATAGCCCTGTATTGCCTACATAACCAATAAGTTCGCCTCGTTTAATCCGTTGGCCGTTGCGAACTGTGAAACCATGCATGTGTGCATACCGTGTTCGGTATCCAAAGCCATGATCAATCTCCACCATTTTGCCATAACCGCTGAAACTCACGTTTACTTTGTCCACAACGCCATCCGCAGTTGCATAAATTGGAGTACCAATAGAGGCAGCAAAGTCGATACCCGTGTGCATCTTTTTAACTTTATAAACAGGGTGAATGCGCAATCCAAATCCGGAGGCGAGGGCAATTAACTCCTTATTTGATATTGGCTGAATGGCTGGTATAGCTGCAAATAATTTTTCTTTCTTTTCAGCAAGCTGAACAACATCGTCCTGTGATTTTGATTCGATGTAAACTTTCCTTCTTAGTTTATCAACTCCTTCGTGCAACCTAACAATAAAATCTTCATGAATGATGTCTTTATTTTTTATATCCTCATACCGATCAGCCCCACCAATACCGCCTTCCCGTATTGATTTTTCAATGGGTTCCGCACCAAGCACTGCCCGGTAAATATTATCATCACGGTGTTCCATGTCAGCCAGAATATGATCCATTCTTTTAATCTCCTTCTCGAGGTTTTCATAATAGAATTCCAGTTCCTTAACTTCATTTTTCAGAATGAGTTCCTTAGGCGATTCAAAGTAACTGCTGTACAGCATCAGTAAGCCAACTGCCATTGCAAGCGTAAGGGATATTATTCCTAATGAATTAAGGACAATATCACTCGAGGTTGTTCGCACCCGTTCATACTTGCACGTTTCAGTGTCGTAGTAATATTTAATTCTTGCCATTTTTTACTTCGTTATATTCAATTTAAGCTATGTGACAGGTCTAAAAACCTTTATCACATCTTCATTACACTCTATAAAAGGCCCTTCCAACAGGTCGATACAATAGGGAATGGCCGGGAAAACCGCATCCAGGCATTGCCTGATGGCTTTTGGTTTACCGGGCAAATTTACGATTAAAGTTTGATTTCTAATGCCTGCCGTTTGTCTTGAAAGTATGGCAGTGGCAACGTAAGCAAGACTTGTTGTCCTCATCAACTCTCCAAATCCGGGCAAAATCTTGTTGCAAACGGATTCGGTGGCCTCTGGCGTTACGTCACGTTTAGAAGGCCCCGTGCCTCCTGATGTAATTATTAGGCAACATTTTTTTTCATCTGCCATTTGAATCAGGGCTTGTTCAATCAGATTTTGCTCGTCTGGAATAACTGCGTACTCTTTTTCCCAAACTCCTTTAATGTATTCGTTTAATGTGGCGATAATTGATTTGCCGGGAATGTCTTCATAGATTCCCTTGCTGGCTCTGTCACTTACATTGATAATTCCAATGCGTATGGTCATGATATTGGATGCTAGATTCTGGATGCTGGATTCTAGGGGACGATATCCAGAATCAAGAAGCCAGTATCGATTATAGCTTGTGGATTTTCTCTACCCTTCCTTTTTTAAAAACCTGTCTTCCTTTATTAATTCCTTTCCTGATTTCCTTTTGTTTCTCTGCAGGCAAAGCGATGATCTCTTGGCACTTTTCAGAGCAGCAGTTATTGAATTTTACTGCACACTCTTTGCATTGAATAAAGAGGAGATGACATCCATCGTTTTTACAATTGGTGTGATCGTCACATGGATTACCGCATTGATGACAAACAGCAATAATGTCGTCTGATATACGCTCGCCTAACCGTTCGTCAAAGACGAAATTTTTACCAATAAATTTATTTTCTAAGCTTTGCCCTTTTACCTGGCGGGCATATTCAATAATTCCTCCATTAAGTTGAAATACATTCTTAAAGCCTTGATGTTTCATCCAGGCGCTTGCTTTTTCGCAACGGATACCTCCTGTGCAGTACATTACCAGATTTTTATCTTTCTGATTTTTCATTAAATCTTCCGCCACTTGTAACTCTTGTCGAAAGGTATCGACATCCGGACAAATAGCGTTTTTGAAATGACCCACTTCGCTTTCATAATGATTACGCATGTCGACTATTATGGTGTTCGGATCATCGGCAAGTGCGTTAAACTCTTTTGCATTTATATGAACCCCTGAATTCGTTACGTCAAACGAATTATCATCTAATCCATCAGCAACGATTTTTTTGCGGACCAGAATTTTCAACTTGAAGAAAGATTTTCCGTTATCTTCAATAGCAATGTTTAAACGGATTTGATGAAGAAAAGAAATACTATATAGATAATTTCGGAAACTTTCAATACTCTCTTCCTTCACACTGATTTGAGCGTTGACACCTTCCGGTGCCACGTAGATCCTCCCCAGGACCTTAAGGCGATCCAGCCCCAGATATAACTCATTTCTAAACTCTTGTGGGTTGAGAATATGGTGATATTTGTAGAACGATATCGTGAGTCTCTTCTCCGGCAATGATCGCATTTTCTCCTTGAGCAGTCGCCCTTCAATCTTATTGTATAGTGTCATGTGTGTCACATTAAATGGTGTCTACTCCCCTGATGTGCATGGAACCAGGATACTCTATCGCGATTCCTTGTCAAACAGAGGTCAGGTTACTTGTTTTCACACTAGAAAACGTATCGCAAAGATAATGAAATGATACAAGAGATGGATGCTAAGGGGTTTCAGATTTAAGCTCTCCGCGAAGGAGTTTATTAAAATCGTCACAGAATAAAAAGCCCTCCTTTCGACAGTAACCACAAGTCTTGTAAGACTCGCCTAAATAGGTTTTTTTGATAATAACGGTGGATCCATTGCAGACTGGGCATATTACCTTGCCGGTTGGCCCACAGTCGATATAGTAATCTCTGGAAAGAACTTCTTGGGTTTGCATGGTTAAACTTTGCTTTTCTTTAAGCCGTTCAGCTTCTGACATTTTTAACCATTTTACGGCTTCTTGTGAATGTTGGCCGACCGTTCCTTTCAATTGTATATACTTATTTAGCCAATCGATGCTTTGTTTGTATTTACCTAGGTGGTAAGAATTTTCACCAAAATAATAGGCCAGATCGGAAGGAACACTTTTTATATTCTTAAGTACATAGTTGAGCTTCACATCAGCGGCTATATATTCCTCGTTTTCCATCAATAGTATGGCGGAATCCAATTGAAGTCTTATTTCTCGTTGCTTTTGAGCGTTGCGGTCAAGTTCAATTTGTTGAATTTTTTCGCGTTCTTCTTGCTGGCTTAACGCGACAAACGGAAAAACAATAAGTACAACGCAAACCAGGTTCTTCATTAGAATTCCTTTATTCAAATCAATTCTTTTTTCGACATTCCGAGCCACTCGAGCGTTGAGTTAGCGAAAATGTCTTCTTTAATTTTTTTAGTCAAATCCATTTCATCAATAAATTTTCCAATGCTCATATCACCTAACGGAAAAGGATAATCAGAGCCAAGGGTAATCCGTTTTGATCCCTGCAGTTTGATTACGTACTCCAAAACAAGCGGATCATGAGTAATACTATCAACCCAGAACTTGCCCAGGTAATTGCGAGGATTTATGTTATTATCAATTGCCACTAAATCGGGGCGGCATTCAAAACCATGTTCAATTCTGCCGAGAGTAAATAAAAATGATCCTCCGGCATGTGCAAAGTTGACTCTCAGCTTTGGGAACCTTTCAAAAATCCCACCAAAGATCATGGAGCAGACCGCCCTGGTGGTTTCAGCCGGCATCCCAACAAGCCATGGAAGCCAATAACGCTGCATTACTTTTTCTCCCATCATATTCCAGGGATGAACTAAAATCGCGAGTCCTAGCTTTTCACTCGCTTCAAAAATAGGAGAGAAGCGATCCTCATTTAAGTTCTCCTCATTAACGTTAGATCCAATTTGTACTCCTTTTAGTCCGATTTTTTTGCAACGTGCCAATTCTTTTACAGCCAATTCGGTGTCTTGCATAGGAACTGTGCCTAATCCGATATACTGTTTTGGATATTTTTCAACAATGCCAGCAATATGATCGTTGAGAAATTGTGATAACGCCAGGCAGTCCAGCGGCTTGGCCCAATACGAAAACATGACAGGGATTGTGCACACAACTTGTACTTGTGTCTTGAACTGAGCGTATTCCTTTATTCTTAGTTCAGCATTCCAGCAGTTTTCTTTGATTTCACGGAAGAACTGGTTGCCGCGCATCATTTTGGCAAGGCCTTTCTTGTGATGTTGAAGATAAATAAAATCGCCATAGCCGAACTTCTCGCTCCAGTTGGGCATTTTCTTCGGGAGAATGTGGGTATGGCTATCTATTTTAAGCACAGGTTGAGATTAAACCCCGAAATATCGAAGTTTTTTTTGTGGGTTCAACATTTCATTTGAAATTTGAAGATCGGGATGAACTAAGGAAGATAATTTTGAGCAGTAAGATTGAAACATAGAGTAATTTGATCTCGCATTTTCGAATAAACAAATGATGGAGTGACTGCTTATATTTTATAAATTACCTTTATTATCATTATCATCAGTTTCATCATTAACAGGACCAAATTCATGAATAGCAGAAGAAAATTTATAACCCAATCAGCCTTGGCGGGTGTTGGTATAATCCTGGCACCCGAAGTTTTTAGTTTCAAGGGGTCGCCTGCCGAAAAAGTAATACTTGGCGTGGTGGGAACAAACAGCCGCGGTTTCTATTTAGCCAAGATGTTGGCCCAATTGCCGGACGTTGAAGTAGGATACATATGTGATCCTGATGAAAATGTTTTATCCAAAACCATTGCAGAGCTAGAAAAGCAGACTGGCAAAAAGCCAAAAGGCATAAAGGACATTCGCAAAATGTTGGAGAGTAATGACATCGATGCAGTGACCATTGCAGCACCGGATCATTGGCACGCACCGGCAGCTCTAATGGCGCTTAAATCAGGCAAACATGTGTACGTAGAAAAACCATGTTCTCATAATCCTGCTGAAGGTGAAATGTTAGTGGCGGCATCTGCACAGTACAATAAGTTGGTCCAGATGGGAAGTCAACGGAGGTCGTTTCCAAAAGTAATTGAGGGAATTCAGGCGTTGCATGAGGGTGTGATAGGACGTGTCTATTTTGCAAAAGGTTGGTATGCCAATGCCCGAAAAGGAATTGGCATTGGAAAAATTGTGCCTGTGCCTGTAACATTAGATTTTGATTTGTGGCAAGGACCAGCGCCTCGTAGGTCATATAAAGATAATCTCGTGCATTACAACTGGCATTGGTTTTGGAATTGGGGAACGGGTGAAGCACTTAATAATGGCACGCATGAAATTGATGTTATGCGCTGGGGGCTTGGTGTAGAATATCCGACAAAAGTTGTATCTGCCGGTGGCCGTTTCGCTTTTAAAGATGATTGGGAAACTCCAGATACGCAAACTATCACATTTGAGTTTCCTAACAACACAGCCATGACATGGGAAGGTCGCAGTTGCAATGATTTTGATGAGCATGGAAGCGGGCGAGGTGTAATATTTTACGGTGAAAAAGGTGCTATGTTGCTTCCAGGCGGGGATGATTATAAGGTATATGAGTTGGGCAACAAATTAATAAAAGAAGTAAAGACAGATATTCAGCAAGCTGATGCCATTAATACAATGGGTATGGGTGATAAGTTAGATAGCCTTCATCTCCTCAACTTTGTGGATTCCATTCGGGGTAAATCAAAACTCAATGCTCCGATTTTGGAAGGACATAAATCAACTTTGCTTCCTCAATTGGGAAATATTGCGTACAGGACAGGTCACACCATTTATTGCGATATTTCGAATGGCCACATTAAAAATGATGATGAAGCAACAAAATTGTGGAGCCGTGAATATGAAAAAGGCTGGGAGATGAAATTATAAGTGCCGAATTCTAAAGTAATATTTGACAAACAATCAAGACATGAAGAATTTTTTAATCATCAGTATTTGCTTTGCATTATTTTCTTTTACTACCCTGGTAAATCCTCCAAAAGAAAAATGGACAAATCTTTTTAATGGGAAAGATCTAAGCGGCTGGAAACAAGTAAATGGTAAGGCTAAATACGAAGTAATCGATGGGGAAATTGTAGGTACCTCATTGAAAGATACGCCTAATTCTTTTTTGATCACCGAAAAAACGTATGGAGATTTTATACTAGAGGTCACCTTTAAAATTGAAGATGGTCTTAATTCTGGAATTCAATTCAGAAGCGTACAAGGCACAGAGGGAAAAGTGATGGGCTATCAAATGGAAATAGAAAATAGTAAAGAGCGTGGCTGGTCAGGCGGAATCTATGATGAATCAAGGAGAGGCTGGCTTTATCCTGTTGAATTGAATCAATCGGCCAAAAGCGCATATAAGTGGGGTGAATGGAATGCCTATCGAATTGAGTGCATCGGTTCAAGCATTCGCACATGGGTAAACAATGTGCCGGTGGCATACCTGGTGGATGATTTGACACCAAGTGGATTTATCGCCTTGCAGGTGCATTCTTTATACAAACCCGAAGATGAAGGAAAAAAGACCCGGTGGAAAAACATTCGGATACAAACCGAAGATGTAGAACCTTCTCCTGTTGTTGATATGGCGCTCGTAAATCTTTTACCTAACACGCTCACTCCTTTAGAAAAGCAACAAGGCTTTCGTCTCTTGTGGGATGGACAAACCACCAAAGGATGGCGGGCTGCCTTTGGCACAAGTTTTCCTGAGAAGGGCTGGGAGATTAAAGATGGAACGTTGTCGGTACTATCATCAAATGGAGCTGAGTCAAAGAATGGAGGTGATATTGTTAGTGAAGAAAAATTTTCTTCATTCGAACTTCAGTTTGATTTTAAATTCACGGAAGGCGCAAATAGCGGTGTTAAGTACTTTGTAGATGAAAAATATCTTTCAACTGGCTCGGCCATAGGACTTGAATTTCAAATAATTGATGATGAGAAACACCCGGATGGCAAACTTGGCGCAGTTGGTAATCGCACCATGGGCTCACTCTATGATTTAATTCCACCCTTAAAATTCCATAACCTCAACACTAAAGTTGGTGAGTGGAACAGAGGAAAAATTGTGGTGTATCCTGATAATAGAATTGAGCATTGGCTGAATGGAGCAAAAGTGGTTGAGTACAAACGTGGCACTCCGATATATAATGCATTGGTGGCAAGAAGCAAATATGCACAATGGGAAGGTTTCGGTATGGCTGACAGCGGGCCAATCTTGTTACAAGATCATGGACATGAAGTCTCCTTCAGGAGTATTAAAATACGGGAATTGAAATAGTTTATGAAGCTCTAAAAATTAAAATAAGCTTTAGCGTTGTGGTAGCATATATCAGAAATTATTTTTCCCAGCCATTTTTCATCGGCCGGCAGTTCACCATTTTCAATATCTTTGCCAATTAAATTACATAGAATTCTTCTGAAGTATTCATGCCTGGGGTAGGAGAGGAAGCTTCGGGAATCCGTCAGCATACCAATAAAGCAACTTAACAGGCCAAGATTTGAGAGCGTGTTGATTTGTTTTTCCATTCCGTCTTTCTGATCCAGATACCACCAGGCGGACCCGAATTGAATTTTTCCTTTCACTGATCCATCGTTGAAGTTTCCAATCATTGTAGCTATTACTTCGTTGTCTGCAGGATTTAAATTATACACTATTGTTTTAGCGAGTTGATTGGTGCTGTCTAATTCATTTAGGAACTTCGCGAGGTTTCTGCTTTGTGAAAAATCTCCAATGGAATCAAATCCTGTATCTGGTCCAAGCGTTTTCAACATCCGATCATTTGTGTTCCGTAGAGCACCCAGATGAAACTGTTGTGTCCAACCTTTTTTATGATAAAGCCTTCCTAATTCAATGAGGACGCAATACTTGAAGTAGTGGGTTTCTACTGTATTTATATTTTCTTGTTTCTTGATTTTTAAAAACAGTTGATCGATATTTTGCGTATTGTTTGGCTCAGGATAATAGAGTTGCTCTAGGCCATGATCAGAAAGCCTGCATCCATTCGTATGGAAAAAATCAATTCGATTTTCCAAAGCGTTGATCAGCGTGGAGAAGCTTGCTATTTCAATCGTTGAGATTTGAGATAGTTTTTCCAGGTAGGAATTGTATGCCGCCACATTTTCTACTGCATACGCATTGTCGGGCCTGAATGTTGGCAATATGTTGACCGAATAATTTTCGTTTTTTATTTTTTGATGGTGTTCAAGAGAATCAATGGGATCATCTGTTGTGCAAACTACCTCGACTTTCATCTTAGCGAGAAGTGATCTTGTAAGGAACGATCGGTCTTTAAGTTTTTCTGAACAAGTTGAATATATCTCTTTCGCTGTATCAGGGGTAAGAAGTTGATCAATATTAAAGTGCCGTTTCAATTCCAGATGTGTCCAGTGATAAAGTGGATTGCGTAACGTGTAGGGAACAGTAAAAGCCCATTTGGTAAATTTTTCTTCATCCGTTGCATTTCCTGTAATGTACTTTTCTTCTATCCCCAACGCACGCATTGCACGCCATTTATAATGATCGCCTGTTAACCAGATCTCAGCCAGGTTTTCGAATTGTCTGTTGTTGGCAATATCCTTTGGAGACAGATGGCAATGGTAATCAATGATAGGTTGGTTACTGGCATAGGTATGATAAAGATTCTTCGCAAATGTATTGGTAAGTAAAAAATCTTCCGTTAGAAAGGTGCTATGTGAACCCAGTTGCTGTTCTTTCATTTATTAGCTACTTATAGTGAAACGCCACGCTTCCAGGGAATAAAATCGTCTTGGTCAAGTAGTGTAGCTTTAGTTTTCTCCCGACCGCTGGCCACATCAATAATTAAATCGAGTATTTCCGCACCCACTTGTTCAATCGTTTTTTCACCAGAAATAATTGGGCCGCTATCAACATCGATGATGTCAGGCATTCTTTTGGCAAGTTTTGTATTTGATGAAACTTTAATCACCGGAACTATTGGATTTCCGGTAGGTGTGCCAAGCCCAGTAGTGAAAAGCATAATGTTCGCACCAGACCCAGCCATGGCGGTTGTACTTTCAACATCGTTGCCTGGTGTGCATAAAAGTGTGAGTCCGGATCTTTTAATGTATTCAGTATAGTCAAGGACATCAGTAACGGGAGATGTTCCACCTTTTTTTGCAGCACCAGCTGATTTCATGGCATCGGTAATAAGCCCGTCTTTAATATTGCCGGGAGATGGGTTCATATCAAAACCAGAACCAACAGCTTCGGCTGCCTTTGCATACGCACGCATTAAGTGAACAAATCGATCTGCAGTTTGAATATCAACGCACCGATTTAGCAGTTCTTGTTCAACGCCACAAAGCTCAGGAAATTCAGAAAGGATTGAAGCTCCGCCAAGTGCGGCAATGAGATCAGAAGTATGGCCAATGGCTGGATTTGCAGATATACCTGAGAATCCATCTGAGCCACCGCACTCCAATCCTACCACCAATTTGCTTAGTGGGGCTGCTTTGCGTTCTTGCTTATTTACTTCTATCAATTTGAGAAAGGTCTGTCGTATTGCCTGCGTTAACAGCTCCTGTTCAGTTCCTTCCTTTTGTTGTTCGAGGATAATAAGCGGTTTTGAGAATTCGGGATTGAGCGTATTAAGTTTCATTTTTAAAAGGTCTACCTGAGCATTTTGACATCCCAGACTAAGGACGGTTGCACCTGCCACATTCGGATTATTGATGTAACCTGCGAGCAAAGCGCAAAGTGCATCCGCATCCTGGCGCGTACCCCCGCAGCCACCTTCATGGGCCAGCATCTTTATTCCATCGATATTCTTGAAGATTTTTGACCGGTTATTTCCTTTTGCTTCTTCAAATTTTAATGAAGGAATGCTATCCGTATTTCCATCCTTATAAAGTTTAACCAATTCTTGTACGTAGGTCTTGTAAACATCTGGTTTTCCGAAACCGAGTTCCTCTTCAAAAGCATGGCGGATGACATTTACATTTCTATTTTCGCAAAACACCATTGGTATAATCACCCAATAATTGGCAGTGCCGACTTGTCCGTCTTTTCTCAAATATCCCAGGAAGGTCTTGTCCTTCCATTTACTTACATCTGGCGAGGTCCATTCAAATTTCTTTTTCTTTCCTTCGAATTCAGCCGACTTATGTTTTACATTGTTAGTTGTGATGGCCGCTCCGGCCTGGATGGGGATCAAAGCTTTGCCCACAACAACTCCATACATTTTTATTTCATCATCGGGTTTGAGTACTTTCTCCACAAACTTGTGCTTGGCCTGGATATCTTCTTTTAGAATAATAGGGATATTATTGAAAGAAATTTCTTCACCTGCCTTTAGATCGGTTAGGGCAACTAAGACGTTGTCATCGGGGTGAATTTTTACAATTTTATGGGCCATAGTCCGAAGGTGTAAGGATGTATTTATTTCGTTCCGTAATTTATGTACTTTTAATTGTTTCATCGTGTAAAATGACCGAATGCTTTTAATTTTATCTATATTCATTTCATGAGTTCTAACCCTGTTTCTACCGCTCTTTTATCATATGGAATGTCAGGCTTGGTTTTTCATGCCCCCCTGATAAAAGCCCATCCGGGATTTACCCTATCAACGATTGTTCAACGAAAATCACTTACTGCCCAAAACCGGTGGCCCGATGTAAGAATTGCACGAAGTGTTGAGGAAGTGATTAATGATCCATCAATTGAGTTAGTCGTTGTTAATACGCCAAATGAAACACACTATAATTTTACAAGACAAGCCTTAGAGGCAGGCAAGCATGTGATAGTAGAAAAACCTTTTACGGTGACAACCCAAGAGGCCAATTCTCTGATTGCATTGGCGAAAGAAAAAAAGAAAGTTCTTACTGTCTTTCAAAGCAGACGATGGGATGGTGACTTTCTGACTGTAAAGCGGGTTATCGATAATATGTTAGTGGGTAGATTGGTAGAATTTGAAGCCCATTACGACCGTTTCAGGAATTATATTGAACCCAACACCTGGAAGGAAGAAAGGTCGGAGGGCACTGGCATTCTATACAACCTTGGTTCACATATTCTGGATCAGGCTCTCTTACTTTTTGGGTTGCCGGTTGAGGTTGATGCGCGAGTTGGTGTCCAACGCCCTGGCGGAAAGGTGGATGATTTTTATGATACACGATTGTATTATAATGATTTTCATGCAATCGTAAAATCAAGTTATTTGGTTCGAGAGCAAGGACCA
Organism: Bacteroidota bacterium; assembly: GCA_038043425.1. Lineage (GTDB taxonomy): Bacteria > Bacteroidota > Bacteroidia > Cytophagales > Cyclobacteriaceae > ELB16-189. Next base: position 28,372 of record JBBTBZ010000009.1, read on the forward strand.
CGGTACATCCTTCATGGAACTGAGGGTTCTTTTACAAAATATGGAACAGATTTACAGGAACAGGCATTAAAGGATGGAAAGATTCCAGGTTCACAGGGTTGGGCTGTTGAGAGTAAAGAGTTCTGGGGTAAACTCAACACCAGCGTAGGCAATTTACATGTTGAAGGCAATATTGAGACGATACCAGGAAATTATCTGGGCTTCTATCAAAATGTTTTTGAAGCTATTCGAGAAGGAAAAGAGTTAGCGGTAAAGCCAGAGGAGTCCAGAGATGTGATCCGGCTTATTGAAGCCTGTTATGAAAGTAGTAATTTACATAAGGCAGTTAAAATCTTAAAATAAGTTTAATCATGGTGGTGGTTTCGGAACTGTTTAGCTTGAAAGGCAAAGTGGCTATTGTCACAGGAGGCACGGGAGTATTAGGAAGTGCTATGAGCAAGGCTTTGGCAAAGGCGGGAGCAAAGGTTGTGGTGCTGGGCAGAAGATTGGATGTTGCCCAATCACTCGCAACAGAAATTATTAAAGATGGGGGTGAAGCGATGGGAGTTTCTGCTGATGTTCTTAATTCACAACAACTTCAAGAGGCAAAGAAAAGGGTTATCCAAAAATTTGGCACCATTAATATACTTGTTAATGGAGCAGGAGGAAATATGCCAGGGGCTACTATTCCTTCCGACAAGACTTTTCTCGATTTAAAAATAGATGAATTTCAAAGAGTGGTTGATTTAAACTTAACAGGCACAGTTTTGCCTTCGCAGATATTTGGCGAAGTGATGATTGCCTCCAAAGCGGGTGTTATTATTAATATCTCTTCTATGACGGCTATCAGGCCGCTTACACGAGTAGTGGGTTACTCAGCCGCGAAGGCATCGGTAAGTAGTTTCACTCAGTGGTTGGCCGTAGAACTAGCGAAGAAGTTTGGTGAGGGAATCCGCGTTAACGCGATTGCACCCGGTTTTTTCCTCACTGAACAGAATAGAACATTACTGACGAATCCTGATGGCAGTTTAACGGACAGAGGTAATTCAATTATAAGGGGAACTCCATTTGGAAGATTTGGAGAGCCTGATGAATTATCCGGAACCTTAATATGGCTTTGTTCTGATGCTGCGAAATTTGTTTCTGGAATTGTGGTGCCGGTGGATGGTGGGTTCAGCGCTTTTGCCGGAGTTTGATCTAGATAGGATTACTCAACACGAACTAAATAATAACAATTAAAAGATGAAAAACAAAGTTGTAACATTCGGTGAGATTATGCTTAGGCTTGCTGCACCTAATTATTTCAGGTTTGCACAATCCACCGAATTTGAAGTCACCTTCGGAGGTGGCGAAGCTAATGTTGCAGTTTCATTGGCCAACTATGGAATCCCGGCAAGTTTTGTAACAAGCCTACCTAAAAACGACATTGGGGATTTTGCTATTACCACATTACGTACGCATGATGTTGATACGTCCCTAATTGTCCGGGGTGGGGAGCGAATTGGGATTTATTATCTGGAAGCTGGAGCTGTAAGCCGTGGAAGCAAAGTAATTTATGACAGGGCAAACAGTTCTTTTGCCAATTTGAAGAAAGGTTCTATAGACTGGGAAAAAGTTTTTCAAGGTGTTACATGGTTTCACTGGACAGGCATCACACCTGCTGTTTCAGAAGGAGCCGCAGAAGCCTGCAAGGAGGCCTGCGAAGTTGCTTCGAAAAAAGGGATTACGATTTCCACAGATTTAAATTATAGAAACAAACTATGGAAGTGGGGCAAAACTGCGGGCGAGGTGATGGAGAAATTAGTCAGTCATTGCGATATCATTTTAGGAAATGAAGAAGATGCTGAAATGGTTTTTGGTATCAAACCAGAAGGCGTTGATGTAAAATCAGGACATGTTGAGGGAGCAGCTTATGAATCCGTGGGTAAGCAATTGATGGCCAAATTTCCAAAGGCGAAGAAAGTGATCATAACATTGCGAGGCTCGATAAACGCAAGCCATAATTCTTGGTCGGGTGTATTATGGGATGGAAAAAAATTTGTAGAGGCGCCTACCTATCAGATAACACACATTGTAGACCGTGTGGGCGGAGGTGACTCTTTCATGGGTGGTTTGATTTACGGATTGATCTCCTATCCCACTAATGATCAGAAAGCCTTGGATTTTGCAGTGGCAGCTTCATGCTTAAAGCACACCATTAAAGGTGACTTTAATAGAGTTACGATTGAAGAGGTAGAGAAACTAATGGAGGGAGATGCTTCCGGCCGTGTTTCACGATAAAGATTAAAATAGTAGTGATGAAAACATTTTCAACCGATGCCATCCAGCAAGCCATGCGCTCATCAGGTATGATTCCTGTTTTTTATCATGCTGATATAGAAGTAGCCAAAGCGGTATTGGATGCATCCTACAAGGGAGGGGTAAGTGTTTTTGAATTTACCAACCGGGGAGGAAATGCGTTTGAAGTCTTTACTCAATTATTGAACCATGCACAGCAATACCGAGATTTGATGCTGGGTATTGGTACGGTTATGAATGCAGAAGTTACAAAAAAATACATCGATGCCGGAGCACATTTTATTGTATCGCCTATTTTAAAACCTGAGATGGCCCCTATTTGCCATCAACAAAATACATTATGGATTCCAGGCTGCGCTACACTTACTGAAATTGTTACGGCCAAAGATTTGGGGGCTAAGGTTATCAAAATTTTTCCCGGATCTGTTTTAGGCCCAGGCTTTGTATCCGCAATCATGCCCGTAGTACCTGGATTACAATTGATGCCAACAGGGGGTGTTGAACCAACGGAGGCGAACCTCTCTGCGTGGTTTAAGGCTGGTGTTATGTGTGTGGGAATGGGGTCTCAATTGATATCGAAAGAAATAATAGAAACAAAAAACTGGAGTCGGCTTCAGCAAAACGTTACAGAAGCTTTAGCCATCATCAAAAAAGTAAGAAAGTAATACCTCAACTTTTATTATTAAGAAGACTTTATATTCAGGTTAAATGAAATTTAGTAAAGGGCAAATTATTGAAGGAATGAAAGGGGCTGGTATCGTTCCTCTGTTCACCCACGATAATCCTGAGGATGCCCAACAGGTTTTAGAAGCTGCCTACAGAGGAGGAATACGGATTTTTGAATTTACCAACCGCAGGGAAAATTCTTTTGAAGTTTTCGGACACCTACTAAAGACATCAAAAAAATATCCTGACCTGATGTTAGGTATTGGCACCATCATGGATGGAGCAACTACAAAGAAATTTATTGATGCAGGAGCTGACTTTATTATCTCACCCATTTTGAAACTGGAGATGGCGAAGGTGTGTCAAGATTATGATACGCTATGGATTCCGGGCTGCGCAACACTAACCGAAATAGTTACAGCAAAAGATAATGGTGCTGAGATCATAAAATTATTTCCGGCCTCCATCTTAGGCCCAGGCTTTGTTTCATCCATAATGCCCGTAGTACCGGGATTGCAACTGATGATCACGGGAGGGGTGGAGCCAAATGAAAAGAGCTTGACGGAATGGTTTAAAGCAGGAGCGGCTTGTGTCGGAATGGGTTCGCAATTGTTCACAAGGGAAATCCTGATGCAAAAAAACTGGCCATTGCTACAACAGAAAGTTGAGGAGTGTTTAAGTATTGCGAAAAGAGTAAGAGGGAAATAAAACCAAATCGTCATTGGAAAACCAAACTCAACGTCTGAGCAACTATCGCTGGACGATTTGTGCACTACTATTCTTCGCTACCACCATTAATTATGTCGACCGGCAAGTCATCAGCCTGTTGAAACCTACCCTTGAGCTCGAGTTTAATTGGACGGAAAGTGATTATGCGAGCATCGTAATGGCATTCAGTGCAGCCTATGCACTTGGGTATTTAGTATTCGGGAGGATCGTTGATAAAATTGGCACCAAGCTGGGCTATATTGTTTCCGTGATATTCTGGAGCATAGCAGCCATGCTTCATGCTGCAGTTCAATCAACACTTGGGTTTGGCATTGTTCGCGCCTGTTTAGGTTTAAGTGAAGCTGGGAATTTTCCCACTGCGATTAAAGCGACAGCTGAATGGTTTCCCAAACGAGAGCGTGCCTTTGCGACTGGTATTTTTAATTCTGGCACCAACATCGGTGCAGTAATCGCTCCAATATTAGTCCCGTTAATCCTAAGTGTATCGGATTGGCAGCATGCTTTTATATGGACAGGGGCGATTGGTTTTGTTTGGTTAATTTTCTGGATCATCTTATATGAAATCCCGGCCAAACAGAAAAGGCTTTCTAAAAAAGAGTATGATTACATTCACAGTGATGAAGACGAACAATCCGAGGTAAAATCAAAATCCATTCCATGGATGAAATTATTAGGTATCCGTCAGACATGGGCATTTATATTTGGAAAATTCTTAACCGATCCAATCTGGTGGTTTTTCTTGTTTTGGTTACCTTCCTATTTCTCTTCTGTCTACAGCATTGATTTCAGAAAACCTAATCTACAGTTAGTAATTATATATACCGCCACCACATTAGGAAGTATTGGAGGAGGATATTTGTCCTCTTATTTAATCCGGAAAGGCAAGATGGTTTTCAAGGCGAGAAAAATATCGATGTTATTTTTTGCTATTTGTGTAATGCCCATCATGACAGCTCAATTTGCCGGTAATGTGTGGATCGTGGTAGCACTAATCAGTCTGGCAGCAGGAGCACATCAAGCCTGGAGTGCTAATATCTTTACCACGGTGTCTGACATGTTTCCAAAGAACGCTGTAAGTACTGTTGTAGGCATTGGCGGAATGGCTGGTTCAATAGGAGGTATGCTTTTTCCGTTGTTGGTGGGAAGCTTATTGGACCATTATAAAGTATTAGGCAATATTTCCATTGGATACAATATTCTCTTTGTAATATGCGGATGTGCCTATCTGGTGGCATGGCTGGTTATGCATGCTCTTGCGCCTAAGATGGAAAGGGTTAAAATATGAATTATGATTCAAAAATCATTATGCTTATCCGCACAATAAATCTGAGTTAGGGCAACTGAAAATTTCCTAATATAATGCCCCGCACGGTAATATCTTCATCGAGTTCTTCCCACCGCAATGCTGTGCCATCTAAACGCAACTCCACTTTTTTTAACAATTCTTCGGGTGCATCTTTTAATATTTTGAACCGGTTAGCTGGAAAACCAATAATGCGTTGATCAGCAAGTTCTAAATATACTATCCGCTTTTCAATCCAAACTTTTACTGCCATGGGCTCAGCTAAAATATCTGTGGTATTCATTGTATGCTCTTTTTAGAAATTCCTGATTCTCATACACCAATCGTTCAATTTCACGGGTGGTATGTGGTTTTATATTTTTGTTCATGGCCAATTTAATCGGATCAAGCCAGAATTTGCATTCTCCATCAGCAGTGGCAACATGAATATGGGGAGGCTCATTCCGTTCGTCAGAATAAAAATGAAACCGAAACGAACCGATCCTTAAGACAGTTGGCATTACTACTATAATATAAAGGTAAGAATAAGCCGTTCTTTATAAAATTATAATTTTTGTATGAATAAGGTAAATGAACCACGCGGAACCTATACCAAACCTAAGGTTGATTATTGAAATTCGTTTGATAAAGAATAAACGGATGTTGTGCCCTGGAAAGCGTAAGTGTTCATCCATGCCCTTGTAAAACACGAAGGGTAACATTTCGTTACCCTTCGAGACTTTACTTACGCATATGGATTATTACAAACTCCATCCCGCTCTATACTCACTTTTTACAAACTGATTGGCTTCATCAAAGTTTGTGATCTTCATATTCCTGGCATCCCACAATAATTTTTTCCTTCCTGGATAGCCATTGTTGTTGCGCATGGCGTAACTGCGTATAGCCAAGTTGCCCATCAATACAGCTTCCGTAAATGGACCGGCATATTCAAATGGAGAACTTAATTCCATCTTTCCATAACCCGCAAGGCAGGCGTCCACCCACTGTGTATAGTGACCATCCTCAGCTCCCGGTATTCGGGCTATGGATTGTTTTGGAAACGTGACCTCTTTCATACGCGTGCTTGGCAGCAGAACAGGGGCTTTGCTATAATTAGCCATTATTTTTCCTTTCGTGCCTTCAAAAATGTAACCATTGCCTCCGTCTCCCAACTCTTCATCTGGTAATAGTTCATCCGGTCGTTTCGGGACAAGGCCACCATCCATCCAGGTAAACTTAATATCACCCTTACCATCCTTACGAGGAAATTTCAAATGGATGATAGAAGATGCCGGACAGCTTTCCACATAATTGGCTTGCTGGAAAAATCCTTCCCACGCAGTAGTGCAACTGCATTCGACTTCTGTCGGAAAATCAATTGGTAAAATACGGAACGCAGCATCCATGATGTGACAAGCCATGTCACCTAAAGCCCCTGTTCCATAACTCCACCAGCCCCGCCAGTTGAAAGGCAGATAGGCAGGATTAAAATCGATCGCCTTCGCTGGGCCAAGCCACAAGTCCCAATCTAATTCTTTTGGTATTTCATGCTTGCCCTTCGGTGCTGGAATTCCCTGAGGCCATACCGGACGGTCGGTCCAGGTTAGCACATTGGTTACATCTCCAATCAATCCAGCGTCTACCCATTCCTTTGTAGTGCGCACGTGATCAGCTGAGGCATACTGATTGCCCATTTGCGTTACCACTTTGTATTTTTTTGCAGCTTCAGCAAGCATACGGGCTTCATAGATGTCGTGGGTCAGCGGCTTTTGGCAATACACATGTTTACCTCGCTGCATCGCAGCCATTGAAGCAACTGCATGGGTATGATCTGCCGTAGAAACAGAGACTGCATCAATATTTTTTGCCTCTTTATCCAGCATTACGCGAAAGTCTTTATAATATTTTGCAGCCGGAAAATTCTTTTTGGAGGCAACTGCCATGCGGTCATCCACATCGCATAAGAAAGAAATCCTTGCCTTTGGATTTCCCTTTGTCGTTCCGTCAGGGCTGCCAGCAAATCCAGTCAAATCGCTTTCGCCCTTTCCGCCCACACCGATTCCGGCAATATAGAGTGTATCACTTGGTGCAATGAAACCGTTTCCGCCTAAAACAAATCGCGGAACAATGGTAAATGCTGCTGCGGTTAAGCCGGCAGTCTTTAGAAAATCCCTTCTGGAAAATGTCTCAGAAGTAGGAATACTTTTTTTCTTTAGTGGCATAATTTTAAAAATTTGGTAAAACTTAAGTTCAAATTCCGAGTGCCCATCCACTTCTGTATTCTCTTTTTACAAAAGCGTTGCCGTCATCAAAGTTGGTGATCTTCATGTTGGGCCCATCCCATAGCAATTTGATAAACCGACCTGGATAATCAAACTGATCTGGCCTTCCACCTGGGCGTGGCTTACGAATGTCGTAACTGCGAATTGCGAGATTGCCCATTAATAATCCTTCCGTGAGTGGGCCAGCCAAATCAAATGAGGATGACAATTCTGTTTTTCCATAACCCGCAATACAGGCTTCCACCCATTGAGCATAATGACCCTCGGCTCCACCGGTTACTCGCTTATAGGTTTGTGGAACGGTAACTTCTTTTGTGCGTGATGTTGGCAGCAGTTGCGGATTGATGCCATAGGTGCTACACATTATCTTGCCTTTTGTGCCGATCATAATTACACCATTTCCACCATCGCCCATCATTTCATTTGGTCCTAATTCTTCAGGACGCTCGGGTTGGATGCCGCCATCCATCCAATGGAATTTTACATTTGGCTTTCCGGGCTTTCCTGGATAAGTCATGATGATGTGAGAGGAGGGAGGACAACTTTCGGGAAAGTATCCACGCCTGAATTCATCCACATAAACACTTCCAACACTGCACTCCACTTCCGTGGGATAGCCAAGCCCAAGAGTACGAAAGGCTGGCTCAATAATATGGCAAGCCATATCGCCCAATGCACCAGTCCCGTAATCCCACCAGCCTCTCCAATTGAATGGCACAATCTTTTCCACATAATCTTTGAATGGCGCGGTACCCAGCCATAAATCCCAATCAAGTTCTTTTGGTACTTCAGTTTTTTTATCGGACCAGGGAATACCTTGTGGCCATATCGGTCGATTAGTCCAGCAATAGACAGTATGGACATCGCCAATTGTTCCGGCATCGTACCACTCGCGCATTTGTCTCACACCATCTCCTGATGCGCCCTGGTTACCCATCTGTGTAACTAACTTATTTTTCTTCGCCACCTCAGTAAGCATGCGAGCTTCATAAATGTCATGTGTTAACGGCTTCTGTACATAGACATGTTTGCCCAATTGCATGGCTGCAATGGCTTGCACTGCGTGCATGTGGTCAGGTGTGGAGACAGAAACTGCGTCAATGCTCTTGTGATTTTCATCGAGCATCTTACGATAGTCTTTATAATATTTTGCTTTGGGAAATGCGGCAACAGTTTTGGCTGCTCTTCGGTCGTCAACATCGCAGAGAAAAGAGATTTCGGCCTTGCCACTTTTCGCGAAGCTGGCGATATCGCTTTCTCCTTTGCCCCCCACACCAATTCCTGCTATAAAGATTTTGTCGCTGGGTGCGACAAACCCTTTGCCGCCCAAAACATATCTTGGAACGATCGTAACAGCCGCTGTTGCAAGTCCAGCTGCTTTAATAAAGTTTCTTCTGCTGATTTTTTCAGAGGAAGTCGGGGTTATTTTCTTGAGGGGCATTGTTTTGTAATTAATGTTTTAGAAATTATTTAACTGATTCTGGATACTCGATTCTAGAATCCAGAATCAAGAATCTGGTTTACATTTCAAACTTAACACTTTCTGCGAGAGTACGTTCATCGTATTTCACACCATATTGGTCAAGCACATCTTGAGGCACACCATCCCATTGATTGGGCTTATTACCAGCATAGCCCAAATCTTTGATTCCAATTTCGCTGGTGAAAAATCCAGTGGCAGTAAGATCACGCATCAGGTTAAAGAAGGCAACTCCTTGCTGCAATTCCGGTTTTGCTTTTTCGGGATAGGCAATCTCGTCTATTATCTCGATCTGTTGTTGTGATGTACTTGAGGCAAAATCAACATTGAATCGTTTGAGACATTGAATATCCAGCCATTTCAAACCACCTCGCATAGGTGTTTGATGGCGAGGCATATCTTTCACAATAAACTCGATGAAGGCAGGTACACCTGCATCTGTAGCAGAACCAGACGCTCCGTCTTTTGGAATGATAATATCCGATAGGATATTGAGTGTTTTCATTTCATGTTCGTCAAAAAAAGTTTCGCTCAGAAGCTTTTGTTCCCGAACCAACTCTTCTTTGGTGCGATCGATGGTGAAGGTCTTTGGGGCCTCAATAGCACCTTTCTGTTCTGGTTCACACGATATTAAAACACCTGCACCGAGAGATCCTACAGCAAGAGTCTTTAAGTATTTTCTTCTATCCATAGTAGTATTAAGTAGCAAGTAGTAAGTATCAAGACTGTTTGCGTCTTGATACTTACTACTTAAATCTATATGTTTTGTTTCTTTAATTCATCAATAATGTATTCGCTTGCCCTCATCGAAAGCGCAAGAATCGTCCATGTAGGATTCTTATCTGCTTGCGAAACAAAAGGGCCCCCATCAACTATGAAGACATTCTTAACATCGTGCGTTTGATTGAATTTGTTTACGATTGACTTGTTAGGATCGCTTCCCATCCTTGTTGTTCCTACCTCGTGAATAATTCTCCCTGGAGCCAAGAGCCCATAATCGTTTTCAGGCCCATCGGATTTTCCGTAGGTAACCACTCCTCCCATTTTATCAATAATTTCAGCGAAGGTTTGTTTCATGTGTTTGGCCTGCTTTACTTCATGATCGCTCCACTTGTAGTGAAAGCGCAAGACTGGAATTCCATATCGGTCTACAGTTGTTGGATCTATTTCACAGTAATTGTCTTCACGAGCTATTGCTTCGCCCCGACCGGACATTCCAAAGGAAGCTCCATAGAAATAGCGATAATCATCTTTCAGGGACGTGCCATATCCACCTGCTTCTTTTTGCTTTCCATCGCGGCCAGGATATTTTCCATTCGTGCCCTGCATGCCGAAGCCAAACCCGTATCCAGGCATTCCCATTCCACCGTAATATTCAATGTGGTAGCCACGAGGGAAATCAAGCTTTTTATTGTCGAGCCACCAGGGAGAATAGACATGCATGCCGCCAACACCGTCTTCATTGTAGCGTTTACGGCCTACCAGTTTCGGGAGAATGCCGCCCATGTCGGTGCCCGTGGAGTCATGAAGGTATTTGCCAACTACACCGCTGGAATTCGCTAAACCATTAGGAAATTGAGAAGATTTAGAGTTTAGAAGCAACCGTGCGGATTCGCAAGCGCTGGCCGCCAATACTACAACTTTTGCATTAACAGTATATTCCTGCATGTCATCTTTATTCACAAAGGAAATGCCGGTGGCTTTTCCTTGTGCATTAGTCATTACTTCCCGTGCCATCACATTTGGAATTACATCAATGTTCCCTGTTTTTAAAGCAGGTTTAACCAAGACCGAGGAAGAAGAGAAATCACCATAAACCGTGCAACCACGATTACATTGCGAACAAAAGAAACAAGAACCTCTGTCTTTGTTGATCGGCTTTGTAAGAATCGATAAGCGAGAAGGAATTACAGGAACACCAATAGCGGTTCCTGCTTCTTTTATAAACAACTCATGAAGGCGAGGCTTTGGTGGCGGAAGGTAAATACTATCGGGATCGTTGGGCAAGTTTTCCTTCGATCCAAACACACCAATTAACTGATCAATTTTATCATAATAAGGTGCAACATCCTCATAACCGATGGGCCAGTTGTCACCTAAACCATCAATATTTTTTCGCTTGAAGTCCTTTGGACCAAAGCGCAAAGAAATTCTTCCCCAGTGGTTGGTGCGGCCACCTAACATTCTGGAGCGAAACCAATCGAACTTAGTGCCATCTTTATGTGTATAGGGTTCTCCATCCAGTTCCCAACCCCCATAGGCAGCATCAAAATCCCCAAAATTCCGAAGAGGGGTACTTGCCCCTCTGCGTGGTGACTCCCAGGGCCATTTTAGCTGTGTTACATTTTTAGCTGGATCGTAAAGAGGGCCGGCTTCAAGCAGCACCACTTTAATTCCTGCATTAGCCAACACATAAGCTGCCATACCGCCCCCTGCGCCTGAACCAACTATACATACATCGTAATCCTTTGGAGTTTTTTTTATTTGAAAATCAGGCATAAAGGGAAGTTGATTTAACTTCTCTAAATGTAGATTTTATTTTTAAGAATGTGAAGCGCAAATTTTCTGAATGACCTCTGAAGTGAGGAGCGGTAATTATTTCCTTTTAGGGACAGGATCATGTCCACTTGTTCCCCACGGATGGCAGCGACCAATTCGTTTCATTCCGAGCCATAAACCTTTAAAAGCACCCCATTCCTGAATGGCTTCAATGGTGTATTGCGAGCAAGATGGAGTGTGCCTGCAATGAGCACCTAGTAACGGAGAGATTGTTGCTTGGTAAATTCGAATTGGGAAGATAAATATATTCTTTAGCATGGAGACATAATCTGTTTTAACCGTTTGAACATCATTAAAGTTCGATTAAAATATTTTATTTGCCAATTCATTTTAAGTCGTTATTTTGCTTAGTCCAAATTCACTTCTAACTCTAACATACATGTATGAAATCGCAACTTTTATTTTTTCTGGCGTGCGCAACTTTTATTAGTTACGCCCAATCATCGGTTGGCATTTTTGACAACCATGCTGATATAGGAAATCCAAAAAAAGCCGGCTCAACGTCTTATGATGTGGGGACACAAGTTTATAATATTAAAGGCGCTGGTTATAATATCTGGTTTGGAAGAGATGAATTGCAATATGCATATAAAAAGATTAAAGGGGATTTTGTGCTGACAGCAAATTTTGAGTTTGTGGGAAATGGCATGGAACTCCATCGGAAAATTGGCTGGATGGTTAGAAACAACACTGACGACAATTCAGCTCATGTGACGGCTACGCTTCATGGTGATGGACTGATTGCCCTTCAATGGCGTTTGTTAAAAGGGGCACTAATGAGAGACCCGGAGGATGAGATTTTTTTTCCTAAAACAAAGGCCCAGGTAATTCAATTGGAAAGGCTAGGAAAGAAATTTATAATGCGAGTTGCAAATTGGGGTGAGCCACTTCAGGTTGTGGGATCAACCAAAATGGAATCGATTTCCGATGAAGTGTTGGCCGGGATATTTATTTCATCCCATAACGAAGCGAATTTTGAAGAAGCCAATGTATGGAATGTACGCATTGATAGGCCAGTACCACCCGATTATAGTCCGGATAAGTCAGGATTTTCGGTGGGTTGCAGAATGGAAACCATAAACGTATTTGATGGCAAGCGAAAAGTAATTCGTGAATCTGCTGGCAGATTTGAAGCACCCAACTGGATGCCAGATGGAAAAAAACTGCTCTTCAACGAGGGGGGATCATTATTTACAATTCCAATTGAAGGTGGTACACCTGAAAAGCTTAATGTTGATTTTGCTGACCGGTGTAATAACGATCACGTAATCTCTTTTGATGGAAAGACAATTGCGTTAAGTCATAGTCGCACAGGATTGCCAGGAGGTGGTTCAACAGTGTATACAGTTCCTATTACGGGGGGGACGCCCAAACTACTCACGGAAAAAACACCATCTTATTTGCATGGTTGGAATCCAAACAATAAGGAGGTTGTTTATGTTGGCCAACGCGATGGAAAGAACTACGATATTTATAAAATTTCAGTCAATGGCGGAGCAGAAACTAAATTGACGAGCAATACAGATCATCATGTGGATGGTTGTGAATTTTCTCCAGATGGTAAATACATTTATTACAACGGCAGTTCGTCTGGCACGATGCAGCTATGGCGGATGAAACCTGACGGAACCGGGAATGAGCAACTTACTTTTGACGATTACAATAATTGGTTCCCTCATATTTCACCGGATGGAAAATGGATTGCATTTATTTCTTTCCCTTCTGACATGGATCCTAAGTCACATCCTTCTTATAAAAGAGTGACATTGAAATTGATGCCGGCTTCGGGGGGTGCACCAAAAGTCATCGCCTACTTATATGGCGGCCAGGGCACGATCAATGTACCATCATGGTCACCGGATAGTAAGCAGATAGCTTTTGTAAGTAATTCAGAAAAATCTGAAAAGTGATTTACTTATCTGGCAGCATGATGTTATGAAGTTGGAATTTTCAAAAATGAAATTCCATTTTCATTCAAATGTATAACTCATTTCGCCCTCTTTTCCATCTTTGAGTTGGATGCCTAATTCCTTAAGGTCATCCCGGATTTTGTCGGAGAGTTGAAAATTCTTATCTGTTCTGGCTTTTTTGCGAAGGTCAATCAGCACGTTAATGGTGCCATTCAATAGTTCACCATCTTGCTCTTTTTCTTCTTTTAATCCTAATACATTTTCCATGAAACCGACATATGTATTTTTGAAGGTTAAGAATGTTTCAACATCAACCAAGGAAAAGGACAAATTACCTGACTTAATATCGTTGATGCGTGCAGACATTTCAAACAATACGGCAAGAGTCTTTGCGGTATTAAAGTCATCGCTCATATTAAGATAACAGTTGTCCACCAACCGATTGAAGTCCGCGTCTAAAGTGGAATCGCTTTTTTGTCCGCCTGGATGATTAAGATTTTTAACAGTACTTAATGCATTCACCAATTTTTTGAACCCTTTTTCTGCGGACCCTAAGGCTTCATTTGAAAAATCTAACGTGCTTGAGTAATGTGATTGGAGCATAAAAAATCGGACGGTCATTGGACCGAATCCCCTTTCCAGCAAAGGGTGATTCCCAGAGAACAGTTCACTAGGTAAAAATGAATTACCTAAAGACTTACTCATCTTTTGGCCGTTCACAGTTAGCATATTCGTGTGTATCCAATACTTCACGGGGGCTTTCCCGTTGGCACCAATGGCTTGAGCGATTTCACATTCGTGGTGCGGAAATTTTAAGTCCATTCCACCACCGTGAATATCAAACGATTCGCCCAGGTATTTTGTGCTCATAACTGTACACTCAATGTGCCAGCCGGGAAATCCTTCTCCCCAAGGTGAAGGCCATCTCATAATATGATAAGGTGAAGCCTTTTTCCAAAGTGCAAAATCTATTTTATTGCGCTTCTCATCCTGACTATCGAGGTGACGACCGCTTTCCATTAATTCATCTATCACTCTTCCGGAAAGGATTCCATAGTTGTGTTTTTCATTGTACTTGGTTACATCGAAATAGATTGAGCCATTAGCTTCGTAGGCAAACCCGTTCTCGATTAATTTCTTTGTAATTTCAATTTGCTCGACAATATGACCAGTTGCAGAGGGTTCAATACTGGGGGAAAGGATATTAAATTGCCGCATGACTTCGTGAAAATCGTCCGTATAGTTTTTTACAATCTCCATGGGCTCAAGTTGTTCGAGCCTTGCTTTTTTTGCAATCTTATCTTCGCCATCGTCTGCATCATTTTCAAGATGGCCCACATCCGTAATATTACGGACGTACCTCACTTTGTAGCCAAGGAATTTGAAGTAGCGAGTGATGATGTCGAAGGAGAGAAAAGTTCTAACGTTTCCAAGGTGAACATTTGAATAAACCGTTGGGCCACACACATACATCCCAACATGTCCGGGGTTTACAGGTTGGAATAGTTCTTTACTTCCACTGAGAGAATTGGTAAGGTGAATCGGGAATTTTTGGTACACAGTTATTAAGGATTTCTTTTGCAAAATTACAATTTAAAGGCATAAGAAGTTGAAGTGCATCAGGTTGTAAATCTTATTAATTAGCCTTCTTTGTTGTAGGGCAATAGGCCCCAATACCTTTTCTTTTAGTCTTGGAGGATCAATACACCAAATGCAGAGGGGATGTGAAAATCCGGAGTTTTAGAATCGGGCTTTACCCAGCTGATCCATTTTATGTGAGCTTCACTTTCACCATTGAGCTCCAGACAATTCGCTCTGAATAATCCTGCTTCAATTTTTCGATTCTTTAGTACTTCTAACTGTTTTAATGACTCCTTGCTGATAGCGATTTCAACAGAATATCCATCAGCTGTTCGGTTAGCCTTTACAATCAATTGACCAGAAGGCCATGTCCATGTATCATTGAACTTCCTTGGGAATTCAGCCTTATAATCAAGTATTCTGGCATTCGGATCAAGCTCTAAACCATAATAAGGTGAGAGACGGTCATCTTTTCTAAAAAAAATTTCAACTCGATCTGAATAAACAACTTCCGATTTGTCATTTTTAACTACGTAAACATTTACATTATCATCCTTCACATTGAATAAGCAATAGAACCAGTCTTTGCTATGCAAAGCTTTAAATGAAGTAAATGGGGGCTGCTGAGTTTCCCAGGGGTATGTAAAATCTGAAAGTTCAGTTGCGTTTTTCCACAGCGGACTGTTCCCTTTTCCTGTGACATCAAGTTCAGACTGGATTTTCTTTACCTGATAAATTTTGGTGTCCTCCGTTGGTTGATGTAAAAGTCCCGATGTCATAAGAATGATAAAATATAAAGGGAGAATCATGGTCGAAAATAGTTAAGGCAAGTAAAAAAGCCTTTAGTAAACAATAATCTTCTTCATTGCAAGGATTGATATTTTTGATTTAAGAGGCAACTGCATTTTGCAAAATCTCTCGAATTCGTTTTGCCACAATCCTCTCTTCCCCCGGAATCATCATCCATGTAGTGATGTCCACCGAATCATCACCTCCCATTGTTTCAATAGAAGGATGCCCGCCACGTAGTGCATTCCTGACCTCATCCGGAGTAATTTTTATTTTTGCCCCATCCCATCGAATTTTAATGGATGGGACGTGGTTGGCTATTTCAGGAATATGAATTTCAGGTTTCACCCCAGTTAGAGACGTTACCGTATCATTGATCAACTTGATTTGCTTCTCCCATAATTGCCAGTCTTTTGAATGATCTTTGGCAACATACACTTCCAGCGCTACCAGCATGCCAAGTATTTCTTCCTTGTTAACTTTCATACCCCGCCCGACCGTATTGCCGTTGGGCGGAGCATTTTTTCTGGCTGCGCTGATCAGATCTTTTTTACCCAATAACAGCCCTGCACTTTGCGGACCGCGCAAACCTTTCCCACCTGAAAAGCAGACCAGGTCAAAGCCCATTTGAGTCCACTTCCAAAGATTTTCTACCGGAGGAACATCAGCAGCACAGTCGTTCATGGTAGGAATCGCATATTTTTTTGCAATCGCCACAAATTCTTCATCCCGTATTTTACCCAGTGGATTGCTGTTATTCAGAAACCACATCATAGCCGTTTTCTCATTGATAGCCGCTTCCAATTCTTTTCTGGTTTCCACTTCAATCATTTTAACTCCACAGTTGCGAATAGCGTGATCGTACCCAACGCGATGAGTTTTTTGGATGATGACTTCTGATTTCATTCCGGTGAGATCATTTGGAATGCGTTCTGCTTTTTGTGGGTCTCCACCTGTTATAATTCCTGCAGTTCCCAGGGTGATGGCAGAAGCTGCACCAGCAGTAACCATAGCCGATTCGCATTTCAGCAATTCTGCGATACGCTCTCCGACTTTGTCTTGCAAGTCTTCCAATTTTACAAATTGGAGGGCAGCGTAATTAATGGCTTTCACAACTTCAGGGTGGGGGAGCGATGCTGTAAGTGCTGTATAGGTGCCGGCTGCATTTACAAAAGTGCGTACACCTAGTTCTTTAAAATAATCGCGTTCAAAATCATGTGATATTTCTGTTGTTGAGGCAAGTGCTTCATTACCTCCTATAGCACCCATCAGGGGTATGGTCATCAAGCCTTTCAGCACATCTCTTCTTTTCGTCATGATTTGAATTATTTTAAAGTAGCAATACAATCTATTTCAACTAAGGAGTCTCCGGGTATGCCACCTGCAGCCGCTATGGTTGTTCGAACTGGCGGGGTTTTACCAAAACGTCCTCGAAAAACATCATTCATGCCCTTGTAATCCTTAAGATCATTCAGATACACGTTGGCTTTCAATACGTGTTCCATTGATGAGCCGGCTTTTTCTAAGGCTTCCTGGATCTCATCGAGGACATGCTTTGTATGGGAAGTAATATCTCCAGCAAAATGTGCGCCTCTTCCGGAAATATAAACTAAGCCATTATGAATGCGAACACTGGAAAAGAGAGGTATCTCCTGGTCCATTACTACATTATCGGCCAGTGTTTCCTCACTATTGGATGTATTCGATTCTGATCCCGCTTTGACGGCCGTGAATCCGATTAACCCCAGTAGCCCTGCTGCTAATTTTTTAAATGCTGATCTTCTATTTGTTTTCATGTTTATAGTGTTTTGTGGTTATATTTCATTACTGTGTGTTCAATATATTTCTTATCTCGTTTATCTCTTTTGCAGAAATTGCACTGGCTTTATTGCCAAAGTTTTGTCGGATGTAAGTTAAGACATTTGCCATTTCCTCGTTGGTTAAGAAGCTGTGTTTAGGCATAACACTGTTAAATATTTCTCCTTTAACTTCGATTTGTCCTTCTAATCCGTTCATCAGTATTCCGATTAATTTTTGCTTATCCCCGGTAACCCAGGGAGTCCCAGCTAATGGAGGGAAGCGTCCAGATGCACCACGACCATCTTGTTGGTGACATACACCACAATATGTGCCATAGATTTTTTCACCACCTACAAGCTCACCTTTCGCTAAATTATCCTCGATCTCATGTGGAGTTCTGATATTCGAAAAAGATTTTCTTAACTCCATTTTAGCAAGTTGTTCATCACCGAAATTATCTTTCTTGCCCTTGTACATCACACGCCAGATTTTGCCTTTTACCGTTTCTGTTAAATACAATGAACCATCTGGCCCCATGGCAATGCCCATCGGTCTGTACTTTGCATCGCTTACATTAACGATTGGATCGATGCCGGCAAAGCCATCAGCAAAAACTTCCCATTTACCCGTTGGATTGCCCTGCCCGTCTGGCAGGCGGGCATTTTCAAACGGAACAAAGGCAACAAAATAGCCCGCTTGGGGATAAGGTGCCCGATTCGTGGATCCATGAAAAGCAATGAAGGCACCATTTTTATAATGAGAGGGGAACTGATTTCCAGTATAGAAAAACAGATCGTTCGGTGCCCAATGAGCTGGGAAACCCATGATCGGCTGATCATATTGATCTCCTTTTCCTGTATTGATTCCATCGCCTCCATACTCTGGATTTAACATTCGTTTTCCTTTCACCTCATCGTAATAGTAATAAGGCCACCCTGCATTTGTTCCCTCTTTTACTCTTAGGAACTCTTCAGAGGGAAGCGTAGCGCTTTGCCATCGTGTAAAGAGATTTGGGTTACGCGCATTTAAATCATCTCTTCCATGTGCCACCACATATAAATTGTTATTCGCGCGATTCCACTCCATTGCCACAATACTCCTGATGCCGGTTGCATACCGGCTTCCATCTTTTTGTGTTTGTCCGGTTTTGTTGGCATCAAACTTCCAGATCCCACCATGCTCCTCCAGTTGAGAGCAAGGATCTTCACCCGGAGAACCAGGTATTCTGTTCATTACCTGACAAACATCCCCAGGTGCCCCAAATGGAACATAGATATTCCCTTTATCATCTAAAGCAATTGGTTTGGCTATATGTTCATATCCATGCTTGTCATGTTTGTAATCATCGATCAGGATGGTATCTACTTTACCTTTGGGTATAAGTTTGCCGGGTGTCAGTTTGATTCGGTAAACCTCTCCGGCTGTACTAAAATACAGGTAACCGTTATGGATCCGCATGGCCGTTCCATAACTGCCGGTATCAAAATAGTCTCCGAATGTTGTAATGCTGTCGGCTTTGCCATCGTGATTGGTGTCGCGAATGGCAAGGATTCCCTTTGGAGTTGGCGATCTTAATTTGATATAGATGTCACCAATATCACTCACCGCCATATGGCGAGCACTTCCGGTGCTATCGGCAACGACAACGGCTTCAAAATTTTCCGGTAGGAAAAGGCCTCCATTGTCTGCATCGCCAGGAGGCAACTCATGTACCTGACTGCATTGCGAAAAGTAAAAGACTACAGAAAAGGCAAAAAAACTCCTAAGTAATGCTTGCGCTGTGCGAATCATGCTCATGCTATTTGTAATAACTACTTGATAATCCATTCAAATCCCAAACGATGTCGCCATCAACCAAGGTCATATGGCAAACCAGCTTTTTGTCTCCTGTTATTTTTAATCCATCAACATCAACATAGCCAAAACTTCCTTTATCCAGACTTAACAATGCAATATCAGCAGGAGCACCAATACTGAGATTACCCAATTCTTTTTTGTTTATGATTTGTGCCGGGTTCCAGGTAGAGCAAGTGATTACTTCGTTTAGGGTAAGACCAATGTTCAAAAGTTTGGACATTACATTCGTCATATCTTTCATTCCACCATTCATACTTCCCGTATGAAGGTCAGTGCTGATGGAATTAGGTTTAAGACCCTGTTTAATAGCTGGTATTGCTTGAGCAAAAACAAAACTCCCTCCACCATGACCAACATCAAAAATGATTCCCCGTTTTTGTGCCGCTAGAGCATAGGCTTGAACTTTTCCGTTTTCTACAACATGCATTCGCCCTTTGGTTTGTCCGAAGCAGTGTGTTACTATATCGCCCGGTCTTAATTTTTCCAGCAGCAACGTTTCCCAAGACAACACGGGGTCTGCTGCCCCAAAGTCTATCATCACAGGTATGCCCGCTAGCTCACCGGCTTTTACTGCACGTTCGGTTGGCGCCCATTCCGAACTCATATAGTGCGCCAGTTTTATACCGACAATAAGGTCCGGATATTGTTTTGCAACCATGGATGTTAGCTTGGAGTCCATGTCCGCTAAGTTTTGTTCGTATGCGCCACCGCTCATGCCTGCACCAACTATATTAAGGAACGCGAACATCCGCGTTTTGGAATTAGCGAAAGCCTGGTTTTTAAAGTCAGGGAAATTTCTCCAGCCGGCACCACCTGCGTCCACCACAGTGGTTACGCCTGCACGGAAAGTAAAACCATCGGGAGGAAGCGCTGCATAGCTATCGCTTAAATATTTATCTTGTTCTGTTCCGAAATAATGATGACCATGGATATCAATCAATCCCGGCACTACATACAGGCCAGTAGCATCAATTATTTTTGTTGCTGGCTTTGAAATTTTTGCCGCCACTTCAGAAATTTTGTTTCCAGTGATGGCCACATCCATAACAGCATCAATATTATTTTTTGGGTCAATGACGTGCCCGTTTTTAATCAGAACATCGATAGCCTGACCATGTACTGGTGAGGATAAGCAGCCGATTGCGAGCAGAAGGGTTAAAATTTTTTGTTTCATGGTCTTTTGGGTTAAGGTATCCAGGTACGGTTCTTCATAATTATTTTTCTTTTGGAGGTTTGCTATGCCACCAGGTGGCAAGTGAGGAGCCAGTGACGTTCATCAATGGGCCAAATATGGCAGGGGCAAGGCCTACAGTAGCAACCTTACCCATTTGCAAGGCAAGACCAGACGCTAAGCCTCCATTTTGCAAGCCCACTTCCAGGGCAATAGTACGGCATGTCTTTTCATCCATTTTCAAAATCTTGCAAGCAAAGTATCCTAATATATAGCCTGTAACATTATGTATAAGACAAGCGAGTACCAATAACGACCCTACTGCCAGAAGACTATCCCTTCCTGCCGCGGTAATGATCGTTATGATAGCAGCAATGCCCACCATAGAAAGGAGAGGCATAGTTTTATCCAACCAGGTAAATTTGCCTCCGAGAAAATAATGGTACAAAAGCCCGACACCAATCGGAAGGATAACGATTTTTGTTATGTCCCACATCATGGAAAGAAAATCCACCGACACGAATTCACCTCCAAGTAATTGCATTAGAAGTGGTGTAATAAAAGGCGCCATTAAAGTTGCAACCGCTGTAAGTGTAATCGATAACGCTACATTGGCATTCGCGATATACGACATTACATTGGATGCCAGACCACTGGGAACACAACCAACCAGAATGATACCCGCTGCAATTTCCGGAGGGAAGTCAAAGGTATGGGCGAGCGTAAATCCAACGAGGGGCATGATCGTAAACTGACAAACCACTCCAATCACAACTGCTTTTGGTGTTCGGATGACGCTCTCAAAATCTTTGAACCCCATGGTAGATCCAACACCGAACATGATGATTTGAAGAAGTGGAACGATCAGCAACTTAAAAGAAAAACCTCCGATCCCGATGAAGTAGTGTGGATAATAAAGAGAGAAAGTTACTGCCGTGAGTATCCAACACGTGTAGGAAAAACCCCGCAACCCAGCGAAGCCCTGAAGGGAAATTGCCAGCAAGCTAAAGCCTCCAATAAAAGAAAAACTGGCCGGCACTACTTGTGCATTGTTTGCGAAAAGTAGTCCAACTATCAGGAGACCTAGTGCGAGTACTAAAAGAATTTTATAAAACTGGTCTTTCTTCATAGCAATTGTTAATGGATACCTGAACTTAAATACGAATCGAGGTTCTGTCGGGTAATGACTTCAAGGGGGAAAAGATCCATATCAGGAGCTTTCTTTTTAAACATTAGGTGATTCACCAAATGACTTACGCTCAAAGAAGCCTGACGCTTTGGATTTTGGTTGATGAGAAAATCAATAATGCCAGAACGCAAATATTTTAAATTTTCATCCAGCATATCATAGCCTACCAGCCGAATGTCATTCTTACCGTGTTTCTGCAGGAAGGATGCCACCACGGAAGTTCCTTTTGAGGTACTCACAAAAATTCCTCTCAAAAGGTCATCATTGAGCAAGTCGTTAAATTGATTGCTGAAAAGCGGGTCCATGGGGCTGAGGTTGAATTCATTGATCTCAAACCTGAGTTTTTCTTTTTGTTTAAAATAATCACGGAACCCTCTTTCCTTCTCTAACAAGTGCAAGGAATTGTGAATATCCTCATCAATATGAAGAACAACCAATTTACCTCCTGTATGCTGACCCAAATATAAGAGTTCAGCTCCAACCTGTCCACTGTGAAATAAGTCCTGCCCAATGAAGCTTAATGGATGTGCTTCCGGTATGTTAGTGTTGAACAAAACATAGGGTATACCACCCTTATTAAGGAGTTCGAAAACCAATAAAGCTTCATCATAGAATATAGGAGCGGTTACAATTCCATCGACTCTTGTGGTTAAAGCATCTTGGATTCTTTTTTTATACGAACCCTTATTGTATTGATCAAAATGATAAGGTTCAATGATTATACCATAGTGCGACCATTCCGTTTGGGCTTGAATGATACCTTGGTTTGACTGGGCCCAGTAGGGATCTGATGCCGGATCGGGGATAAGAGCAATGATCCTATATTTCTTGTTAGAACCCAGGGAACGAGCAATTAGATTAGGTTTATACTCAATCTCATCCATCACCTTCATTACCTTTTGCACCGAGTCTTTAGATACACGCCCCCTATTGTGCAATACCCTGTCTACAGTTCCTCTTGAAACTCCCGCAAGCCTGGCAATGTCCTTTATCCCGATGTTTTTGGTATTCACTGCCCTAAAGAACAACTTTTTGAAGAGAAATAAAAAGACACACATGCTTTGCGTGCACGCACACAACATTAATGTGCACGTGCACATTTTATTTTTATTTTGTTTTTATATATAACTTTTTATAGCTTGAACGCTAAATTGGGCAATAGTATAATTTACTAATCCGCATTTGTACGAAATCATCTATTCACTAAACCAAAAAACTCAAATGAAAAAACGTTTACTAAAACTCACAGTGTTGCTCTTGCTGGTGAGCGCCTCGGCCATGGCGCAGACCGTTTCAGGCAAAGTGACATCAAGTGTTGACGGAGCATCAATACCAGGAGCATCGGTATTGGTGAAGGGCACTTCCACAGGAACATCAACGGACGCTGACGGAAAGTTCGTTATCAACGTTTCTGACGCCAGTAACAGTGTATTGATTGTGTCCTTCATTGGTTTTGCCAGCCAGGAAATTGCAGTGGCAGGCCGGTCCGTGATTGACATTGGCCTTGATGAAGATGCGACTGAATTAGGAGAAGTGGTTGTTACGGCATTGGGTATCACCCGGGAGACCAAAACGCTGGTTTATGCAACCCAGCAGGTAAAGCCAAATCAACTAATAGAAGTGAGGGACGCTAACAACGTGATGAACTCATTGCAAGGTAAAATTGCAAATGCGGTTATTACGCAGGGTTCTGGTGGTCCAGGTTCTGGTGTGCGTGTTGTGCTTCGTGGAAATCGCTCGATACAAGGAAACAACAATGCACTTATTGTGGTGGATGGTGTGCCTATTACCAACGGAACCAGCGGTACGATTGGTAGCGACTTTGGTGGTTTACAGGGATCGGATGGTGCCTCCAATATTAACCCGGATGACATTGAATCCATGACTATATTAAGAGGTGCTTCGGCAGCCGCTCTTTACGGAAGTGCTGCCGGTAATGGCGTAATTGTGATTACTACCAAGAAAGGAGCAAAAGACAGAGTAACTGTAACAATCAACTCCGGGATTACAACAGAAAGACCTTTTGTGCTTCCAAATTTCCAGAACGAATATGGACAGGGAAACTCAGGGATTTACAATGCTAACTCAGGTGAAAACTGGGGGCCTAAATTAGACGGAAGTTCACAGGACGGATACATGGGTGGAGGTGCAAAGCGACCTTATTCAGCTCAGGAAGATAATGTGAAGGACTTTTTTAGAACTGGAGTTTCCTTAAACAATTCAGTTGGTGTTTCGGGCGGGTCAGACAAAATGCAAACGTATTTGTCTTACACCAACAATAATATTCAGGGTATTCAGCCCAGAAACGATTTAAGTCGGCATACCGTTAACCTACGTGTATCAAATAATATTAGCAAGAAATTAAGGACCGATGCTAAATTAACTTACATCCTTCAGAACACAGATAGTAAATATGAAACAGGTGAGTCTGCACTGAGCCCTGTACTTAGCATTTATCAGATTCCCCGCAACGTAAGTCTTACGGATGCAGAGCATTATCAGGACCTTGACAACGTGGGTGTTCCGGTACGTGCACCTTACCCTGTAACTAACCCTGCCTTATATCAAAACCCTTATTGGATTATTCATAATACAGAAACCAATGAAGTACGGAATAGAGTCATGGGCTTCCTGTCTGCACAATATGATATTACCGATTGGTTAAAGTTAAGCGGAAGAGCAAATATGGATAAGTATACTGATAAACTGGAAAGATCATTTTATGCCGGTACGGTAGGCCTTTCAGGAGTAGGAGGTACTTATAATTTATCGGAAATTAATGTGACACAGTATTGGTTTGATACCATGCTTGAAGGTAAAAACTCCTTAAGTGAAGATTTTAAGATCGATTATCGTGTAGGTGCTATTATTCAAGACAACCGATACACTGGTCTTTTTAACGGAGCCAGTGGATTGAACGTAACCAACAAGTTTGGTTTGAATTTCGCATCTAACCCGGTTTATAGCCAGGATGCATCACATGTTCAGACGCAATCGGTATTTGGCCAGATAAACTTGGCCTATAAGGAAGCAATCTTTTTGGATGCCAGTTTAAGAAATGACTGGAGTTCGACTCTACCTTCGCCCTACTCCTTCAGCTATCCATCGGTGGGAGTTTCAGCGATCATTACTGATTTAATGACCCTGCCTGATTTATTTTCATTTTTGAAAGTCAATGCCAGTTATGCCGAAGTAGGTAATGGGGGGCGTGCCCAACTCCGTTTCAATACCTATAGTTATTCACCAGGAGGCACGAATGGATTTATCTTCAGAAATTCTACACAGGCAATTCCCAATTTAAAGCCGGAAATTGTGAAAAACATCGAACTTGGTTTTGAAGCAAAGTTTATGGAGAACAGACTAGGTTTACAGTTTACGTATTATAAGAGTAATTCCTTTAACCAACTTCTTCAAGTAGGCTTACCAGTGGCTACGGGCTTCCGCAATCAATATATCAATGCCGGTAATATCCAAAACCAGGGTATTGAGTTGGTTATTAATGGATCTCCTTTAAAGGAAGGTGCCCTCAAATGGGACATGGGCTTTAATTTTGGTTTAAACCGCAACAAGATTGTTGAGCTTACTGAAAACGTCAAGACATTCGTCATTTCCGATGATGGATTTGGACGTTCCGCAACTCCTATCGTGCAGGAAGGTGGAAGCTACGGAGACATGCAAGGTTTTTTCTGGAGAAATACGGCAGATGTTCTTGACGCAACCGGAAAGGTGATAAATCACTCTAATGATGGAACTCCCTTGGTCACTGCTACTGGTCTTCCTCTTTCCTCCATTACTTCGGGTGACCAGGCAATTATTGGTAACTTCAATCCAAAAGCAACACTTGGCTGGACCAATACATTCAATTATAGCAATTTCTCATTGCGCTTGTTAATTGATGGTCGGTTCGGTGGAACGGTGGTTGATGGAACAGAGATGTTCCTAGCTTATAATGGCACTCCGGAAGCGACTGCTCAGCATAGAGAAGGTGGCTGGGTGCTTGGTGGAGAAACTACTGCCGGTACAGAAGTAACGACTCCCATCAATTCGCAGGCCTTCTGGACAACGGCTTCAGGAGGACGCTATGGAAGTGCTGAATTCTTTACCTATGATGCAACCAACTTCAGAGTACGTGAACTAGCTATTGGGTATACAATACCTGTTCCTGATAATTCTGTTTTCAAAGTTGTTCGCATTTCAGCGGTTGCCCGCAACCTGTTCTTCCTTTACAGAGGATACTCAAGACTCGATATCCCTGGACTTGAAAAGCGTAAGATGGCATTTGACCCTGATATGTCACTGGGTAATGGTAACTGGCAGGGTATTTCTTACGGAACGCTCCCCTCCACTCGTAGTTTAGGATTCAACCTACAATTAACCTTCTAAGTTTTGAAATAATTAAATAATGAAAATTGATATGAAAAAAATACAAAACCTGATAAGAATGTATGGTGGCTCATTGCTGCTGTGCAGCATTGTACTGGTTGTGTCATGTACGAGTGAGTTTGATGACATCAATACCAACAAGAATGCTTTATCGGACTTGGAAACATCACAACTTCCATTCCTTTTCTCAAAAGCTCAATCCACAGCAACAAACAACGGCTGGAATTACCAGATCGCGCAGAATTTGTTTCACGATCAGTATTGCCAGTATTTCGCTAATACTACTACGTACTTCCCATCCGATCGTCTGGTGATTCGTATGGACTGGATTCGTGCAGCCTGGAACCCTATTTACAGTGAAGTGGTACCTCAGTTGCAAACGCTTTTTGAATCTTACGATCCGGCTTCCGCTGAGTATGCAATCGCTAATGTGATGTGGGTGTATACTTTCCATAGACTTACAGACACGTGGGGGCCGGTCCCGTATTTTAATGCAGGTGTTCCAGCTACTAGCGTTCCGTATGACGCTCAGGATCTAATCTATGATGATATGCTGAAGAGGTTGGCTAGCGCAGTTACTACTTTGAATGGAAAGACGAGTGAAACCCCTTTCGGTACGTTCGATCTTATTTATTCCGGTGATGTAAACAAGTGGATAAAGTTCGCCAATACGTTAAGACTTCGTCTTGCAGTTCGTATTTCTAAAGTGGATCCTGCAAGAGCCAAGACGGAAGGTGAAGCTGCCGTTGCGGGAGGTGTCTTAGCGGTCAGCCCAGATGATGACGCATTGATTTACAGAACCAAAAAAGGTGATGATTTCAATGGCCTATCGATCATGGACTGGAACGAATTCAGAATGAGCGCGACTATGGAGTCAGTGCTTAAAGGATATCAGGACCCAAGGATGCCTGTTTATTTCCTTCCAGCAGCAACAACTGGTGATTATGAGGGCTTGAGAAATGGCCTGACATCAGCTCAAATGGCTGAACCATTAAATTCAGCTGCAGCCAACTCGCATCATGGTGAGCGATGGTCATCTTCTACAGGATTGGAAACTCCTTCCAATGTAATGGCCACCGCTGAGGCATGGTTCTTACGTGCTGAGGGAGTGCTTTTGGGTTGGAACATGGGTGGAGGTACTGCTGAAAGCTACTATAATAATGGTATCACTCAATCCATGTACCAATGGGGTATTACCGATGCTGCGGCTATTACGGCTTATATCAACAGCGCCAATACACCTATAGCGCCTGGCGATCAGCAGAATTCGCCTGCTGTGTCAACGGCACCGATAAAATTTGGCTCTACGTCAGCGGTGCAAACAGAGCAAATCACCATTCAGAAGTGGTTGGCATTATATCCCGAAGGTGTTGAAGCCTGGGCAGATATTCGCAGAAGTCGGGCATTTAAGATGTACCCAATAGTACAATCGGATAATTCTGATTTACCAACATTTTCAGATAATCAAACCCCAACCAATAATTGGATCAGAAGAATTCCTTTTATCAATGATGAAAAGGTAACAAATGGTGCCGAAGTGGAAAAGGCTGTGGGATTGTTAGAAGGAGCGGATAACATATCTACCAAATTGTGGTGGGACAAGAATTAACTCAAAAAAAACGAATTCTTAAAAAAGATCAGGAGACTTCTCCTGATCTTTTTTTATTTTTTCACCAACCAAATTGTAATCAGTGAGTTTAATTTTCCGCAATAGCCTCCTCGTCAGTTTGTTAATCCTGTTGCATATTGAGTACGGTTCAATCCGAATGGGACCGATGTTTATGTTTTTGAAACGAAAAACGCGTATAAGTATCAATCCTGTGCTTTAATCAGAATGAGTAGGCATTTCTCGGACAATTTGAAATTGAAAAGGGAGGAAAACAATTTATTAGGATAGAATCTGCTATGCATGAAGAAGGCTTTACATTTGCAGATGCTATTTTACTTATACCAAATTATCGATCAGAATGAATATGATAATATGATTATCAGGAAGCCCATTGAGTTTGAAATAAAGTCATTCCTAATACTGATTCTACTTTCGCTGTTGTTTAGTGGGTGCAAAGAAGGGAAAAAAAAGGTGACCCTATTTAATGAAATTTTGTCTGAAGAAACAGGTATAAATTTTCAAAATACCGTTGTGCAAAATGGTGACAACAATGTGTTGAACTATCCTTATTATTTTAATGGGGGAGGAGTAGCAGTGGGGGATATCAACAACGATGGATGGGAAGATATCTACTTTTCGGGAAATCAAGTTTCAAATAAACTTTATTTAAATAATGGGCAGGGACAAGCAGGTTTTCAATTTGAAGATATAACGGAAAAGTCGGGAGTAGCTGCGTTAGCCGGTTGGAAGACGGGAGTAACAATGGCGGATGTAAATCAGGATGGCTGGTTGGATATTTACGTTTGTCGTTCGGCTATGGGCGATTCATTGCTTCGAAAAAATCTGCTCTTCATCAACAATGGCGATCTTACATTTAAAGAGAGTGCTGATGAATTTGGCGTGGCTGATAATTCCTACTCAAGTCATGCTTCCTTTTTCGATTATGATAAAGATGGCGATCTTGATCTGTTCGTACTTAACCATTCATTGCCAAAATATGCAGGGTTCAACAATATGCTGATCAATTTCAAAAAGCAAAAGGGCTCAAAATTTCAAAGCAAGCTTTACCAAAACAATAATGGGAAATTCAATAATGTGTCTGAGAAGGCGGGCATCATTAATAATGTATTAAGCTTTGGATTAGGATTGGCCATATCGGATATCAATCAGGATGGCTGGCCAGATGTATATGTATCCAATGACTTCAACGAGGAAGATTATCTATATGTAAACAATCAAGACGGAACGTTTAAGAATGTTATACGTGAAGCAACCGGACATGTTTCTCTGTTCTCGATGGGTTCGGATATTGCAGATATTAATAACGATGCCTTGCCTGATATTTATACCGTGGACATGCTTCCCC
Organism: Bacteroidota bacterium; assembly: GCA_038043425.1. Lineage (GTDB taxonomy): Bacteria > Bacteroidota > Bacteroidia > Cytophagales > Cyclobacteriaceae > ELB16-189. The sequence goes on from JBBTBZ010000009.1 coordinate 57,305, forward strand.
AAACTCACGAAAGAATAAAACTTTCTTTCGGGGATGACAACTACGACAAATATCGGATCTTGGTTAATTCGGGATTTCATCACCAGTCCATGCGAAACATGTTGCAATTAAATAATGGTAATGGCACCTTTTCAGAAATTGGACAGCTCATGGGAATTTCTAATACGGATTGGAGTTGGGCTCCTTTGTTTGCTGATTTTGATGGGGACGGATGGAAAGATGTCTTTGTAACCAACGGCTATGAGAAGGATTACACCAATATGCAGTTCTTGAAGTTCACAGTAGATGAGAAAATAAAATCACAACAAACTGGCGAGCCTATGGATCTTAAGCAGATTGTTGACCAGATGCCATCTATTCAAGTTGGAAATTTTATTTTTAAAAATAATGGTGATCTAACATTCACACACAAATCGCCAGAGTGGGGTATATCAAGACCATTTAAATCTAATGGTGCGGCTTATACCGACCTCGACAATGATGGAGACCTGGATTTAATAATCAATGCTATGAATGAGAAGGCTGTTGTTTATAGAAATAATAGCAATGCAGATCCTGCATTTCGGTTTTTAAAGGTTGATTTACGTACATCAAATCTTAACAGAGTTATCGTTGGCACTAAGATATTGGTTTATTCAGGTGGTAGTGTTCAATATCAGGAATTCTCTCCTGTAAGAGGATTTCAATCTTCGATGTATGTACCTTTAACGTTTGGTGTAAAGGGTGATGTAGATTCTGTCCGGATAATATGGCCTGATAACAAAACGCAATTACTTAGGCAAGTGACCGAGAAGACTACGCTTCTTCCACGATATCAAGATGCGGCAGCAACGTATCCAATAAATAATCCGGTTCAATCTTTTTTTGAGGAGAGTCATTTACTGAAGTGGAAACATTTGGCTGTGGACACTAATGATTTTAAGCGACAATTATTGTTACCTAAAATGTATTCCTACACTGGTCCAAAGATGACCAAGGGTGATGTCAATCACGATGGTTTAGATGATATTTATATTTGTGGAGCTATGCACCAATCAGGTGCTTTGTTTTTGCAACGACAGGATGGCTCGTTCAGTGAGAAAAGTAATCAATCCTTCGGAAAGGATAAGGAATATCAGGATGAAGATGCTATCTTTTTCGATGCTGACACTGATGGAGACATGGATTTGTACGTGGTGAGTGGAGGATATCTCTTTCAGGACAAAGATCCATTACTCCAGGATCGTCTCTACTTGAATGATGGAAAAGCAAATTTCATGCGTTCATCTGAAAGTTTGTCGGTGGAGACTTTTGCGGGCTCCTGTGTGGTAGCAATTGATGTTGATAACGATAATGATCTTGACTTATTTGTTGGGACTCGTCTAACTCCTGGGAATTATCCCATTTCCTCGCCAAATATGTTATTAATAAATGATGGAAGTGGCAATTTTAAAGATGAAACAATTCAACGTTCTCCCTCCATGCAGAATGTGGGGATGGTGTGTGATGCCGTAGCTACTGACATAAACAAAGATGGAAAGGAGGATTTGATTGTTGTTGGTGAATGGATGCCGATCAAAATATATATAAACAGTAATAACACATTGGTCGATGAGTCTGAAAAATGGATTTATAAACCTACATCAGGATGGTGGAACTCGATAATAGCGGAAGATTTTGATCAGGACGGAGACATGGATTTTATAGCGGGGAATTATGGATCGAACAATCAATTTGGAGCATCATCGTCTCATCCAGTTACACTTACTTTCAAGGATTTTAATCAGGATGGTCAAGTTGATCCATTCTTATCGTACTATATAGGTGAACAATCATTTCCTTTCGCCAGTCGCGATGAAGCATTAGGTCAGGTCAATTTTCTTAGACAACGTTTTCCGGACTACACTTCGTATTCTACGGCAACCCTTGGTTCAATTTTCACTAAGCAAGAGCTCGAAAATACCAGCCAGCTGGAGGCACAACTTTTAAAGACAGTGTTGCTTGAGAATGTAAATGGTAAATTTGAAATCAGAGAATTACCCATTCAGGCACAGTTCGCTCCGGTTTATGCTATATCAACAATTGATATTGATCATGATGGCGATCAGGATTTGGTTTTGGGTGGAAATGAGTCGATGGTTCGAGTAAGGATGGGGAAGTCTGACGCGAATAGGGGAGTTTTATTGTTAAATGAAGGCAATAGTCATTTTAGTTATGTGCCTCAGAGTAAAAGTGGGCTAAATTTTACGGGAGACGTGCGGCAGCTTCTATCTATTTCAACTAAAAATAAAACGCATTTGATGCTAGGAGAAATAGGCCAGTATATAAAATCATATGAATTGAATTAAGGAATTAGGCTCAGACATTTTAGCATGAAGAACTTGAAAGAACTGACAGGAGTAGTTCCTATAATTCCAACACCTTTCTTAGAAGATGAAGAAATTGATGAGGTAGCGCTTAGAAATTTAATTGAATTTGCAATCAACAGTGGAGTGCAGGGTGTTTGCCTGCCTGCTTATGCCAGTGAATTTTATAAATTAACTGATGAGGAAAAATTGCGGGTTGTTGAGATCGCAATTGACCAGGCAGCAGGTCGCATACTGATTATGGCGCAATCGAATAGTCCATCACTAAAAATTGCAATTAACCTCGCAAAGGCGAATGTGACTGCAGGAACAGACATTGTATCTATAACTGTTCCACGGATTTTTAGTCTCCCTGAGGCTTCAATACAATCCTATCTTTCTGGTTTTTTAGAATCTATTCCGGAAACACCTGTGTTGATTCAGGATTTTAATCCGGGTGGAGCTTCAATAGGTGTATCCTTAATTAATTACTTGAGGACCACATACCCAAATTTCAAGTATTTGAAGTTGGAAGAGCCTTTATGCGCACCAAAGATTGAGAACATTATAAGAACTACAGACGGGAACGTAGGTGTATTCGAAGGATGGGGCGGCCTTTATCTGATGGAATTGATTCCAATAGGTATCAGTGGTGTAATGCCTGGTCTTGGCGTTGCGGATATTCTACAAAAGGTGTTTACACTCCGTAAAAATGGGGAGTCGCAGAAAGCATTTGAACTATTCGAACGCGTTGTGCCACAGATTTTCTTTTCCCTTCAGAATATGGAATTGTTTCATTATGCGGAGAAGGAATTATTGAGGGCTAGAGGCATTCTTAAAAATAGTATTTCAAGAAAGGCCGCTTACATACCGGATGATTCATCTATAAAATATATCCGTGAATTGAATAATAGAATTTTGAAATTGGCGGATGATATTAAGACAAACTATTAGAATTTGCTTGTTTAAGTTGTTAACTAGTAATTATGAGTAAGATTAAAGTAAGTCACCCTGACAGGGAAGTAAATTTTGCAACGGGTGCCTATTCTGATGGCGTTCTGGCTGGTGGTTTTTTATTTGTCAGTGGCCAGGCCTCAGTAAATTTTAAAACCTCGTCATTTGAATTAGGTACCATTGAAGAAGAAACCATCCGGACCCTGGATAACATAAAAGCAATTATTGAAAAAGCTGGCGCAACAATGGATGATGTCGTCAAGTGCACGGTGCATTTGTCGGATATACGGGATTTTGCCATGTATAATAAAATCTATTCTGAGTATTTCAAGGGCATCAAACCAGCGAGAACGACTGTTCAGTCTGTCCTGGCTGAAAACATCAAAGTTGAAATCGATGCTATTGTTAAAATGCCGGATTGATGTAGTATATTTTTCTTCGTACTGTTTAACTATAGTATACCAAACCTTGCTTTTATGAATTCTAAACGAAATCTTTACCCAGCCTTTTTCTTTTTAGTTCTTTGTTGCCTTTCATGTAGTAAGAGCCCTGAGCAGCAAGTAAAATCCACCCTACTGATTGGTATTGGCGAGATCAATTATACCCCGGAAATCGGGTTGGACATGGCAGGAAACTATCGTGGCAATGACTATGCCTCACGCGGAGTGCATGATCCCCTTTATGCAAAAGCTATGGTTGCCGCCAATGAAAAAGGAGATAAGGTGGCATTACTAACAGTTGATATTTGTTACATTCCCAAAGAGTCTGTGGAAATGATGCGTGCTTATATAGCTTCTAACACGACTATCGCGCCAGCCAACATAATGATCATGGCAACCCACACGCACAGCGGTCCGGTCTCAGATCTTAATGCACCAAAGGCAAAGGAATATTTGACAAAGGCGGCCGATGCAGTTGTTAAAGCTGACGAAGATGTAAGACCTACTGTACTTTCTGTCGGGAGAACAACTGAAGACAGAGTATCGCACAATCGCAGGCTAAAATGTAAAGATGGCACTACTCACATGTGCTGGGAAAAATTTGAACCTGGATTTGTCATAGAGCCATGGGGACCAATTGATCCTGAACTCATCACATTATCCATTGCGCAAGAAGGAAAACCGATCGGTGTGATTGTCAATTTTGCTTGTCATGCTACTACACTTACAGGCAACAATTGGTTATACTCTGCCGACTATCCCGGGTACCTCGGAGAAGCAATTCAAAGAGTAAAAGGTAAAAATTTCATGCCAATGTTTTTTAATGGATGTTGTGGGAATGTAACGCAGGTTGACTATCGAATCGGATTTCCAGATACGTATCAGGAATGTCAGCGGATTGGATATATTCTTGGAGTCTCAGCATTGGAGGCAATTAATAATGAAAAACCAGTATCGAGTGATGTTATTGCGATATCAAAAGAAATGGTCCCTCTTAAACGATTGACGATAACCGATGAACAATTTTCCTGGGCCCAAGCCATCATGAAAAAAGTAGAAAAAGAAGGTATGCCACCACTCCAGGCCGATGGCATTCCGGATGCACAATATGCAAAGGATTGGATTGACATGCGGGCGAGCCAGGATCATGTTGACAGTCTTGAGGTAATGGTTGTGAGGATAGGGGATACAGCATTTGTCGGTTTACCAGGTGAAATGTTTACCGAATTTGGGATAGAGATCAAAGCAAAATCGCCTTGTAAAAATACGATGGTCATGGGTTTAACAAATGATGAGAAAGCATATTTCCCAACGAAAGAATCTTTCACACAAGGTCCTGAAGGGTTTACTCCCATGATTACTGGTTATGAGACAACGCCTGGCACCACAAAGTATGAAATTGGTTCTGGAGAGAAATTGGCCGAATCTGCCCTTAGGCAATTAAATACATTGTTTTAACTCGTATAATATTGCTAAAAATCAATGAGGCGGGTGGTCAATTCATTTATCAACAACCGGCAACATGTATAATTACGACCAGTCCGCGAAATTATTAGAGAGAGCAAAAAAATCTCTGGCTGGTGGTGTCTCATCAGAGTTCAGAAAATACAATCATCCTCATCCCATCTTTTATTCTCATGCCGAAGGCAGTAGGATATATGATGTAGACGGAAATGAATACTTGGATTTTACGCTAAGCCAGGGTCCAATGATTATTGGGCATAATCATCCCCACGTAATGAAACGGGTGGAAGACTATACACGAAAGGGTCAACTTTTTGCCGGACAGCACATATTGGAAATTGAACTGGCAGAAAAACTGCAGCGTTTGATCCCATCTGCTGAGCTAATGCGGTTTTGCTTAGATGGCTCTGAAGCGGTACAAACTGCGTTCAGAATTGCCAGAGCTAAAACTGGTAAGAATAAATTTTTAAGGTTTGAAGGACATTACCATGGATGGCTTGATAATGTAGCCTGGGGTTTGTCGACACCTTCTGCAGAACAGCTTGGTACACGGGAAGATCCAAATGTTTTTCCATGGACCGAAGGTCTTCCGGATAATGTACAGAATGATTTCATCATTTTACCCTGGAATGATTTATCGTTACTAAAGAAAATTGTTAAAGAAAAGCATCATGAGATTGCAGCTATTATTACCGAGCCCATTATGTGCAATAATGGATGCATTTTACCAAAGGAAGGTTACTTGAAGGGCATGAGGGACTTATGCGATCAATATAATATTACCCTCATTTTTGATGAAGTCATTACCGGTTTCAGAACTGCTTTGGGCGGTGCGCAATCTTACTACTCGGTAATTCCTGATCTTTCAATTTTTGCCAAGGCCATTGCCAGTGGTTATCCGATCTCTACTATTATGGGGAAAAGGGACTGGATGAACTTAATCGCTGAAGGTAAAGTAATTCATGCGGGAACAATGAACAGCAGCAATTCGACAGTAGCTGCCGCCATTGGCACACTGGAAGTATTGGAAACCGCAAATACGTATGAGAGAATTTTTAAACTGGGCCTGCAATTAATGGATGGCTTACGCAAGATCAGCAAGCAGAACAACAGTAATCTTTTGGTCCAGGGCTTAGGCCCAATGTTTCACACAGGATTTACCGATCTATCTGCTGTGCATGATTTCAGAGATGTGCTCACGTACGATAAAGTGAAGCTCGGTAAATTTATTGCAGGCATGCACGATAATGGCATCAGGGTTATCGGCCGGGGATTGTGGTACATATCAACTGTTCATACAGAAGAAGATATCGAGTTAGCCTTGGGTATTTCTTCAAAAGTATTTCGACACTTATAAGACTACATGGAATGGTTCAAAGGAACAGGCATTTAATTCCACTGTTACTGATTGGCATATTGTTTGGCGTATTCGGCTTTGCTGCCTGGATGAACAGCATACTTATCCCTTATTTTCAAATTACCCTCGAATTAAACAGCGTACAAACAACGCTGGTAACCTTTTCCTTTTTCATTGCCTATGTAGTCATGGCATTGCCTTCTTCCTGGGTATTAAAAAAAATTGGATTTAAAAAGGGGATTGTCTTTGGCCTGGTGATAATGGCTTTCGGAACACTGTTGTTTATTCCAGCTGCCTATATAAGAGCATATTGGTTATTCCTGATAGGCCTTTTTCTAATGGGTACAGGCCAGGCGTTACTACAAACAGCAGCTAATCCGTATGTAACAATTTTAGGTACCCTGGAAAGTGCGGGGCAACGAAATAGTTTAATGGGTATCTTTAATAAAGTGGCGGGAATAGTAAGTCAACGAATTTTAGGCCCTATACTTTTATTGAATGTTGATTCCATCATCTATGGGATTGCAAAAATGACAGAGGATGAAAAATTAGAGGCCCTCAATACGTTAGCGCTTAGGGTTATAAATCCATACGTCATTATTACCTTATTGCTTTTGATGATGGCCGTCATAATGTGGACGGTCAGTCTTCCCGTGGTAAATGAAGAGTACTCTAATGCCGAAGAAGGGGGGTCATCCCATACCAGTATATGGCAATTTCCTAATTTGATACTAGGTGTCTTGGCACTTTTTTGTGCAGAAGGAACAGAATCCATTACGAGCTATTATATTATTCCCTATGGCCAAACCATGGGTTTTACAACCGAGGCCTCACAAATTTTTGTGGATTATATAATTTATGCCATGCTAGTGGGTTATTTCCTGGGAACAGTTTTAATTCCAAAATATATTGAGCAAAGTAAAGCATTGGCAATTTGCGCTTTCCTGGGAATTTGTTTTTCAATTGGTGCAATAGTTTCACATGGGATTACATCAGTCTTGTTTGTGATTGCAATGGGCTTTTGCAATGCGTTGAATTGGCCTTGCATATGGCCCCTTGCATTGAAAGGTGTTGGAGGATTTACAAAAATAGCTTCAGCATTATTGATAATGGCAATTGCAGGGGATGCCATATTTCCAATGTTATATGCACAGCTTAATATACTAATGGGGGCCCAGGCTGGTGTTTTTATGTTAATGGTGCTTTACGCTATGATCTTAGTATACGCAACACTAGGCCATAAAAAGAAAACCTGGTCAAATAGTAGTTATTCAGTTTAACTAGAAATTGGTTGGCTTTAGTTGACTTGTCATTTAACTATTATGGTATAGCTGTTGCCGGACTGTCACTATTTCACTGAAATTGTAAGAATTAATCATCAATCAAAAAGTTAAAATTATGAGTAAGAATTTACTAAAGTACTTTCAAGAGAAGCAACATTCTGTTGAGGAGAGAATGGAGGCAGGTAAGAAATTGCGAAAGAAAGTCCCTCGAGCCAAGCACAGTGAGTATACGCCTTCAAAAAAAAGAACTGATCCTGTTTCCATTTTAGAAGCACAGGCAAAAACCAGACTTCCTGACCTTGTCCCTATTCGGTACTCAAGAATGCTTACCTCTCCGTTTGCATTTCTTCGGGGCTCCGCTGCTGTTATGGCAGGTGATCTCTCAGCCAATGGAATAACTACAGGCTTACAGGTGCAGGCATGTGGTGATATGCATGTGGCTAACTTTGGTGTCTTTGCATCTGCAGAACGTAACCTCATCTTTGGAATCAATGATTTTGATGAAACATTGCCTGGCCCATGGGAATGGGATCTGAAGCGATTAGTTGCCAGCATTGTTGCAAGTGGAAGATTTTTGGGTGCGAGCGAAGATATTTGCAGGGATGCAGTAAGCGCTGCCGTAAATTCTTATCGCATGCGGATGAGGCAATATGCTTTCATGGGTAACATGGAGTTATGGTACTCAACAATAAAGGAAGAGGACATAAGGAAAACACTTACTTCAACTGCCGCATTAGAACGCTTAAATAAAATAGCAAATAAGGCTCGGGAACGCACACACATGCAAGTACTTGGAAAGCTTACAGATTTGGTGGACGATCAATTTCGTTTACGCGAAAATGCGCCATTCATAGTTCGTGAAACTCATACGCAAAGTGGGAGACCTATTCAGGAGGCGCTGGAACTTTTTCTTCAATCGTACACCTCATCATTGGCAGATGACCGCAAATATTTACTTTCTCAATATCGCATTGTAGATGTGGCTCGAAAAGTAGTCGGTGTTGGGAGTGTTGGTACGCGATGCTGGGTAATGTTCCTTAAGGGAAATCATAATGGAGATCCTTTGTTTCTCCAATTGAAGGAAGCACAACCATCAGTCTTGGAACCTTTTGCTAAAAAATCAACTTACAAAAATAATGGTCAGCGGGTAGTAGCTGGTCAACGATTGATACAAGGCGCTCCTGATATATTCCTGGGGTGGGGAGAGATCGATGGAATTCAGTTTTACACCCGACAAATGCGTGACATGAAGGGTGGCTTAGAATTTGATCCGGCAAAAATAAAGGCCAAGAACATACCATATTACGCAGCTCTTTGCGGATGGGCATTGGCATTGGCACATGCTAAGTCAGGAGATGCCGCTTTGATGGCCGGATATGTAGGTAAGAGTGATGAACTAGACGAAGCAATGATTCGCTTTGCATTTGCTTATGCTGACCAAACTGAAAAGGACTATTCTTCGCTTTCAAAAGCAGTAAAGAGTGGAAGAATAAAAGTATCATTGTCAGGATCTTAGTTGGAACCGAATGTACCTTTAAGCAAGACTTAACATCGAAACTCAATGACAGCCACCTTTCCCCAACTTAGCTGGTTTTTTATTTTTGCGTTTGCATTGAATGGATTGTTGGCTGTGTCTATTCTAATCTTTAGGAACAGGCCATTTCGTGTCGCGAATCTGCTGCTTGCTATTAATCTGGTAGGGTTTGCCCTTGCGCCAATTATGATCAGTCTGGTAGAAAGCCGGTTGATTCTGGAGGTGCCGCATTTCTTTCGTCTACCAAGTCCAATATATTACGCCAGTTTTCCGGCCGGATATCTATATGTCCGACTTATCCTTAAAGACGAGAACGAGTTGGAATGGTGGGACTATTTACATTTCCTACCTGCTATTTTGCATTTAATTGAGATGACTCCTTTTTATCTGCTGGATGCTGAATCGAAAATAGCCCACATCAACTTTGTGCTGGATAACAAATTTGAAATCTATGCGCATCGGGAAGGGTGGCTGCCGCCTTTTTTGCATAACATACTTCGGGGCATTTCTGCATTTGTCTATGCAATGTTTATGTGGAGATTATTGGTAACCTTTAAACATAAGTTTAGTGTAATCACTTTTTCATCCAATGTCATAACATGGTTAAAATTATTTACCGTTAATAATGCGGCTATGGGGTTATCAATTATTGTGTTGTTAACCTTTCAGTTTATCCCAAGCGAAGTTAGGTCGTTGGCTTTGCATTCTTGCCTTTTACTTGGACTGGTCACAGCCAATTTCTTTCTTTTCTTTAAGCCTGAAATACTTTACGGTATACCTCAGCCTGTCCCTTCCAGGTTGGATACACTGGAAGTAACTGAAACACATCATGATAATAGGAGTAGTCAGGATAGCCCAATAATTGAAGCAGTGAACTCAACCGAAATACCACGGTTTATTTTCGAGTACAAGGACAAGATCAATGCATTCTTAAAAACCACCCAACGGTACCTTGACCCTGATTTCAATATCCAGGATTTATCTCGTGAAACCGGATTGCCCAGGCATCACATTCAGCTACTAATTAATAAAGTTGAGCAGAAAAGGTTCGTTGAGTTCATGAATGAATACCGAATTGACCACCTTCATCAACTGGTGCAACAAGGTGAATTAAAACGTAAAACACTGGAGACCCTGGCTTCTGAAAGTGGTTTTAGTTCAAAGGCTACCTTTATCCGGACGATAAAAAAGGTAACGGGAAAAACTCCAAAAGAGGTATTTCATCCCAAATAAGTACTATTCGGATAAGTTGTAAGAAGTATTTATCAAAGAATAAAGTTGCAGATTCAGCAAATTGAGACAATTGCAACGGTAGTTACCTGACTTATCTCATTTTATTGCAACTTATTATTTTGTCCTTTTGCAGCCGAAACCTTAGTCAACCTTTGACTCAAGGACGAATCGTTATTTTTTAAAATCGAAAGCTGCAAATGAACCTTTTCCGTGCATAGATTTCTGCCTGTTTTAGGGTTAGCTGTAATATTTCATATTGCCACTGCACGGTCAACATTGCAAAGTATGAAACTGCGAACCGGTTATTGGCCGCGGCCCGGTGGGTTCCTTGGCTCAATGGATGAAGCCCTGAATGAAAACAGTATTCAACGTTCAATATTCTCTTGACAAACGGCCAAAAGATTTGTGGAACTTTGTTGTAGGAACCCAGTACCAATACAATAAACACTGGATGGTAAGGGTTGAGTATGGATTCTTAGGTTCAAGATCACAACTGATTACGGGGCTTCAATACCGTTTTGGTTTATAACAATCTAATCATATTAATCAAATAAAATACGTTTATGAAAAAGCAGGTTACAATTGTGTTGTTGGCTCTTGGTTTTTTCCTCGGTGGATGCTATCCGCAAGGCCCAGAGTATGTTGAGGATTTAGATGTGGTAATTACAAATCATAATGCTGATTATGATTTTAGTGCAAAAGGTACCTATGCCATGCCTGATAAAATAGTCAAGATTACGGGCAACCTTTCGGAGGGTGATGCTCCTGTATTTATCCCAGATGCTGTTGCTGCACAAATCCTTTCGCAAATTGAATCTAACATGAATGACCTTGGGTATACTCGTGTTGATATTGATGCAGACCCAGATTTGTTACTCACTCCCGCATCCTGGGAAACTACTACCATCCTATATTGGTATGACTACTGGTATTGGTGGTGGGGTGGTTACTATCCAGGCTGGGGTTACCCGCCTGTGAATGTAAGCACCTATACAACGGGAACGCTTGTCATGGCGTTGGTTGATCCAACAATTGAATCTGCTAACGGAAATCCTATTCCGCAATGGACCGGAGCTATTAATGGCTTACTCACAGGAGTTTATGATCCCATTCGTGTAAACAAAGCCATTGACCAGGCATATACTCAATCACCCTATTTAAAAACCAACTAAGAAATTGCTATATGAAAAGGATATTATTTTTCGCGCTCATGCTAGTGAGCACTTTGGTATCGGCACAGAATAACCTTACAACCCTTCAATACTCAATGGGCTTTGGAACAGGTGACCTGGGTGATCATATCAGTAAAACCAGTTTCCGTGGGTTCACCATCGATTATCGCAAACTTGTCCAACCCAATGTAGGAGTTGGTGTAGATTTAGGGTGGAACGTCTTTTACGAGGAAATGCCTTATGCCACATACACCACCAACGGATCAACAGATATAACCGGTAAACAATATCGTTACCAAAATCAATTTCCGATGTTGGTAGCCGCAGATTATTATTTGAAGCCCGGTGAAAAAATTAATCCTTTTGCAGGATTGGGTATAGGAACTATGTACTCCTTACGGAATACCGATATGAATCTCTACACACTGGAACAAGATGCCTGGCATTTTGCTTTACGACCTGAAGTGGGTGCGTTAATTCAAGCAAGTCCGGATTTCAGCTTTTCCGTATCTGCTAAATATTACCATGGTTTTGAAGCCGGAGACCTGGCATCACAAGGATACTTTACACTAAATTTTGGATTTGTGTTTGATGGCGAATAAATATCATTCATCATCTTCTTAAGAAATTAAAAAGCAAACAGTAACTTCGCCCATTCTACAACCCACACATGAAAACAAATTTCAAGTTCCCATCAGCATTTTTTCTAGGGATATTCCTGGTTCTAATTAGCTGCAATCAACAACAAGCAACGACAGAGAAAAGCGAGCCTGGTCCTACTGGTACTGTAGACCGAACGGTATTGCCTATCCATGAACCGGACGCGGCTCTATTCACCGAACTCAATGTTAAAAACACCACTGCGCCTCCGCGGTTTGAAGTAAAAGCTCCTGCCAATGCGCCCAATGTCTTAATCATTATTCTGGATGATATGGGCTTTGGTGCTCCGAGTTCATTTGGTGGCCCCGCACAAATGCCGGTGGCAGACAGGTTGGCAAGTTCTGGTCTGGTGTACAATCGTTTTCATACCACTGCGCTTTGCGCTCCTACGCGTACCGCTCTGCTTTCAGGACGAAACCACCATATGAATAATATGGGTTCAGTCACAGAGACTGCCACTGCTTATCCTGGAAACACGGGTCAGCGACCTAATAACATAGCACCGTTGTCTGCTATGCTTCGATACAACGGATACAGCACTGCTCACTTTGGAAAGAACCACGAAACCGCTGCATGGGAAGTTAGCCCGTCCGGCCCGACCGATCGTTGGCCACTTCGAAACGGATTCGACAAATTTTATGGCTTCTTTGGAGGTGAAACCAATATGTGGGCACCTACAATCTATGATGGTCTCTCGCCTGTGGAAGTTCCTAATGATCCGAACTATAATTTCATGACCGACATGACGGATAAAGCCATTGAGTGGGTAAACTTCCAGCAGGCGCTGACACCTGATAAGCCCTTCTTTATGTACTTTGCTCCTGGTGCCACACACGCCCCACATCATCCACCTAAATCGTATATCGAAAAATATAAAGGCAAGTTTGATCAAGGTTGGGACAAGATGCGAGAAGAAACACTTGCGAGACAAATCAAGATGGGTATTGTGCCCGAAGGAACTAAACTTGCACCTAAGCCTGCTTTTATCAAGGAATGGGAAACACTATCAGCTGATGAGAAAAAAATGTTCGCGCGTCAAATGGAAGTCTTCGCTGCTTTTAGCGAGTATGCTGACACTGAAATTGGTCGCGTTGTAAATAACCTGGAAGAAATTGGCGAGCTAGACAATACTTTGATCTTCTACATCCTTGGCGACAATGGAACGAGTGCAGAAGGTGGAACCAATGGCGTGTTTAATGAATATTCTGCACTTAATGGAGTACCAGAGACCGTTCAGGATCAACTCAAGATGTATGATGCATGGGGAGGCCCCATGACGTATCCACACATGGCGTCAGGTTGGGCAATTGCACTGGATGCTCCATTTTCTTTTGCCAAGCAAATAGCCTCCGACTTCGGAGGCACGCGAAACGGAATGATTGTGCATTGGCCTGATAAATTCAAGGGCAATGGAGAAGTGCGTAGCCAGTTTTCGCACGTCATTGATATCGTCCCTACAGTACTTGAGGCTGCCGGACTTCCCCAACCAACAATGGTGGATGGGATCAAGCAAGTACCAATTCAGGGTAGTAGCATGATCAGCAGCTTTGCCGATGCTAAGGCGTCATCACTACATACCGAACAGTATTTTGAGATTGGCGGAAACAGGGCAATGTATAGTAATGGGTGGTTTGCCAGGGTACTTCATCGTGAACCCTGGGAACGTCAACCAAAAGTACCTTTAGAAGAAGATGTGTGGGAGCTTTATAATATGGATGAGGATTTTAGTTTGTCGAATAATGTGGCGAGTGAGCATCCCGAAAAACTTAAAGAACTTCAGGAAATGTTTATGAAAGTAGCCAGTGAAAATCATGTATTACCCATGGACGATCGTAGCTATGAACGACTCAATGCGGCATTGGTAGGGCGTCCCGATCTAATGGGTGGCCGTACCTCACTCACGTTACGAAGTGGTATGCGAGATTTAGGCGAGAATGCATTCATCAATGTAAAGAACAAGTCTCACACCATTACTGCGGAGGTCGATGTACCTCAAAACGGTAACGGAGTTATCCTTGTGCAAGGTGGTCGCTTCGGAGGTTGGAGTTTATATATGAAGAATGGTAAACCTTCATTCACTTATAATTTTGTTGGGTTACAACGCACCACGATTTCCGCGAACAATCCTATTACGAAAGGCAAAGCTGAGATTAGATTGACTTTTGAATATGATGGAGGAGGAATCGGTAAAGGCGGACTATACAAACTTTTTGTTGACAACAAGGAAGTTGCACAAGGCAGGGTTGAACATACAACACCTATGCTCTATTCAATGGATGAAACAGCTGACGTTGGTATTGACGGTGCAACACCCGTGGTTGAAAACTATGGATCAGAAAAGGGCAAATTCAACGGTAAAGTGATTAAGGTTACGGTGGATATCAGTAATCCGAAAGGCATTCAGTAAAATATTTATGAAAGTCTCCTTCGATAAGGTCTCTAAATATTTTTTCTGGATAGCTGGTGCAGTTACAGCGATTGGTGCGTTACCCTCCATGCTCAGCCCGGTGGTAGGGCTTAAGCTAACTACCGGACTTACCTATTTTGAAGAAAGCCCGCAGTTAACTCCTATTGTTGGTCATTGGGGAATCATGGTTACTGGTATGGGTGTGTTATTATTTCTTTCAGCAACACTGAAGACCATTCGTAAAACCACCATACTTTTTTCTACAGCCGAAAAAGCGTACATGGTTGGTTTCGCTTTGTATAATTTTTCTATTGGCACCTCCTATGCTATGAATTATTTGTTGATCCCACTGGTTGGTGACAGCCTGATGGTATTGGGTGGAATTTGGTACTTAAGGCAAAGCCAGAAACTGAAACGAGATTAATTAACTTATAGTAAAGAATCACTGTCTTATATGTAAACTAAATGTACCTATGAAAAAAATAATTTCTCTTGCATTAATTCTGATGTCAACCATAATAGTTTTTGGACAGACCGACAAAGATCAATTAGCTCTTAAGGTTGCCAAAGCAGAAGAGCAAAACCTTACTAAACTCAAGGAATATATTTGGAAAAGACGTTCCAATGTTTTCATGGATAATCAACTTAAGCTTACAACAATTACCGAATTTAAATTCAACAAGGAAGGGAAAATTGAAGCGACTGTTATTGATGCAAATACAACTGTTAAAAAGAAGCCTGGGTTGCGTGGAGCAGCTCAAAAGAGCGCTGCCGAAGATAAATTGGATTACATTCAGAAAGCGCTTGAGTTATCTATTTCCTATGCGTTCTTGTCAAAAGGTGAGTTGGTTGACTTTTTTGATAAAGCAACCATCACGGAAAAAGATGGAATGCTGGAAGCCGTGGCAAACAATGTACTGGTGCAAGGCGATAAACTACTCGTGAAGATTGATCCAGCCATTAATTTGATCACGTATCGGGAGTTTACTAGTTTGTTAGGAAAGGACGCCATTGATGGAAAGCTCAACTATGATAAATTCAGCAATGGCACTCTTCATGGCACAATGACCACGCTGAATATGCCGGTTCAAAAAATGAGAATTGAAGGTTCTAATCAGGATTATACAATTCGGGTAAACTAAAAACAAAGGATTTAACTTGATCTAAGATTGAGCCAATAAAAATTCTACTATGAAAAAAGGATCACTACTTACTGCATTAATACTATTATTGGCTATCGCAGCCTGGGCGCAACCGACCGTAACACTACTAACCTTTGAGAGTTATACATTCTCAGATAAATTCGATACGGAATATGGAACCGGAAAAATTCAGGATGGATTTCAATGGGGTGCCGGTCTTGAATTCGGACTAGCCGAAACAGTTGCTGTTGAATTGATTTATCAGAATATTAAGACGGACGTTTACTACCAGGGAATCGATGCCCGATACGATGGGAAAGTTGGTATTAATTATGCGTTGCTGGGAGGCACCAAGTATGCTCCGGTGAACGATAAGATTAGTGAGTTTGGGTCGTTTGACATGGGAGTGGCGTGGTCAAATCCAGATGAATCATTGCAATCTGAAAGTGTAACGAAGTTTGCGATAGGCGGTCGTTTAGGCGTTCGCATTATGGCATCAGAAAAAGTCAGTCTTAGAATTCATGGACAATTATTGTCACCTGTTCAGTGGGCTGGTGGTGGCTTTTACTTCGGTACTGGCGGATCGGGAGCAGGTGTTTCCACAGGATCAACCATCTATCAGTTTAATGTTGGAGGAAGTTTGAATTACAGATTAAGATAAATTAATAATCATGAAAAAGAATCTATTGATAGTATTAGTACTGGCATTGAGTTCGGTAGGTACACCTGCCTTTTCTCAATCAGAAAACGATACAACCTTGCTGGGTTTGCCAGGCGATAACCTGAATCTGTATGCTGTTTTGGATTTGTTTCAAAAGTCAAAGACGATAGAAGATTTCGAAAAAACATTGAACGAAGAAAAAACAGGGATCAACAACCTGGATTTAAATCTTGATAGCAAAGTCGATTTCATAAAGGTTAAGACGGAACAAAAAGATAAAGATTTTACTTTTATACTCCAGACTGACGTAAAGGAAAAAGAAACTCAGGATGTTGCTGTAATCCTCGTATCAAAAGACAAAAATGATAAAGTAACGATGCAGATTGTAGGAGATAAGGATTTGTATGGTAAAGATTATGTTATTGAACCCAAAGCCGCAACAGAGGCTGTCACCCCAAACCCCGCCTATACCGGCACACAACCTGTTCCTGAAAAAGTAGTAGTTGTCGAAACCGTTCCAGTTGTTCAATACGTGTACTCGCCCGTGTATGTGCCTTATTACCCTCCATATTATTACGGATATTATCCACCTTATTATGTTTCTTATACGGTTGTTTCAGTTAATGTTTATCATCACAATACGTACTATCATCATCACGGTTATTATGGTGGCCATAATAATACGGTAATCATCCATAATCAAAATACCTACAATAATTACAATAACAACAGGAGTAGTTCGAATACTGTAAATCAATATAATGCTAGCGGAAATTATAATAAGAATGCTGTCTCAAATCGACAGTCAGCCGGTACTACAGCAACCCCAAATTCAAAAGCAGCGCCTGCAACTAATCCCTCAAAATCAAAAAAAACCTCAACATCGAAGTCAAAGAAGGCTCCTCGCTCAAAAGTTAGGTAAAGGCAATTAACTACTAATTTGAAATATCTCGACTCCCTTAAAGCCGATAGATGGGAACTGGCATTTTGAAAAAAGAATTCTATAAAGAATGAAGCGGCTGCTCTGGGTTATTCTGTTTTTTGTTAAGGTTACAATCCTCAGGGCGCAAGATGTAAATGAACAATTATGGGTTGAGTATATGCTTAACTATCCGTTCGCAAATTCATTTAATGTTGAAAATGCTTTTACGTATAGTACCCTACTAAACACTCCGCGATGGTCTGCCTTTGATTATTCATCCACTTTGGAGTGGTCGGCCTCACCACATGTTGAACTTATTGGGCAGGCGTTGTTATCATACACAAAGCAAACAGAGGCTTATAATACATTTGAATTCAGACCAACATTGGGGTCACGAATATACTTTACGCCCAACCAGCGAATTCAGACACGGTTGCTCTTGCGATTGGAGCAACGTAATTTTAAGGACCTTAATACCCAACAATGGTCGCAGGTGTACCGTCCAAGAGTACGTGCGGAAATGATTATTCCGATAAATCAAGACTCGTATTTTAAAGACAATCTGTGGTACGCGCTTACCGATGTTGAGTGGCTATTCGCCCAGAGCGATGTACAAGAACGGTTTGCTAACCGTCTTCGGCTTCGCCTCGGAATCGGATATAGATTAAACTATTCCTTGCGATTCGAATTCATGTTTATGAACCAACAATCCAGAAATGCAATTGAGGAAGACCTTGCATCAAGCGATAATATTTTCCGCTTTCGGGTGAAACACTATTTAAGAAAATTCAAGCCTACCAACCACGATGGAACGGGATCCTAATCTTTAGATTCAAATAATTTAAATATAAAGTTCAAGATGATTAATGTGGATTCAAACGAAGTTGGCGTGGTGGGCCTTGGATTAATGGGTAGCAGTATTGTGGCTGCACTACTGATGAACGGTTATAAAGTTGTTGCTGTAGCCCCCTTACCAGCTGATTTACAAAGAGCTCCTGACCGCGTTCACCATTCACTAAATGAATCGCTTAAACAAGGCATCCATAACCGTGAAGTGAAGGTATTAGAAGCTAATGTTCTGTTCACAAGTGATTACACTGACTTACGTAATTGCTTTCTCATCTCGGAATGTGTTATTGAGAATATTGAAATAAAGAACGGAGTCTATTCCTTAATTGAGGCTGCTATATCCGAACAAGCCATTATCACAACGAATACTTCGGCCATACCAATTACACTATTGCAAAAAAATGTATTGCATCCCAATAGATTTATGGGGATGCATTGGGCCGAGCCAGCCTTCACAACACCATTTCTCGAAATCACTTGTGGTCTACAAACGGATATACTGCTAGCAGAAACACTGTATAACCTAGCATCATCCTGGGGGAAGGAACCTACTCTATTACGCAAAGACATTCGAGGTTTTATCACCAATAGATTAATGTATGCCATGTTTAGGGAGGGATTTAATTTGGTAGAAAATGGGTATGCTAGTATCGAAGATGTAGACAGAGCCTGCCGTAACGATGCAGGTCATTGGATGACGTTTTGCGGCTTGTTCCGATATATGGATCTTACCGGACTTCAGGCGTATTATCATGTCATGAAAGATTTATTTCCAACACTCTCCCATCAAACGGAAACGCCTCAATTAATTGAATCTATAGCCAATAAAGGAGGCAATGGTATAACCAATGGAGAAGGGTTTTATCATTATACGAAAGAGGAAGCTGCCGAATGGGAAAAGGCATTTGAGGAATTTTCCTATGACATTAACATGCTTTCAAGAAAGTATCCCATTGATCTGATTGAACAAAGGTTAAATAAGAAGGTTAAGTAGAATTTAAAAAAACGAATCTCAATACATTTTAACGTATACAGCATGTTCACAATAGATGCACATTTAGATCTGGCAACAAACGCCATTACATTAAACCGGGACCTAACGAAACCAGTACACTCCATCCGCGAAAAAGAAAAGCGTTTAAACTGGAAAGACAAACAGGATCGAGGCAATGGAACAGTAGCGCTTCCCGAATTACGCAGTGGAAATGTTGGGCTTGTGGTGGCGACTATTATATCACGTTATTCTGCTGAAGGAAATCCATTGGCTTCACTAAGTCTTCCGAGCTGGCATTCCCCTGAGCAAGCTTTCGCTTATGGACAGGCACAGTTGGCATGGTATAACGTTATGGAAAAGGCGGGAGAGATGGTGCAGATTACCACCTGGCCTCAAATAGAAAATCATTTAGCACTGTGGTCGAATAAAAGCATTGCCGTTGATAAAAAACCCATCGGTTACATTTTAAGTTTAGAGGGAGCAGATTCGATTATCAATTTAAATTATCTGCATAAATATTATGAGCAAGGACTCCGAGCTATTGGACCCGCCCATTATGGCCCGGGAAGATATGCAGCTGGAACGCACTCTGATGGTAGTGGGTTAACAACAATTGGAAAAGAATTACTACGTGAAATGGATCGGTTAAAAATAATTCTGGATGCCACTCATTTAACCGATAAGGGTTTCTTTGAAGCCATGGATATTTTTAAAGGTACCGTTTGGGCCAGCCATCAAAATTGTCGTGCAGTTGTGCCTGGGGAAAGACAATTCTCTGATGAACAACTGAAATTAATTATTGAAAGAGATGGTGTAATAGGTGGTGCTTTAGATACATGGATGATGTATCCGGGATTTGAAATTGGAAAGAGTAGTCCTAAAGAATTAGGTATAAATCTGGAAAAATTAGTTGATCATTTTGACCATATCTGTCAACTGGCTGGCAATTGTTTGCATATTGGATTCGGCACCGATTTAGATGGACTTTTTGGAACGGAGCAATCACCATATGATCTGGATTCCATTGCCGATATTGGTAACTTCAAAAGCATACTAGCCGGCAGAGGGTATACAAGTGAAAATATTAGCAATATATTTTCGGGCAATTGGTTGCGTTTAATAAAAGCAGCCTGGACTTAGTTTATTTATAGCTGACCTTGGTTTCCAATTGTTTAACAGCCAGATAGGCCATTAAACCAATACCTATGGTAAGGGCCTTTTCATCAATATTAAATGTGGACGTGTGAAGAGAGGAAACCATTCCTTGTTCTTTATTTCCGGTCCCCAACAGGTAGAAGCAAGTGTCTGAAACTTGCGAATAGTAAGAAAAGTCTTCGGCAGCCATCCAGATATCTACCGGAACAACATTGTCCTTTCCAAGATATTCAACTGCAAAAGATATAACAGAATCAGTAAGTTTCTCTTCGTTGAACAAAACGGGATATCCCCTAACTATTTTGAGCTCACATCGTCCGCCCATGCCTTCAGCAATTCCTTCAGCTATTTTTTTTATTCGTACATGGGCTTCACTACGCCAGGTTTCATCCACCGAACGAAAGGTCCCTTCCAGGTAAACTTCATTGGCTATTACATTTACAGCACCGTTAGCAATTACCTTACCAAAAGATAAAACGCTGGGAATAGTTGGCTTTGCATTTCGACTTACAATTTGTTGTAAGGCAACTATAATGTGAGAAGCGATTACTACAGGATCAATGTTGAGATGAGGCATGGCACCGTGGCCACCTTTTCCGAGGACAGTAATATAAATCTCATCCATGGACGCCATGTGTTTCCCTTTTCGGAGACCAATTTTACCAACTTCAATGGATGGCATAACGTGTTGACCCATCACTGCCCTGGGTTTTGGGTTTTCCAATACTCCATCTTTAATCATGAGACTGGCACCACCGGGCAAGATTTCTTCACCTGGCTGAAAGATTAGTTTGACTGTTCCTCCAAATTTGCTTTTGATGGATTGCAGAATGGAGGCAGTTCCGAGGAGTGATGACGTATGAACATCGTGACCACAAGCATGCATCACACCTTTGTTTTGAGAGGCGTAGTTAATACTATTAAGCTCAAGGATTGGAAGTGCATCCATATCAGCCCGCAAGGCAATGATTTGGTTTGATGGTATTTCTCCTTTTAGAATGGCCACTATACCGGTAGTGGCCATCGATTGCCAGGGGATTCCCATTTCATCCAATCTGGATTTTACAAAGGAAGAAGTTTCAAATTCCTGAAAGGATAATTCCGGATGAGCATGTAAATGTCTTCGGTTTTCAATTACCGTATTGGAAATTTTATTGGCCAATGACTTGATTACATCTCGTAACATAGAGTCACTTCTATTTTGTTCTCGTCCTCATAGAGATATTATTTTTTAGTTTTTTGTAGACTTTTAGTATCGGCCTTCAAATAAGGAGACATAAACTCCGCTAATTTTCTGTATCCCTCGGCATTGGGATGCAGGCCATCTGTAAAAAGGGCTTCTTCAATTTTGCCATTCGTACCTAGCAATACTTTACCTGCATCCAGGTAGCGGATATTCATTAAACCCGATACGTTTACGATACCCTGGTTTAGTTCAGTAATCTTTTCTTCGTCAATTCTACGAGGGTAAATTCCTAATACTAAAATCTCAGCCTTGGGTTGACGGATTTTTATAGCTTGAATTAAAAATTGTAACCCTTCAAGAATTTCTAAATTGGAGTTGATAGAAATGTTATTCGTTCCAATTAGGATGATCACCTGAGCAGCTTCAAAGCCAGACAGTTCATCGTGATACACCCTCCATAAAACGTTTTCGATTCGATCCCACCCATAACCAAAATTTCTAACACCTGTCGGTTCCATATATTGGTTCCAGGAATCAATGCCATTCACAACAGATGTTTTTGGCTCTCCTCCCCAAAAATGGGTAATGGAATTGCCGAGAAAAATAATTCTGGGTGGCTTAATTTTATTTAACGATAATATTTCCTGATGGCGATTGTCCCAATCGTACACATTAGCATCTCTGTTTTGGATGCAGGGTTGGGTAGTAGCAAGCTTACCATAAGGTTCATTTAAAATCTCTCGAATAATTTCTTCGAAGGCATTGGCGTAGTCTTGCATACCCAGATCGTTAGGATGAATCCCATCGACCGTGCCATCAATTGTTAACCCAATTTCTTCTTTTGATATAAGATATAGATTATTGTGCCCTTCTGATTTCAGTTGCTCAAAAGCTTTGCGTTGGGCTTGATTAAGCGTTATATAATCACTTCGATTTATTGGATTAACTGCCTCATCACTATATCCACAGTGTTCTACCAGCAGTATTGGAGTCGGTCCTTTTTGTCGCAGTTGCCTGACGGATTGTATAACCAGGTTTTTTACTTGTTCGGACTTGGAAACATCAGAAGCATCAAGGTTGGGTAAGCAATCCAATACATAAAGCTTGGCATCAATCTCTCCCATGAGGTCGATCACCTCTTTTTCAAGTCTTCCGTTGCCGGAGAATCCCAGATTGATCAATGGCCGATCGAGTTTCCTCCCTACGATGGCGGACCAGGCCATTCCCGGACGGGAAGCGCAACCCCCTTGTGCAATGGAGGTGCCATATACTACAATGGGCTTTTCTTTTCGTGTAGGCAAGGGGTTAAATAATGTTCCATTTGGAACCCCAATCTCTATCCATTGCACGCTGTTATAGAGGGGAAAATACAAACGGTATTCACGACCTTTTTGATGATACGAATCATTAGGTTCAAGACCCTTGAACCGGTATTCGATCGTATCACCCATGGAATATTTTCCGGCACACCACAACCATTTTCCATCGGTGCTAACCGCATATAAATCAACTCCACTCACCCCAGTAGCGGGCATGTGTAGCATGGCCAGCTGTCCCTTAACTTTATATCGCACCAAAATCTGATCAGCATTGGATTTGAAACGGAGCATCAGCCCAGCGGAATGATGAGATAAATTCCATACGTCTGCTCTTACAATCTTTTCCGCTTTTGCCGGGAGTCGGTCATACGGATTCTGGACCTCTTTCCATGCTTGTCCTTCCATCACCGGGAATAGATTTTTTGCAGGATTCCACCATACGTAAGGAATTTCTTGTGAATAAACTAATGTGCACTGAAGAAAAGTCAAAAAGAAAAATAGGCGAAGACGTGTATTCATGAGTATTTGCGTTTTCAAGTGAGTACCATTTTTAAAACGACAAGTAGATTTATTCAGAAACTTTGCCTTGTCTTTTGTAAACTATCCTTCCTTTGATGATGGTCATGTCGATATTGATGTTGTCATCAAAAATCACAAGATCAGCATCTTTACCTGCTGTGAGCGAACCTTTCTTGTCTGCTACCTGAAGAATACGCGCAGGTGTACTGGTGATCATTCTTATGGCTTCCAGCAAAGGAACCTCCGCCATAGATACCATGCTTCTGATCAGTCGGTCTGCAGTGGCCACACTGCCTGCAAAAGAAGTACGGTCGGGTAGTTTGGCCACGCCATCTTCGACAATAACCTTTAAACCATTGTGAAGACTTCCGAGAATACTTTCCCCCGGAGGCATTCCGGCAGCCCGCATAGCATCTGTTATAAGTGCAGTTCTTTCTGTTCCTTTAATTTTATAGACCAGCTTGAGCAAAGGTGGTGGAAGATGAATGCCATCAGCAATAATTTCAACATCCATGTTATCAAGGATGTAGGCACTTTCAATTACCCCGGCATAGCGATAGGCATTTCTTCGCGTAACACCCGACATACCAGAATATAAATGAGTGGTGAGGGTGTAGCCATTTTCAAAAGCTACCACAACATCTTCATAAATGGCATCGGTATGGGCAACTGAGGGCAATACACCTTTTGATTTCATATAACGCCCGAATTCAATGGCACCTTTTAATTCCGGGGCAGCACTCCAGCGCTTAATGGATGATGATCGGGACAATATATCTTTATATTCAACTGGATTTGGATCACGGATATATTTTGGATCTTGGGCTCCCCGTTGGTTCATGGCAAAGTAGGGACCTTCAAGGTGTAAGCCCAGGAACTGTGCACCGTTTATATTGTTCCGGTTAGCATCTTCGTAGACGGCAAGGGTTTGCAAAAGCTCTTCATTACTGCTGGATAATGTGGTGGGCAACATGGATGTGGTTCCGTACTGCGCGTGAGTTTCAGCTATTTTAAGAAAAGCGGTTTCCGTGCCGTCCATAAAGTCGTGCCCGCCTCCGCCATGTACATGTATGTCGATGAAACCGGGTGCGACATATTTTCCGCGTGCGTCTATTTCAATTACATCATCTACCTCAATATTTTTTTCTGTTACGGCTGTAATGGTATTTCCGGTAATAAGAATATGACCTTCAGGAATTATCTTATCCGGAGTAATGATCTTACCATTGGATATTTTTAGTCGCTGCTGGTTCATTTTAGTCATGCTTTAAATTGTCCATCTCCTTATCCGATGGCCATAAAAAGCATAGAATACAAGATACAGATAACAGGGAAATAATACCCAGTACGCGATACGGACATTATATAAATCGGCAAAGTATCCATAGAAAAGGGGTAAGATAGCATTGCCGCAGAGGCCCATGATCATGATGGAAGCTCCCAATTTTGTAAACCTGCCCAATCCATCCAGCGCAAGGGGCCACATGCCGGCCCATACCAATGAATTGGCTAATCCCAACAAGACTACGAACCAAATAGAAATATCAACTTCATGATTCAGAAATGTCACCTGTCCATTGGTATAGATAATGAGGAGGGTGAGCATGGTTCCTAAACCCGTGCAGATTCGTAACGCATTAACCTGGCGTATGAATTTTGGTATGCAAATAATTCCCAGCACATAACCGCATATGGTGGCAAAGAGTGTGTAAGAGGGAAATACTTTGGCTTCCATTAAATTAACCTGCATGGAACTGGCATATCCAATGATGGTATCGATGGCAATGACTTGCGTGCCTACATGAAGAAAAATTCCGATAGCCCCCAGGATCAAATGTGGGAACTCGAATATGCTTTTTTTATCTGAGTTGGCAGCTGCCACCTCAGCACTTTCATGTTCGGTGTTGATTTCGGGCAATGGTGAATAGCGAACCATTAACCCCAATAGAAATAAGACAGTGCCAACAACTATGTAGGGTGGTATTACCCTTCTGATCAATTCATCTAAGGCGATATTTTTTTCAACATCATTCATGGTGCCCAGTGCTTTGAATAAATCTGTATCCGTTGCTTTCAAGACCACGGCAGCAAAAACGAGGGGAGCCAGGATTCCTGCACCCTTATTAAATATTCCCATAATACTTATCCGTTGAGCGGCCCTTTCGATGGGTCCAAGAACGGTGATATAAGGATTGGCTGCAGTTTGAAGAATAGATAGGCCTGTCCCAATAGTAAAGAGTCCTGCCAGAAATATTTCATACGTTCTGGTGTACGCTGCTGGCACAAAGATAAAAGCGCCCAGCGCCATCGACCAAAACCCTACCATCATTCCTTTTTTGAATCCTACTTTCTTTAATAAGTAAGATGATGGCACTGACATGACGAAATAAGAAATATAGAAAGCAAAAGTGACGAGGTAGGCTTTGAAATTAGTGAGTTCGCAGGCAATTTTAAAATAGGGAATCAGGATGGCGTTGACCCAGGAAACAAAACCAAAAATGAAAAATAACAACCCGATTATGAGGATAGAGATTCTCGTGTCGCGCCTTGTCAATGAACCGACTGGTATGGCTGGAATGCTTTTATTCATAACACTCACTACAAAACATTTTTCAATTCCTTATTGGTTGGCATAGATCAAAAACCCAAAACTGAATTTTTTATTCCCATCCTTTTTTATCTGGCGCAGCATTTCAGGGTTTCGAGCAGACAATAATGGGGTTGATGTCGAAATAAATAGAAATGTCTTCTTTGAAGGTGGTTTCGAGTCAGTCTTTAATGCACTGACGAAATCCGTTACCCAATGATCTCCCTTGTTATCGTTGTGGCCATAACTAATGAATATATCGTAATCGTAGCCAGATATAATTGAAGGCATCTGATTTAACTCTTCATTGATCTAAAAACTTCGTCAAAGTTCTCAGGACTTATAACCCTGACGGACGGGAAGGATATATTTTTTAAAACATTAAAATGTGCATCATGGGTAATAATGCATTCAGCCCCGGCACTTATGGCACAATCAACAAATTTATTATCATCCGGATCAGCAACAATTAAATTCCATTTAATGAAAGGAATTATTAATTTGATTGAAGGCATTATAACCAGAAAATTAGAAATGTTCTCTGCGACTTCAGGGTTTGCTTGGGCTTCTAACACTTCCCAATATTCATAGAAAATCTCATTGCTGATACACAAGGTTAACTCTCCTGAAATGATTTTATCAAATATCCAACGGTATGGGGAAGTTGTACCTATGATATTGATGAACACATTAGTATCAACTACGATGTGCACTGCGAAGGTGTTCTTTTGATTTTTCTACGATGTCTTGCCCAGTCAGGTGTTTTTCTTTGATGAACTTATCCATTGCTACTGTGGCCCTTTCCGCGAAGTATTTGCCCAGGAGCCATTTTATCTCCATCAGTTGTTCGTCAGAAACCCCATTGGAATAAAGTTTTAACAGCTCTAATTGCAAGTTGCTGAATCCGGGTTTTAGTTCTTGAGTGATCATGTTTCAAATTTAGTAAAATATAAATTAACTTGACTCTTTGCATAGGAGTGATGGTTCCCCCGCCAACTGACGGGGTCAGGGGTGGAGCGTTGCTCACCTCTCCTTAATCTCCCCAAGCCAGTTCACCACTAGTGTAGCGGTGACGAAATTTTATTGCCCGGGGATGATTCCACCTGGAAGTGCTGCCAGTCCCGGGCTACATCGTACAGATCCCGGTTAGCGGAACCAACGTGACCGAGGTCAAACAGGGATTGTACAGCACCAACCTCCACGGTAGAACTACCAAGATTGATTTGAGCAAGACCCTCGCGATGCAAACGGCAATTATGACTTTGCAAATGATGGATGAGATTGTTCGTCTTCATCTAAGCAAATTCCAGCAGCTCCCTGATAAATTTTCTGTCTCCAAGTTCTTTTTCTGAAAGTTCGCGCTGCGTTTGCAATACCAATTCAAGGGCCTCGAGTAAATTAACTTTCGCTTCATCAAGCGTTTCACCCTGGGAGTTAACGCCAGGCAATTCCTCAATAAAAGCGATGTAACCACCTTCTTCCGCTTCTTCAAACGCGGCCGTCAGTTTCATCTTTGTTTTCATACAGTTATTTATGTTTAAAGATAGTAAAATTGGACGCTTTTTTGACTAAGCAATTTACTTCGTCAACGAGCTTATTAGCTTTAGAGTAAATGCTTCAGAAAACTTCAAGCGTTCTTTTAAATCATGTATTCCGGATGTCCACCTTGGGGGTTATCAAAATATATGTTGAAAGTTTCCTTAAGTGTGCCTTTAAGTTCTTTCTCTAAGTTTTATTGATCTGAAAGCATCGATGCAGAATCTTTATCCAAATAACAAATGCAGTTAGGATGGCTCTGCAGGGCTGTAGCTGGAAATAAATTACTAGCCGGTCGTTCAATACAATTCTTTACAGCCATTGCTTTTCTATGATCGGGGACTGAGCATATAATGTTTTTTGCCTTCAGTATTTGTTTTACAGACATGCTTATTGCCCTTGTTGGAACCTCATCCAAACTTTTAAACCAACCCTCGCCCAATTGCTGTTTGCGGCACGCTTGATCCAATTCAACAATGAGGTAAGGTATTTCTGTTTCAAAATCGGCAGGAGGATCGTTAAAAGCCAAATGTCCATTTTCGCCAATCCCAACCAATGCCACATCAATGGGATGTTGTTTAATTAACTTTCCAAGTCTATCACACTCTGCCTTTGGATCGGTTTCACCATTTATCAGGTAAGCTGCTTTTAAAGCAGTTACCTTTGACAAAAATCTTTCTTTCAGGTATTTTCTAAAGCTCGCAGCATGCGTTATGGGCAAGTCTATGTATTCATCCAGGTGAAACATTACTACTTTGCCCCAATCAATATTTCGTTCAGCGATAAGCTGATTTAAAGTTTCAAACTGACTGGTGCCGGTAGCTAATATGATGTTTGCATGGCCCTCGGTTGAAATTGCATTTCTGATTAAAGCAGCAGCGGCAGACCCCGCAGCTTCACCTAATTCAAGAGGGTTTTGGGCAACGCTAATTTTCATATAGTGAAGCTTAGTTTTACTTTAAGAGTAAGCAATCAGGATGTTCTATACTTTTTAGATTTTCACCTTGGTGTTACCACCTTTTTGCAGGAGCATGTCAACAGGTTGATTCGTTTTCCACGACCCAGAAGTAAAATCCGGAACATCAACTGCGCTGGAACGATTAGCCACTGACTTTTCACTCAATGGCGCTACCGAGCTCCAGGCAGCGGCATCATAAACATCAATATCAAGCGGCAACCCATTTCTCAAACAATCGATCAATCTCCAGTCCATTAAAAAGTCCATGCCTCCGTGTCCGCCAATCTGTTTGGCCAGTTCGCCAACTATTCTTACAATAGGAGGCGCATACTTTTCTTCGAGCAATTTGAATTCAGCTTCAGACAGCCAATCTTCATGGCCGGTTGAAATGCGGCCTGGTTCAGGGTACTTTAAAGCGGCACCTTTTGTTCCACTGACAAGATGAATGCGGGAGTAAGGTCTTGGAGATGTAACATCATGCTGTATCATCATGGTCTTACCTTTCAGCGTACGGATGGTAGTGGTATTCATATTACCGCGATAGCTTTTGTTTTCATAGGGTTTGTAGAAATCATCTTTGGCCGCAAGTTCCCTGGCCATGTCGCTCATTTGAAAGTCTTTGCCCGACATGGAGACGAGATAATCCATTCGATCACCTCTATTGATATTCATAATCTGTGCAATGGGTCCCAGGCCGTGGGTAGGGTACAAGCTACCGTCACGGAAGTTTTCTTTCAACCTCCACATGTCATAATATTTCTCTTTAGAAAAGTTGTCAACCAACAGGTCGTGAATGTAAGCTCCTTCGGCATGAACGATTTCGCCAAAGAAGCCCTGCCTGGCCATATTGAGTGTGAGCAGCTCAAAAAAGTCGTAACAACAATTTTCCAAAATCATGCAATGTTTACGGGTCTTTTCTGAGGTCTTTACAAGTTGCCAGCACTCTTCCGTAGTGACTGCAGCCGGAACTTCAGATGCAGCATGTTTTCCATTCTCCATTGCATAAACAGCCATCTGTGCATGTAGCTTCCAGGGAGTGGTGATGTAGACCAGGTCAATGTCTTTCCTCTCACAGACTTTTTTCCATTCATTTTCATTTCCGGAATAAACTTCCGGACGGTGCGTGGTGTTCTCCAATAATTTTTTTACACGATTGGCTTTCTCCGGTATGATATCGCATAAGGCTTTAATTTCCACACCCTCTATTTTGCTCATACGCTCAACCGCTCCAGGTCCGCGATTGCCTAGTCCGATGAACCCAATTCTAACGGTTTCCAATTTGGGTGCCGCAAAACCACTCATGTTAAAATGATCTCCATCCTGGTTACTTAATGGATATTTGGTATTCGGACCATCCAGTATGGCTGCATTACTTCCAATAATATCTGCACCTGCCAGGCCAATTCCTGCGAGCCCCGAAAGTTTTAGAAAATTTCTGCGATTGCTTTTCATGTCTTTAAAGTTTTAATTTATAATGATGTTGTACTATATTGATTGATTTAAGTCGCTTGCTTAGCCTTTCAGCCATTTATCAAACCAGTCAAAGGCTTCAGACTGCATTCTTGCATCGAATTTATGCGGTCCGGGATAATAAGAGCACTTATAATAATCTTCAGCATTTGCCTTCTTATATACTTCGCTTAGAATTTTATCGGCTTGCTTCATCTCCGGAAGTGTGTATAATTGGTCATCGATATCATTAAGTACGAGGGTTGGAAGTGGTACGCGCAATCCTAATATTTCAGGAAAATCCAATTCATTTGGAAGCAAGGGCACGTATGTCATCCAGGTATGAGTGAAAGATTTATAGAGAAGGAAGTCCTTCCAGGTAGTCATAAATCCTACCGGTATCGCACATTTAATTCTAACATCCAATCCCCCCATGAACACGGTACGCATCCCACCCCCCGACAAGCCGCAACAACCAATGTTGTTAGCGTCAACATCTTTTCGGGCGCACAAAACATCTAGGGCTTTTCTATCCTCAGCAAAAAATAGGCTCGGCCAGGTTGTTCCTGCACAGAATAATGATTTGGCCATCACATGTTCATGCTCACCGGCCCACTCATTGTAAGCTTTTATATTTTCAGCATTTTCCGGATTCTGATCTGTTAATCCCTGGCGCAGATGTTCAGGAATATCCTGCATCATCACCCTGCGACTGGCAAAAGGGAATGCATCAGAGACAAGAACAACATAACCCCGTTTTGCAATCTCATTGGCCCACGCAAAGTTTTCGTAATATTCCTGTTGGTGTGTTTTCATCAAAGGATGCTGATCATCTGACGTCCGCGTGATTTTTCGCGTACCAAAATATTTGTTTCCACCATGGTCATGAAAAGCAAGAATGCCTGGTAATTTACCGGTTGCATTTTGAGGTTTTAATAAGATGGCCTCCGTTGGCCGGCCATACGGCAACTGCCAGGTAAGTTCTTCAATGTGTAAGCCATCATAGTTATATTGTTTGTTAATTTTTACTTCAGGAGTGCCACCGATATCAGGGATAGCCAATCGCTCATGAAGTTGTTTTTTGGCAGCTTCCTTCCAGGTTTCTAATTTCGACCACTCTTTCCTTCGAAAAGAAAAGCTGGGCAACCTATTGTCATGTAATGAAGCAGCCCATGGGCCGTATAACCCAATGAGGCTGAGGTTATCTTCTGGCATAAGATTTACGTTTTTATCAGTGGATGAAATTGAACTCAATGGTGATGGAAATCCATTCAGCAAACCCCCTCCGGCTACGCTTAGCCCCGTGAGACCGGCAAGTTTTAAAAAATCTCTGCGTTTACTTTTCATAGTTGACAGGGTCTTGATGATAGGATAAATTTAAGCTTTTTAAAACTGCGCTTCCAGAAATCTTTTTACAAAGTCATCGTCATTATAGGATGGATAATTTTTATAAATTCTATCAATTTCTTTGGCTTGGCCAGTGGAAAGTTTTTCTTTTGGATTTAAGCACCACCCGCCTTCTAACAATCCCTGGCGACATAAGACTTCGTGAATTCCGGGTATGCAACCCTTGAATCCATTTTTCTCATCGAAGATGACAGCATTCATATCGGTAATCTCAGCACCTTTCGTCAACAGTTTCTTCATGCCCGAATAGTCATGAGCTATACATTGCTTGACCTCTGCTAAAAGTTCTACTGCTTTTTTAGTCCAGATGGCCCAATGACCGAGCAATCCACCGACAAAGCGTTTTTCAACTGTTTTTCCATCAAGAGTAAATTGATAGGGGGTAAGCAAATCAGCTACAATGTTATCATCGTTGCCGGTGTACAATGCGATTTCATCTCTCTTGCTGGAGTTACATACGGCTCTCACTACATCAAGCGTTTGATACCGGTTAAAGGCGGCAACTTTTATGGCATGAACATTTGGAATCTCTGCAAACTTGCGCCAGAATTCATAGCTTAATAAACGTCCGCCTACGGCAGGCTGAAGATAGAAGCCAAAAACCGGGATTACTTCGGCAACTGTTCGGGCATGTTTTATGAGCTGGGATTCTGAATAATCATTCAACCCACCCATGCTAACCAGACCAAGATGATAACCATACCGGATTGCCAGTTCTGCTTCTTTGATGGCTTGGGACGTAGGGCCGCAAATGCCTGCCACTTTTATAAATGGACGATTTAACGTTGCCCTTTCAATTTCTTCAGCGGCTATTTTCAGAACAGGTCTTAATAAATTTATTTCCGGTTTTCTAATTTCAAACTGCGTGGTATGAACGCCAACGGCCACTCCCCCTGTTCCACACGCCATGTAATACATTGTCAGTCTTCGTTGTCTGTTTTCATCTAATGATAAATCTTGTTTTAAGGCTAATGGATGAGCGGGAATAACTGTGCCTTCCTGTAATAACTTTTTGATTGTCGAATCTATTGCTGGATACATGTTGTCTGTTAAAATTTCCCCTTTCTCTCCTGAAAGTGAGTTTCTTTATTTAAAGTTTTTCCGCCCTGGTTAATCCACTCTACTATTAATTCCATCATTTTTATCAGGGTTACCTTAGGGTATCCGAAAAGGCGAAAAGATTCTGATGCATTGCTCAACAAGGCAGTCGGTTGTTCTTCATTTGTAAATTCAGGTGTTTGTCCAAACATTTCTCCGAATTGCCCTGCGAGCCACCGAACCGACAACGTTTCTGGTCCCGTTACATTAAGAATTTTGGAGGGAACAGCACAATGCCTCAACGACCGGAGGGCAATTTCATTAGCATCACCCTGCCAAATAACATTTACATGTCCCATGCTTAAGTCGATTGATTTTTTCGATTTGACAGCTTTGGCTATATCCAACAGCACGCCATAGCTTACGTCATTGGCATAGTTCAACCGATAAATTAAGATGGGGGTGGAGTACTTTAAGGCGTAATGTTGAAAAAGGCGTTCCCGCCCAAGGCAGGATTGTGCATATTCTCCAATCGGCTCAGGTAACTGGTTTTCAGTAGCACCTTTCAATATCACCGGAGTCAAGGGATAGACATTGCCAGTTGAAAAAACTACGATGCGTGAATGTCTGTACTTCACTGCAACACGTCCGGGCAAATAGGTATTCATTGCCCAGGTAAAAGGTTCTTTCCCCTGGGTCCCAAACTTAGTTCCGGCCAGGTACAGCACATTCTTGATATCAGGCAGTTTTTGCAGTTGATCGTCTTCCAGCAAATCAGCAGGGATAGTTTCAATGCCTTCCTTATTTAACTTGTCTTGCAGTCCTGGTTCAGAGAAGCGGGAGACCGCTATAATTTTTTTATTAACTCCTGCCATGTTCAATGATTGCCTGGCGAGTCTTGCCAAACTTGGCCCCATTTTGCCACCGACACCAAGAATTAAAATATCTCCATCCAGAGAAGCTACATCTTCGATCACCGCATCAGAAGGTTCTAATAATTTTTTATAAGTTAATTCTAAGGTTTCCATGTTAAATCAAGATGATTCCGATCCCTGCAATCAATTAATTTCAAATCATATACCGATGGTTCTATACTGAATATTCAGGTTTCCACACCTGAAGTGTTTCTGTATCAGCGGCTTTGTTGCCCATGTGGATAGCAATGGATGTATCTTTGGCGGTTTCCACAGAAGATGCCGGTTTCTTTTTACCATGAATACACTCCACGAATTCTTGAAGCGCATAGATCGTAGGCTCGAGTTGCTGTTGACCTTCTTTTTCAAAAATAAGTTCAATGGGCTTCCCTTGGGTTGTGAGTGCCAAAGTGGCCCCGGTAACACCATCAACAATACCTTTCGCATTATCCAATGTCTCTGAATAAATGAAGGCTTTTTCCCGCAGTATCTCAACAGTTGCCTTATCTCCCAATATTCTGATACTATAACCATTGTAGGCATTCGAGAGAACTGACGTAACACCCGACTTAATGCCGTTCGGATATTCGTAAATGGTGCGGATATTATCATACGTGTCCCGTCCGTCTTTCCAATAGTTAATACCTCCCATGCCGGTGACTTTTAACGGATGACTATCCAGTAAATAATTTACCATATCAATTTGATGAGCGCATAACTCTGATAGCGGGCCGCCACAATATTCGCGGTACATGCGCCAGTTTAAGGCGCGTTCCATTTTGGGATCATCTACGGGTACGCGCCAATTGGAATTCCGGTTATATTGACACTCGAATTGGGTAATTTTTCCAAGCCAATTCTTGGATATCACTTCTTTCACTTTATGATACAGATCGTAGTTGCGATATTGGTAACCAACCTGAAAAACTAATTTAGAATTCCGGACCTTCTTTACTAAGTCCAATGCTTGCGGAATATCATAAGTCATGGATTTCTCTAAGTAAATATGTTTACCAGCCTCAAGCGCATTGACGGCCATGGGATAATGCAAGAACAGCGGTGTGGCAATGATTACAGCTTGAATGGTTTTATCGTCCAACAATTTTCTGTAGTCAGTATAAGCCCTGGCTCCTTTCGCTGCCAAACTCATTCCGTTTTCTAAATGTTTAAGTATAATGTCGCAGCAGGCTACCAGTTCGATACCTGGAATTTCTTTGAGGAGTGATGCCAGTCCTGCACCCCTGCTACCCGTACCGATAATTCCTACCTTGACAATATCATCGGAATAAAATGATTTGCCGGATACTGAACTTCCAAGTGTCGCCAACCCTGAAAATGCAAATGCACTAGTGGTCACAAACTTTCTGCGTGAAATAGTTTTAGCTGTCATGGCTTAATTTTAGTTTAACCTAACTATTATTTATTCTGCTGGAATGCTTCTTTATTGATTCATCAATTTTTTGTAAATCTCTTACTGTAATCCGACCGTTTTATCCTTCATGCTTTTAAATTTCATAATCGGGGAATTGTCAACCCACCGTCAACCATGAAGACTTGCCCCGTGGAGTATGGAAAATTTCCCAGAGCTAACGCACCAACAACTCTTCCCACATCGTCAGGATGACCCCAACGTTTTTGTACACACAAACCTTTTTCAATAAGCATATCATATTTTTCCTTTACTCCAGCTGTCATATCCGTACGGATAATACCTGGCCGAACTTCATATACTGGAATATTAAATTCTCCCATACGAACGGCAAAAAGTTGAGTCGCCATACTTAATCCTGCTTTGGAGATGCAATACTCCCCGCGATTTACGGAAGCAACGGTAGCAGAAATGGAAGAAATAGTAATGATGTAACCTGTAAAATTCGGATCGGATTGCTTTTGTTCAATCATCCAGTTTGCTGCGGCCTGTGTAAGAAAATAAGTGCCTTTAAGATTTGTAGAGACAATTTCATCAAAACTTTCTTCACTCGTCATAAGGATGTCCGCTCGTTCTTTCGGGGCGATACCAGCGTTGTTTACAAGTACGTTAAGCTTTTTATAATGATCTTTTACCTGTTGCAGTATTTTCTTTCTGTCTTCCCTATGTTTAATATTTCCCCGACAGTACAAAACATTAACGCCCAATTCTCTAATACCTTGCAAAACGCTTTCTACCGATTCTTCTGGTCTTACTCCATTGATGGCAATATCAAAGCCTAGTGTAGCAAGGTGGCGTACAATTCCGTAACCAATGCCTCTGCTTCCTCCGGTGACTAACGCTACTTGTTTCATTTTAATGATTATTATAGTTCTGGCACTTCAACCCAACAACGTTTCGCCCAACTTTCCAGGCCTTTTTCTGCTAACTGTACACCCTTAGCACCTTCACGAAGTGTCCACGGAAAAGGCTCATCCTTTACTATATGCTTTAAAAAGAGTTCCCATTGAACTTTAAAAGCATTTTCATATACTTCCTGTTCTGGCATTTTTGACCAGCCTTCAAGGAAATTAATTGGTTGAGCAATATCCGGGTTCCAAACGGGTTTTGGTGTATTGCCGTAATGCTGGATGTAGCATTCACGGAGACCCGCAACGGCAGAACCCTTTGTTCCATCTACCTGAAGTGTAAGAAGATCATCGCGCCTTACCCTGACAGCCCAGGAAGAATTAAATTGAGCAATGATCCCACCTTCCAACTCAAAGGTGGCATAGGCGGCATCATCAGCAGTACAATCATATTTTTTTCCATTTTCATCAACCCTTTTATCAATGTGCGTTGCGCCTAAGCAGGACACCGATTTAACTTTTCCAAAAACCTCATCTAATAAGTATCGCCAATGACAAAGCATATCGACAATAATACCTCCATCATCTTCTTTGCGATAATTCCAGGAAGGACGCTGAGACGGTATGGTGTCTCCTTCAAATACCCAATAACCAAACTCTCCGCGTATCGAAAGTATTTTACCAAAGAAGCCTTGCTGTATAAGCCGCTTTAGTTTGAGGATTCCTGGAAGCCATAATTTATCCTGGACCACACCGTTTTTAAGTCTTGCTTTGGTGCATAGCTCATACAATTCTAAAGCAACCTCTACACTGACTGCGATTGGTTTTTCGCAATAAATGTGTTTGCCTGCTTTCACTGCCTTTCTAACAGCATCGGCCCTTCTTCCTGTGGTTTGTGCATCAAAATAAATAATGTATTTAGGATCCTTTAATACTTCATCCAAATTTGTACTCATTTTAGTGATACCAGTAAGTGCGCAGAGTTTTTCTAATTTGCTTTCATCTCGACCGATAAGAATGGGATCGGGCATTATCGTTTCACCGGAGTTAATCTTGACACCTCCCTGTTTTATTATTTCAGCTATGGATCTTAGCAAGTGCTGGTTTGTGCCCATGCGACCTGTTACGCCATTCATAATTATTCCAACTGTGTGCTGTTTCATGTCTGAATATATCTTTTAGGAAAATTGTTTATACGATGTTATGATATTTTGTAAAAATTCTGTTTGATCTTGTTTCCAGTATTCAGTAGAAAATATTTCCACTTCATTGAAACCTTTGAAACCGGCCGCCTCCACCCACGATCTGATTTTCTTAATTGGAATACAACCTTCACCCATCAAACCGCGATCGTTCCGTAAATCAAAGGTGGGAGTTTTCCAATCGCAGATATGAAAAGCCAGCAAGGTGTTATTTTTTCCGCAGCGTTTTATTTCTGTTTCCAGTGCTGGGTCCCACCAAACGTGATATACATCCAATGCCACACCCACCCAATTGGAGTTCAAAGCTTCAACCATGTCGTTTGCCTGAGCTAATGTATTGATGGCTGACCGCGTATCGGCATACATGGGATGAAGGGGTTCAATTGCTAACTGGATACCGGCAGCAGCAGTTTCCGGAATTAATGTGGCAATTGCCTCCTGAATTTGTTTTCTGGAATCCTCTAACGTTTGAGCAGGATCTGCCCCGCAAACGAGGACGATCATTTTTGTGCCAAGTTCAGCCGCCTCTTCAATTGCTTTGCGATTATCATCCAATGCAATTTTCCTTTTAGTTGCGTCCCTGTTTGAAAAAAAACCACCTCTGCATAGCGAAACGATTGTGAGGCCATGATCCTGCAGCATTTGGCCGGTCTGTCTTATATCTCCTCCCAGGAGGGCATCACGCCAAACCGTAATACCCTTTACGCCATTAGAAGAGTAATTTTTTGCCGCGAGTTCAATATTCCAGGGCTTAGTTGTAATGGTGTGAATGCAAAGTTTTGAAAGGTCGGTTATTGGGCTTGAGTTCATTTAGCACAATTGAAAAATGTGTAATAATCCTCTTTATGGATGATGCGTTGTAAGTAAAGACACACTTCACGAATATGGTAATCGCCCCACATACTGGCTTCGCCATTGGCGATTTTACTTCCTTTTGGAATAAAGTCCCATCCATTGGGTTGATGATAAATGGAATGAAGCAATAACCCCTGGTGATTTTCATCAGTGCTTAAATAGGGTTCGTCAAGTAGTGTATTTAGTACTGTAAGGCCGGCTCCCCAGTATTTATTCCCTGCTTCGGCATCACCTTTTTTGGAAAGGTATTCACCTAATCTCAACAAGCCTTGTGCCCCGATAGCAGCAGCAGAACTGTCAACTGGTTCAAAGTCATTAAAGGGATCTGCAGGATTGCTTAGGTAATCACCCAGCTTATGCAAATTTGGCGCTCCGGTATCCCAATAGGGAACTCCATCAATGGGTGTATATTTAATATAAAAATCACAAGTAGCTTTTGCCGCTTTTAACAAGATTGATGAAAGGACCTCTTTTCCACCAAATGAAGTGAGTTCGGTTTCATCTGCTTCTTCCAGCCATTCAAGTTGTTCAGCAAATCCGCACATGGCCCAGGCCAGGCCTCTTGTCCACGTAGTCAATCCTGAATATCCTTGCTGCGAATTTGGGCACCGGTAGGCTCCATCTTTTTCATTGAAAATACTTTCGTGTGCCGTACGGCCCCAAATATCAAAAGTATCGCGCCCGTTACCATAAAAGACAGAATAGGTTGCTGTAGCCTGAAGATGTTGCAATGCCCTTTCGAGCAAACTAATTTTTACGTCCCCTTCTCCCTGGAAAATGTGTCCCAGCATGTAGCTAACGGTTAATGAACGGCAAGATCGAATGGTATCAACGAATAATGAATGAGCTCCATTGAAGGAATGGATAAAGCCGCCATTTTTAATGGGTGTCCATCGCGATGCCTGCACAGCGCCCGAAATTTTTAATGCCAGTTCGTAAAAGTTCTTTTCCCATTCGTTATAAGGAATTTTTTCCTCACTCATCAAGCGCAACAAATTTCCGTAAGTACATATATTGTTAAATCCATGATCGTGTACACCCATGTGGCTTACATGGGGAGCCATTTCCGTAACTATTTTACTTCTGGCAATTTCAAGATTTTTCTTTTCTCCGGTAATTTCAAATTGAAGTAAGGAAGAGCCATATTGAAAACCCTGAGTCCATTCCGTCCATCCTCTTGTTGAATACTTGCCACCGATTGTGAATACGGGAGAACCTTTCGATTCATCGTAGTTCGCATTGATAAGATTAATCTTCTGATCCGAAAGTTGCCAAAGTCTTTTAAGCTTGCCAGATAAATCAGACGGCTTAAGTTCATAGTTAATGGTAATCATTTACAAGAAATGGATTTTTACGATGGACTTCTCATCAAAAGTTAACAATAATAACCTTGATTCAGGAATCTAACTCAATATTTTACATGAAAGTAAAATATTTTCGATGATGAATAATCCTGCGATGAAAGTGAAATGATGTTGTGCTAATCGTTATGTCAATATTTTTATGGTCAGGAGAATTCGGATTTTATCCAAACTCTGGACCTAAAATAGCAAATTGTTTTTGAGGAACACCTGGATACCGGTTGCGTCCAAGGTACATTCGAAAAAAAGGGCGTTGCTCTAAAAAACCAATGGAGGTAAGCCAGGCCTTCCACTGCGGATCAAGGTGTGAAATATCCAAAATTGCAGCTTGCCCAATGCAATTACTTAAGGCTGCAGAAATAAGATCTTTTGCAATGTCTAATGTATTGGCAATAACTGGCCCAATATGAACAAAGTGTCGGCCAGGCCGCCCAAAGCAATAGCCTTGAATCTCATTCTTATTTTCTATCAAATAGGCATATTCCGGAGCACCCTTCCACTGCCATTCTAATAAGGACTGGCGATTAGCACCGAAAACTGCGAGGTCCATCTCCATCAGTTTTGATAAATCATTTTTACGGACTGCTCTTGCTGCTGAAGTTTTTAAATCCTTTTGCACCGCCATTGTATGCATCCTGCTCAATGGATATTCGTCAATAAAATTCAGTTTTAGATAAACTTTTCGCCCGGCAGGTGTCGCATCCAATTTTATTGTTTCTTGTTGTTGTAAAATCTGTAAAGCTTCCCTGAGCAATTGCATCCCAATCCCTTGTTGTTGGAATGCTGGATCGACCAGGACCATACCGATCCAACTAAAATGATGTTGGTAGCGAATGGTAGCGACTGTCCCCACAACTTTTTCCTGTTCAGCTACACGGCAATTGTCAGGGCTAAGTTTCAATAAAATCTCCCAATCGCGGGAGAGTTGATTCCACCTGGCATTTCGACATAATGAAAGTGCCGCTGGGATATCATCATACCTCATAGGCCGATACCTGATCACAATGCGGTATTTTTGCGAGGTAGCATCGCCACCGCAATGGTGCCGATGGCAGCCAGAATAATTAAAGCTGCAAATCCATTTGAATAGCTTCCGCTGCGATCCCGAAGCCACCCTACCAGCATTGGAGCGAACGCTTCTCCTAATCCATCCATGGTCAGAATAATTCCCATAACGCGACCCATTACCCGTACACCAAATAATTCGGCTGCCATTAATGGTATGATCATATAATCACCCCCCAGTCCTATGCCGAAAATAAAAGCAAAAAGATAAATTACACCAGGCGTGGAAGCGTAAAAAAGCAGTGGAATCGAACTCGCAACAAGGGCATAGATGAGTATCATGACAAATTTTTTCTGCATTCGATCAGCCAGCCAACCCATCAATAATCGCCCAATAATACTTGAACCAAGTATGATGGAAACGATATTAGCAGCCTGTTCCTGAGAATATTGCAAATCAAATCTGAAGAATAACTTGAGGTTCTGACTTGTACCGCTTACAGCCCCAATTGAGCACATACTTCCTATTACGAGCAAGTAAAAGGGCCAGCTTTTCAAAATACTACTCAGTGGAATTTTTGCTTCCGGTTGTTTCGTTTCGTGCAGCAAGCCTTCTGGACTTTCTTTTACAAACCAGGCCATTGGAAAAGCTATACCGATCATCAGTATACCTAATATCATCAGGGCCTGGCGCCACCCATATTCTGTGTTGAGCCACTTCGCTATTTGTGGAACCAGCATGCCGCCTACTCCAATGCCCAGGTAAGCGATGCCCATAGCTTTTCCCCGTGACTCCCTGAACCAGCGTGAGATCAACACTTGGTTAGGAAGGGGCCCTCCGCACATATACCCTAGTACACTGAGCAGGTAGAAAAAGTAAAAATGCCAGAGTGAAGTCATCGTACTTAACCCAATCAAAGCAAAGCCCCCTAGCAATATTCCAGAGAGCATCAGCCTTCGTGGACCATAGCGGTCAATGAACCAACCAGCAATAAATCCAACAAAGCCGATAATTACTTTACCAAATGCATTTCCTGAAGTAACGGTTGCACGAGACCAGCCAAAATCCTCAACCCAAAAATCGAAGAAGAAAGGCAGACCATAAAACATAATACCTACTAAAGAGAACAAGCTGAGAAAGCCTGTAGCACCAACTTTTAATTGTCCCGCACTTATCTTTTCAATTTTCATTTGTTCCTTAATTTTTTGGTGCTCCTTTCTGGCTAGGGTTACTTACTGGTTTATCATTACCGTTTTTTAAAAGCTTAACATAAGATTCGTCTTTTTTGATTTTTTTGCCGGACTCCACTGATAAATATAAAAACCTGACTTAAAATAATTGGAAGGCAGATGGCTATCCATGAGCCAAAAGAAAACAGTTTTCTCAAACCTAAATATGAATGAGCTTACTATATTTGATGAGAAGCGCATGCTTTTTGTCTCCTATTAGATATTGCACTAAAGGATGGATGAAATGAATACTTTTCCAAATAAATATAGAATAAAAAGGACAGGGCAACTATCTGTCGTTTTCATCGTCATTTTATTCTCATGTAATTCGGAGGATAAATCCACTGAGGAAGTTACCGATGCAAAATCTGAAGTTATTATTCATGAGTTAAATGAAAGGGCCATACCAAAAGGTGAAAAAGTTATAGCTTTTGTCGGTGCAACTTTAATTGACGGGAATGGGGGTGAGCCTGTTCAAAATTCCTGTGTTGTTATCAGGAATGATAAAATTGAATTTGCAGGGAAAGAAGGAGAAATAGAAATTCCGAAAGAGGCTGAGGTTTTAAATGTTAAAGGGCTAACCATACTTCCGGGATTGATTGATGCGCATTATCATAATGAAGAGAGCC
The DNA here is from genome assembly GCA_038043425.1 of Bacteroidota bacterium. Taxonomy (GTDB): domain Bacteria; phylum Bacteroidota; class Bacteroidia; order Cytophagales; family Cyclobacteriaceae; genus ELB16-189. The sequence continues at coordinate 99,328 of JBBTBZ010000009.1, forward strand.
TGGAGATGCCCGGGTTGTTTCTAAGTCATGGTATTACATCGGTAAGGGATCCGGGTGCCTGGATAGAAGCGTATGAAGCGGTCAGGTCATCAGGTAAGGCTATACCAAGATTATTCCTGACGGGACCTCATATCAATACTTATCCGCCTGCCTATCCCAATGATGCCTACATTGTTCAAGATGCTGAAGAAGGTCGTCTGGCGGTTAATCGACATGCTGCACAAGGTGCTACTGCCATCAAAGTATATTTCGGTTTGCCGGTTGGAATCATAAAAGAGATTTGTAAAACAGCCCACCTTCATGGCTTGCCGGTAACCGCTCATTTGGAAATCACGAATGCGAAAGATGCAATTGATGCCGGGGTAGATGGTATTGAGCATATTACATCTTTTGGAACCGTATTACTTCCTGCCCGTGAAGCAGAAAAATATAAGCAACTTATTCTATCCGATAATGAGGCCCGAAGGCGGGGGAGGTATGAAGTTTGGAATTCCCTGAAGTTGGAAGATAATGCAGTAGTGGATTCCCTTATTCTATTCTTGTCGCTTAAGAAAACATTTGTAAGTCCTACGCTTGCGGCATTTGAAATGCAGCCTGATCAGGGCGATAGTATTGAGGTGAAGGGATTCAGGAACATGGTGAAATTGGTAGGGCGGGCTAAAAAAGGAGGAGTTCGGATTGTCGTTGGATCTCATGGATCGGTCTCTTATGCGGAAACTGGTTACGCTTATTTCCGGGAAATGGAATTGTTACAGAATGCAGGGCTTAGTACGATGGAGATCATCGTAGCAGCCACCATGGAAAATGCGCGCTTCTTTCGCATTGATGAGAGATTAGGAAGCATCGAAAAGGGAAAGCTGGCAGATCTTGTTTTCGTGGAAGGTGACCCGCTGAAAGATATTAAAGCAATGCGCAAAGTCAGTAAGGTGATGTTAAATGGCGTATGGATACCATCCCCAAGGAATAAAGCGATTGATTTTTAAAATTTATTCGCTTTCTGAAGATAGACATTCAGAAGGAATGTGATTTATGATGGTCGCTCAACCTTATTTTTTCATAACCGAAGGCCTCATTAACCTATAGACTTTTCCATCTGGTTTGGTAAATAAGTACACTTCTCCATTGTGGCATCTGCCAAACCGAAGATCAGCGCGGTTAGTCCCGCAAAGTTCAAGGATTGTCTTAGGGACACCATTAACAGAAACCTGCCATTCTTTTATGGGTGCCTGACTTCCTAATTTTATATCAGACATCTCTATATAAAACAATCTCCCATTGGCAATGTCTCCAAAAAGAAATTTCCCCATCAAGGATGATATGGTTGTTCCCCAATATTCAACTCCCCCATTAATGGCCTTACCGTCATCGTGATCATATTGCGCAACAGGATAGGTAACATTAAATATGGAATCATTTGCTGGTAGTGAATACAATTTATTCAGGTCGCCAAATGGATTTACCAGAAAGGTGCCTTCGCGTATGGGCCAACCGTAATCATGACCGGGTAGTACAAGGTTTATTGATTCTAAATTACCATGGCCAATGTTACAGGCCAACATCTGGCCAGACTTGCTCCAGGTAATACGGTGAGGGTTTCTAAAGCCATAGGCATAAATTTCTTTAAGTTCTTTAGCATTATCACTTTTTGCAAACGGATTATTTTGAGGAATTCCATATTGGCCATTAGAGCTGTTTCTTCCACTGGGGTCTATGCGAAGAATAGTGCCCCAAATCTTTTCAGTACTATGCGCCAGAAAGGAATAGTTATTTTCAACGCTTCCACCATCTCCAACACCTATGTATAGTAGTCCGTAATCGTCATCTGCAGGTTTAGAAAGCGGATTGAATGTAATTTCCTGAACACCATGAATTCCCGTGACCATGTCAATTCGAAGAAGTTCCCTTTTTACTCCAGAAAATGCAGGAGACAGGGGTTTATTGGATTTCCACTCCGATAAAACCCATTGCAACGTAACTTGAATTGAATCATCATAATTGAAATCTGCTTTTTTTGATGTCCTCGATTCTGTATGCGTTGTATACAAGAGCCCATTATCGGCAAACTCCGGATGGAATGCGAAACTGCCAAACCCAGTGCCAAGACCTGGTTCATTAATGAAATCAGGCCTTTCCTTTGCCATGTCCAGGTAAATTCCCGGAGATTTTTTTGTCAAACTATATAGCTTGCCGCGAAGATCAAGGATAAATAATTTCTCCGTATTGGGTTGTATGTCGAGTTTGGCAATTCTGGTTAGCAGTGGTGCTTCACCGGAAGGAGGTATTTGTGTTACCAGTTCGAGATCAATAATAAGATCAGAAAGAGGTATGGGTTGTGGTATAGGGTTTTTTATTTCAATATCTTCCAACGCCTCCAGACGATCAGGTGCCTTTTGAGTATTCAAAAAAGCAATGATACTGTTGATCTCGTCATCCGAATAATGCGAAAATGATGGCATTAAAGTTTTGTACTTTTCATGCAACTTACCAGCACGGTCATCGCCTGATTCAATGATAGATTTTGGGTCTTTGATATAATTTTTAATCCAGTCAGCGGAAACGGCAGAAGTTACTCCACCCAATTGGGGACCGATCGCGTCCTGCCGGAAAGTGTGACAAGAGCTACAATTCTGAAGAAACAAAGTTTTACCCTGTGAAATGGATAGAGAGTCTGTAGCAATGGTACTGGTATCTACAGACTTATTGAAATTACAAGCATTGAAATAAATCAAAGCACAGCTTGAGACAATCAAAATTCTTTTCTTTACCATTCAGGATAGTTCCGGAGTATTATTTAATTCTAAGAATTGAAATCGTATGCACCCCAAAGGATGTTTTTGTTAGCCTTTAAATGCTAAGTAAGGAAAAGAAAAGTATATTTCTGGTATGTCTGATTCAACACTTAAAAATTATCGCTGGCTTGTCGTATCACTGCTCTTCTTTGCCACTACCATTAATTACCTGGATCGTCAACTCATTGGTTTATTAAAACCTACCCTGGAGAAAGAGTTTCAATGGACCGAGACAGATTTTGCACATATTATTATGGCGTTTACAGCCGCTTATGCCATTGGGTTGCTACTCTTCGGAAGGCTAATTGATAAGGTAGGTACGAAAGCCGGTTATTCTTTGTCAATTATTATCTGGAGCATTGCGGGTATGCTGCATGCAGTGGCTAAAAGCGTAACCGGTTTTAGTTTGGCACGTGTTGGACTAGGCTTAGGAGAGGCCGGCAATTTCCCTGCTGCCATGAAAGCGGTTGCCGAATGGTTTCCCAAAAAAGAGCGTGCACTGGCGACCGGCCTATTTAATGCGGGGACTAGCATAGGTGTTATTCTGGCCTTGATCATTGCTCCGTGGATCTTAGTGAATTATGGCTGGCAACAAGTTTTTTGGATAACTGGCGCACTGGGTTTTGTCTGGCTAATTTTTTGGCTATGGCTGTATGATATCCCCACGAAACAAAAGCGCTTATCCATTCAGGAGGGGGAATACATCATGAAGGGGCAAGAAACATTTTCCTCGGTAGTAACGGGCGCATCAGGCATAAAGTGGTACAGGCTATTTACACTTCCTCAAACATGGGCCTTTGTTACCGGGAAATTTCTCATTGATCCCATCTATTGGTTTTTTCTATTCTGGTTGCCTTCATATTTCTCATCCACCTTCAATTTGGATTTAAGAAAACCAAGTCTGTCATTGATGATTATTTATTCCGCGACAACCGTTGGAAGCATTGGCGGTGGTTATTTTTCTTCCTGGTTAATTAAGAAAGGCTTTCCTACATTGACCGCCAGAAAAACTGCCTTGTTTATTTTTGCAACGTTAGAACTTTCCATCATCACGGCCCAATTTGCAACAGATGTTTGGGTTGCCGTGGCACTCATCAGTCTGGCAGTGGCTGTTCACCAGGCATGGGCTACGAATATCTTTACCCTTGCATCGGACCTGTTTCCCAAAGAGGCAGTAAGTTCAGTGGTTGGAATTGGAGGGATGGCAGGCGCCATTGGTGGCATTCTCTTTCCCATATTGGTTGGTTATTTGCTCGATGCATTTAAAGCTCAGGGAAATTTAACAGGAGGATATAACGTACTCTTTACTATATGCGGGTTAACCTACCTGGTGGCGTGGACGATCATTCATTTTCTGACCCGGAGAATTAATCGAGAGTAGTCAGATATGGTTCTTTGATTACTTCAAAATCAGGCTTACAAATGACTCAGATAGAGGCGAATACGGTTGACGAATATCGCTGGCAGAGTAAACTTTCATTTGTTTAACCCAGATTACGCATTAGAAAATCCTTTTGCAATTTTGTTTAATCGATTCCTTTTCGTGCGTACCATCTTTATGCAGAGCATTCATGAAATTGCCTGCCGGTAGGCAGGCGAGAAATCTTCTTGGTTGACAAGTTGTTTCCATTAGATAAGATTTCTCCCTACGGTCGAAAGGACATAAGACTAAATTGATAGAATAATCAAAATATAAGTTTCACGCCAACAGCAATTTTTCATTCGAAAATCCTAATGCCTTATTTGGGTTTAATCTCCCTTGATTTGTGTGGCCTTTTGTGATGGCATTTCACGTGGAATCCTGCTTTTTAAATCACCCAGCCAAGGCCATAATTTCTGTTGGCTAAGATCAATATCCACCACCGCTACCGGGTTTTCATTTGTAGCTTCTTTCATAATGTTTCCCTCCAGATCAAATACTGCTGATATCATATCGTAGGTGGAGGATACGAGGTAAACCTGGTTTTCCAGTGCACGGGCCATGGCAAGTTTAAGGTGACCTCCCCAAATAGGAAGAAAAATAATCTCAGCACCTTGTTGCGCCAGCGTTCTGGCAGCCTCGGGAAAGGTAACGTCCCAGCAAATCATCATACCTATCTTTCCAAAATCAGTATCAAAAACCGGAAATGAGTTTCCCGGAGTTATGCCACCATCAATCTCTTCCCTTGGTAAACTCACTTTGCGATACTTACCCGCCAGATTTCCTTCTCTGTCAATGAGCACAGATGTATTGTATACAATGTCACCTTCTCTTTCCAGAAGCCCGGCTACTATGTATAAGTGATGTTGCCGGGCAATATTTCCCAGAAATTGTGTGGAAGTACCCGGGATTGGTTCACTGGCACTAACATAATTTTCCTTTGTGCCAACTATGGTAATCCCTTCAGGAAGACAGACAATATCAGCCTTTTGAGTTCCAGCCTGGGCGATGAGTGTTGAAAATTGTTGAAGGTTTTCCTGAGTTGATTTGCTATCCTGTGGCCGGTGATGAATAGTGGCTACCCGTACCATTCGAACTTTAGGTGGAGTTGTTTTTTGAAATGAGACTTCACTAAACCGTACCATTCCATCGGCATCCCATCGGTAATGCAATTCCAGTTTAGCTTTACTGGCTTCAGGTGGTACTTTATAAGATTGTTCAATAATGCTCCAGCCTTCATTAGTTTTATCGGGCAGGGTAATTGGATATTCAGTGAAACCAACCTGTTCGCCTGATTCGTTTTGCCATATGATCCTGGCGAGAATGCTTCTCTCAGGTTCGTCCACCTTGGAAGCAATAAAATGACTGCGGAACTGAAAATATTCTTGCGCCTCCACATTCACCAGTTTGTGCCAATGCCCATCGGCATATTCTTTTCCACTTCCACTTAAAGTCAGCGTTGGCTTTCCATGAAAAGTATTTTTCGCGTCAATGGCGTATTCCGGTGCGATCTGTTTGCGTTGACATTCGAATTTCCATTCGGACGAGATTTCCTGGCCAGCTCCAGGCACGGTCATTAAAATCAACGCACCACAAATCAGCATTGACGGTTTCATCTCTGCCAAGAAATGATTCAACAGGCTTTTTCTTTTCATACCAGTATTGTTTTTAATATACAATTTAAGAATATTCAATGGTTAGCTTTTAAAGTTACGAAATAGCAACGGTGATTGATATCAGGAGGTGCATTTCAAATTGTCGCAGTGCCGAAGATTGTTTAAATTAAACAGTTTGACTTCGTGTCTCTTTGTGACTTCGTGTCCTTGTGGCAAAAATTAGGATTTCTTTTGCCACCAAGGCACAGAGAGCAACGTAGGAAAGCACAAAGAATGCCTAACTTCAATTGTGTAGTATGCGTGACAATTATATATAACCCCTCATTTCCATTGCCGAAAATCCTCCAAGGTCTTATTGCTTTTCGCGAAAAGACCTTGTAGGACTCACCGACACAGGAATGGTTATACAAACTTTGTTGCTGGCCTCGGCCCAACGCGGGAATTTGAAATACGCCATCAGGATCCGACCTGGTTGTGAACGGATTAAATTCACCACTCAATCCTGTTTAGAGGCTTGTGCTGGCGCAGAATAATTTTATCTTTACTCAGTATCAGCAAATAAATAAACTCAACGAGCATGAAACGAAGAGACATCATTAAAAATTTGACCGTTTTACCTTTCGCAGGAAGTTTTTTACCGTTCGCATCAGAGGCTTCTCCAACAGACGAAAACGGACTTTTGTCATCTGGTCCACTTTCAATAGGACCTAATATTTATGAATCAATTGGTGTGGAGCCCGTAATCAATTGCCGTGGTACATTTACCATCATAGGCGGATCTGTCGAGCGGCCTGAAGTTGTAGCCGCCATGAAAGCAGCTTCTGGGTATTTCGTGCAATACGATGAACTGGCATTCGGTATCGGCCGGAGATTAGCCGAAGTGACCGGTGCAGAATGGGGAATGGTTTCCGCGGGATGTGCTGCTGGGTTGAAACACGTTACCGTGGCTTGTGTAACAGATGGCAACCCGGAGAAACTCATTCGCATTCCCGATTTGAATGGATTTGAAAAAACAGAAGTGGTTGTACCCCGCCACTCACGAAATGCATACGACCATGCCATTCGCAACATCGGTGTTGAGCTCATCACTGTGGATACAATTGAAGAATTTGAAAAATCACTGAATTCAAAAACCGCCATGATTTATATTATGGCATATAGCGGTTCGGATTCCGACCAACCCCTTTCATTGGAGGCCATTGCCAAAATTGCAAACCCTAAAAATATACCCATACTCGTTGATGCAGCCGCGGAGGTACTTACCATTCCAAACGTGCACTTGAAACGCGGGGCCACTATAGTAGCCTACAGCGGAGGCAAGGCAATCTGTGGACCACAGTGCGCAGGGTTACTGCTCGGCAGTAAGGACATTCTGATGTCTGCCTGGCAAGCGAGTTCGCCACACCATGGCCCCGGCCGGGATAATAAAGTAGGCAAAGAAGAAATGATGGGCATGTTGGCAGCTGTAGAGGCATGGGTTACGCGCGACCATCAGGCCGAATGGAAAACATGGCTTTCTTATCTCGACACGATCGCAAAACAAGTTTCTAAAATTGACGGGGTAACCACTTTTGTATTTGAACCAACGGAGCTTTCCAACAAATCTCCTGTATTGAATATCAAATGGGACCCGGATAAATTAAATATCACCGGTGATGAAGTAGCGGAAGATTTTGCGAGAAATAAGCCAAGGATTGCGATCGGCAGCGATGACGAGTCAGGTTCGACTTCCATTAATGTTACAACGGGTCAAATGCAACCCGGCAATGATAAGATTGTGGCAGAAAGAATCTATAACATTCTTTCTCAAAAGCGCAGCCCAAGATCTACCGCTATGAAATCTGCAAGTGTTGCAATTGGAGGACATTGGGATGTTACCGTTGAATTCTTTAGCGGTAAGAGCATGCATAAACTTTATATTGAACAGGATGGGAATTGGATACAGGGCACGCACACTTCAGATTTTTCTCTTCAAGAGATAGCAGGGATGATCGAAGGAGATCAGGTAAAAATGCAAAGCAGAATACATCCGCCAGGAGATGGTATAACTTATTTATTTTCGGGCACGGTTACAGGTAGTAACATGTCGGGCTCCATTTATCTGGGTGAATATATGAATGCAAAGTTTACCGCCAAGCGATCAAACTATAAGCAAGAGCGTAAACGGATTGTGATTCCAGGCGGACCACCCTTAGCAACGTAACAAAGTAATTAACTAAGTCATGATAAATCAAAAGCATTTATTGCATAGCATGTGCCATTCCCTCCCGTGTATCCTGTTTCTCCTTTGCGTAGTTCAGGTTCAGTCATTGCGTGCGCAGGAAATTGATATTTTATTGAAAGGTGGCCATGTCATCGATGCAAAAAATAAAATTGATGCTAAAATGGATGTTGCTATCATCAACGGTAAGATATCCCAGGTAGCAACTGACATTTCAATAAAAAATGCGAAGAAAGTAATTGATGTCGCTGGTCTATTGGTAACACCGGGACTCATCGATATGCACGTGCATGTCTTTATGGGGAATGACCTTGATGCCTACATCGCCAATGGACCAACCAGCGTTGCGCCTGATGGATTTACTTTCCGGGCCGGAGTAACTACGGTAGTGGATGCCGGCTCTTCCGGGTGGAGGAACTTCCGCCAGTTCAAAGAGCAAACTATTGATAAAGCTCAAACCAGGGTGTTAGCTTTATTAAATATTGTAGGCACCGGTATGGTGGGACGTTTTGAAGAGCAAGATGTAAGCGATATGAATCCGGTGATGACTGCGTATATGATCAATAAACTTTTCCCAGATATTATAGTAGGAATTAAATCGGCTCATTATTGGGGAGATTTTACACAAGTAGATCGTGCCGTTGAAACAGGTAATTTAGCTAACGTACCTGTAATGGTAGACTTTGGAGAGCATGATCCAACAAATTCTATAGAAGCATTATTTATGAAACACCTTCGTCCGGGCGACATGTTTACTCACACCTATGCCTATGGACCTAAGCAACGAGAAACAGTAGTCGATGAAAACGTCCGCTTGCCGGACGGGCAGGGAAAGGTTAAACCTTTCATCTTCGAAGCTCAGAAAAGAGGGATAATATTTGACGTGGGCCATGGCGGTGGTGCTTTTTGGTGGCGTCAGGCAGTGCCCGCTATTCAGCAAGGTTTTAAACCCGATGTTATCAGCACAGATTTGCATACCCAAAGCATGAATGGAGGGATGAAGGATTTGACCAATGTATTGTCTAAGTTTCTCAACATGGGCATGTCTGTTCAGGAAGTGATTGCCCGCGCCACCTCGGCTCCTGCAAGTGTTATCAAAAGGCCTGACCTTGGCCATCTGAGCGTAGGCGCTGAAGCTGATGTTGCTGTATTTAATGTAAGAAAAGGCGACTTCGGGTTTTTAGATGTGCACGGAACCAAACTGAAAGGAACGCAGAAACTGGAAGCCGAGCTAACCATCCGTGCCGGCAAAATTGTGTGGGACCTCAATGGGATTAGCGCACCTGTTTGGGATGCAAAGTAAAAAATGATGCATCTTATTGATGGATTTTTCGGTAGCACCTATCTCATATGACTGTTTCTTTTTTTTAACTAATGAATGTTACACAGAACAAATAATTTGACGTCATTGTAAGTACCAGCGATGGAAAGTGGGAGGGACCTAGCGATCCCCAAATTAGAAGATTGCCTGCTACCCGACAGGCAGGCTTCGCCCTATCGCACAAATCCAACCAGGCGCTTACGATGACGCTAAATTATTTTTCGTAAGTCGAGTTCTAATATATAATCATAAATGATTTGAAGACTAACATTATAATATTGACGGGTTTATTTCTCTTATTTTTTGTTGCTGCAATGCAGGCTCAGGAGATTGATCTTTTATTAAAAAACGGCCAGGTCATTGATCTCAAGAATGAAATTAACTCAAGGTTGGACGTAGCTATTGTCGATGGCAAAATAGTTAAGGTAGCGGCTAACATTCCGATCGATAAGGCTAAAAAAGTAATTGATGTCACAGGACTGTTTGTATGTCCGGGATTAATTGATATTCATACGCACGTTTTTGTTGGGAGCAAACCAGACATATTTGCCGATGGTATTTACAGCTTATCTCCGGATGATTTTACTTGTAAGGCCGGGGTTACTACTGTGGTGGATGCAGGAACTTCGGGGTGGAGGAACTTTCCTGTCTTTAAAGAACAGGTAATCGATAAGTCTAAAACCCGAATCCTTGCCTTTCTGAATATTGCCGGTTCAGGATTAAGCGGAAAGCCTACACAAGAAGATATCAATGACATGGATCCTGATAAAGCTTATGAGACCTTTCAAAAATATCCCGATATCATAGTAGGAATAAAAATTGGTCATTATGAAGGAAAGGAATGGACTCCTTTTGACCGGGCTCTTACTGCCAGTATGCAATCTAACATTCCTCTTTTAGTAGAATGTCACCTGCCCCAATATTCTTTAGAAGATCAACTAAACCGAATGCGCCCCGGAGATATTATTACACATTCTTTCGAAAAGATTTCAGAGCGAATGTCTGTCATCGATGAAAAGGGCAACGTTCGGCCTTTCGTGAAAGAAGCGCAAAAAAAGGGAATCCTGTTCGATGTTGGCCATGGTGGAGCAGGTTTCTGGTTCAGTGAAGCTATACCCGCACTACAACAAGGACTCCTTCCCAATTCCTTCGGCACCGACTTGCACCGTTTCAGTATGAATGCAGGAATGAAAGACATGTTAAATGTGATGTCAAAGTACTTAGCCATGGGCATGACCAAAGAGGATATTATTCTACGGGCCACATGGTATCCTGCAAAATCTATCAAGCGGGAGGACCTTGGGCATTTGAGCGAAGGTGCGGTGGCGGATATAGCCATATTAAGTTTGCGAAATGGAACCTATGGGTTTATAGATGCGGGTGGTAATAAAATAGAGGGTCATCAGAAATTTGAAGCTGAGCTAACGATTCGTGATGGAAAAATTGTGTGGGACCTGAATGGCATTTCGGCCCAGAAATTTTTGAAGTAGAATTAAACAAATCAAATAACGCTTATGTCAAAACCTTTTATCCTAAAGATGATGTTGCTCGGCTTGACTGTTATAATCTTTTTTCAATGCTCCCGACCAACTGAATTACCGAAAGCTGATCCGGATAACGGTGGACTTTTCTTGCCTGAAAAATTTGAAGCGCTGGTTGTTGTGGATAGTATAGGACGGGCAAGACACATTGCCGTGAATGACAATGGAGACATCTATGCAAAGTTAACTTTTAATGATGCCATGCATGGGGCCGGAGGAACCGTTGGCCTTCGCGACACCAATGCTGATGGGAAAGCCGACACCATTGCTTACTTCGGTGATTACATAGATGAGGGTGGCTCTGCCGTTGGGGTAACTATCCATAATGGATATTTGTTTACCAGCACTGTCAGAAGAGTTTTAAAAAATAAATTAACGCCAGGGAAATTAGTACCTGGAAGTGAAACGGAAGTAGTTCTCACCGATGATGATGAAAATGTGGTGAAGAATTGGCACACCACTAAACCCCTTGCCTTTGACAATAAAGGGAACCTGTACATTCCTTTTGGTTCCCCCTCTGATGCTTGTCAGGATATTACAAAATTCGGTCCGGTTGGAATTCCGGAAGGACAGGGATTAGACCCATGTCCTGAACTTGAAAAGCATGCAGGTATCTGGAGGTTTGATGCGAATAAAACCGGACTCACACAAAAAGACGGATATCGATTTGCCACTGGAATCAGAAGTGTGGTGGGCATGCAATGGAACCTTGAGGATGAAAATCTATATGCTGTTGGTAACGGAATCGACAATTTTCACACCTTATTTCCTAAGTTATACACTGGCTGGCAAGCTGCTGTACTGCCGGCAGAGACTCTGATAAGGGTAACAGAAGGATCAAACCTGGGTTGGCCGTATGTTTATTATGATCAGATGCTGGAAAAAAATGTGTTACAACCTGGGTATGGAGGTGATGGCAAAAAGGTTGGAAGGGCCGCTGAATTTGATAAGCCTGTCATTGGCTTTCCCGGACATTGGGCCCCCATGGATGTATTATTCTACGAGGGGAATCAATTTCCTGAACGATACAACCAGGGAGTGTTTGTTGCTTTTCATGGTTCCACCGATCGTTCACCCTATCCTCAAGCCGGTTACATTGTTTGTTTCTATCCGTTTGAAAAAAATGGAAAACCAAATGGCACATGGGAAGTTTTTGCTGATGGATTTACCGGTGTTGATACGGTGGTGAATACCAGTGATGCCGTTTACAGACCAATGGGACTTGCCACAGGACCTGATGGCTCTTTATACATCAGCGAATCCAATAAAGGAAAAATCTGGCGTGTGATGTACAAAGGGGAAAAAGACAAATTCGGAGATGCGGAGTTAGCTCTCATGGAAAAAAGGAAATCCAGATCCTATATTAAAACACCGATTGAAGGACTTGATGATTTGCATAAGGGCAATGAATTAGAGGGCAGTATATTATATACTACCTATTGTGCCACCTGTCATCAACGCAATGGCAAAGGCGACAATAATCGCTTTCCACCACTGGCAGGTTCTGATTGGGTAACGGGAGACGAAGAACGATTGATTGACATTGTTCTAAATGGCGCGCAGGGAGAGATAAAAGTAAATGGAAAATCTTATAATGGTTTGATGCCCCCGAACAATCATCTGGACGATCATGCCATTGCTTCCATTCTGACCTTCATAAGGTCGAATTTTGGAAATAATTCGATTGCAATTGATGCCTTGCAAGTGGGGAAAGTTCGGAATACATTAACTGGTAAGAAGTGACTATGAGATCATTGGTTAACTCTGCTGTATTGAATATAGTCATTTCATTTTTTCTAATCTATGTTGTCTCAGCCCAGCCAATAGGTTTACTTGGTGAATCAATCGCTGAAGTTACCTCAGTTAGCAAATTTGAAAATGAACCTCTTCTGATTAAGAAATGCATTGATTTTGATTTAACTGGAAAAGGAAACAATCCCGAATGGAAGAAAGCAGAATGGAATTCGCTGGCCAAGCTTGATAAAGAAGGAAAGGATTATGAAAGCAAATTCAAAATTCTTTACTCTACCACCGGTATTTATGTACTGTTCCAGGGGCAAGATGACAAGATCACTACAAAGTCCTACAAAGATTTTGAAAATATCTTTGATGGTGATGTGTTCGAAGTATTCTTTCATCCTAATCCGCTGGTGATCGTGTATTTTGAATATGAAGTAAATCAACTGGACAAGCAACTCATTTTGACCATATCAAATTCAAATGGACAAGGCAATGGCTGGGTTCCGTGGCAGCCTGATAAGAATGCCAGCGGTATTCAAAAGATGGTGAATGTGGTGGGCGGAAACAAAGATGTAAATGGTGCAATCCAATCGTGGAGCGCTGAAATTTATTTTCCCTTTAGTGCCCTTGGTCTCTTACCAAATGTTCCTCCAAAAAGTGGAACGGTCTGGAATGCGAATTTTTGCCGACTTGATTATGACAGCGGTAACATGATAAAATATTCATGGACACCGACCATTAAAGTTTCTTTTCATGAGCTGAATAAATTCCGTTCCATAAAATTTGAATGAGATGAGGAATAAATCCAATCCCAAATTATTTTTTGTTTTGCTAAGCTTGGTGTTTCTCACTGTTGAAGACATATTTTCGCAACCAGGAGATTTATCCCCAAAAGCAAATAGTTCACTGGTTGTTTTTCCCCTGAAAGTAAGTGCAAATAGTCGCTATCTTGTCGATCAGGAAAACAAGCCGTTCCCCATTCTGGGCAGGACAGCCTGGTTTGTTATTTCACAATCCGTTAATGGGTATGAGACCTTCATCAATAACTCGTTGTCTCTTGGATACAATTCAATTGAGATGCACGTGCTCAACCATGACCCTCGTGGCAACAACCCTCCATTCAATGGCAACGGAGATCAACCGTTTCTAAAACAATTGGATGGTTCAGACTGGAAGGGATCACTCAATTATGCCAACATCGATACTGATGCTCCGGATATGACCACCCCCAATGAAAAATATTGGACATACGTTGATACTTTTCTTTCATATTGTGAATCCAAAGGCATACTGGTATTCTTTTTCCCGGCTTACGTAGGTTATGTAGGCTCTAACCAGGGCTGGCTGGAAGAACTCATTGCGAATGGCCCCGCTAAATCTGAAGCTTACGGTGCATGGATTGCCAATCGCTATAAAAATCAGAAGAACCTTGTGTGGATGCTACTTGGTGATATGGGTTACTTTACAATTTCCCAAAGAAATGCGGAGGCAGCTCTTATCAAAGGACTGAAAAGTGTCTCTGGTCAACAGTCCATTCACTATAGCTCTGAAGCGCATTCGGGCCAGAATAGTACCGACCAGAAAGATTTTGGCGATCAGGTGACTCTTAATGGTACTTATACCTGGGACTCCGTAGGAATAGCAAGTTTGGGGCGCAGCGCCTATTCACATCATCCTGTGATACCTGCGTTTTTACTTGAAGAACCTTATGATGAAGAGGGACCAGATGGTAACAGTGTTAATCCACATGCTATCCAGCCAGTGAGACGATTTCAATGGTGGGGTTGGTTAAGCACAATCGGTGGTTACATCTCCGGCAATGGTTATGTGTGGCCTTTTGTTGAGCCCCATTGGCGAAATCACGTTGATACTCAAGGGTCGCGTGATATGGAAAGGTTGAATAGTTTTATAAAATCAATCCCATGGTGGGAACTCGTACCTTCGGGTCTGAATGGAATGAGAAATCTTATCACTGCCAGAGAAGGGACGGACTCGAGCAATAACTACGTTTCGGCTGCAGCTACCCCAACAGGAACACTTCTAATTGCTTATGTGCCACCATCCCATCAAGGCAGTATCACAGTGGATATGACTGGTATGGATAAAAGTATTGAAGCTTCATGGTATGATCCATCGAATGGAATTTATTCTAAAATTTCCGGTTCTCCTTTTTCGAACAATGGCACAGGTGAATTTACACCTCCCGGAAAAAATAGTAAAGGACAGGGCGACTGGGTTTTGGTTTTGACTTCAAGTGCTGGAAGGTAAAGTCATAAAATACTGTAACAGGAAAAAATAATACTCAAGCAAAAAATATGGTTCAATCGCAAATAACTTCCTTATGAAAACTACAATTCTACTGATGATGTTGATGTGTTTCTTCTTCCTGGCCCAGGGCCAGATCTCGCCAGGTAAAATATACAATCTCCTGATTGGCACCTACACCAGTCCGGACAAAAGCAAGGGCATTTATGTGTATGCTTTCAACAGCGAAACAGGTGAGTTCAGCTACAAAGCAGAAGCTGCTGGCATTAATAATCCTTCCTATTTGGCGGTCTCGCAGGATCGAAAACACGTCTATTCCGTCAGTGAGATGGGCGATGGAAAGGGTACCATCAGTTCATTTGCCTTTGATTCTACATCCGGAAAACTAGTTTTTATAAATAGTGTTGGCTCAGGAGGTGACGGCCCTTGCTACGTTTCGGTTGATAAAAAGAATAAATATGTGTTTGTTGGTAATTATGATGGAGGAAGTGTATCAGCTATTCCGATTAAGGCCAATGGATCCCTGGGTTCTGATCTGCAATTCATTCAACACCAAGGAAGCAGCCTGAACAAAAGTAATCAGGACAAGCCCCATGTGCACGCTGCGGTTTTATCGGAAGACAACAGGTTTTTATTTGTTCCCGATTTAGGGACCGACAAGGTAAATATATATCAGGTGGATGTTACTAAAACAAAGCCTTTAACTCCTGCAGAGCCTGCTTCTGTAAGTGTAAAAGCCGGAAGTGGTCCACGGCATTTCACTTTTCACCCGAGTGGTAAATTTGCCTACCTGATTCAGGAAATGATGGGGATTGTTACGGCATTCGATTATAAAGATGGAAAGTTGAACGAAAAACAATCCGTCACTGCGCCTTCCGCAGGCTTTACAGGAAAGATAGACGCGGCCGATATTCACGTTTCTCCGGATGGCAAATTTCTGTATGGATCTTTGCGTGGGGATATCAATGAGTTGGTCATTTATTCCATTGACGATAGCGGGAAATTAGCGTATGCTGGCCGTCAGTCCGTTTTGGGAAAGATACCTCGTAATTTTGCGATAGACCCAACAGGAAATTTCCTATTGGTTGGAAACCAAAACAGTGATGAGATTATTATTTTCAGACGCGATCAAAAAACTGGATTGCTGACTTCTACAGGGAAAAAGATTTCGATTGGGGCACCGGTTTGTTTACAGTTTGTTGGTGTGAATTAGCAAACAGCACTTAGAGCGATTGTATAAGTAGAGGTCCATTCCATGTTGTGCAAAGCAAAAAATTTGGATGCCTGACTGGCCTGAAGGCAGGGGTGAGGGAGAAAAAGCTGAATATTTCAAAGGAGAAATATTTTTCGGTTAGGAGCACAACTGTCGTGTACCCTTCCGGTAACTCACATAAATTTTTGTTACCTTTCTAATCGTCACGGATTCCTTACCCTTTTATAAACCTTAAACCTCCTAAATCAATGAAAAAATTAATCTTTCTATTACCCATTGCCCTACTGGCCTACGCCTGCAACACTCCTGTGAAGGAGTCTGCACCACCAGAAGCAAGTTCAGTGACGCTGCCGTATACTGCCACCTATTCCTCACAATGGAATCAGGATATTTCAGACCAGGACCTGCTCACTGTTTTGAACAGCTACAAAGCCTGGGAAACCGGAGATATGCAGATGCTTCGGGCGACATTTGGAGATAGTCTGAGCTTTGTCGGATGGGATGGCACTGTGTATTCAGGACCTACAGAAGGATTGACGGATAAGTGGGCAGCAGCCAGAGACACCATCAGTACTATCAAAATTGAAATAGGAGCATGGACCAAGAACCACTCTGTTGACAAGAAGGCTGATTTTATTGTTGTGTGGTATAAGGAAATTGATACCTACAAAAGCGGTAGGATTGATTCGGCCGATTGGCACGATATCAACCTGATGAGTAAGGGCAAAATTTCCTGGTACTCACAATACCGGAGACCCTTTAAAGCAAAATAGATTTGAAAAGCCCTCCCTGTTGAGGGCTTTTTTTATACTTCTCGAGGGCATTGAAAAAACATGTTACCTGCCGATGGCGATAAAGATGCATTAGGTTGATCATGAAAAATTATTCTCCCCCAAAAGGATATTCTATCCTTCAATCTTTTTTTCGCAGCTACAAGCAGGTAAAAGACCCCATCGGGGCCATAGTCGAAAGCATGGAGAAGTTTGATGGCACGTATTCCGTAAACATGGGCATCCAAAAATTGATCATCACCCAGGATCCAGGGTTTATCGATTATGTATTGAAAACCAATCACAAGAATTACCATAAATCTTCAATACAAACGGAGCAACTGGGAAGGTTTTTAGGAAAAGGTTTGCTTACGTCCAATGGAGAATACTGGCTCAGGCAAAGGCGATTAATACAACCTGGTTTCCACACGGACAAGATACAAGCGCTCTATTCAATCATAAAAAAAACCGTAGATGATTTTCTCCTACCGTTTCCAACCGGTGAGCAAGTTGATGTGTATCCATTAATGAACAGATTGGCATTCGAAATTGTCATTAACACTTTATTTAATATCCGGGTACCGGCAGAAACAAGAAATGAATTGAGCCGGTTTATCAATGAGACACAGGATTTTATAATTAAGGATATTCGCCAACCCTATAAAAGCTGGTGGTTTAAAATATCCGGTGAAGTCAACAGGAATTTAAAAAAGGCAGAAGGTGCGCGGGCAATCATCCGAAACATCATTCGGGAAAGGAAAGAAAGTAATAAAAAATTTAATGATCTTTTGGACATGTTACTGGATGCCAGGTACGAGGATAGCGGTAAGTCCATGAATGAAGAACAGGTGATTGATGAAATCCTAATCATCCTGATTGCCGGGCATGAAACAACGGCCAACGCACTTTCCTGGACACTATTCCTGCTGGCCAATCATCCCAATGAATTAAAAAAATTGAGGGAGGCAACCCAGGATCTTGACCTAAAAGAATGTGTGACGAATGATGCGATAACGTGTGTCATTAATGAGAGTATGCGACTTTATCCTCCGGCCTGGATCAGTGACCGGGTAGCCCTGCACGATGATACCTATAATCATTACTCCTTCCCAAAAGATACCATCATTGTATTATTTTATTATGGATTACATCGCGATGAAAAGCATTGGGAAAATCCTTCAGCCTTTATACCTGGTAGATTTTCAAAGAGGGCGGTAGATAAAGGAAAGCCAAAAGGCTATTATCCATTCTCAGCGGGGCCCCGTCTTTGCATCGGAAATAATTTTGCCATGGCAGAGATGGCCATTTTCCTGCAAGCCATGATACACCGTTTTGATATTAGTTCGGGAGGTATTGTTCCTGGCTTAAAACCATTGGTGACTTTACGGCCCGATCGGGTGCTATTGGGGATAAGAAAAGTGTAGATCCTTAAAAATCCACGAACATTTTTTACATTGGACATTATCTAATTCAAAGCATTATGGCTGCTAAAACAAATTCTCTGCGCGTGCTGGTGGTAGGTTGCGGAAACATGGGGGCTTCTCACGCCAAAGCCTACTATAACCTGGAAGGTTTCGAAATTTGTGGAATCGTCTCCACAGGGAAAAGTAAAGAGGTCCTCAATGAAAAACTGGGCGGAGGCTATGCCTTGTTCAACAGTTTTGATGATGCATTGGAACGCACCCGACCGGATGCCGTTGCTATCTCCACCTATCCTGATACCCACGAAAGTTTTGCAATCAGGTCATTTGAAAAAGGATGTCATGTCTTCATTGAAAAGCCTTTGGCTGATTCTGTGAAGGGCGCTGAGCGGGTAGTGGAGGCAGCAAAAAAAGCAAAAAAGAAATTAGTGGTCGGGTACATTTTGCGGCATCATCCGTCCTGGGAACGATTTATTCAGTTGTCGCATGAACTGGGTAAACCTCTGGTGATGCGTATGAACCTCAATCAACAAAGCAGCGGCAGCATGTGGACACTACACCGCAACCTTATGAAGAGCCTAAGTCCTATTGTAGATTGTGGCGTACATTATATCGATGTGATGTGCCAGATGACGCGCAGTAAACCCATACAAGTATCTGCCATTGGAGCAAGGCTCACGGAAGAAATCCCAGCAGGCAATTACAACTATGGCCAGTTACAAATTCGTTTTGAAGATGGATCGGTTGGTTGGTATGAAGCCGGATGGGGACCCATGATAAGCGAAACGGCTTTTTTTGTGAAAGATGTGGTTGGCCCAAAAGGGTCAGTGTCCATTGTAGCAAAAGAAGCAGGAGGCAGTGGTAAATCAGATTCCATTGAGGCCCATACAAAGACCGAATCGCTACGGTTCCACCATGCTGATCTTGATAAAAATGATCGATTTTTAAAGGAAGACACCTGGATAAACCTGAAAGACGAACCAGATCATCAGGAGCTTTGCAATCGCGAGCAGCGCTATTTTCTAAAGTCAATACAGGAAAACATTGACCTCACTGACCATATGCAGGATGCAGTCAACAGCCTGCGAATTGCTTTCGCTAGTGATGAATCTGTCCGAACAGGAAAAGTGGTGATGCTGTAATGTTTCCTTGTTGTCATCGTTTATAAAAAGAGGCGATTTCAGTTAGCTTGCCATTCAGACACGCATCAACTTGGCTAGGCAGGTCGAATTCTCAGGATCATTCCTCCATCCACTCCGATATAAAGAAATCCATCCGGCCCTTGCTTTACACAACGTACCCGCCATTTTTGATCCAGCAATAACCGTTCCTCATGAACAACCTTGTTGTCCTTAAGTACCAACCGATTAAGATGTCTTAATACCATCGATCCATTAAAAAGGTTGTCCTTCCACATTGGAAATTCACTCCCGGTATAAAACTCCATTCCACTTGGTGCAATGGATGGTACATAATAATGGACAGGCTGCTCCATGCCCTCCATGTGGGTGAGACCTTTTCCAACGGGAGTACTGTCATATTCAAGTCCATAGGTGACCAAGGGCCAGCCATAATTTTTTCCGGATTGAAGAATATTTACTTCATCACCACCCTTGGGGCCATGTTCATTCTCCCAGATTTCCTGAGTATGCGGATGTATCGTTAACCCTTGAGGGTTTCGGGTTCCGAGGCACCAGATTTCCGGAAGTGCGCCAGGCACATTGACGAATGGATTATCTTCTGGTATACTGCCGTCCTCATTAACGCGCATGACCTTACCAAGATGGTTGGTCAATAATTGGGCAGAGTCTTGATATGTTTTAGTCACACCGGTTGTGATAAATAAGAAACCACCTTTTAATAATAAACGTGATCCATAAAAATTGTAAGTTTTATAATAAGGTTGTGCAGTAAAAATTCTCTTTCTGTCCAATAAGCTATCGTTTTTTAAAAGAGCACTTTCAACAGCAAGGCTTGCACCTTTTTCGTCCTGAACGGAATAGGCATAGAATATCAGATTGTTTTGTTCAAAGTCCGGATGGGGTAAAACGTCCATTATCCCACCATCACCTGAAGTGACAACAGGTGGAACACCCTTTATTAGTATCTTTTTTCCAGAGTTAATATCTACCAAAATAATTTCTCCTTTCGGCCTATCGGAAACCAACAACTGACCATTTGGGAGGAATGCCATACCGAAAGGAATAGAAATACTATCAGTTACCACTTCCAATATTAATTTTCCCTCTTCACTGGAAACAATCCATTCACTCTTTTCCCTTTTTTCCTTACAAGAAAAGATGGCACAACAAAAAACCAGTTGTGCCATAATAATAATTGCTTTATTGAAAAGAGCTTCTTCAATTTTTAATCTCATCATTCTTTCATTAGGGGTTATTCCGTTACAAATCGGAGTCAAGGTAAAGTAATTCTTTTCCTGGCACAACCAATTATACAGATGCCGTTTATCTGCATTGTGAAAACACAAATTTCTGCAAGCGAAATAAGATTTGATAATACCGTCAAAAATGTGGATTAGTTTTTTCCTTTAGAGTTCTGGGGGACAGGCTTGGTTGAAATGTGAAGTCGCTTTCTATTGCCACACCAGTTCGCTTAAACCTTTCTCCAATGTAAAGCATAGAACAGAACCTGTTTTATCTGCATACCAGGTATTGTCTTGCAAAGACTGTTTATCTTTTACTCTTACCATTGGCTGCACTTCGCTACCATCTTTTTTGATTCCGGGATTTCGTAGAGTGGAGTTCAGTTTCAGGGTGAAACCGCGTGTAGCAAATGGTGCATTGATGCTCACTTTATTCTTACTCACTGCAATAGAAGTCAATTCTTTTGCCGCCCAGTATCGTGCAATTTCACTTAACTTCATCCAGATAAGGTGATCGTATTTTTGATGCAGTCTTTTTACCGCCAGTTTTAAAATGTTAAAACCAACGCGATCGCCATTGAAATAAATACCAGGCCAATGGCACACCATAATAGCTGGTTCGCCACTGTCAATAACCTCTACCATTCGTCCCGATGAAAGATCTTCTGTAATTAACTTATCTGCACTTCCGGGGTTGAGTCCATCCCAATCGCCAAACCAGTCTTCTGTACAGCCTAAAATCGAAACGACACATTTTGGGTCAGTGCCATCAAGGTTGGATGGATGCAATACCTGTGGTGCAACGCTCTTCCCTTTTTCGGTAAATAGGTCACGAAAATAGTGTGGTATCCCGGCCCCATAAACATCACGCACAGCATCAAGTGTACCAAGAGCTAAATTGGTTTGATTGCGTCCGCCATAACCTCCTGGGGTGGTCAATCCTTCGCAATATAATCCTGCCTCTTTTAAAATGGTAAGTGCATAAGCCTGATAAGCAGCCAGTTCATCGGCACTTTTTGTCTGGCTCCATTCCCAATTTTCCATATAATAAGGGGTTGCTTCCTGGAATGGCATTCCTGTTTTGATATCAATAACGCGTGTGTGGCTCACCATTTCGGGATGAATATCCCAGTTGGGTACAATCACTTCGCGGATCGTACTCAGACTATCTTCCAACTCCTTCTTTGTCCAGCCAGGGATAAAGCGATTCACCCAGCCCGTACAGGCAGGGTAGGGCACTACGCTGTATTTTCCTTTCACACCCTGGTCATCCGCCCATGTTGCAAATTCCCGTACAAAGGAATCCGGGATTTCACGGGGAAGTTTACGCCAGTCTTGCTTATACTGGTCAGGAAATATTTCTGCAAATTGAGGAATACCGTAATAGGCCAGGTTCACCAAACAAGTCGAATCATCAATGATGAGACTAAGAGGTACCCGATGGTAAGGATTTAGAACTTCCACCTGGAGTGGAGCGTCTCCCCAAGATTCGAAGCTGGGTGAAGAGGCCAATGCCACACCTCCCATGCTGGCAGTTTTCACAAAAGATCGTCTGGTAAAATTCATAGTGTAATGGTTATTCAGTTGAGATCGGTTATTCTTTTATTTTGATGATTGGACAATTTCAACATAATATTTCAAGCTTTGGCAACTCTTATGTAATGTTACTAGTAGTTTTGTTTAGATCGGGAAAAATTTAAATTGATTTCATTAGACTGCATTTTCCGCCCGTCAGATACTGAAACTGAAAACTTATTGACAAATATTAAAATGACCTAAAAATAGTATGAAAATATCACGGAGAGATTTCATTAGAAATGTTTCGTTGGCTGGTTCATTATTAGCGACAGGTGGATTTACCTCCTTGTCGGCAGCAGAAATAGTGGCGTTAGACAATAAAGTTCGTTTGCGTTTTATTGTTGCCTCCGATGGGCATTACGGACAACCTGGTACATTGTATGATGAGTTTTTTAGTACTGTTATTGATCATATTAATTTATTTCATAAAAGTCTGCCGGTTGATTTTTGCGTGATGAACGGAGATATCATTCACAATGAGAAACAGCTACTGATTCCGGCCAGGAATATACTTAATCGCTTAGTTCCTCCTTACTACGTAACCAAAGGTAACCACGATATGGTTACCGATACCTATTGGAATGAAGTGTGGCAAATGCCTGTTAATCTTCACGTAGCAATAAAGGGCAGCGCACTGATTTTGGCCACCACGTCAAATGAACAAGGCGACTACCTGTCGCCCGATTTGCAATGGATGGAAGAGAAATTAGAGGAGAGTAAAAAACACAAAAACATTTTTGTTTTCATTCATATTCCTCAAGCCAAGTGGACAGTAAATGCTATTGATACTCCTTCCTTTTTTGAGCTACTTCAAAACTATCAGAATGTGAAAGCTGTATTTCATGGGCACGAACACGACCAGGATGGTGCAATGATAAATAATGGTATTCCTTTTTTGTTTGATTCTCATTTTGGAGGCAACTGGGGAACCGAGTATAAAGGGTTCAGAGTGGTGGAAGTGATGAAGGACAATACAGTGGTTACCTATATGATGAATCCTGGCCAAAAGATGAAAGAAGAAAAATATTAAAGCGTCCGAAAAGGCATTTGCAAATCTGGCGCAACTAGGAGAGATTTACACTTAGAATAAATTTTCTATGACAGATACCCAAACAAAGAATTTACTTCAGATTTTAGATGAGCCGTTTCAAATTACTGATCAGCAAATCAGCTTCTTCGAAGAAAACGGATTTGTCAAGATAAAAAACGTTTTGCCTTCCGACACGATTCAGTATATGAATGAGATAATTTCGGCAGAAGTAAAACGGCTCAATACCCAACATTTACCTATCGAACAGAGGGATACCTATGGTAAGGCATTTTTACAGATCATGAATATATGGACAAAGTCCGACCCGGTAAAGGAAATTGTTTTTAGCAGGCGACTGGCGAAAATGGCTACTGATTTAATGCGCGTTAATGGAGTAAGAATGTATCACGACCAGGCATTGTTTAAAGAACCGGGTGGCGGTCATACACCCTGGCATGCTGATCAATACTATTGGCCATTGAGCAGCGACAAAACGGTAACGGTGTGGATACCTTTACAAGATACTAAACTGGAACTGGGACCTTTAGAGTTTAGTGCAAAAAGTCAGCAGTTGCAAGAAGGGAGAAATCTGAAGATCAGCGATGAAAGTGAAAAGGAAATTCAACGGAAATTAACGTTGAATGATTTTCAACAAGTGATTGAACCGTTTGATGTTGGAGAAGTGAGTTTTCATGCGGGTTGGGTTTTTCATCGGGCCGGCCCAAACAAAACCGATAAGATGCGTAGGGTGATGACGATTATCTATATGGACAATGATATGCGTTTAACAAAGCCAATTAATGATAATCAAGTGGCTGATTGGGAAACCTGGTGCCCTGGCGCTGAAATAGGTGAAGTGATTAACACACCGCTCAATCCAATTTTATATGAAAAGTGATGCTTGTTTCTAAAGCTGCTGTGGCTGACGGGCAAGGAAACTTTTCCATTGTTTCCATTTTGGTTGACGATGCTCCGGAAGGAGACGAAGTACTGGTTCAAATAAAAGCAGCTGGACTATGCCATACCGATTGGGATTCGCTGTCCTGGGGCAAGCCTTTAATAATGGGACATGAAGGGGCAGGCATTGTCAGAAAAGTTGGTCCCAACGTTACCACTCTCAAAGTCGGAGATTCCGTCATTCTGAACTGGGCAATTCCTTGTTATAAGTGCTACGCATGTCAGCAAGGAAATCAACATCTGTGCGAAGCTAATTCTGCAGTCATAGCCGGAAACAAAGTAAGTCATGGTCAGGCCAGGTTACAGGCCAGCACTCTAGATGGTCTTCCCATTGAACGTTCCTTCAGTATAGGAACAATCTCGGAGTACACACTTGTTAGGGAAGCTGCCTGCGTGAAAATAACAGTTGTGATTCCATTTCCTTCGGCTGCTATCATTAGTTGCGGTGTCATGACAGGCTATGGCTCGGTCGTGAACGTGGCGAAAGTAAAGGCTGGAACTTCTGTAGTGGTGTTAGGTTCTGGTGGCGTTGGTCTTAACGTAATTCAGGGAGCCCGAATTTGCGGGGCATCGAAAATTATTGCCATTGATATTAATCCTACCAGACTTGAAATGGCAAAAGACTATGGTGCAACTCATACCATATTGGCGACAAAGGAAGATGCCGGACTGATGGAAGCAGCTAAGCAAGTAAAATCACTTACCGAAAGAGGAGCAGATTATGCGTTTGAATGCACTGCTATTCCTGCCTTGGGCGCGGCACCATTGGCCATGATCAGAAATGCCGGCATGGCCATTCAGGTAAGCGGCATTGAACAAGAGATCAAAATTGACATGCGTCTTTTTGAATGGGATAAGGTGTATATTAATCCCCTTTATGGCAAAGCACGCCCACAGATTGACTTCAAAATTTTACAGGAACTTTATGCAAACGGTGATTTGGAATTGGATAAAATGGTGACCCAAACGTATAGCCTGGATCATCTTTCTGAAGCATTTTCGGATATGCGGAAGGGATTAAATGCGAAGGGTGTTATTGTCTTTTAATCAAAATAAGAAATGTCCTCCTTCTTTACAACCGAGATTTCAGACCCTGAATTTGAATCTGATCATTTGAGGTGTATCACCGTAAAAAGTAGAGCCTTAGGCAAACGAGCTGACGTAACCATCTTTGTTCCCACACAAGCTCAAAAAAATACTTTAGTTGATATTGTGGTTCTACTTCACGGTGTGTACGGTTCGCATTGGGCCTGGACATTGAAAGGAGGTGTGCATAAAACTGCAAACCGGCTAATAGAATCGGGTAAGCTGAGGCCTATGGTTTTGGTCATGCCTTCCGATGGCCTCTATGGCGATGGTAGTGGTTATTTGCCACATATAAATGAAAATTATGAACAATGGATTGTGGAGGACTTAATCAAAGCTGTGAGCGAGCAAATTGAATGCGTTGGTGAAAAATCTAACGTCTTTATTACAGGCCTTTCGATGGGTGGCTATGGAGCCATGCGTTTAGGCGCAAAATACCGAACCATATTCCGTTCATTTTCGGGCCATTCCTCTATTACAGAATTTTCACAAATGGCAATGTTTCTTGAGGGAAAGGATGACCGGGAAATGAACAAGAGCATTCGATCGAGAGAAAGTGTGTTTGAATGTATGCTTGCAAATAAAGAACAGCTTCCTTTTTTTAGATTTGATTGCGGATCTGAAGATTTTCTTCTTAACGATAACAGGCTATTACATAAAAGCCTGGAAGACAATAGTATTGAGCACACCTATGTCGAATATCCTGGCGGTCATCAGTGGAATTATTGGAAAACTCATATCGAAGATTCACTATTGTTCTTCAATAGATTTTAGATAATGACATTTAGATTCGACATTTTTTACTGTCCTGCCTTTCCATTATTTTTAATAAGTAGTCTGCGGAAAGGGCAGACAAAATCTTATATCTTAGGGGGAGATTCTGTTGAACGGATAACATGCAGACCATACCTCCAAATTTTAAGTTAGTGATGAGATCCACAATTTCTTTTGTCCTTCTTTCCTTTATTTTAATCCGGTGCAGTGATCACTCTGAAAAATTGTTTACACCCATCAATTCATCTTTGACCGGCATCACGTTTTCCAACACCATCACGGTAGGGGATTCTCTTTCTGTACTTGATTCGGAGTATTTGTACAATGGTGGTGGCGTAGCCATTGGGGATATTAATAATGACGGCTTACAGGACATCTATTTTACAGGGAACATGACGTCCAGTCGATTATATCTGAATAAAGGCAACCTGACTGCCGGTCAGGCAGGTTTGAAATTTGAAGACATTACCGATCAGGCAAATGTTGGAACTACAAAATGGGCCAACGGAGTGGCGATGGTTGATATTAATCAGGATGGATATAAAGATATTTATATATGTATCGGTGGCACGAGGCGTACTCCTGAAAAAGATAGAGCAAACTTACTTTTTATTAACAACGGTGATGCAACATTTACCGAATCCGCAGCTCGTTATGGATTAGCTGATTCAGGTTATGGCATACAGAGTGCTTTTTTTGATTACGACCTGGATGGAGACCTGGATATGTATTTGTTACGCAATTCTTTTGTCAGTTATCATCGTAATTCTTCAAGACCAAAGTTGATCAATGGTGAAGCAGCATCTACAGATAAATTATTCCGGAATAACGGGGACCTGACATTTACAGATGTATCCAGACAAGCCGGTATTTTGATTGAAGGGTTTGGTCTCGGTCTTGGAGTATCAGACATTAATGAGGATGGGTGGCCTGATGTATACACTTCTAATGATTTCATTACAAACGACCTCCTCTACATTAATAACCACGATGGAACGTTTACGAACCGGGCAGCGCAATTCTTAAAACATCAGACGTTCAACGGCATGGGTTGTGACATAGCAGACTATAACAATGATGGTCAGGTTGATATCGTAGTGCTTGACATGTTGCCAGAGGATAACAAGAGGTGGAAATTAACCAGCCGTGGTAATACGTACGATGAATTTCAAAATGGTATAAAGAATGGATATGAATACCAATATATAAGAAACACACTGCAGCTAAATAACGGAAATGGGACCTTTAGTGAAATAGGACAATTGGCCGGAGTAGAAGCTACTGAATGGAGTTGGAGTGCTTTATTTGCTGACTATGACAACGATGGGCTCAAAGACTTATTTATCAGTAATGGTTATAAGCAGGACATTATCAATCTTGATTTTGTAGTGTATGGAGACAAGGAACAATCCATGGGGTTAGATGCGGCTGACGATAAAGAAAGGCAAGCGCTATTGAATGAATTACCGGGAATTAAGCTTCACAATTACGTGTACAGAAACAACGGTGACTTAACATTTAGCGATGAATCAGAATCGTGGGGCATGTCCACGCCAACGTATTCCAGCGGAGCGGCTTATGCCGATCTTGATAACGATGGTGATTTGGATGTAGTGATTAACAATGTTGATGAAGAAGCATCTTTATTGGAAAGTCACGCAAGCCAGAGTAAGAAGCCTTCAAATTATCTACGTATTTCACTTGTCGGATCGGCAACGAACAAGGAAGGCATTGGGGCAAAAGTTTATATTAGAAATAAAGGGACTTTACAATATCAATATTTCAGTCCCTTCCGTGGCTATCTTTCAACGGTTGAGCCCTATCTTCATTTTGGCTTAGGTGATTGGCAGCAGGCAGATAGTCTGGAAGTGTTGTGGCCAGACGGAAAGTATCAACTCCTTCAAAATGTTAAAGCCAACCAGATTCTTAAAATTGATTATGCTTCAGTGAGTGATCGTACGGTATCAAAAAAAGTAAAATCACCTGCTCTGTTTGAAGAGGTGTCAAAACAAATGGGAATAGACTTCCTGCACCAGGAGAATACATTTGTTGATTTCAAATTGCAGCCAACATTACCTCATATGCACTCACGCAATGGACCTGGGGTTACCGTTGGCGATGTTAACGGAGATAAGCGGGAAGATTTTTATGTTGGAGGAGCGTCAGGTTTTTCAGGAGCCATGTTTATTCAGCATCCGGATGGAAAATTTGAAAGAAAGCCAATCGAGGGCATGGATAGTCTTTCCGAAGAAATGGGAGTTTTGTTTTTTGATGCAGACAATGACAACGATCTGGATTTGTATTCGGTGAGTGGCGGTTCAGAACAAATAAAAGATTCGGAGTTATATCAGGACCTTCTGTATTTAAATGATGGACATGGTGGATTTGTAGTGGCATCCACAGCACTACCTACTATTCGTCAAAGCGGGTCTTGTGTGGTGGCAGGTGATTATGACCGTGATGGCGATCTTGATTTATTTGTTGGTGGTCGGATCATCCCCAAAGAATATCCGATGCCTGCCGGTAGTTTTTTGCTTCGAAATGATAGCAAGGCGGGAAGTATTCATTTTACGGATATTACGCAGGAAATCCAGGGTCTTCAGTACATAGGTCTGGTATGCTCCGCTTTATGGACTGATTATGACAATGATGGCTGGCTGGATTTAATCGTTACAGGAGAATTTATGCGGTTACAATTTTATCACAACGATCGTGGAAAACTAATAAACGCAACTGATGATATTGGCTTAGAACACACCTCAGGTTGGTGGAATAGTTTAGTGAGTGGAGATTTCGATAGCGATGGTGATACGGATTATGTAGCCGGGAACCTGGGGATGAATAGTCATTTCCATACTGCGAAAGAAGAGCCCTTGTGCATATACGCCAGCGATTACAATAAAGATGGACGATTGGACCCTGTGATGAGCTACTATGTGCAAGGAAAAAAATATGTTGGGCACTCTCGGGATAATCTCATTGACCAAATCCATTCTATGAGAGCTCGTTTCCGAACCTACACAGATTACGCTAATGCAAACTTTGAGGAATCCTTTTTGCCGGAAGAATTGAAGGATGCATTTGTCGTATGCAGTGAACGATTCGAGAGCAGTTACGTTGAAAATCTTGGGAAAGGGAAATTTAAAATGACAAGTTTGCCTTTAATGGCGCAGTTTTCTGCTGTACATGGGATGGTAACAGGTGACTATAATCAAGACGGAAGCCTGGATGTATTGTTGGTCGGTAACTCATATGCCCCTGAAATTTCTTCTGGTCGCGATGATGCCTCAATTGGTTTGTACCTACGCGGAGATGGAAAGGGTGAATTCAAACCTCTGCCGGTTGCAAACAGTGGATTTATGGCAGATCAGGATGCAAAAGGCTTGGCAAAATTGGTGTTACCTGATGGTCGTGAAATGATTATCGTGGGGAATAATAATAGTGCCGTTCAAGCATTTGTTACACAATCATCCGGAGCATACTTTCACCCGGAAAGAAATGATTCCTATGCTCTTATTACCTCTAATGGTGGTAAAACATACAAGCACGAATTTTATTATGGATCAACCTATCTTTCTCAGTCGTCTCGCGATTTAAAACTTTCGACTGACATGATTTCAATAAAAGTTTTTGATTTTAAGGGAAATGAAAGGGAGATAAAAAATAGTTTAATTCCGTAATTAAGAAGAAAGCCACACACTTAAAATGTATACAATGAGACCATTCAGTAGAAGAAAATTTTTAAAAAACTCATCGCTGGCCATGGCTGGGGTTGCGTTTAGTAACTCAGCCTTTGGATTCAAAAACGATAATTTTCTATTATCGTTTTCAACATTGGGATGTCCAAAATGGTCGTTGACAGAAATTCTGAATTTTGCAAATGGAAATGGATATGATGGGATAGAAATAAGAGGACTGCTAGGCGAATTGGACTTAACAAAATGCCCTGACTTTGGCAGCACTGAAAAAATATCTTCTGTTAAGAAAATGCTCGAAGAGAAGCAACTTCGAATTGTGAATTTGGGTGCTTCGGCAGAATTACACCATCCCAATGGAGAAAAGCGAAAAAGCAACCTGGATGGAGCTAAGAAATTTATTGACCTTGCGCAAAAACTGGATTGCCCATTTATAAGGGTTTTTCCTAATGCACTCCCGAAGGATCAAGATCGCAACATTACTCTGGATTTAATCAGCAAAGGGCTTCTCGAATTAGGTGACTTTGCAAAGGGCAGCAAAGTTAGTGTGTTGTTGGAGACGCATGGGGATGTCGTTGAAACGAATGATGTGTTGCGCATTATGAAAAATAGTGAGAGTGCTCAGGTGGGTTTAATATGGGATATTTTCAATATGTGGTCGGTTACGAAAGAACCGCCAACTCAAGTCTATGAAAAACTAAATAAGTATATCCAGCATACCCATATCAAAGATGCCAAATTAATTAATGGAGAATGGCATTATGTACTGTTAGGACAGGGGGAGGCCCCGGTACAAGAAGCAGTGAAGGCGTTAGTGCAAGGAAAGTATAAAGGCTTTTACTGTTTTGAATGGGAAAAATTGTGGCACCCAGATATTGAAGAACCTGAAATCGCGATTGCTGCATATCCTAAGCAAATGAAAAAATATTATTGAGCCCAGGTGAATTAATAAAGCAAGGATTTTAAGTTTATCCCAGATTACGCATTAGAAAATCCTTTTGCAATTTTGTTTAATCGGGTCTTTTCGAGCGTACCATCTTTGTGCAAGGGCATTCATGAAATTGCCTGCCTGACCGGTAGGCAGGCGAGAAATCTTCTCTTGGTTGACAAGTTGTTTCCATTAGATAAGATTTCTCCCTACGGTCGAAAGGACATAAGACTAAATTGATAGAATAATCAAATATGAGTTTCACGCCAACAGAATATTATTCATTCGAAAATCCTAATGCGTTATTTGGGTTTATGTTTTTATTGTTGCCTTTCGATAGGAGAGGACTAGTACAATGATTCCTCCCAGGATAAAAGGCAAACTCAAAGCCTGTCCTTTGGTCACGTCAATTCCACTGAAGAACAATGGTTGATTTACTTTCAGGGAGTCGAACACAAAATGCAAACACCAAAAACCAGTAAAGAAGAACCCGGAAATTCTTCCACTTTGGGTGTTGGCCTGGTATTTATTCCAAAACCAAAACATAAACGTGAATAACACCAGACAAGAAATGGATTCATAAAGTTGTACAGGGTGCCTGGCAATACCCTTTGTCTTTAGCCGGGCAGTGTAAATATCTTTTTCGACAAAAATCGTATAATGTATTGGTTCCGTTCCAGGTTCATATACATATTCAGACCGATCGAAAAGATAGGTCTTCACATCGCCCAGTAGAAATTCATTAACAATTTGTTCGGTTGCACCGGGTTTGAAAAATAAATACATCAGAATTGGACTGCGACCTGTGGAATCAACATTTGGTCCTGTGTCTTTTTTTACACTGATATAATCCAGTGGGTTTTTTCCTCCTGGGTTACGCATCATGCAACAAGGAGTTTTAAGAAGCCCATCAGCCACTGGGTTTATCAAAACAGTACCCATTATTGAAGAAGTGGGTTTGCCAATGGGTTCTGAATTAAAAAAAATTCCGGCAAGGAGGAAGGCAGCCATGAGCGTCACAACAATGACAATTCTATCCAGAAGCTGGAGATAGTGTTGTCCACGATTTTGCTTTCTGCAAAAAAGCCATATAGCCAATAACATTCCCAATAGAGCACCATGAATAGAGAGTCCTTGAGGGCCAGTAAAATGAAAAGAAGGTTGAAATGTAAAGGGGAGAAAAATTTCGATCGGTTTTGACCAGATTAATTCAGATTGGAAGAAGATGACCTGACCAAGCCTGGCGCACACGATGGAGGAAACGACAATATACACGATAAGGACCTCCACGTCCTTAGTAAGCTGACCTTCTTTCTTACAGATATACAAGTATATTTTCCTGCTCAGTAAAAAACCTATCACGAATAGTACTCCATACCAGCGCAAGGCAAATGAGCCAATGGAAAATAGCGAAGAGTTCCCGTTCCAGATCATGTAGTTAATCATAGTGGCCACTAAGGTATGTTGGTTGAGTAGGCAATATAATTACTCTTGTTGAAAAGCCTTCCTCTTCACTTTAATATCTGATAGACACGGTCAGTATATAGCTATGGCCGTGTAAGAACACTTGATCTGCGTATATTCTTTTACCATATTGTTAGTTCAAAGGAGGATACTAGAGCACCACCTTTAACTTAACTTATATTAACGACTTAGTACAATGAAATTTGATGATTCAGAAGCAACACAATCATTTCAAGATCAAGTAGCCATTATTACAGGAGCTGCATCTGGTTTGGGTTTGGCCATTGCCAAGAGCTTAGCGGCAAAGGGTGTAAAGCTAGCATTATTGGATAAGAACATACAATCCTTGACCGGCATGAAAGAAGATCATAGCAGTGTGCTTTATCCAATAGACATAACTCGTGAGGATGAAGTAAAAGTGACAGTGGAAAAAATAGCTAAGGTATTTGGGCACATCGACATTTTAATAAATAGCGCGGGCATCACTGGCCTAACGAATATCAAAAGTCATGAGACAGCGACTGATAATGTCCGTCAGGTTTTTGATGTAAATTTTATGGGCTCCTATTACACCTCAAAGCATATATTACCCATCATGATAAAAAATAAATATGGTAGAATATTGCACATTGCGTCCATCGCAGGCAAAGAGGGGAATGCCGGCATGTTGGCGTACTCTGCATCGAAAGCTGCAGTGATTGGGATGACCAAGGTGCAAGGAAAAGAATATGCTGAATTGGGAATCACCGTAAATGCCCTGGCTCCAGCTGTGATCAGAACTGCGTTGGTGGAAGCGATGCCTGAAGAGCAGGTTAGCTATATGACGGCTAAAATTCCAATGAAACGGTGCGGCACGTTGGAGGAAGCTGTCAGTATGATCCTCTATATTGTGTCTCCACTCAATAGTTTTACCACAGGCTTTACTTTCGACCTTTCCGGAGGAAGGGCTACCTATTGATATTTAGTGAAACGGTACAACACTCAAATAACAAACAGATGAAACCTAAAGAACTTTCTATCGGGGTAGTAGGCCTTGGGCTGATGGGCTCGAGTATAACCACTTGCTTACTAATAGCCGGCCACCCGGTTGTAGCTATAGCACCGGTCGAGGGAGAGCTTCAATTTGCCGCGAAACGAATCAAAGATCATTTGTCCAAATCGAAGAAGGAGGGATTGATAAAAAATGACCCGGAAAAGTATTTGAAAAAGCTATCAATTACGATGGACTATTCTTTACTTCGAGACTGCGGGCTGGTGGTCGAATGCACATTGGAAGACCTGGCGATCAAGAAAGTTGTTTTTGAAAAAATAGAGTCAGTGATTAAGCCCGAGGCGCTATTAACCAGCAACACCTCTGCTATTCCTATCAGTATTTTGCAAAAGCAAACACAATACCCAAAGAGGTTTTTTGGATTGCATTGGATGGAGCCTTCGCACACTACCCGCTTTCTTGAAATTATCTGCGGAGAGTTGAGTGATGTGACAAAAGGAGAATACTTATATGAGGTTTCAAAGGGCTGGGGAAAAGAGCCTACATTATTGCGAAAAGATATTCGGGGCTTTATTATGAACAGGTTGATGTATGCCATGTATCGCGAAGCATTTTATTTAGTTGAGAATGGATACACAACAATCGAAGATATTGACAGATCCTGTCGGAATGTTCCTGGTTACTGGATGACATTTTGCGGGCCATTTCGTTGGATGGATTTGACTGGCGTGCAAGCGTATCATGCCGTTATAAAAGATTTATTTCCCACGCTTTCTAATTCTACGGCAGTTCCAAAACTGATTGATGACATCGTAAAAGCTGGAGGGAAGGGTGTATCGAATGCACATGGATTTTTTGATTATACTCCTGAGGAAGCAAAGCTTTGGGAAAATGCGTACAAAGAGTTTAGCTATAAAATTCGCGAACTCGCTTTGGAATATCCATCTGATGTGGTAGCAAAAAAGATTAGTAAAAAGAAAAAGTAATGGGTTTTACGCAACGCAATGTATTTCCATGCTCATGTATCGAAACGATTAAACCCAGATTACGCATTAGAAAATTCTTTTGCAATTTTGTTTAATCGAGTCTTTTCGAGCGTACCATCTTTATGCAGGGCATTCATGAAATTGCCTGCCTGACCGGTAGGCAGGCGAGAAATCTTCTCTTGGTTGACAAGTTGATAGAATAATCAAAATATAAGTTTCACGCCAACAGCATATTATTCATTCGAAAATCCTAATGCGTTATTTGGGTTAGACCAATCTTTCTTCAAAGTCAATCAACAACTTGTGACGCTTCACGATTATTTTTCGAGCAAACTTTTGATGATTCGATAATTTTCATTCCCTTCCACATCCATTGAAGATGGTCGGTCATGGTAAACCTCATTGCACCAGCGTGCCATTTTACTATCCGGCTCTTTTTGTAACCATTCCAGAAGTAATTTTTCTCCATCCTCATTCCGATTGATTTTCTTAAGGGCCAGGGCTGTGATCAGACTATTAACGTTATTCCCATTTCCTTTGAATGAAATGATTTCGTCCCATTTATGGGTAGCCAGATCATTTTTTTTAGTTTTTTCATAGCATACTCCTTCCAGATAATTTTCTAGTCGTGAATCAATGTCTTCCGCGTACGGTTTGCCAACGCCAAGATTAATAGGCCAGAGACGAGCGGTTTGAATTGAACTTAATGCCGTTGTGTATTTTTTTGAATCCATTTGCTGCACGGCCTGCATGAGCCACGCTTCATGGTGGAGTTGCCTTCCATCAGTAGCTCCTTCATAGGGAAGGATGGTAGTTTTACTGAGTAAATCACTGCAGGCTTTGTATTGTTTATTTAGCAGTAAAGTCTTTGCAAGAAGCATCTTTATTCTAAAATCTTGTGGAAATCTTTCTTGATAATTTTGGGCGGTCGATAATGCCTCCTCATACTTATTTTGTTCAATAAAATGATGGATCAGCAATTTGCCATAACGCCATTGATGGGGGTCATGTTGCGAAGCTTTTTTCAGATAGTTTGAATAATTTTCATCATTTGTTACCGCCCCAAAGGCTGCATAGAAAGGTGCGAAGTCAGGATTGCCACACTGGGTAAATAATTCTTTGGTGCGTTGTTGATTATTTCTGTTCCAATAAATCAGTCCTAAATAATAACGGGGTTTCCAGTTGTCAGTTTGACTAAGAACCCAGTTCAATACCATGGCAGAGTTAGAACGGAAAGGGAACACAAATTCAGGTGATACATTATTTGCTTTAATAATGAACTCACTAGCATCACCTTCTCTCAGTTTGTTTTTCAGAAAGGCTATCCAGTAATACACTTCCGGATTTGCCGGTGCAAGCTTTAGCACCTCGATACATTCCCTCAATTGTCCTGCCGAAAAATACCAATCTGCTAATTGTAGATATGTTTCATGTGGCATTTCATTCCGAATGAGGGTGGTGAAATTATTCTTGTTAACATCTGAATTTTCCAAACGATATTCCTCGAATCTAATAAAATGATTCAGAGGATTCAGGCTTTGTAGTTTTTCCAGAGAAGCAAGAGCCTTGCCTTTTTCCTGTTTTAGCCGATACGTAAGTACGAGAATTTGATGAGCATTTACGTTTCCTGCATTTACCTCCAGACTTTTGTTTGCATAGTGGATAGCCTTTTCAAAGTTATTTTCTCTTAAATAGATTTCACTTAGTTTGACAAATGCAGCACCGCGATATTCCCCGGATAAAGCAGCAATATCAAAGCCATCTTTCGCATCAGTTATGTTTTCTAGTTGAAGATTAGCTAAACCGTAATAAAAGTTTGCCGCTGGATCATACGTATCAATCTGTAAGCCATGCTTGGCATACTCCAATGATTGTTGGTACTCCATATTTCTATACGTGAGCATTGCCATTAAGGAAAGTGCTGGAAGGTAGTGCGGATCTTTCTCTAATGAACTTTTTAACTTTTCTTCCGCCATCACATAGTTCCGTTGATGAACGTTTTCTTTACCCAGTAGATACAATCCATAAGAAGACGTCCAATCAAAATCAGATGGTGATTCCACAGGACGATTTAGTATTCCATCAGAAGGATTGGAGTGGTAAGTTAATTTAGTTTCTCCTAACACCACAGAAAGATTATTTACATTTCCAACAAAGGCTAAGGAATCGGAAAAGAGTTTTAACGTTTTCACGCTTATTGTCTTTGAATAAAGTAAAGATTCACCGTCTGCAATTTTCAACTCTCCGGTTATGTCCTGCAGGGGAGAGAAGTCGATCTTCAAATAACCTTTATCGTATCGCAGGTTTAAAGCACCATACAAATTAGCTTGTACAACACCTTTCGTTCCCTTTATCGGAAACCAATACTCAATCCAACTATCCGATATGGATGGCGCAAAGCCCGGGTGTTTAAAGGGAGTAAATGTACTTTGCTCAGCAGCTTGATTAAAAAGTCGACCCGATTGTACTTCGACATATTGTCCGTCTGTATCGGTTAAGAGCTTATCCCAAATCATACCTTGTTGAGATAACCCCCATATCCAAATTTTTTTTCCCGGCTTTTCATCATGCGTTGAGTAACGCCCCATTCCAAAATTTTCTGAGTGCCAATAGGCCCCAAAGAAATCAGTGTATTTACCGAACACATGGTACGATTTATATCCTCCAAAATTATTCTGCTCGTAAAAGGAAATATCTTTTCCATTTTCAGAGTTAATCTTCCAGTCCGCATATTCGCCACTGTGTCCGATGTAGCGATTTCCGGGATAGACAAATTCTAGATTACCTGCAGCTTTGAGTCCTGTATTCATCCAGGTATAATAGGGCTGATCAAATGATGTTGAATTGTGCCAGAAAGAGCGTGTCGTAAAATAGGCTTTGTCTTTGGGTAGATTAATCTCAATTGTCCAATAGGTTTGAGTGAGAAGGTCCAATGTACCAATGTAGCAACTGACGCTACCGTCTTCCTTCTTTTCTGTCATATAGTCCATGGGGGTTGCACAATTAGGTGTGTGACCTATGATACCATAATTTGCTTCTATGCCTCCGCTTGTCCATGCACCACGCATGGCTACATCACGAAATTTCACCACCTGATTATAGTATATAAAAGGTTTGCCTGACGATTTCTCCCATGCTCCCCATATCTTTCCTCCAATCTCCGGAAGGATCATCACCTTAATAAACTCATTTTCAAGTTCCACTACCTTCCATTCCTTGTTTGTTGGAATGTCAGTATATCCATCAAATCGATAGTAGGGATAGATGACTCCCATGCGGGCGATGGGATCAGGATCAGAGAAACTGTACGTTTTAAAATTCTTTTTATACTCCTTTATGGTAGATGGATTGTGTTGCGATTGGGCACCATGAAATACGAGAGTTGTTATGATAGCGATAAAATATACCTTCATATAAATTCTTAAAAGTTTCTATTGATTAGGAGACGACAAGGATAAAATCCCAAATTAAGAATCTCCACTTTCATCAAATTATAAGATGTTGATACCATAATGCGAGATGCGAAAACAAGAAAGTCTTAAAAATAAGTAACCAACTTGTTTAATGTTACCAAAATAGCTGTAAGTAAAGAGATTTCCTGAAAATAGGCCTTGCAATGGATTCCGTAAACGTTTGCGGTTACGATTGCTTAATATTTTTCGCCTAATTTGCATTGATTAAACAGAAAAGACTTTATTTTGGCAATTAAATCAATGTCAGTAGTAAGTTTGGTGATTACTGTTCTTTACAATTAATAATGTTATCAACTCTAAAACAATTATAAACTAAACTCAATGAACATGAAAAAAGTGTACAACAATTTGAAGCGAAGTATGCTTCTCTTGGTGTGGCTGGCCAGCTCTCACTCGCTGTTCGCACAGGAAAGAGTAGTATCGGGATCCGTGAAGGATGAAAACGGCAATGGAATGCCTGGTGTAAACGTGATTATCAAAGGAACGAGCACAGGGACGGCTACAGACGCCTCAGGTCAGTACCGGGTGAATGTTGCTGACGGTCAAGCCATAGTTGTCTTTTCGTTTATTGGCTATGTAACTAAGGAAATGGCTATTGGTACTCAATCTACCCTGGATGTGCAAATGGATCTTGATGTCCAAACTTTGACTGAACTTGTGGTAACAGGATATGCCACTCAGGAAAAGAAAGATTTGACAGGAGCGGTGGGAACAGTGAAGACAAAGGATCTGATTGCCATACCGAGCGGTACCGTAACTAGCCAGTTACAAGGTCGTATTGCTGGTGTGACGGTAGCTGGTGACGGAAGGCCCGGTCAGGCAGCAAAGGTTAGGATAAGGGGTTTCGGATCTTTCGAAAACAACGATCCACTTTATATCGTGGACGGTGTACCCACTCAGGATATATCCACCATAGTTTCAAATGATATTGAATCAATGTCCGTTTTGAAGGATGCCGGTGCAGCATCCATTTATGGATCGCGCGCTTCCAATGGGGTTGTTTTGATAACAACAAAAAGAGGTACTTCTTCAGGAGTAAAAGTGAACTATGATATGTATGTGGGTACTCAAGACCCGGGTAAAGGCCCCGACTTTCTTTTGAATGCTCAGGAAATGGCCGACACGCAGTGGCTGGTTTATGACAATGATGCCACACCAACGGAAACTCACCCATTTTACGGTCTTTCGTCAAATCCTAATCCTACATTACCTCCTTGGGCCGGAGACACGGATTGGTATAAAACCATCACCCGTAGCGCCCTTATCATGAACCATGATCTTTCCTTATCGGGCGGTAATGACAAATCGAAGTTTTATGGAGGTTTTAACTATTTCAATCAGGAAGGTATTGTAGTTACAAACTTTTCGAAAAGATTTTCAGGACGTTTCAATTCTGAATTTAAAGTTCATGATCGCGTCAGGCTTGGCGAAAATTTAACAATAACCGGGCGCACAGGAAAAGGTGTGGAAGGTAACCAAACGGAAGGAAGCCCTGTATCCAATGTGTATGCAATCCAGCCAATCATTCCATCGATTATCACAATACCGGTTAATGGCATTTCGCATAACTTTGTTCCAGGAGAATATGGGGGCACTGGCATTGCACCACGTGCAGGCAATGGCGCTAACCCTTTAGCTGAATTAAATCGGAATGCTGATGACCGCGCCAGTGACTTGCGCCTTATTGGTAGCGTATTCATGGATATAAAAATCGTAGATGCATTAAGTTTCAAGACCACATTTGGAGGTACCTATCAAACTGAATACAATACAGACTGGACCGGTTCTACCTATGAACGGTCTGAGAATGTAGCGACTCCATCTTATAATGAAAATGCTCGCTTTAGGCAAGATTGGGTTTGGACGAATACATTAACCTTCAGTAAGACTTTTGGGTCTTCTAAATTAAACGCGGTAGCAGGATATGAGGCTGTTAAGTACGGTATCGGGAGAGAAATGAGTGCGACAGGTGCGGGTTATTTTTCAGACGCGGTTTCGTTCAGAACCCTTAATAACCGCGCCTCAATCCAGAGCGTTAGCGGTGATTATTTTACCCCCACTTCGTTGGTTTCAACTTTCTTGCGTGCAGATTATAGCTATAGCGATAAGTACCTCTTAAGTGCCACAGTGAGAAGGGATGGTTCTTCAAGATTTGGTGCTGATTTTCGGTACGGTGTTTTCCCATCTGTTTCAGCCGGCTGGAGGATTAGTGAAGAAAGTTTCTTGTCAGGAGTTGATGTTATTTCGGATTTGAAAATCAAGGGTAGTTATGGCACAATGGGTAATCAGTTGGCACTTTCCCCTCAGAATCAGTTCTTTCTCTTTGGTGGAGCTGTTGGAGACTCTAACTATGATTTGAATGGGGCTGGCAGTTCTGCGCTGAAGGGTTTCAGACCAACCAGAATTGGAAATCCCGATGCCAAATGGGAAACAAACACAACAATCAATATAGGTTTTGATGCAGGAATATTGGATA
This sequence comes from Bacteroidota bacterium, assembly GCA_038043425.1. Lineage (GTDB taxonomy): Bacteria > Bacteroidota > Bacteroidia > Cytophagales > Cyclobacteriaceae > ELB16-189. Next base: position 139,466 of record JBBTBZ010000009.1, read on the forward strand.
ACAAATTCCAGCTTTCATTTGACTGGTATACAAAAAATACGAATGACTTATTATATAATCCCCGTATACCGGGAACGAACGGTGCTGCAGATCAGCCTTTTATCAATGTCGCTGAAATGAAAAATACAGGTATTGACCTTCAGTTAGGGTATAAGCAGGTATTTTCATCCGATTTAAGATTTGATGCCAGTTTTGTGATGACCACCTATAAAAATGAAATTCTTAAAATAGCAGAAGGACTCCCATTCTTTGATTCCGGAACCTCACGGATTGGACCATTCAATAGGAACATCGTAGGCCAATCAATGTCCGAGTTTTTTGGCTATCAGGTCGAAGGCCTATTCCAAAGCTCTGCAGAAGTAACGGGAGCTCCTACACAGGCAGGAGCAGAGGCTGGATTCTTCCGTTATGCTAACATAGATAATAGTAATAATGTCATTGATCCAAACGATAGAACGTCTATTGGGAATCCAAACCCTAAGTTCACTTATGGATTGAATCTGGGCGTTACGTATAAGAATTTTGATATCACTACATTCTTTTATGGGTCACAAGGAAATGACATCTTTAACTACAATAAGTGGTGGTTGGATTTCTGGCCATCATTCCAGAATCAAAAGAGCAAGGATTTACTTAATAGCTGGACACCTACCAATACAGGGTCAACTACACCTAAGGCATCTAACAAGTCAAACTTCTCCACCAACACACAATCAGTAAGCTATTATGTGGAGGATGGTTCGTTTATGCGGTTGAAGAACCTTCAAATTGGTTATACCATGCCTAAAAGCCTTATTAGCAAAATTGGGTTAAGTACCGCAAGGATTTATGCTCAGGGGATTAACCTGTTCACCATAACAAAGTACTCTGGTCTTGATCCGGATGTGAACAACGGAGATGACCGCAACTTTGGTGTGGATCAGGGAAATTATCCGCTCGTAAAACAGTATATACTTGGAGTTAATATTGGATTCTAAAAATTATCGAAAATGAAAAAAAATAATCTTAAAGCAGGACTGTTGTTTGGCATCTTGCTGGTCTTTGGAAATTCATGTAAAGAAGAGTTTCTTGAGGTTACACCAAATGGTGCATTGGATGCCAAAGTGTTGGCGACCAAGGATGGTGTGGATGCCCTTTTAATTGGTGCATACGCTATGGTAGACGGGGTTGCCTCCAACGGATTTGGCTGGGAAGCGGCTTCTTCAAACTGGGTATACGGAAGCATACGAGGCTTGGAAGCCAATAAGGGTACGGATTCTGGTGACCAACCCGATATTAACCCGCTCCAGCAATATAATGAGGACCCTACCAACCCTTATATTAATATCAAATGGAGATCGGTATATGATGGTATAGCGCGTTGCAACTCTGCACTAACAGTTTTAGCTGAGGCAGAAGCTTCAGGAGCAGTGACAACCGCTGAAGCTGAGTCGTTCAGAAAACAAGCCAGAACGCTCAGGGGATATTATCATTTGGAGGCCTATAGAATGTGGACAAAGATCCCTTATGTAGACGAGAACACGGACCAAAGCACCCTGACAAATGATGATGACATTATCGCTAAAGTAATTGCCGATTTGCAGGAAGGCACCTCGTTACCAAATAACATGGGACAGGTTGGCCGCTTTAATGGAACGGTTGCCAAGGTTTTATTGGCGAAGGCCCAGATGCAAATGAACAAAGACTATGCTGCTGCGAAAACACTTTTGGAGGATGTTATTGCTTCAGGAACAGCCCCGGATGGCTCACCCATAGGTCTTGAGCCAAAGTTCGGTGATGTATTCGATGCCGCCAATCGCAATGGAATTGAGGCTATCTATACCGTCCAGTATTCTGTTAATGATGGATCAGGTGGTTGGAATGCTGGCTGGGGCGAAGTATTAAATTTCCCTTATAAAAGCGGGGGATCACCAGGTGGTTGCTGTGGGTTCTTCCAGCCAGCTCATGAGTTTGTAAATTCTTTTAGAACGTCAGGGGGACTTCCTTTGCTTGATTTCTCATACAATTCGCAGCCTGTAAAAGATGATCAAGGTTTAGGTGTTGCCGATCCTTTCACAGAAGATACCGGCCCACTTGATCCACGCCTGGACTGGACAGTAGGGAGAAGAGGAGTACCTTATCTCGATTGGGGTCCTCATACGGGTCAGGACTGGATCCGTGATCAGTCATATGCAGGTCCATATAGCCCTATGAAGCAGGTATATAAAAAGTCACAAGAAGGCCAGTTAACAGAAGTTGGAAACTGGACTTCAGGATGGACTGCAAATGGCTATCGTTTGATCCGGTTTGCCGATGTAAAACTTTTATTGGCTGAATGTATGATTGAAACGGGCGATTTGAGCGGGGCAAGGGATGAGGTTAATGATATCCGTAATCGAGCAGCCAACTCTGCAGGTTTTGTTAAAGAGGCTGATGGCACTACCAATGCTGCGAACTATGTTATTAATCCATATCCTGCATCGGGGGCGCCTTTTGATACGCAGACGAATGCAAGAGCTGCCCTCTACATGGAAAGAAAGCTTGAATTGGGTATGGAAGGTCACCGCTATTTTGACTTGCAACGTTGGGGTATTGTTCAGACAGAATTAAATCGGGTGCTTGCCTATGAAAAAACTTTGCGGTCTACGTTGTATGGAAGTGCTACAGTAGGACCTGAAGATGTAAACTTCCCTATACCGCAAGATCAAATTGATATTACGGTTGGTAAATTGAAGCAGAACAGATAATCTTTAAGAGCGTAATAGTAAAAGAGAGCCGCTATATTTTATAGCGGCTTCTTTTTTTTAAACCATATGTAATTGATAACATTGTACTTATGAAAATTCCGTTATACCTGATCCGATTTTATTCAATCCGGATTTGCTTACTTCTTTTTCTATCCACCATTTTCTCGTCTTGTTTTAAAAGCACACCTCGCTTTGAGTTAATCGAAGGAGAGGTAACTGGTATTCAGTTTAATAATATAGTGTTGGAAGAAGACAGTTTCAATATCATGCACTATGAATATATGTACAATGGAGGAGGTGTCGGCATTGGAGATTTAAATAATGACGGTCTTCCCGATTTAATTTTCACAGGGAATAAAATTGTGTCTAAGATCTATTTGAATAAAGGTGAATTCATGTTTACGGATATCACATCTAATTTTGAAGGCCTTACCAGCGACCAGTGGTTGAGCGGAGTATGTGTGGCAGATGTTAATGCAGACGGCTGGAATGACGTTTATTTTACCTCAACTATGAGTAAAGATAGCCTGAGACGTAAAAATCAATTGTGGATAAATCAGGGATTAAAAGAAGGCCAACCTTGGTTTAAGGAAATGGCCGAGGCGTATCGTATAGCTGATATGGGTTATTCCATGCATGCCGCTTTTTTGGATTACGACCTGGATGGCGACCTGGATTTGTATGTTTTGAATAATGTGATTAATAAAGAAGTCCCGACTAACTATCGGATAAAAATAACTGATGGAAGCGCTGTAAACAACGACCAACTTTATCAGAATCTAGGAAATGGTACTTTTAAAAACGTAACCAAAGAAGCAGGAATTGTTTTTGAAGGATATGGTTTAGGAATAGCCGTGGGTGATGTTAATAAGGATGGCTACCCCGACCTTTACATTTCAAATGATTACATCGCGAATGATTTGCTATACATCAATCAGCGGAATGGCAAATTTAGTAATCAATCAAAAGATTATTTCTCTTATCATTCCAGATTCTCTATGGGGAACGACATGGCCGACATGAATAATGATGGCAATCTCGATATCATTACCATGGACATGATGCCGGAACAGTATTTCAGAAAAAAGCAAACCATTAATGGGAATAGCTACTATGTATATGTGAATAATGAGAAGTATAACTATGAGCCCCAGTTTGTCAGAAATATGCTTCAGGTTCACAATGGCTTTCAGGATACCACGATGTTGCCTTTCAGCGAGGTAGCACAAATGGCTGGAGTATATCAGACGGAGTGGAGCTGGTCACCCTTATTTGCTGATTTTGATAACGATGGGGACAAGGATCTTTTTATTACAAATGGATTTCCAAAGGATCTTACAGATAAGGATTTTACAAACTACAAGGCTCAGGTGTATGGCTCTTTAGCAGATGACGCACATATGATAGCCCGCATCCCTATCGTGAAGGTACCCAACTATGCTTATGAAAATGTAGGCGAGTTAGATTTTGTTAATCAAACCCAGGCCTGGGGAATGAATATACCATCATTTTCTAATGGCGCTTCCTTTGTTGATCTCGATCAGGACGGTGACCTGGACTATGTGGTCAATAATATCAACGACCCAGCGTTTGTATATCGCAATAATACCATCGGAAAGATCAATGGTGGAGTCAACTTTATCAGAATTGAACTAAAAGGGAATACCCCAAATTTGGCCGCCATAGGGTCAAAGGTTGAACTTTGGAGTAACGGTACTTATCAGTATGCAGAGAAATTTTTATCGCGTGGATACATATCCTCAGTAGATCCTATACTTCATTTTGGTCTTGGTAAATCAGCGGTCGTTGATTCAATAAAAGTTACCTGGCCATCTGGAAAAATGATGACTGTTTTGAAGCAAATAAAAGCAAATCAAGTTGTAACACTGAACGAAGATGATGCAGTACCGTATGTTAATTTACCTCGCAAAGATCCAAATTATTTATTTTCTCAGGTTAAGGGTATTATTGACTTTACTCATCTTGAAAAGGACTACATTGATTTCTTCCAGGGACAAAGCATTATGCCACATAAGTTTTCTCAGATAGGTCCAAGAATGACGAAGGGAGATCTTACGGATGACGGTCTCGAGGATTTGTTAATTGGAGCCTCAAATGGGCAGCCCACTGCGTTATTTATTCGTCAAGGTCGAAGGTTTGTTCCAGCAGAGTTAGCCGGATTAACTGGTGATAAAGCTGGCCAGGAATCGGATTTGGCAATCCTGGATATTGACAAGGATGGTGATAACGATGTTCTGGCAGTTACCGGGGGATATACGCTTGAAGATGAAAAGGCATACCAGCATTTCTTGTACCGCAAGGAAAAAGATGGCTTTGCTAAAGAGGTACTTCCACTTCCTCCATTCCCGGCCTCTGTCATTCGAATTATGGACTTTGATCATGATGGAGATAGCGATGTCTTTATTGGATGTCGCGTAAAGAAATGGGGTTTCCCGGTTGCACTTCGTTCTTATCTTCTGGTTAATGAAGAAGGAAAATTGAAGGCAGATGACAAATTTACCTTTGATATAGATATGGTCACCGATGCACTTTGGTCGGATTATGATAACGATGGATGGGAAGATTTGCTTTTAGCGCGCGAATGGAATTCACTGCTGATTTTAAAGAACGAAAATGGTCAGAGTTTAAAAATCGTTACAGATAGTCAAATAGAAAGCAAGCATGGACTTTGGTCAAGTCTTGCAGCGGGAGATTTCGATCATGATGGTGATGAAGATTACCTTGCAGGAAACCTGGGGCTGAATAATCGATTTACTATTTCTGAAGAATATCCGATGCGGGTGTATGCAATAGATCTGGATAAAAACGGTTTTATTGATCCGGTTTCAACAGCCTATTGGAAGGACGCGAAAGGTATCATGCAAGAGTATCCAATAAATTATCTTGACGAGTTGGCCTCGCAGTCGCCTTTCTTTAGAAAATCGTTTACCAGCTATACAAAGTTTAGTTATACAACGGCAAAGGAAATTATTAATACGGATACGATAGCAGCCAAGCGAACCTACTATGTGAATACGACTTCCAGTTTCGTTCTTTGGAATGATAAGGGCAAATTCACCTGGCAAGAATTGCCATCAGCAGCCCAGGTGGCCCCAATACGAAAGATGCTCGTGGATGATTTTAATGGTGATAAGATTCAGGATGTCTTGGTTGCCGGAAATGATTATACCTATGATGTTTCAACGGGCTATTACAATGCAAACAAGGGATTGATCCTTCTTGGTTCAGGTTCCAAATCATTTAAAGTACTACTACCATCTCAAAGTGGTCTTCTGCTAAGCGGCCAGGTTGAGTCGTTGATCTACCTAAAAGGAGATACATCTTATTTAGTAAGTGGTATTAACAGGCGTCCACTACAGGTACATCAATACATCTATAAACAACAATTGGTTAATTTTAACCCTTGAGGATTGAAATTATGTTTACAGGAATTATCGAATCGCTAGGAAAGGTTGAAAAAATAGAGACGAATGGAAGTAATAAAAACTTTCTGTTTTCGAGCAATATAAGTGAAGATTTAAAAGTAGATCAAAGCATTTCTCACAATGGTGTTTGTCTTACGGTAACAGAAGCGGAAGGAGGTAGGCATTGGGTAACAGCAATTGATGAAACCCTTCAGAAATCAAATCTTGGATACCTGAAAGTGGGAAACTTTGTTAACTTAGAACGTTCTATGCTGGCTAATGGAAGGTTTGATGGACACATCGTACAAGGTCATGTGGATCAAATTGGGATTTGTAAATCCATAAAAGAAGTAGGGGGCAGTTGGCTATTTGATTTTGAGTACGACTCGTTAGTAGGAAACGTAACGGTTGAGAAAGGCTCTATTTGTATAAATGGAGTCAGTCTAACTTGTTTCAATTCCGAAGTTAAAGGCTTTACAGTAGCGATTATTCCGTACACCTATGAGCATACAAATTTCAATCAAATAAGGCCTGGCCATAGGGTAAATCTTGAATTTGATATTATTGGCAAGTACGTAAAAAGACTGTTAGATCAATAACCTTGATCAGTTGGCGGAGCGTTTTTTATTTTTTCAAGCTTATTCTTTATCCAGCAATAAAAACGGTATCCCGAATATCCACAGCCCAACCCGACAATTCCACCAACGAGAATATCTCCAGGATAATGGACTCCTAAATAAATTCTGGTATAGGTCATACAGCCTGCCCAAATAAAAATAGTCCAGATCCATCGATATTGGTTTTTGAAAAGGAGCCAAACAAAGCAAGCAGTGGCAAAGGTGTTAGCGGCATGGCCTGAGGCAAATCCATAAAGACCTCCTTTGTAGCCGTCAACCAAATGCACAAGACCCTGAAGAGAGGGATCCTGTGAGGGCCTTAAGCGTTCAAAGAAAGGTTTCATAATGCCCGAGGTTATTTGATCAGATAAGAGTATGGATAAAGCCACACCGACCAAGACAAGCCATCCTTTTGTGTTGAATTTCTTAAAGATGAGATAAATTAAAAATAGGTAAAGGGGTGTCCAGAATTGTGTTTTGGTAGCCAGCAGGATGATGTGATCGACTGAATCTGAATGAAAGCCATTTAAAAGCAGAAATAGCTTTTTATCCAATTCAATAATGGTTTCCATTGCGTTATAATTGATTTTTCATCTTTTATTTGAATCAAAGTTAGCCAAAAGCAGATTATGAGTCTTTCCTAATTCAATTACTTCTCCAAAAAGTTTCATTAAAGACCAAGCCTTGTACAGGGGAGTTACCGTGATTAGATTGCTCAGGCAAGGAACGTTGTAGTATATTGCAGTCATGAAGTGGAGACAAGCACCTTCCTCAATTTTTATGGTAAAGCCCATGAGCTTTACGTTCAATAACCAGACTGCAGGTTCAAATGTTTTTCAACTACCGGTTATAGAAGAGGATATTGTTAGTTTAGGCGCGCAGAATGAATTTGATAAGATGGTTTCGTTACTCCGCGTACATCATATTGAAGTACATATTTTTCATGATACCCCAAATTCATCAAAGCCAGATGCCCTGTTCCCGAATAATTGGATTTCAATTCATGAATCAGGCCAGCTTATTCTTTATCCGATGATGGCTCCTAACCGAAGGCTTGAAAGGCGATTGGATATAGTGGAATTTTTTAAAACGCATTTCGAGATTAATGAAGTAATTGATTTTTCTGGATATGAAGAACTGAACATGTTTATGGAAGGAACGGGTAGTCTGGTATTTGATCATGCTAATCAGGTGGCCTATGCCTGTCGTTCAGAGAGAACAAATGAAAAAGTACTGCGAGAGATTTGCAATAAACTGGGATACCATCCAATTGTTTTCGAAGCACTTGATGATTCTGGAAAGCAAATTTATCACACCAATGTGATGATGTCTGTGGGGAGTAAGTTTTCTATTGTCTGTCTGGATTCCATTATAAAGGAAGAGGATCAGGAATTGGTATTAGCCCAATTTTCCAACACGTCCCATCGGGTGATAGCCATCAGTTTTGATCAGATGAAATCATTTGCCGGCAATATGTTTGAAGTTGAGAATACACGAGGCGAAACTTGTGTAATAATGTCCCAGCAAGCATGCGATTCTCTTATGCCCGGCCAGATCAATGCCATTTCAAAGTTTGGCTATATTCTTCCAATTGCAATACCAAAAATCGAAAGGTGTGGTGGCGGGAGTGTACGTTGTATGATGGCCGGCATTCATGCCCAACGGTCTGTTTCTGCAATTGGTGAATGACCTAACTAACGTAAAAGGCATAATCTGATATTAGAATCTATTTCTTAATTGGAATAAATATCCTAATTTTTACAAAATTTAAATACACCTATGAACCGTTATGATCTTGTCATCATTGGAGCCGGGCCGTCTGGGTATGCAGCGGCAATGCGCGCCTTGGATTTTAAAAAGAAGACACTCCTTATTGAGAAAAATAAAGTAGGAGGGGCAGGAGTCACCAATGGTGCGCTATCATCTAAAACCTGGTGGGAACTTTCACGTGAGGCATCAGCCTTCCATAAACGACTGAAACGTTACGATATTAAGGCGCCCTCTATTAGTTATAAGGAAATACAATCGGAGGTGCACAAGGCGGTAAACGATCGTAAAAAAATGTTGGAGGAACACATGGTGGAACTACAAAAAACCCAATATGCAAACCTGCTTGAGTTCAAAGTAGGATCAGCAAAACTGCTGAACCAACATGAAATTGAAATTGTGCAGGGTGCAAAAAAGCAAGTGGTCTATGCCGAGAACATTATTCTTGCCACCGGCAGCCACCCTAGATATTTACCTGAATTGCCTATTGATGAAAAAATTGTTATGACAAGCGAAGGGATAGAAGAGATGGAAGACTTTCCTGAGAGTATGGTAATTGTGGGGGCCGGGGTAATTGGTTGCGAGTATGCGACTATTTTCAGTGGTTTTGGCCGTACAAAAGTACATCTGATTGATAAGGGAGATAGGATACTTCCCTTTGAAGACGAAGACGTAGTGCGTATTGTGGAGCGGAACATGGAGAATAACGGTGTCCTTGTTCACCGCAACTCCCACCTTGTTGGAATGAAGATCGTAAACGGAAGGGTAGAGTATGAATTGGAATACACCGATGGAAGCCGTGAGACTTTTAATGTCGAAAAGGCCCTCGTTTCTGTTGGGAGGGTAGCCAACCTCGAAGACTTGTGGGATGATAAAGTGGGGATTAATATTAGCAAGCGAGGTATAGACAATAATGATACACAAACTAATGTATCTAATATCTATGCAGTGGGTGATCTTACAGCTGATATTTCACTAGTGAATGTGGGTGAGTTGGAGGGCAGATATGCCGTGGAGAAAATCTTCGGTAAACCGGAGCGTAAGCTGGTATATGAAAATATAAGCACCATTATGTTTTTAAGCCCAGAAGTGGCAGGTGTGGGGCTAAACGAAACAGCTGCGAAGGAAAAGAAAATAGACTACAAAGTGGTAACACTGGATTACAGCACAATCCCCCGCGCCATTGCGAAACGGAATACACAGGGTTTTATTAAGCTGCTTGTGACAAACGATGACCACATGAAAATCCTTGGAATGAAAATAATTGGCCATCATGCCAGTAGTGCCATACAAGCAGTGGCATTGTTAATCTCTATGGATAAAGGCATAGAAGAACTGGCTGAGTGTGTGCACCCGCATCCGAGTATAACGGAAGGAATTCAAGAATGCGTGCGTATGTTATTGGGTAAATCACTTTTTAAACCCGCAGCTTTGAGCGGCAGGCTATCCTGCTGCAAGTACTCAAATGGCAAGTATGAGAATATTATTTTTTAAATGAAGATAAAAGCGGCTATTAGTTGGATAGTTATGGTTGTCACGATAACCTCTTCTTGTTCTATAGAGAAACTTTATAAAATGAAGCAAAACCGTAAGGTTAATCCCTACGAGGAAATAAACTTCAATGAAATTGTAAAGTTGTATTTCGCGAAGGACAAAACCAGCGTGGGTACCATTGAAGGTATCTATTCGGTATCCAGCCTGGTCACGAAAAAAGGAAAAGGCAAGTTATCGTCTGCAGAAAAAGAGAAAATTGTCGATCGCAAGGAGAATTACTCCGAGGTAGCAATTATACAAGACAAAAATACCAGTGGAAGAGAGTACCTGGAAGTGCCACTGGATAAGGACTATGTTCCGTCTTATTCGATACGTGGTGAGTTTACCGGTATGACGGAAGGAAACATTCTGGTATATAAACATTTCGAATCTAGGGGTCGGGTTGTTTCTTATACCTTTACCTATGACAGAGCCCACGACATTCTGGAAGGCGTGAGAACAGAAAATGATGGTTCTTTCACCATCACCTATAAACTCACTTACCTTAAGCTTTTCCCGAAGAATTAGATGGTCCGACTCAAAGTAACTTTTTTCATGCCGTAGTTTTAGTGGAGACATTAGTGAAAATGACCCACATATTGAATCTGCCTTACCATAGGATAAATCTACGTGGCCGACCAGTGAATTTTTCGTGTTGTACAAGGTAACCAGGCACCCGACTATTGCATGCTACCCTATGCAGCAGTAATTGACTCTTTTTGAAATAACTTGCCTGATTTTGGGTTAAAAACTGAATTTACGCGCGCTGAAATTTCTACACCAAGAATCTGAATTTGGTATTTATGCCAGCGTAGAGATACATTCGCACAGCCATTACAAATGGCCGAACTTTTGTATAATTTTGAGTCATCAAGTTGGCTATGAAGACGAAATTGTTCTCCTTGTTTCTGCTGCTCACTTTGGCGGCCCATTGTTCCTTCTCCCAGTCAAAATCCAATAGCATTTTTAAAAAACCTCATTATCAGGAAGTAGATTTTGAAGATCTGATGCACCGATACCTGGGTAAAGAGGTTGGTAGCATTAATAAACTGGAAGGCATCTATTCAGTATCATGTGTGATTACTAAAACCAGCAAGATGTTTTTATCTGGTCGCCAAAAAGTGAAGGTGGTGGAACGCAAAGATAATTATGCACGGGTTGCTTTTATAAAGGACTGGCCAGGGGCCAAACGTGATTTCATTGAAGTCTCGTTGAGTTACCACGTGGCAAACAAATATCCTATTGTGGGTGAGGTGAGTACGCTGGCAGAAGGAGAAGCTTATTTATACAAGCATATTGAGCCTGATGGCTCTGACTACGATTTTTCTATGGCTGCAAGCTCTGGCGATCTTATAGAAGGCGAGCATTCTGAAATGCATCGGAGAAAGACAATAACCACTAGATTATCCTACATGAAGATTTACCCAAAAGTTGCTACCCAGCAGGTTTTTAGTAATCAATAATGTACACATATTGAATCTAATCCCTTTCTTGTTAGGTTTGGGACAAATGTTTCTGCGGCCAAGTGGCCAACCGGAATGAGCAAAAACGGTCTTTCGTTTTCAGGGCGATTTAGGATCTTACAAAGAAAATTCATAGGGCTAGGTGTATGGGTGAGGGCAACCAGTCCAGCATGATGAATAGCGGTTAACAGGAAGCCGCAGGCAATTCCAACTGATTCATTGACATAGTAATTGTTTCGTTTTGTTCCGTCCGGTAATATATCATACACCTTCTTGAATGCAATAATAAGGTAGGGGGCGGTTTCTAGAAATAGTTTTTCCCAATTCGTTTGTAGTGGTTTCAGGTCTTCCAACCATTCGGTTCTCATACGGCTGTCATAGCTCTCTTTCTCTTCTTTTTCGGCAGCCTTGCGAATCTGTTTCTTAATGGTAGGATCGCTCACCACGCAAAACGTCCAGGGTTGTTTATGCGCACCTGACGGAGCAGTGGAGGCGGTAAGAATGATATTGTGAATTACCTCAATTGGAATTGGCTGACTTGAAAAATCTCTTACGGTTCTTCGAAGGTTCATCCAGGTATAAAAATCTTTGCTGCGTTGTAGCATTTCACTTTCGGAATACTCAGGGTGATGGTATGCCACAAATTCGTAACCATCAATTTTTTTGATTAAATTCATGACCGTAATTAATAAATGTCTACTATGAACCCAAATTACAATCTTTTGAAAAAGAGGAGATGCAATCTGTGCGACAATCTGGATAGAATGATGAATTGGTTCTGCCCGGTATCTGCAAAGTGATTCATTTTGCATGCCGATGTAACAATAGACTTTTAACCTCACTGAATGAGTGACCTTTTGCAGCTAACAAAACCAGGTAGTGATACATCAGATCAGCTGCTTCGTTTAGAAATAAGGTTTTGTTTTGATCTTTCGCTTCAATAATCAGTTCCACTGCTTCTTCTCCTACCTTTTGCGCAATTTTATTAATCCCTGAATCAAAGAGACTGGTTGTATAGGAACCTGGCTTTGGATTGTTCTTTCGATCGAGGATAATTTTTTCAAGAAACTGAATTTCGTTGCTTTCATTCTTTTCAGTAAAGCAGGTGTCGGCTCCTGTGTGACAAACGGGTCCCTTTGGGATAACTTTTAATAGCAGTGTATCCTGATCGCAGTCTTCAAGTATCTCCACCACTTCAAGGTAATTCCCAGAGGTCTTACCCTTTGTCCATAGTCTTTTTTTGCTCCTACTGTAAAAAGTGACGAGTTTCTCTTGAACTGTTTTTTGATAGGCCTCTTCATTCATAAAACCAAGCATGAGAACTTTTGAGGTGTTAGAGTCTTGCACCACGCAAGGGATAAGGCCATTTAATTTATCGAAGTTTGGATTCATTGGTGTTTTTATTAAACCCGTATGGGTATGTTTCTTTTTTTTAGGAAATTTTTTAGATCTGGAATTTTAATTTCACCGAAATGAAAAATACTGGCTGCAAGTGCGGCATCTGCTTTTCCGAGAAGAAAGGTGTCCGTGAAATGCGCCATTGAACCTGCCCCTCCGGAGGCAATAACGGATATCTGAAGTAACTCGTGAAGTTTGCTCAACGGTTCATTGGCAAATCCAATTTTAGTGCCATCATGATTCATACTTGTAAATAAGATTTCGCCAGCTCCCCGTTCTTGTCCTTCATGTGCCCACGTAAATAACGTTTTTTCAGTTGCTCTTTTACCACCATGCGTATGTACGATCCATTGGTTATCAATTTTACGAGCATCTATTGCTAAAACAATGCACTGTGCACCAAAGGCACTAGAAAGTTCATTGATAAGTTCGGGTCTTCTAACAGCAGCGGAATTCACACACACTTTATCAGCACCTGCTTCCAATAAGGGGGCTACATCTTCAAGGCTATTAACGCCACCCCCCACCGTGAAGGGAATATTAATGTGGCGGGCAATCTCTCTTACCAGAGCTGCAAAAGTTTTGCGTTTCTCGTCAGTGGCTGAAATATCCAGGAAAACCAATTCATCCGCACTTTCTTGTGCATACTGCGCAGCCAGTGCAACCGGATCCCCGGCATCCTTGATGTTTACAAAGTTTACGCCTTTTACGGTGCGGCCATCTTTGATATCAAGACAGGAAATGATACGTTTGGTTAACAATGGATTTTTTAATTTATGCTTTTTGAAAGGTTGTTAACTCAGAAAGCTTGATATGCCCCTCGTAGATAGCCTTACCAATTATTACTCCGTGTACGTCTATTTTTTTTAGCTCCACTAAATCTTCGATAGAACTTACTCCACCACTGGCAATCACTTTAAGGCCCTCGAATCGCTTTTTTAGTTTTTTGTATAAATCAAAATTAGGCCCTTTCAGCATTCCATCTGTATTGATATCAGTACAGGTCAAATACTCAAGTCCATGGTCAATAAATCGGTTGACCAAGTCATACAGGCGCAAGTCCGTGGATTCCAGCCATCCATTTATAAGTACATCTTCGTTCTTTATATCAGCACTGAGAATGAAATTTTCACCCCCATATTTAGTTAGCCAGGCTATAAATTTATCTGGCTCCTTTACAGCAAGACTGCCCACATTTATTTGACTTATCCCTAAGTCAATCAATCGTTGTACCTCTTCTTCTGTTTTAACACCACCTCCGAAGTCAACATGCAATGCGGTTTTAGCTTGAATATCAGTTATCACATCCCAGTTCATAACACTTCCTTTTTTAGCTCCATCTAAATCTACTAAATGCAGAAATTCCAGGTCAGCTGTTTGAAATTCCAGTGCGACATTAACGGGATCTTCATGGTAGACCTTCATTTTGCCGAAATCCCCCTGGGTAAGCCGGACACAATTTCCGTTAATAATATCGATGGCAGGAATAATCCTCATGTAGAAAATTAATTAATGAGTTCCAAAGTGGTTTCATGATTGACTAAGAAAACATTTCAAGACCTTTTCGCCCACCGCGGCTGACTTCTCAGGGTGAAATTGAACTGTGTAAAAATTATCTTTTCTCATCGCTGCACTAAATGGAGTCAGGTAATCGGTTGTTGCAGACGTATTGATATTGACCGGCACGTAGTAACTATGAACAAAATAAGCGTGTTGATTTTCAAGTGAGCGATCCAGCCAGCCATTAACGGATTGGAGTTGGTTCCAGCCCATGTGTGGAACTTTCATTTCCAATGTGGGTTTGAAAAGTTTTACAGTTTCATCAAAAATTCCAAGGCACTTTGTATCATTCTCTTCTGAATATTTGCACATGAGTTGCATACCCAAACAAATTCCTAAGACGGGCTGTTTTAAGTTAATGATCAATTTATCCAAATTTCTTTCATTTAAGTACTTCATTGTCGAACGGGCTTCACCAACTCCGGGGAAAATCACTTTGTCTGCTATGGAAATTTCTTCCAAATCATCTGTAATTAAGAAATTGATACTCAAGCGTTCCAATGCAAAAGAAACAGAACGAATATTCCCAGCATTATACTTAATAACCGCAACTTTCATGTTTATTTCTTGCTCCTTATTACTTATATCTTACTATTATTCTAAAGTGTTCCCTTGGTAGTGGGTAGTTGATTGTTATTTTCATCTTTTCGTACCGCCATCTTAATAGCTTTTGCAAAGGCTTTGAAGATGGCTTCTATTTTGTGATGTTCATTCGTGCCTTCCGCTTTTACATTCAAGTTACATTTTGCGCCATCTGAAAAAGACTTAAAGAAATGCGGAAACATTTCCGTTGGCATTTCTCCGATTTTCTCTCGTTTAAATTCTGTCTCCCAAACAAGCCATGGCCTTCCACCAAAGTCGAGTGCTACTTGAGCCAGGCAATCATCCATAGGTAAACAAAACCCGTACCGCTCAATTCCTCTTTTATCCGCCAGGGCCTTTAGGAAAGCTTCTCCTAAAGCAAGGGCTGTATCTTCGATCGTATGATGCTCATCAAGGTGCAGATCTCCCCTAACCGTAATTTCGAGATCAATCTGGCCATGGCGTGCCAGTTGATCCAACATATGATTAAAAAATCCAAGCCCAGTATCAATTTTAGATTTCCCAGTACCGTCAAGATTAACAGTAATTTGAATGTCTGTTTCTTTCGTTGTACGTCTTACCTGAGCAAGGCGTCTTGGAAGTACAGCTTTATATATTTCGTTCCAGGAGGTTACCAATTGGCAAAAACCACTAAGCTCATTTGCTGAAATCTTATCGAGCAGGGTTCCATCGTTGAGTAGGATTCCTTTGGCACCAAGATTTTTTGCAAGTTCAAGGTCAGTAAGTCGATCTCCGATGACAAAGGAATTTTTCAGGTCATACTGATCTGAAAAATAGGAAGTAAGCATTCCTGTCCCCGGTTTGCGTGTGGTTTTTTTTTCGTGTGGAAGGGATCTATCAATATGCACTGCAGAAAATTGTATGCCTTCTCCTTCCAATGTCTTGACCACTTTATTTTGAACTGGCCAAAAGGTTGTTTCCGGAAAGCTCGCGGTACCTAGCCCATCCTGGTTGGTTACCATTACCAATTCGTAATCTGTTTCCTTTGCAATTTTACTTAACCACGTGAAAACGCCAGGAATAAATTCAAGTTTGTCGAGACTATCAATTTGGGGATCAGCGACTGGTTCGAAAATCAATGTGCCATCACGATCAATGAAGAGTACTTTTTTCATGCCTTGTTTAATTCATCTAGTAAAATTCTATTTTCAACAGGAGTGCCTACTGTAATTCGCAAACAATTGTCGCACAAAACAACGTTGGAACGATCTCTGGTTATAATTCCTTTTGCCACTAATCGTTCATAAATCGCTTTGGCATTCTTCACTTTGGTTAAAAGAAAGTTGGCGTCTGAAGGAAATACTTTTATAACCAACTTAGTTTTATCAAGTCCCTTCCGAAGAAACTCCCTCTGAATCTTAATTTCATTGACCCAATTTTCCTTTCGATCCACTTCTTCAAGTGATTCCAGTGCTATTTTTTGGGTGAGGTTGTTTATGTTATAGGGTGGCTTAATCTTATTTAATACGTTGATGACCTCCACATTCGAAAAACACATTCCCAATCGGATGCCGGCCAGGCCCCAGGCTTTTGATAGCGTCTGTAAAACAACCAGGTTATTGTATCGATTTAGCAATGGAAGAAACCCTGCATAGTCAGTGAAGTCAATGTATGCTTCGTCTATGATTACGAGTCCTGAAAATCTTTGAAGTAGGGATTCAATTCTATCTTTGTTTAATAAATTTCCAGTGGGATTATTGGGACTACACAAAAACAGGAGTTTGGTTTTATTATTCCAGGCTCCTTCAGTTGCCAATTGATCAATGTCAAATTCAGATGTTAGTTTCACCGTTCTTATTTCCACTGCATTGATCTCTGCACTCACCGTGTACATTCCATAGGTAGGCGTAGGGATCAATACGTTATCAAGGCCAGGTTCACAAAAAGCGCGAATTAATAAATCGATGGGCTCATCACTTCCATTACCCAAAAAAATTTGTTCTGCCTTTACATTTTTGAGGATAGCTATTTTTTTCTTTAAAGCTAGCTGGTGAGGATCGGGATAGCGGTTGTATAGAGAAGGGTAGGGGTTCTCGTTGGCATCTAAAAAAACGGAAGCGGTCCCCCGAAACTCAGCGCGCGCGGACGAATACGGCTTAAGTTTCATTATATTTTTTCTGACTAAGGAATTTATATCTATTAACATTTGCTTCTTACTTCTTCTATTTACTTCTTACCCTAATGGCTTCTGCATGGCCACTAAGTTGCTCAGCTTCAGCCATGATTTCTACCACTGGACCTAAAACTTGTATACCTTCTTTTGTTATCTTTTGGAATGTTATATATTTCAGGAAGCTTTCCAGGGAAACACCTGAATACGCTTTCGCATAACCATTAGTAGGTAAAGTGTGATTCGTTCCCGAGGCGTAGTCACCGGCTGACTCTGGTGAATAAGGCCCTAAAAAAATCGACCCTGCATTTACTACCTTCTCGGCTAGCGCATCACAGTTTGCTGTATTAATAATAAGATGCTCGGGTGCATATTGGTTTGCAAAAGAAATTATGCTTTCATCCGAATTCAGGATAATAGCAATACTGTTCTTTAAAGCTTCTTTTGCTATTTCTTTTCGGGGAAGCTTTTCTACTTGAATGGCAATTTCATGCAGGGCTTTATTTACGAGTTCTTCGTTTGTGGTTACTAATATGACCTGACTGTCTTGCCCGTGTTCTGCTTGTGATAATAAATCAGCGGCAACAAAAGAAGGGTTGGCAGTACCGTCAGCAATTACCATCACCTCGGAGGGCCCGGCAGGCAGGTCAATTGCGATGCCCTCCTGATTAACAATCTGCTTTGCCTTTGTTACATACTGGTTTCCGGGTCCAAAGATTTTATATACGGCTGGGATTGTTTCGGTGCCGTAGGCCATTGCTCCAATGGCTTGTGCTCCTCCCACTTTAAATATTTTTTTAATGCCCACCAGTTGGGCTGCGAAAAGAATGGCACTATTTAATTGCCCATCCTTTTCTGGTGGCGAACATAAAACAACTTCTGTACATCCTGCTAGCCTGGCTGGTATGCCTAACATTAATACTGTTGAAAATAGGGGAGCAGAACCACCGGGTATATAGATCCCAACCTTTTCAATAGGGACACTTTTTCTCCAGCATGTTACTCCTGGCATAGTTTCAATGAGATTGATTTCTCTCTTTTGAGCGGCATGGAATATTTCAATATTACGAGCTGCTGTGCGAATGGCTTCTTTTAGGTTTTTAGGTACTTCTTTAACCGCATTCTCAATTTCAATATCCGTCACGTGCAATTCCGTTAGACGGACTTTGTCAAACTGAGTTGTTATTTCTTGAAGAGCTTGATCACCAGAATTTTTCACCCGGACCAACACGTTTTTGACAGTACTCTCAAGAAAATCGAGTTCAAGCTGTGGCCTTTGACAAAGTCTGGGCCATTCGACAATAGGGGGCTCAATTACGGTCTTCACTAATTTCTTCAATTAATATTTCTTAGACAATCATCTTTTCTATGGGTATTACTAAAATGCCTTCAGCACCGAACGATTTTAACAGATCAATCTTCTCCCAAAAATCATTTTCATTAACCACAGAGTGGAGAGATGACCAGCCCGGTTTGGCGAGAGGCATGATAGTAGGGCTATTCATACCAGGGATCATGCTGATTATCCTGGGAATTGCTTCATTAGGGCAATTTAAGAGTATGTACTTGTTGTTCTTAGCGGATTTAACTGCCTCAATCCGAAAGAGAAGTTTATCAAGTATTTCTTTCTTGGTTCTTTCTAATTCTGCATTGGCAATGATCACAGCCTCTGATTGCATGACAACCTCTACTTCCTTTAGACCATTACTTAGTAGCGTGCTGCCCGTACTCACAATATCACAAATGGCATCGGCTAGCCCTATTCCCGGTGCTATTTCAACTGAGCCACTAATCTCATGAATGCCAGCGGTGATGTTTTTCTGGTTTAAAAAATTTTGAACAATTACAGGATAAGAGGTGGCAATATTTTTGCCCTCAAGGGATTTTGTGCCTTCGTAAGATTCAGATCGAGGTACAGCAATGGACAGCCTGCACTTGGCAAAACCAAGGCGCCTAACCAATGTGTTCTTTTTCTGTTTTTCAACGAAAACATTTTCCCCAACAATCCCAACATCAGCCACGTGATCTTCAACGTATTGTGGAATATCATCGTCTCTTAGAAAAAGCACTTCAACCGGAAAGTTTCCCGCCTGGGCTTTCAACTGGTCTTTGCCATTGCTAAATGATAACCCTGTTTCTTTCAATAAGGCAATCGATTCCTCTTGGAGACGACCAGATTTTTGAATAGCGATTCTTAATACTGTTTTCATACTATTTAATCTTAGCCTTCCCCTCTCCATTTGGAGAGGGGCTAGGGGTGAGGTTAAAAAAAAAGGCTTACCAAGTTTGGCAAGCCTTTCATAATTTTTTCTATAAAATTAATCAAAACATAGACTTGCCGGTCATGCAATATGCATGGTGATGGTGGCCGTGGATGTTTTGAGTTGCTTTCATTTTCGATCGATGGATCAAAGAAAGGAATTCATTTCAAATAATCAAAATTTAAGTGATTAAAATCGCTCATGGATTCTAAAGCTAATGAACGTTTGGGGGTTGAGTGGGATAGAGTTCGTAAATTGCAGTCGGACTGCTAAAAATGGCAATTTGACTGATAATCAATACCGGAGATTTCGCGGTTAGTAGGATCATGCAATTTAATGACAATCAAGATTATGAATAAGTGCCTTGTCGTGTGTGTTGCAGTTATTTTATTATTGTCATGTGCTGAATCTAATGAGACAAAACTTCAAAGGTTTTTGTCGAAAGGAAACCAGATGTTGCAACAGAACGATGAGGGTCAGGCTATTGCGTATTACAAGGAAGCGCTTAAGATAGATCCCTGCTTTGCCGATGCCCTGAATAACATAGGAACTATCTATTTTAATCAGAAAAAATTTGAAAGAGCGATTGAAAATTATGAACAGGCTATATCCTGCCATTCAGATTATTTGAATGCCTACTTCAACAGGGCTAATACGTATTATGAAATGAAGGAGTATTACAGGTCATTAAAAGATTTAGACAAAGTGATTCAGGCAAAGCCTGATACAGCAGTAGCCTATTTCACACAAGGCCTAGTCTTTACGAAACTGCACGATTTCCCGTCTGCATTGGAAGCGTTTAATAGATCGGTACGATTGGATTCAAAAAAGGTTGAGTATTTCGTCAATCGTGCGACTGTAAAATATTATATGAAAGATTTTGAGTCAGCACAAGCCGATTTAGCCAAGGCCAAAGAAATTGATGGTAAAGAGGCTACTATTTACAACACAGAATCGCTGGTGGAGGTTGAATTGCAAAACTATCCCAAAGCAATGGAATTGATTAATCATGCAATTTTTCTCGCGCCTGATGAACCCTATTTTGTTAACAACAGAGGATTTATTCATCTCAGTTTGGGCGATCTGGAAAAAGCTGAAACCGATATAAACAAAGGCATTACACTTGATCCATACAATGGCTGGGCGTATCGCAACAAGGGAATTTATTATATGCTAACGAACGATTTTGCGTCTGCCGAACGATTGTTGGTTCAGGCACTTGACATGGATCCTTTTATCGACAAGATTCACTTCTACTTAGGCATGGCTTACCTTAAAAACGGAAAGCATAAACTTTCTTGTGATCAGTTTAATAAATCAGAAATGCTGGGCGATAAAATGTTGACAGCAGATTTGATAAGGAAATGTAAATAATTCCTATTTCAACTTCACGGTTTTAACTTCGAAGCCGACACCAGGAGCTAGCCAAATCATGAATGAATATTGATACTAACCTTTTGTCAGAAAGACTACGGCAGCCTTTACCGGGCGCCAGGGCGCATGAACCTTTACGCGCGGTGCCAATTGGAGCGGTCAAGCCAAAATTTGAGCACAGCACTCCACCAAAACCTGGCAGCGTTTTAATCCTTTTGTATCGTAATGGAGACCGCATTAATTTCCCCTTAACGATACGACCTGATTACTTAGGAACCCATGGGGGTCAGATTAGTTTTCCAGGTGGGAAAGCAGAAGCAGGTGAGGATGCTATTGATACTGCGTTGCGCGAAACCGAAGAAGAAATCGGAATTACCCGGAAGGACATAAAAGTGATTGGTACACTGACCGAATTTTTTGTTATACCCAGCAATTTCAAGGTGACACCCGTGATAGCTTTTACAGAAAAGAAGCCAAATTTTCTAGCTGACCCAATTGAAGTAGTTAGGATAATAGAAGGAAATCTGGAGGACCTTCTTAAAGAAGATGCAATACGGAAGAAGGAAATTCTGGCTGCCAAAATGTATCCCTTAATGGCACCTCATTTTGAAATTGAAGGTGAAATCGTTTGGGGGGCGACTGCTATGATACTGAATGAATTCAGAATGGTTATGCAATCGCTTGGCCAAAGACATAGCTAGTTCTCAATACCTCCTGCTTACATCATCTTTTTCTCTTTACTGATTTCTTTACCGGCTTTTTCTTAGCTACTTTCTTCACCGTTCTTTTTTTAACGGGCATTTTGCTTCGTTTAGCAAGCTTCTTAGGCGACTTCGCTACTTTTCTCAAAGTCTTCTTTGCTGTCTTTTTAGCAGCCTTTGCCTTCTTCACGGCCGGTTTATTCGGAGTTTTACCAGCGGCAATTGTCTTGGCCATCAAGTTCAGCGCAGATCCTGCTTTGAACCATCCAATCTGTCCAGCATTGTATGTATGATTGACCTTAATGGTGTCTGAGCTGCCGTTTCTATGATTTAGAACCAGGGTTAATTGTTTATCGGGGGCAAAAGAAACCAAATCCGTAAAATCGATCTTGTCATCCTCCTGAAATTTGTTGTAGTCAGCCTCATTCGCAAATGTGATCGCTAACATTCCCTGCTTTTTAAGATTTGTTTCATGAATTCGGGCAAAGGATTTCACCAGGATTACCTTAATGCCCAAATGACGGGGCTGCATGGCTGCGTGTTCGCGAGATGATCCCTCTCCGTAGTTATGGTCACCTACTACAATAGAAGCAATGCCAGCGGCTTTATATGCTCTTTGGGTGGCTGGAACTGGCCCATAATGTCCAGTCAACTGGTTCTTGATATTATCTGTTTTGTCATTAAAGTAATTCGTGGCACCCGTAAGGGTATTATCCGAAATATTATCCAAATGGCCACGGAAGCGAAGCCATGGGCCAGCCATGGAAATATGGTCTGTGGTACATTTTCCCTTTGCTTTGATCAGAAGTTTCAAGTCAGACCAGTTGTTGCCATCCCAGGGGGCAAACGGGCTTAGTGCCTGCAGCCGTTTTGATTTAGGGTCAATGTTCACCTGAACTTTGCTGCCGTCTTTCGCAGGAGCCAGGTAGCCAGGGTCCTTAACATCAAAACCCTTAGGTGGCAGTTCAACTCCTTTTGGCTCGTCCAATCGCACAGCCACACCATCTTCGTTGAGTAAAGAATCTTTAAGTGGATTGAAAGTAAGATCACCGGCTATGGCAAAAGCGGTGGTGATCTCTGGTGAGGCTACAAAGGAGTGAGTATTTGGATTACCATCATTTCTTTTCGCAAAGTTTCTGTTAAAAGAAGTGATGATGGAGTTTTTACGATTAGGATCGTCAGTATGGCGAGACCATTGACCTATACAAGGTCCGCATGCATTGGCTAACACTACACCACCCATTTTACCAAAAATGTCCAGGTAGCCATCACGCTCTACGGTATAACGCACTTTTTCCGAACCAGGAGTAATAGTGAATTCTGCTTTTGCTTTTAATTTTTTATCAACCGCTTGTTTTGCTAAAGAAGCTGAACGTGTAATGTCTTCATAAGAAGAATTCGTACATGAACCAATCAATCCAACTTCCAATCGTTGGGGCCAGTTGTTGCTTCTTACTTCATCTGCAAATTTGGAAATCGGAATCGCACGATCTGGCGTGAAAGGCCCGTTGACATGTGGCTCTAAAGTCGAGAGATCAATTTCAATTACCTGGTCAAAATACTTCTCCGGGTTAGCATATACTTCAGGATCACCGGTGAGGTGCTCTTTGATTTTATCAGCGAGTTCTGCAACCTCTGAGCGTTCTGTGCCTCTCAGGTATTGTGCCATCTTCGCATCATAGCCGAACGTTGAGGTGGTTGCTCCGATTTCGGCACCCATATTACAAATAGTTCCTTTCCCTGTGCAGGAAAGAGATTGTGAACCAGGACCAAAATATTCAACGATGGCACCTGTTCCACCTTTAACAGTTAGTATACCTGCCACTTTTAAGATGACATCCTTAGATGAAGTCCAGCCGCTAAGCTTTCCAGTTAGTTTAATACCAATCAATTTTGGCCATTTCAATTCCCATGCCATTCCAGACATTACATCAACTGCATCAGCACCACCCACACCTATGGCCACCATACCCAAGCCACCCGCGTTTACCGTATGTGAATCGGTACCGATCATCATGGCACCCGGAAAGGCGTAATTCTCTAAAACAACCTGGTGAATGATACCAGCGCCTGGCTTCCAGAAGCCAATGCCATATTTATTGGAGACAGATTCAAGGAAATTAAATACCTCACCGCTGGCGTTTATAGAATCAGCAAGATCTTGCTTAGCTCCATTCTTTGCCAGGATCAGGTGATCACAATGAACGGTGGAGGGAACCAACACTTTTGGTATTCCACCTGACATAAATTGTAACAGCGCCATCTGTGCTGTAGCATCTTGCATTGCTACACGATCAGGGGCGAAGTCCACATATGATTTTCCGCGACCAAAGTTCTCTACCTTTTGGTCGGAGTGAAGATGTGAATACAGGATTTTCTCTGAAAGGGTAAGAGGTTTGCCAACTACTTTTCTGGCTTTGGCAATTCGGTCCGGCATTGCTGCGTATGTGACCTTGATCATGTCTAAATCGAATACCATAATGAATAGATTAATTGATGTTGCTAATCTACAAAATTAGGTTAGAATCCGAAGGAATTCGGTTAACAAACAGTAGCCAATGCGCAGTGCTGGGTTATTAATTTTATCTAACCGTTGCCTATTGGCATTTGCCTACAGCCTATTATTTGGCATTGATATAGTTTAAAAACTCCCGCTTCACATTCTCGTCTTTGAACTTGCCTGAGAAATAGGCTGTACCGGTTTTACTGTTGGTATCGCCAACACCCCTTGAAGCCACACACATGTGATTGGCATCCACTACCACTGCCATATCCTGAGTTTTAAGGACACGCTCCAGTTCCTTGCCAATCTGCATCGTCAGACGTTCCTGTACCTGAGGCCGTTTTGCAAAGTATTGAACAAAGCGGTTGATTTTAGATAATCCTATGACCTTGCCGGATGAAAAATACCCAACATGTATCTTTCCATAAATGGGCACGAAGTGGTGCTCGCAATGAGAAAAGAAGGTGATGTCTTTTTCCACCAACATTTGGTCATAATTGTACTTATTCTCGAACAGGCGTGCAGTTGGCCTATTTACGGGGTTAAGGCCACTAAAGGCTTCTTTGACAAACATCTTTGCCACTCTCCTGGGTGTCCCGCTCAGGCTGTCATCGCGCAGATCCAATCCAAGGACAATCATTATTTCGCGGAAATGAGATTCTATCTTTTCAATTTTCTCCTCATCCGACAACTCAAAAGCATCTGTTCGCATGGGGGTTTCATAGGAATAAACCCGATAGTCATCATCCTCATCCTGAGGTCTAATGGGCAGGATATTCAACGAAATTTCTTTCTGTCTCATAGAGTTTAATTTTAAGCTCATACTGATTATCTATGTGTTGCCTCAAAATCCGCCAGATTACAATGGCAATATTTTCGGCAGTAGGATTAAGGGTTTTAAAGAAGGCGGTATCTAAGTTAAGGTTTCTGTGATCAAATTGTTTTGTGATGTGCTCCTTTATTAAATCGCTGAGCAATTTCATGTCATACACGTAACCTGTTTCAGAATTTGGTTCACCCAAAATAGTCACAATCAGTTCATAATTATGCCCATGGTAATTTGGATTGCTGCACTTCCCGAATACGCTTTCATTTTTTTGGTCGGACCAGGATGGATTAAACAGCCTGTGGGCTGCATTAAAATGTTCCTTTCGGGATACGGCTACTTTCATGGTCAGCTAATAAAACATGAACCTAGTAAAAAGGTTCAGAATTATTTTGACCGTTAGCGGTTTTTAGCTTAGAAGTTACTGATGGCTCTATCGTGGAAATTAAGCACCGGCATAGCTATGCCAAAGAATAGTTCATGTGTATTGAATCTGGCCCCTACCGAATTACTGGTAGGTACTTCAAAGGTATATCCTAAACGAAATTTATCCAGGAATTTAGCTTGCAACAAAAGACCGAAGGCATTTAAATTACGCGTGAAAATACCGGCAGCATATTTCTCATCAATGTTAATATTAAAGTTCAGATCGGTTGAAAGCGGGGATCCTTTTACCCCTTTTAACAAGACCGAAGGTTTTAAACGAAGCCTTTCATTCAGGTAAAAAACATAAGAACCAAAGAGGTAGTAATGCTTGTCGTACAGTTGAAACTCCTGGGTGCTGTTACTTACGTTACTGATATTGGTGTTAAGCAAACGAGGCACAGAGAGCCCAATAAAATACTTTTCAGCCTTGACAATAACACCCACACCAAGATTGGGTTGCGTAATATTTTCATTCTGAACGAATGCCGGATCAGCCTGGTCAGAGAGATTAAGTGAACTGTAATTATTTCTAAAATTGATAAAACCCGTCTGCATACCAAAGCTAAACGTCTTATCCTGCAGCTTTAGTTTGTAGGAAAATGCTGCTTGCAATTCAGTATTCTTAATACTTCCAATATTATCCTGTATTAACAGAACTCCTGCGCCTAGTTTATTGTCCACAAGAGAAATATGGCTGTTTACGTTTACGGTTGTTGGGCTTCCATCAAAACCTCCCCATTGATTCCGGTAGGAGATGGAGGCATTCAATTTGTCATTGAGTCCGGCATAGGCAGGATTAATCACCATCGGATTATTAATGTACTGTGAATAGAGAGGATCTTGCTGCGCCAATACAAGCGAAGCAACACCACAAAACAAAAAGAGCAAGATTACCTTCTTCATGATGTTATCGTTTAATGGTGAGATATCCTTCCAATTCTTTTCGGCCACTTGTAAATTCTACTTTATAAAAATAGATGCCTGAAACTAACTCTTTCCCATTATCGCCTATCCCTTCAAAGCGCCTGTCAAGGTTGTTATAATTGTCAATTTCAAACACTTTATCGCCCCAACGGGTATAGATGCTCACTTTATTGTTGGGTTCCAGTGCCACAATATTTCCTAATTCGAAGTATTTATTTAATTCGTCACCATTGGGTGACATACCATTGTGCACCTCAATGTCACCATTTACTTCAATGGTGACGGTTTGTTCAATACAAGCACCCACGGCATCGCATACAGTAATTTTTAAATTATCGGTGCCAGCGAAATTGACTCCTGTATAATCCACTACTAACGTGTTGCTTGCATCGATGATAGCGAGCGCACCGCTAATAGGTTGTTGACTAATGGTAAGGGATGATAAGTCCAGGTTATTATTCGAATCGGAAATCGATGGCGTAAGGCTAATGGACACAAGCCCACCTATTGCAGTTTCGACAGGGGCAACATTAATAGCTGGTGGAACATTGTTCACTGTAATGTTGACCACACTTTGAGTACATGTGCCCGCCACATCACAGGCCTCCACCGTAAGTTGATCATTACCTGCGAAACTAAATGCCTCATAGTCGATGGTTAACAGGAGACTTGAACTTAACAAAGCCGTTGCACCACTTGTAGGTTGTGTAAGTATTTTAATCGTGGAGAAAATTAGATTATTGTCAGGATCGCTGATGAGGGGGGTGAGGTCAACCGAAATTTTTTGCCCAACCTCCCCGGTAAGAGCTGGTACGTTGATGACCGGTGCAGAATTATAATTTAATACCAGTGATGAAATAATTCCGAACGAATTGCCATCATTTACACGGAAGGTGATGGTGCGCACAGTTTTGTTTGGTGTGACACTACTGTTTTTATAAATCACTGATTGAAGTGCAGTTTGGTATTCTGCTTTTGTGGCAGAGCCCGTTAGCGTTAACACCCCGGTCACATTGTTGTAACTACCAGTTATGCCGCTTTGGTCAGTGAATGCCAATACATCTTCCGAAGATTGGAATCCTGTGGTGATTACCACCTCAGCGCTTTGCAGGTTTGGATTGTCAGTATCAATTACATTGAGATTGTTGTCAATAACCAGGTCCCCGGACCCATAAAAGCGATTGGTGGTGGAGAGCGATAACGATGGAGATTGATTGGCAAGATTGACTGCAGTTGGCAACACATTGCTGGAGACAGTGCCATCATTTACACTGAACTCAATGGTACGGCTTACAAGCGTAAACGCAAGCGTTGGGTTATTAAACTGAACCGAGCGCAAGGCATCCTGATAGTTGGCCACGGAGGAACTACCTGTTAATAACAGTTCGCCAGTAGCCGCATTATAATTTCCTGTAATGCCGTTTTGGTTGACAAAGATCAATTCATCCTGCGCCACAAAGTTGGAGATAAAGACGCGAGCCGATTGCAAGTTGTCAATGTAGGCTGCTGATACCAGTAAACCACTGGCAATCACTTGCGGGCCACTGGATGGGGTAAAGGTAGATTCGTTACCTGGCCGAAGAAGTGTTGGTACTTTCTTCGGAACGGTAACAGAGGAGACTGCCACTGAAACTGCCTGGAGTGCTACATTGGTAAAATCCTGATCCAGCACTTTAAAGGTAATTACTCTGTTTAGATCAACGTCTGCTGTCCGGCCGCTGGAAGATTTGCTACTGTTTGCAGAAATTCTGCCACCGCTTGAAGGACCAATGTATTGATACGTAATCGATTTTAATATTACTTTGTATTCACTGATAGATGCTTTTCCGGTCAATGTTAATACACCGGTGATATTGTTAAACGATCCCGTAATACCTTCCAATGGCGTGAAGGCAAGAATTTCTTCACCTGGACGAAAATCTTCTATAGAAACAATGGCCTGGCTAATCAGGTCGTTATCTTCATCGACTATGTCTAAAGTGGGAACAATATGAACGGTAACTCCTGGAATGACCGTAACCGTACCAGCCGGGATGGTTGTGACCGGAGAAGTGTTTACATTTTCACTGAAGGAGAAAATTCCATAGTAATTACCAGAAATTAAATCTTCGTCACCGTCTCCATCCGAATCAAATAAACTTGGAGTGGCCACTATGTTAGCGAAGCCTTCTAGAACGTTGCGAACGGGGTTATCTACCTCACCTGGATCATATTCAGTAAACTCAGGTGCTGCAGGAGTCCCAGTATTTTCGTAATACCATAAATCATACTTACCTACAATAATATCTAAATCTCCATCATGGTCAAGATCAATCAATTTTGGGCTTGATGGAATGAAATCAAATGTAGTTAGGAATCCTGCTTCCCATGCAGGCTCAGATGTAAACTCAGGAATTTGTGCGGTGCCTGTATTTTTATAAGCAGACAGCTCATCATCAACACTACTTATAATAAGGTCAAAATCCCCATCATCATCCAGATCACCTAAATCCAGATTTACTTCATAAGCCTGGTTATTAAAAGAGATAAAATCGAATGGATTATCAGATCCGGTAACTTCATTGTATTCTCCATACTCATCCTGTTCAAAATATTGTACATATCCATCGTTATCATTATCTTCATCAAAAACGGGAACGACTAAATCAAGTCGCCCATCTCCGTTTACATCAATTAATTTGGCAGCGGGGTTGGGTTTAATCCCCAGGTTGGAAAAATCGGTTTCTATAGATCCCTGCTCAACGAATTCGCCATTATCATTTTCAAAAACAATTAACTCTGGAATATCTCCGTAGCATTCACATCCACCAATATATCCATACCTATTACCAGAGGCAAGAACATCAATATCGCCATCCCCATCGATGTCGGCAAAGGAAGCGCTAGAATATTCCCCAACATCAATCCCTTCTAAAGGGTTACCAACATCACCATTTATAGGCTTTTGTACAAAGAAACCGTGGCCGGTGTTTTCGTAATATACAAATACCTGAGCGTTGCCATAATAATCGTTAATATCATAACCAACCGTTACGTCCAGGTCTCCATCGCCATCAAGATCAGCAAAGGCAATGGAAGTATAGCCATTAAAATTGCTAGGGGTGATTTGGTTAATCGCATCAAAAGGATTTCCCAGGTACTTTCCAGGATTGCCCGGATCTTCCATCCAGGGACCAGTTTGAGTGGGATCAACGGGGGCGGAAGTACTTGGAAAGATGCCATTAAATGAAGGGCTAAATGAATCGCCATCATTCCGCAGGTAAATAATTCTGCCAATGTCAAAGCTGCCAGAATAGTTGTAACCAGTACCATCGGAAATGGTAAAGAAAAAATCAAGGTCCCCATCTTCATCAAGATCGGCAAAGGCTGCAGGATTATCACGCCCGGAAGGGTTATCATAGAATAGATGATTACCCGCTTCTCTTTGCACAAGCGAGATGCTGGTATTTTGTACGTAGGCGGGGGCCGATGCGGTTCCTGTGTTCTCCCAATATTGAATGAGGTAATCATATGTTGAAGATCTGTAATATCCTCCAAGGAGTAAATCGCTATCTCCATCATTATCAAGATCTGCAAAGGTGGGGTGAGCATATCTCAATGACTTAATTCCGTCAAAGGGGTTAGTCGACCCGGTTTCAGAAGTAAAATCAGGAGACGTGGCGGAGCCAATATTTCGAAAGAAGTATGTTGGTCCATCGTAAGTTCCGTATTTTGGGCTACGCTCATCCACACCCAATAATAAGTCGTAGTCGCCATCGCCATCAACGTCTGTAAATGCTGGCACCCAGGACTTATATTCATCGGCCACTGATCCCAAACTTCCCACATTACCAAATGGATACGCTGAATCAACGTTTGAAATTTCTTCAAAATTGGGTTTGCTAGATGTGCCTGTATTTTTGAAGTAATGCAAGCTGTACGAATCAAGATCTCCCACTACCAGGTCTAAATCGCCATCGCCATCCAAATCAACGAAAGTTGGTACTGGTTTCTGGACAAAAGGTAAAGGGGGAGGGGGTACTACAAAAGGACCCAGGCTAGTTTGCGCCTGGACCGGGGATGTATTTAAGAACAAACTGATGGTCGCGCCTGCGGCAGCAAGTTTAAGTTGCGTCTGCAACTGCATTACTCGCCTGCGCAGCCGCTCAATCTTATGCAGGAGTTGGCTTTGTTTTCTTTTAGTAAACTGCCTGAACTTGCCAGTGGAAATACTTTTATCCAGCCTCTTTCTAAATTTAATATATTTAGAGGAAGTGGAATAATAGATTTGAACTAGTATGTTATTCATTGACTTTCCTGAAATGATATAAATTGAGACACCGAAATTTAATACAATTTATAGATATTTGGTTACCACCTGTAGTGATAAAAAATTGAAATTGATTACTGACTTACTTTTTATCGTATGGGTGCTGCTATCTCTCAAGAGGCAAATAGAGGAGTGAATTTACTAACACCTGGACTTAAATAGATTGATTTTAACAGATCACACTCAGATATAATGAGTTGATCCTTAATATACAAAGATAAAGTAGATGATTATTACCTTCAAGTGAGGTTTTGCAAAGTAAATTTTTTTTAAATGGCAGTGTGCCAAAAGACCATGAAGAGCAAAAATGAGGGCCTCCAATTTAATGTTCGTGCTTCCCTTATCAAGCGACTGGGTGGCGAGATTATCAGAGATACCGCCTCAGCCATTGCTGAATTAGTAAAAAATTCATACGATGCGGATGCAAGTGTTGTGAAATTTGATGTGAATACAAAGGAACAAGCGCCAAGCGAATACTACCAAAATATAGGTACTGGTTTCATTCAGGTTGACGATGATGGAGCAGGAATGTCCTGGGAACATGTTAGAGGTGGGTGGATGAACTTTTCATTTTCTCACAAAGAGAAAGAGGCTGTCACGGATAAAAAGCGTTCGCCTGTTGGCGGACAGGGTATGGGCAGGCTTGGCACGCTTCGCTTAGGAGATCATGTAGAACTTTTTACTTCCACGGGGGCGGAGAATGAACATTACCATGTTGCCTTTAACTGGGCGGAATTTACGGATCAGAAGATACTGAGTGATGTTCCTCTCTTTTCAGAGAAGCTTTCTCATACCAAACCGAGAGGAACAACCTTGTTGATTTTTCCCTTAAAAGATCCAGCCCAATGGAATGTGAATTATTGGCAAGAACTGGTTGACCAGGTTACGAATAAGGTTTTTTTATTTATTGATCGAAAGTCATTCAGGGTTTTGATGAGTTTGAATGGAAAAGCGGTTGAATTAGGCAAGATTGTCAAGGGTACGGAATTCGATGCCAAAGTGTATTTTGAAAATGTGTGGCTAAAGATGTCCCCAGCATTAATAAAGGAAGTCATGGAATTCTGGTCGACCAATAAAATGTTGCGAGCCGGCTTTGCTGCGGAAGAACGTGCACAGCAAGTCGTATTGATTGTTAGAGATGAGAAGGAAAAGAGGATTGTGGGGCTTTCTACTGCGGCAACAGTTACTTTTAAACAATTGAACAGCCATAACTTTTACTTGTACCGGTCGATCATTCTTCCCGAATACCGACAACCGGGTCTGGCTTCCAAAGTAATAGTTGAGACACGGGATTTTCTTGAGTCATTTAGCAAAATGGTGTCGTCAAACCGATGTATTGGGCTTCTGACGTTTGTTGAGAATCCTAAGGTTCAACAATTTAGACGTGAAGCCGTATGGCCTGCTTCCAAAATGGTATTTATTGGCACAGACAAAGAGGGGAGGCACATCCGTGTTTATTATTTTGAAGGAGCGAGAATTTAAGCTCTTAGGATTTGTCCGCAGAGTCAGCATTGTTTTCAATTTCGTCTGGCAGTTGAGCCCAATAATTTCCTTGTGGCATGGTGATAAGCATACTGTGTTCATCTTTATAGTGATTCAGTATTCCGGGCCGCTTCATACCTTTTAATACGCGCACGTCAAAAATCTCTTCCACGCTGTTTTCATATTTTATGTGTGCTTCCACTCTTCCGGATGGCAAATGCACAACTACCACTCCACTAAACACTGATCTGGAGGCGATTGGTAAATCACCAAATGCTTTACTGGTTGTTCTTAGTTTGGATAGACCTATAAACACATAATCGCCTAGCCGATCCATGCCGCGGACAAATCCGTTGAATTTTTGAACAACTTCATACCTCCCCGCTTCCACATCAATCTTGATCAACTCACCGGTTGCAGATAGTAATGCAAAAAGATCTTTCCCGAAAATGCGTGGTGAATGAGGCATGGCAAGATTTTGCAGAATAGTTTCCTGAGAGTCGGCATCCAAAAGTACGCCTCCGTTGGCCTTACCTACTCTCCAACCACCCTGGGCATCGGTAAGACCTAAGGCAGTCAGGTATTTTGGTTTATCGTTTAACAATGCCAAACCATTTAAGTGGCAATGATCAGTGGGCTCAAGCGATTTAATAAAGTTTGGTTGCCAAACGGGTATAAAACTATACTGATCGTTAATAATAGAGAGACATGAAAACCGCGTATTTACTGCCAGGAGGCCTTTAGCTGTCCAATGGAGGTCATGAATATCCAGTTCGCCTGTATAGTAAACTGCCCGTGGCATAAACAAAGCATCATATGTATCTGGTTTTTTTGGATACTTTGGGCCCAGCCCGGGGGTGTTCTGTAAAATCACTATTTCATGGCGAGTTGCGATAGCCATTCTATTATCCTGCAGGCCAATACCCATTGGCTTTTTAAAGCTTCGGGGGAGTTGAATAAGTTGTTGTGCATTTTTAGCGCTTATGAAAATCACTTTTCCTGCCTGATAGGTACTTATAGCAATAGAGCAATTCAACCGCATTAATAATTCCGGCATATTGGGTGAATATGTACAAGAAAAAGGTGGAAGTTCGGTCGCCATACTTCGGAATTTCAAATGAATATTTTCAATACTAATAAATTTGCCCTTACGCTGCACTAACCAGTAACGATTGAAGTCCACGCACTGCGAGATTCTTATTCCAGGATAATTTTTGGTCATCTAGTTTTAAGGAGGGGAATTTATCCATAAATAATTGTAGAGCTATCTTAGCCTGAATGCGGCCAAGCCAATCTCCCAGGCAATAATGAATGCCAGAACTTAAAGCCACATGATGATTCGGGGATCGCAATAAATCTAATTCATCGGGTGAATTAAACTGCAAGGGATCTCTATTGGCGCTTCCAAGGACAAGTGTTAATGCGGCCCCTTCCGGAATCACCTTATCGCCAAGAGGAATAGTAGTTTTAGCAATTCTTCCTAAGAGTTGGACAGGTGAGTCGAACCGCAGCAATTCTTCTACTGCACTTGGTATATGCTCAGGATAAGTATAGAGATATGCATATTTTTCCGGATTGCAGATTAGATTATATAATCCAGTGCCAGTTGTGTTAGCAGTAGTTTCTTCGCTGGCAGTAAATAGGAAAATGCAGATTGAAATGAGATGTTTCTCTTCAAGGTTGTAATTATGGCTGACATTACTAAGTATCAGTTTACTGATCAGACTATTGTCCGGCCTTTCCGATTTTAACCTAATGAGTTTCTTGAAATACTCTACAAAAATTTTGGACGTCTTGTTCAGTTCAACAAGTTCTTTGTAGGTATGATACAGATCAAGCGACCGCTGCATATTCACCGCAACACTTTTCAATTGAAGGTAGTCTTCCTTGGGGATG
Source organism: Bacteroidota bacterium (assembly GCA_038043425.1). Taxonomy (GTDB): domain Bacteria; phylum Bacteroidota; class Bacteroidia; order Cytophagales; family Cyclobacteriaceae; genus ELB16-189. Next base: position 173,370 of record JBBTBZ010000009.1, read on the forward strand.
CCCATGATTTCTGAAATAACCAAAACAGGAAAGGGTTGTGCAAATTCTTTTACTAAGTCAAATCCTTTAGGATTAAGTTTACTCAATAGCTGATTGACATTGTCTGCGATCATTGCTTCCACATTATGATCATTCCATGTTTTTGTTACAAAGCTCCGTATTTTAGTATGATCAGGCGGATTAAGGAACAAGAGAAACGAATTAATGGCGGAGGAGATATGTTGAAAATCTTCATCCTGATTCTTGAAATACTGTACCCCCTTTGAAAGCCAGTCCAATCGGTTTCCACTCCTGAATTCCTGACTTTTAAGGACGAACTTAACATCTGTATAACGGGTAATGACCCATTCATTTGTCTGCGATAAATGTACAGGGTCTTCTTCCCTAAGCCTTTTATACATCTTATAGGGATCAATAACATGCCCGGGGTTGTAAGGTGTCCACAGCCGTTGGGTCGCCATGTTAGCTGATATGTTCCTTTAAAAGAAAATCTGTAAAAGCGCCAAGCGTTGGATAATCCCAAAAGGACAGCGAGTTAAGACTTATCTTATATTTATCTTCAATTTCATTGAGGACCACAATGGAATTCAATGAATCCAACCCCATACTTTGAAAAGTTTGGGTTTCATCAATTGAATCAACACTTTCTCCCGTTTCGTTTGCGATAGCTTGTTTGATAAATTTTAGCAATTCGGTCCTTTCCATTCTATCCTGCATTTTTTAAGACTTCCATATAATTATAGGGCATTTTTTAATTACAAACAATTGCTTTCATCTGGATACTATTATTGGAAGTATAGACTATTGGAAATTTCTTAGCAATTTGTCTGCTCTTTACTTCATTAATGGCAATAACCCAGGCGATATTTGACAGCCATCACTTATGACTAACGATCATTCTCAAAATCTGGTATTTGAAAACCTTTGGAAAAAGGATCCTGGAGAAATGCATGAAATGATTAAAACGCTTATGCTACAAATTAATCCTGGCACGGAAGGAATAAAAATCGAAGGGAATAGTGGACAACCTGTATTTGGTATTAAAAATGAATGGGATAAAGTTGTAGGTATGTCAACTGCGAGAAAAGCCTATATCAAACACCTCCGAAACTATTTGTATGTGATTCAAATCACTATTGTATCAGACTACCAAACCCCCGGATTGGTAACTGACCTAATCATGAAGACAAGGGACTTTCTAGAGTCAGTTCATAAAAATGAGGAACCGGAAAAAATGATTGGTATACTAGTCTATGTCGAGAACGTACCCCTTATTGCGGATGGGAGAGAAGCAATTTGGGATGATTCACAATTGGTGTACATCGGAAATTCCAGTAAGGGCTATCATATCCGTGCATATTACTTTAAAGGAGCAACTATCTCGTGAATTGTCATGAAGAGTATACGTGAAATCCAATTTCATAAAGTCTGGAGCAAAAATGATTCGTTTATTAAGAAGCAAGCCATGGAGTTTTGGAAAAAACAAAACGTCCTGATCAATGAGGAAGTATTGGAGCAGCGTTCCCGCGAATTGATTATGGTGGCAACCGATGGTAACCAAAATATAATAGCCACCAGTACTGCGGTGAAAAGAAAACTACAGACTTTAAATAACAATTGGTTCTACGAATACCGTTGTTTCATTGCACAATCAAATCGTGTGCTGGGGTTTGATACCCATCTTACACTTGAGTCACTACAGGCTTTAGAGGAGGATTCAACATCTGATCCGGACAAGCCGATCGGAGTTTATGTTGTGGCGGAAAACGAAAATCTTCACAAAAAGGTCACAGAAGCAGTATGGCGCCCATATAAAATGTATTTTATTGGGTTTACGGTAAAAGGATTACCAATACGAGTATATTATTTTAAGGGAGCTATGATTTAGCAGCAAGTTGCTTTTCCAGGTTTACTGAAAATGAGTTTATGGTTGGATGCTCCCAAAAGGAGTGAGGATTTATTTCCACATCATATTCTTTCTCAATTTCATGCAAGAGAAAAATGGCGTGCATGGAATCCAGGCCCAGCGACATGAATTCCTCATCGGGGTTAACATCTTCGCTATTTATTCCCAGCGTTTCCGCAACTTTTAGGCGAATAAAATCCTGGATAGTTGACATATTCTATTTGAAAGATACATGAAGTGATTGTAAACTGCGCATATTGAGATTCTCTTTCCAAACCGGTTGGTCAAGTAAAGCGAATGAACTAAACCTGGTTACCAGTTTACCAGTTAAGACCTCGAACTCCTTTTTGGCCAGCCAGTCACCAAGACAGCGGTGTATGCCCGTTGCAAACGCAAGATGATGATTTGGATTTCGTGTTAAAACAAGTTCATCCGGTTTTTCAAATTTATTTGGGTCGCGGTTGGCAGCACCCAGGCAAATTGTTAGCGGGTCACCTGCCTTAATGATGCGATCACGTAGTTCGTAATTCTCCGATGCCATTCTTACAACAATCTGTGTCGGTGAATCGTACCGAAGAAGTTCTTCGGTAGCAGATGCGCGCAATTGAGAATCTCTTAAATCGGGGTTTAGTTTTTTTTGAGCAATTAAATGGTACAGCCCCAGTTCGATCAGACCAGCTGTGGTTTCTTCACCGGCAATAAAAAGAAAGAAACAGTTGGCGATTAACTCATGATGAGGTATTTGATGTGTCTCTTTATACAAGTGGATCAGCCTGCTCAAAAGACTGTTATCCGGTTTGGAAAGTTTTTGAGTTGCATGGCGTTCAAAGTATTCGATAAATTCTTTTGTCGCCTTTTCCATTTTTTCTATTTGCCGGAAGGTCAAATACAGATCCAGCGACCGGATCATTTTATGCGACAAGTCTTCGAGGTATAGATAATCATCCATGGGGAGGCCCAGAATACGTGTCATTGTCATCGCGGGCAGTGGTGTTGCCAGCTCAGTGGCCAGGTCAAAGTTTGTTGTATCAATTCCGGAAAAAATACTTTCAATATTCTCGTTTATGATCTGGTCAACCTCACGGTCGTTCCAGGCCTGCATAATAAACTTTCGCAATAATGTATGATCAGGAGGATTTTTGAAGACAACAAATGATTTCAGGGCATCAACAATAACCGAAAATGACTCCCATTTATCCATGTGTTGGGTTGATGCTTTTGAGAGCCACTCTGCACGGTTGCCCACTTTGAAGAGATCCTCTTTCAGAATTGCCTTGGCATCTTCGTACTGTGTTATCACCCATTCGCCTGTCCGTGTCTTGTGGATAGGATCCTTCTCTCTCAACTCCTGATACATTGGGTAAGGGTTGAGAATATTCTCTTTGAGAAAAGGCTTCCACGGTGATTCCATCAGTTGTTTTCTACTTGCAGTATTCTGCAAGTGTTCCTTGTGGCTAAACTATAAAAAAATCTTTGCATCTTGGCAGTGATTGAGATTTCATGGATAAAGAAAAAAAAGGAGTGGTAATTTGGTTTACTGGACTGCCAAGTTCCGGCAAGACAACCTTGGCAATTCATCTGAGGAAAAAGTTGGAAAATAATCGCGAGAAAGTTTATCTTCTTGATGGAGATCAACTTAGATCAGGGCTTAATTCGGACTTAGGATTTTTAGAGAAGGACCGTTCGGAAAATATACGAAGGGCGGCAGAGGTTGCTAAGCTTTTGGCAGATTCGGGTCTGATTGTGCTGGCTACTTTTATTTCACCCTTTGAGATGGACAGAGTGAAAGCTTGTAACATTATCGGCCGTGATAGATTTTTTCTAGTTTTTGTTGATTGCGAATTAGAGGTATGTGAATTGCGGGATGTAAAAGGATTGTACAAAAAAGCCCGATTGGGGGAAATCAAAAATTTTACGGGTATTGATGGACCTTATGAAAAACCCTTACACCCAGATATAATAATCAACACAGCCAAACTCTCATTGGAAGAGTGCGTTTCGCAATTAGAAATTGATATTTTGTCGCAATTTAAAGTTTAGCAAGCATCTGGTAAGAGCTCAGTTTGCTGAAATCCAATTCCACAAAATTGTCTGCATTAACATCATACATCGGATCAAACTTTGCGCCCCAGATCATTTCTTCATAATGGTAAGAATGAATTGAGTTTACATCCTGACTAAACGTGTCATCATATCCTTTTACGACAATAATGAACTCTGTGTCAACTTTTGAGATGTCCTCATAAGCCTTTCCGTGAAGCGGACTTTTTTCAGTGATAGGATGAACAATCGTCCAGTTCAACGGGAATAGTGTAACCTGGCTTCGCTCCAATTCCAATGGTAGATAAACCCTGCTCTTTCCCTTTTCCTGATACGAGTAAATAACCCTGGCAGAAATATCCATAATGGTACTCTTGCGTTTGTTCACAATTCTAAACTGAAGGCTTATACCATCACCAAATGGCGCCATCAAAATATTTTCACTAAAAAGAATTTTAGCAGAGGGCTTTGCAAAACGTCCATATAGTAGCCCGGTAATAATTGCAAAAATCATTAGTCCCGTCATTGCTTCTAAAGAGGCTATTAAACTCAGAAGGTTTCCACGTGGAGCGATGTGACCATACCCAACAGTAGTAAAAGTCTGAAAACTAAAAAAGAAGCATTGTAAGATGTTATCAATGAAGGCTCCCGGTATCATTCCTGAAAAATTTTCTATGCCAATCTGATGGTAGGTAAGAGCAAATAAAATATTAATCAGAAAGAGTGTGCTAACGACCAATACGAGAAATTTAAGCCAAGACATTTTGACAAGGTCTTGATATAGATTGACCGCGCTTACGCCAAGCCCTACTCGCTTAACGTTGAAAGTTCCGTTCTTATTGACGAGCCGTTTTACTTTTGAACCGAGGCCCAGGTCATTGAACTGGTTTGACATATTGGATTTTGGTTGAAATTAAAAAGCCGCTCTCAACTTCTGAAGGAGCGGCATGAATAATTTCTGTTTTTAATCATCTATTCAAAATTCAATATTGAAAATTGGTGGTTGTCCAATTTTTTAATTTTGAACCTTAAGTTTGCACCTAGCAAAACTCATCGAACACTTCAACTAAATGCTGGCCAATCATCTGGGCATTTCTTCCTTCAATGTGATGGCGCTCTACAAAGTGCACGAGTTCACCATCTTTAAAAAGTGCAATTGCCGGAGAGGATGGTGGATAGGGCAATGTGTATTCGCGGGCTTTTGCCACAGCTTCAGTATCTACACCAGCGAAGACGGTGGTAAGCTGACCTGGTTTTTTTTCAGAATTTTGTAAAGCCCATTTAATTCCGGGCCTGGCTGCACCTGCTGCACAACCACATACTGAGTTGATAACCAAAAGGGTTGTTCCTTTTTGATCTTTTAATTCCCGATCGACAGCTTCAGCTGATTTTAACTCTTTAAATCCGGCCATAGTTAAATCTGAGCGCATGGGTGCTACTAATTGTTCTGGATACATATTAATTCAAGGTTTAAGATTCACTATTCAAAATTATACATTTACGGCTAAACAGTTTTTTTGACTTCAAGGTTCATGTTCATTTGTTTGAACTTCAATTTTGCCTTAATTAAAACTTCAATTACATAAAACCGAGTTCCAATTTGGCCGATTCACTCATCATATCCTGTGAATAAGGGGGATCAAACGTCAATTCCACCTTCACACTGCTAACACCCTCAATTTCTTTTACCTTTTGTTCCACCTCTACCGGAATGACTTCAGCGGAAGGACAAGAAGGGGAGGTTAAGGTCATTAGAATGAAAACATTATTGACAGGATACACACTGATTTCATAAATTAGGCCAAGCTCATAAATATCAACAGGAATTTCCGGATCATAGATGCTCTTCAAAGCTGCCAGCACTTTGTCGCGTAAGTCCGTTTGTGGAACTACTGTTGGTGTTGCTTCTTTATTTTCTGCCAGTTCGCTCATGATTTGAATTCCAATTGAGTTTTAAAAGCAAGTGCATAAAGTTTAAACTGTTTGATCATAGCGGCAAAGCCATTAGAACGTTGAGTTCCAATAAACCGTTCCATACCTATCTTTTTCATAAAATACAATTCGGCTTCTAAAATATCTTCTGGTCTTTGCCCAGAAAGGATTCGGGTCAATAGACTTACCAATCCCTTTGTGATGGCCGTATTACTATCTGCTGAAAAATAGAGGGTACCACCTTCGTTCTTTGCACTTAGCCATACTTTGGACTGGCAACCCTTCACACTATTCTCTTCAACCTTGTCCTCTTCCGCCATAGTTGGGAGTTTTTGTCCAAGCTCCATAATGTAAAAGACAGTCATTTCCATATCTCCATCCAAAAGAGAAAACTCATTTATAATTTCGTTCTGGATGTCGTTAATTGTCATTTGAAGACTACCCTTTCAATTTTGGTCACCCTATTTTCTAAATCGGCAATTGTATCTACCTTATCTGCAAGTTTAAGTATAGCTCTGGTATTTTCAGCTGTTTGTAGATTGAGTTTTACGATTTCGCTTTTTACTCCACTCACTTCACTTTTTACTCCACTGACTTCACTTTTTACTCCACTGACTTCACTTTTTACTCCACCGACTTCACTTTTTACTGCACCGATTTCGCTTTTTACTAATTTTATTTCTTCAACAAGTTGGTCTTGTTTAAAAACCATTTCTGCCAATAACTCAACAATCCTATCTTCATTTTTCATAGCTTCCCGGTTTTTGATTTCATGAATTTACAAATTCTCTCAAGACTATCAGCAAACATATCAATCTCGGCTTTTGTATTGTAGACAGCAAATGAAACCCTTACAGTTCCCTCAATTCCCAAACGTTTCATCAACGGCTGGGTGCAGTGATGTCCTGTTCGCGCGGCAATACCTCTTGTATCAAGCATTTGCCCGATATCAAAATGATGAATGCCATCAACAATAAATGATTGTACACTTACTTTATTTTTTGAAGAGCCGATCAATTTAACTTCGGGTAGGCTTGATAATTTCTCTTCAGCGTACTTCAGCAATCCAGATTCATGAGCAGCAATATTTTCTTTACCAAGATCATTGATGAAGTTTACCGCCTCCTTTAATGCGACTACGTCTGCAATGTTAGGTGTGCCAGCTTCAAACTTATAAGGTATATCATTGTAGGTGGTTTTTTCAAATGTCACCTCCTTGATCATCTCACCACCGCCCATGTACGGAGGCATTTTTTCGAGAAGTTCTTTTTTACCATATAATATGCCTGCCCCTGTTGGTCCATACATCTTATGAGAGGAAATGCAATAAAAGTCGCAGTCAAGTCCCTGAACGTCAATTTGTAAGTGCGCTGCTGCCTGCGCTCCGTCTATCAATGCAACGGCACCAACTTTATGGGCTAACTCGATGATCTCTTTGATAGGATTAATTGTTCCTAAGCTATTCGATGCGTGATTAACCGCGACTATCTTTGTCCTTGAAGAGAGGAGTTCATGGTAAGCATCCAAATCAATCTCTCCGATTTCAGTGATGGGAACAATTTTTAGCAGGGCCTTTTTCTCCTTGCAAATCATTTGCCATGGAACAATGTTAGAGTGATGTTCCAAACCGGAAATAATAACCTCATCTCCTTCTTTCAGAAAGAATCTTCCATAAGATGAGGCAACCAGGTTGATACTCTCCGTAACACCTCTCGTAAAAATAATCTCTTCAACATGTTTGGCGTGAATGAATCCTTGCATGGCAAGACGCGTGTCTTCGTACGCAAGTGTTGCCTTTTCTGCTAATGTGTGGATGCCACGATGAATGTTGGCATTATAGCTTTCATAATAATCCGTCAGTGCCCTGATAACTCGCCTTGGTTTCTGATTGGTGGCCGCATTATCAAAATAAATAAGGGGCTTTCCATTCACCTGCTGATGAAGAATGGGAAATTCATTTCTGATTTGCTCAATATTCAAAACGAGTGGCTCCACAAGGCTGCTCATGATTAAAAGTCTTTGTGCAGGCGTTCGGAAATCAATTGATCAAAATATACTCTGAGCTTTTCATTTTGGATAGGTTCAAGCACTTCCGCGGCAAATGCGTAAAGCAACATAGCCTTTGCAGTCGTGCGCGAGATACCTCTTGATTGTAAATAGAATACAGCTTCTTCATCCAATTGCCCCGTGGTGCACCCATGTGAGCATTTCACATCATCAGCCCAAATCTCCAGCTGAGGTTTGGTGTTTACAGTAGCAGCATCTGAGATTAGAATATTCCTGTTGGATTGAAAAGCATTCGTCTTCTGTGCATAGGGTCTGACAAAAATCTTCCCGTTAAAAACGCATTTCGAATTATCATCTACAATCCCTTTGTATAATTCATTGCTGAACGAATTAGGCTTTTTATGGTCGACTACAGTATGATTATCGGCAAATGTATTTCCCTTCAACGCATACAGGCCATAAAAATGGGATGCACAATTTTCGCCATCAATCGTTATTCCGAAGTTATTTCGTACTAATTGTCCACTAAAGATCAGTGTGAATGTATTCACTACACTACGATTTGCCTGATGGATCAAGGTGTTGGCTACCTGATAGCTGCTGCCCTGATCGTTCTGTATTTTGTAGTACGCCAGTTGAGCGTTTTCTTTAATGGCAAATTCTTCAGAATACGTATGAAACACAGGTTGGCTTCCGGTAGAGTCAAACTTTTCAACAATCGAAATCGCGCTGTTATTTTCAACGACCACCAGTAAACGAGTGTGCGCTATTACTTGCGAAGTTCTGGCATCATTTACATGTAAAATCAGAATGGGCTTCTCAACGTTTGTATTTTCCGGAACATGGATAAAAAGTCCTTCTCTCCAGAAGATTGAATTCATGGCAGCGAAAGGATCTCTCGCTGAGTTGACTAACTTGTCAAAGTAGGCACTAATGATTTCCTTGTCAGATTGAAAAGCATCCCACAGCGTTTTAATCTTCACCTGACTTTCAGGGCTCACGATTTTTGAATGACTCTTGGAGAAGGAGCCATTGATAAAAACCAAAACATTAGCATCGAGGTCTGGGATTAAAAATTCATCGATTGAAGTAATCGATGATGGAGCAATGCTATTCTCCCAGTTGAAATGTTTTTCAAGGTTCTTTGCGATAGGAGTGAAGCGGTACTCCTCTTGCTTCCCGGTTGGCATTCCTAGTCTCTCCAGATTGGCAATGGCCTTTACCCGAAGCTCTTTAGCCACACCAAAATTCGCTTCTTGAAAGCTTTCGATGATTTCTATCTGAAGATCTTTTTTGACAGTAGTGGAGCTCATATATCAGGCAATAGCTTCTTCGGACTTTATCCAATCGTATCCTTTAGCTTCCAGTTCAAGCGCTAATTCTTTTGTTCCCGATTTAACAATTTTGCCTTTATAAAGAACGTGAACAAAATCAGGTACAATATGATCCAGCAATCGCTGGTAGTGGGTTACCACAATTATTGCGTTGTTTTTTGAGCGTAATTTATTCACCCCGTTCGCCACAATGCGCAGTGCATCAATATCCAATCCTGAATCAGTCTCGTCTAGAATAGCAAGCTTTGGTTCAAGCATGGCCATTTGAAAGATTTCATTGCGTTTTTTTTCTCCCCCGGAGAATCCTTGATTAAGGGCACGACTCAGTAAGGATTGATCAATCTCCACTAACTTCATCTTCTCCTTCATCAAGGTTAAAAAGGAAACGGCATCTAATGATGGTAAACCACGGTGCTCCCGAATTTGGTTGAGAGCGGTTTTCATAAAATTGATGGTGCTCACGCCCGGTATCTCAATCGGATATTGAAAGGCCATAAATATTCCTTCACGGGCACGGTCTTCTGGTGATAATTCCAAGAGATTTTTACCCTGAAAATGAATTTCACCGCTAGTGACTTCGTAATCTTCCCTTCCGGCAAGAACGGAAGCTAATGTGCTTTTGCCAGAGCCATTGGGTCCCATAATAGCGTGCACTTCCCCGGCATTTACATTTAAGTCAATGCCATTCAAGATTTGTTTTTCTGCAACCTTCGCTTGTAGATTTTTTATTGTTAACATAGATTCAATTCAAAATTTAAGATTCAAGATTAGGCGAATTTATGCTATAAGATTCTGTAGGTTCTTTCATATACTTCACACCTCTCATTTCAGATGTCTTAAGATAGCTCATGAAACCAGAGAGTTGTTTGCTTAACTCAATGGATTTGCTTTTCAAGAAATCAAATTCCAGTTGTTCAATGTGAGCTTTGTCTAAGGCCCTATATAACTGAGAACGTACTTCTCCAGAAGAGCCTTTAGAGTAAGATAAAAACTGAATAAACTCTTTGTTTCCACCACGCTCGAATCCCTCGGCAATATTATCCATAATTGATCCCACTGAACGATTAATTTGATCTTTTAAGGAAAAGTCCTTTTTGAAGGTTCCTTTGTTTGAAGTCTCATGAATGAGTTGGGAAAACTCTCTTGCTTTCTGCCAAACTTCTAAATTTTCAAAACAACTTACCTTAGCCATAATCTGAAATTTTGAATTTTGAAATATTATTACCCAACACTGCCTTCTAAGGTTAACGCAAGTAATTTTTGCGCCTCAACTGCAAATTCCATTGGCAATTGACTCAAGACTTCTTTGGCATAGCCATTTACAATCAATGCCACAGCCGCTTCTTCACTAATGCCTCTTTGCTGACAATAGAAAATCTGATCTTCTCCAATTTTAGAAGTGGTTGCTTCATGCTCTACTCGTGCTGAATTATTTTCTACATCGATATAAGGAAAGGTATGTGCCCCGCATTGATCTCCCATAAGCAAGGAATCACATTGAGAATGATTGCGGGCGTTTGTTGCACGCTTTAGTACATGTACCTGACCCCGGTAACTGTTCTGAGATCTACCAGCAGAAATTCCTTTTGAAACAATTCGCGATCTGGTATTCTTACCGATGTGTGTCATCTTGGTTCCTGTATCAGCCTGTTGGTAATTGTTGGTAACAGCAACAGAATAGAATTCACCTACCGAATAATCTCCTTTCAAGACACACGATGGATATTTCCAGGTGATAGCAGAACCAGTTTCGACTTGTGTCCAGGAGATCTTTGAACGATCTCCTGCGCATAATCCTCGTTTTGTAACAAAGTTATAGATACCGCCTTTCCCATTCTTATCTCCAGGATACCAATTCTGCACGGTAGAATATTTAATTTCAGCATCCTTCATGGTATAAAGCTCAACAATGGCAGCATGTAACTGATTTTCATCGCGCATGGGAGCAGTGCAACCTTCAAGGTAGCTAACATACGAACCTTCTTCCGCAACAATTAATGTTCTTTCAAACTGGCCCGTATTCGCAGCATTGATCCTGAAATACGTTGAAAGTTCCATCGGGCAACGAACACCTTTCGGGATGTAGCAAAATGATCCATCAGAAAATACAGCCGAATTAAGAGCCGCAAAATAATTGTCATTCATGGGTACAACTGACCCAAGATATTTCTTAATGAGTTCAGGATGTTCTCGCACTGCTTCGCTAAAGGAACAGAAGATAATGCCCATCTCGCTTAACTTTTCTTTGAAGGTTGTAGCAACCGATACACTATCAATCACGGCATCAACGGCTACACCCGTTAACCGTTTTTGCTCCGTTAATGAAATGCCAAGCTTCTCAAAAGTCTTGATGAGTTCCGGATCAACATCTTCCAGGCTATTTGTTTTTGGTTTCTGTTTAGGTGCTGAATAATAAATGATGTCCTGATAATTGATCGGAGGGTGTTGAATGTTGGCCCATGTAGGCTCCGCCATTTTTAACCACTGGTGATAGGCCTTCAATCGCCATTCTAATAACCACTCAGGTTCCCCCTTTTTTGCAGAAATGAATCTAACCGTATCAGCACTTAATCCGCGAGGTGCTTGATCCGTATCCATTTTAACGGTCCAACCATGCTCATACTCCTTAGATGTGATTTCCTCCAGTACCTGGTTGTCCTTGTTCATTTGGCAGTCTATTTAGACTAAATTCAAATAGTGATTCAAAAATAAGAACAAAAAACGGCTTTTAAGGTTCTGATGCGTTCAAAATTTATTTATTCGGAGAGTTTAAGATTTCGGTCCAGGCTCTCTTCCAGCGAAATCATGGTTTCAGTTCTATCAATCCCTTCTACTTGCTGCATTTTATCATGGAGAACTTCTTTTAAGTGATTCGTATCCCGGCAATGAATCTTTAGAAACATAGAGTAATTACCGGTTGTATAGTGTATGTTCGTGATCTCGGGAATATTTCTGAGTTTAGCCAGCACTTGATCATACAATGCACTCTTTTCCAGATAGATACCTATGAAAGCGGTGATGTCATACCCTAGTTTCGCGTAATTAATTCTGAGGGTTGTTTTTGAGAGAATCCCGGCATCTTCCATCTTATTCATTCGAACATGTACTGTTCCTTGTGAAACATTGACCTTTTTTGCTACTTCAGTAAAAGGTCTCTTGGCATCCTGCATTAGGATTTCAAGGATTTTCAGATCCGTATTATCGATTTCATAATTTTTTGGCATGTTATGAATTGTTTTTTACGAAATTATCAAATTAACATCAAATTAATTAAATATATATCAAAATACAATATCTATTGTTGATATTTTAACAATCAAAGTATTCCTTTGTTGAAGTATTTACAATGTAGGGTGTTGAAATTGGCAGACATACCCTCCTGTCTCGGGGGTGGGGAACCAAGGATAAACGCAGGATAATGGGTTGACCACTAAATGTTTTCTTATGTCCTGCAGCTAACTGCCCCGTGGAGGTTCGAACCCTCCCTCTACAGCTTAGGTTTTGCGTTAGGTAGGTTTAAAATTAAGACCCGGAATAGTAGCCGGGTTTTTTTTGCCTTCATACGTCTGAGAAATTGGTAGTTATTTAGTCTTGCAGTCACCAATTATTAATCAATGAGTAAGTTATCCTTGTCTGATTGTTGATTTAATAACCAGCAACAAACGATTGTGAAAGGGATTAATTTTTGGCTATTTAGAATCTTGATTCCAGCCTTATGAAAGATTTTTCCTGGTTTAAAAGTTATCCAAGTGGCACTCCACATGAAATTGGTCCCTTAGAGTTCCAATCATTAATCGAGTTATTTGAGAACTCCAGTTTGAAATATAAAGACCGCGTTGCTTTCGAAAACATGGGAGTGAGATTAACTTTTGGTGATATTGACAAATACTCTTCAAGCTTTGCTGGCTACTTGCAGAATGTATTAGGTTTAAGAAAAGGAGAGAGGATCGCCATCCAGATGCCAAATCTCCTTCAGTTCCCTATTGCTTTTATTGGTTCTTTGAAGGCAGGATTGATCGTAGTAAACACAAATCCACTTTACACACCACGCGAAATGGAACACCAATTTAAGGATGCGGAGGTGTCGGCTATTGTGATAGTTGCCAACTTCGCCTATAACCTTCAAACCATTCTTGATAAAGTGTCTGCCAAACATATTATTGTTACGCAGATAGGCGACATGCTAGGTACTGTCAAGGGTGCCATTGTGGATTTTGTTGTCAAGAGGGTGCAAAAGATGATCCCTGAGTATAAGATTCCCAACGCGATTAATTTCAAAACTATTTTGCAAAAAGGCGCGTCTTTGAAATTAGTAAGTCCGGGTGTTAAGGCTGAAGATGTAGCTGTACTTCAATATACCGGTGGGACAACCGGTATTTCAAAAGGTGCCCAGCTGTCCCATCGAAACATTATTGCCCACAACATGATGATCACGCATTGGTTTAAGCCTTACATGTCAGCCAACCATAACGACATCATGATCACGGCAATACCTATGTACCACATCTTTGCCTTAACAGTAAATGGAGTTTTGATGTATTCATCGGGTGTTAAAAATGTACTGATTACGAATCCAAGAGATATTCCTGGCTTTTGCAAAGAGTTAAAGAAACATAAGTTCACCATTATTACAGGAGTTAATACACTCTTCAATGGGTTGTTGAATAACCCTGAATTTAAGAAAGTAGACTTTTCCAATCTAAAAGGGGCGGTCGGAGGCGGAATGGCTGTACAGGATGTGGTAGCAAAAAAATGGATGGAAATAACAGGCACCGCATTAGTTGAAGGATATGGACTTAGTGAGACATCTCCTGTATTGTGCTGCAATCCTTTGGATGGCACACATCGATTAGGCACAATTGGTATACCTATGCCTAGTACAGAGGTTGCTATTCTGGATGATGACGGTAAAGAAGCCCCATTAGGTGAAAGAGGAGAAATTTGCGCGCGCGGTCCTCAGGTAATGAGTGGTTATTGGCAAAAAGATAACACAGGTGTGTTCTTTAATGATGATTGGTTTCGCACGGGTGATATAGGAGTAATGGATGGTGATGGATTCTTCAAAATCGTGGACCGTAAAAAGGATATGATTAAGGTTTCGGGCTTCAATGTTTTTCCAAATGAAATTGAAAACGTGTTGGCAGGGCATCCTAAAGTTTTGGAAGTAGCTGCTATTGGAGTGCCAGACGCGAGGTCAGGTGAAGTTATTAAAGCCTTTATTGTAAAGAGAGACCAGAGTCTTACAGAAGAAGAACTGAAAGAATTTTGTTATAAAAACCTTACAAATTATAAAGTTCCCAGGTATTTTATCTTTAGAACAGAACTTCCGAAGTCCAATGTAGGGAAAATAATAAGGCGTATACTCAAGGAAGAAGATACAGTGAAGGCAGCTTGAAAGAGTAGGCAGTAGGCAAGGGGCAGTAGACAATAATTTGGAACATTGGATAATAGTAATCAATAGATTTCAGGTACTTTATTGTTATATTCTTGCCTATTGCGTTGTGCCTACAGCCTACTAAAATCAATCAATAGAAATCAAATAATTTGAAAAGACATTTATATTTCTCTAAAAGGTATTATCATAATCATTCCCCGCTTTACCTTCGCCCAAAATTTTTAAAATATGATGAAAATTTCCATTCTTGGTCTTGTGAGTATGATGGCACTATTGTGTTCGTTTGAGCAGGTCGTCAACCCGTTCGAGTATAAAGTAGTTGGTGGCGATTCGGTTAGATATCCACAGGAGAAACACCTGAACAATATGCGTCAACTCACCTTTGGTGGCGATAACGCTGAAGCCTATTGGAGTTTTGACAGTAAGATGGTGAGCTTTCAATCGAACAATCCGGCTTGGGGATTAAAGTGCGACCAAATTTTTTACATGCCCATTGAAGGAATAGATTTAAAATCCGGGGCCAAGCCACAGCAAATAAGTACAGGCCTTGGACGGACAACCTGCTCATTCTTTTTGAAAGGAAACAAACAGATACTTTTCGCGTCCACACACCTGGGCGGTCCTGATTGTCCGGTGGATCCTGAACGCAAGCCAGGAGGGAAATATCTTTGGCCTGTCTATGATAGTTACGATATTTTTGTTGCAGACCTGAACGGAAAGATTGTAAAGCAACTTACCAAAACACCAGGCTATGATGCAGAAGCAACTATTTCCCCACAGGGAGATAAGATTGTATTCACATCAACTCGAAACGGTGATCTTGATTTATATATTATGGACATCAATGGTAAGAATGTAAAGCAAATTACAAATGAACTTGGGTATGATGGTGGAGCTTTTTTCTCTCCTGATGGCAAGAAACTCGTCTTTCGAGCTTCTCGGTTTACTACGGTAGAGAAGAGAAAGGAATATGTAGATTATTTAAAGCAAGGATTGGTTGCCCCTACAGAGATGGAAATCTTCACTTGTAATGTTGATGGATCGGATGTAAAGCAAATCACTCAGCTTGGCAAAGCTAACTGGGCACCGTTCTATCATCCTGCAGGGAAGAAAATTTTATTTAGCTCAAATCATAAGGGCACACGTGGATTTGAGTTTAATATCTTCATGATCAACGAAGATGGTTCTGGTCTTGAACAAGTAACCTATGACAAGGTGTTCGACTCTTTCCCGATGTTTTCACCCGATGGCAAGAAGCTCATATTTTCTTCTAATCGAAATAATGGAGGAACCCGCAATACCAATCTTTTTGTTGCGGAATGGGTTGATTAATAAGAATAGACTCAGCACCAACCTACCCTTGCTGAAAGTGGATGCTTCTATGCAAGGGCAAAACAATGAATTCTGGTTACCCAAAAATCAATTCGATTCCCCAGAACTTATCAAAAATAATCAGCACTGAAAGCACACCAAGTAAAATCGGGCATACCCAAGAGATCGTAAAATTGATATACTTTTTAAGAAATGATCCTGCGTAACTAGGATTGCCAATCTCAAGTTCATCGTTCATATTGGATAATTTCCAACGCTTACGAATGAAAATACACATCAAACATCCACCAATCGTCAAACTTATGTCGCACATATCAGAAACGAAACTTAGAAAGTCACGGTCCTTATAGAAGGAAAGGTGTGAGAGGAATTCAACTTTTCCCTGACTTACTAAAGAGGGTAGCCCAAGAACAAAAATCAAAAGTGCAAGTCCCCATACAACTTGCTTCCTTGGCATCTTCTTTTGATCGACCAGGTAGGCAGCTGGCACTTCCAATAAGGAAATAGTTGATGTTAATGCAGCAAAGCAAAGCAGGAGAAAAAATGACCCACCTACTACACGTCCGACAACTGTACCCATGTTGTGAAATACCTGTGTAAGTACTACAAATACTAAGCTGGGACCTTCTACGTCATAGGCATTTATAGCCGCCACCATCGGGAAGACCATAAGGCCTGCGAGGAACGCTACTGAGGTATCGGCCAATGTGATGATGGCTGCCGAAGAAACAATATTTTGGTTTTTAGTAACATATGATCCATACGTAATCAAGGCCCCCATTCCTAGTGAAAGTGAAAAAAATGCTTGTCTCAATCCGTCAAAAAGAGTTTGGGCGTTGATCTCACTAAGATTGGGTAACAAATAGAATTTTACACCATCCATTGCATTTGGCAATGTCAAGCTGTAAATAATCAATCCAATTAGAATCAGGTACAAAGCAGGCATCATTATTTTGTTAGCTGCTTCTATTCCCTTTTGTATTCCTTGGGAAACAATGATTGCAGTAAGAACCATGAAGCCCAATGAGAACCATACAATAGTCCAAGTATCATTTATGTAGACTCCGAAGAATGTACCGAAGTCGCGTTCACTCAACAAACTCCCAAATGAAATTTCCAAAAAATATCCGAAAGCCCATCCAGCTACAACGTTATAAAATGACAGAATGAAGATTCCGGCTAATATCCCAAAGAGACCAAGATATCCCCATTTGCCACCTCCTAACTTTTGGTAAGAGCCATACGCATCGATTTGTGCCTTTCGTCCTATTGCAATCTCACCGATCATTACAGGAAAGCAAAGTGTAAAAATGCAAATGAGATAAATCAGGAGGAAAGCTGCTCCACCGTTTTGTCCCGCAAGATAGGGGAAGCGCCAAATGTTACCCAAACCAACTGCCGAACCTGCTGCTGCTAAAATGAATCCTATTCTACCAGAGAAATTACCTCGATTTGACATTGGGCATTGTTTTAGCAGGCAAAATAGACCTTAAACTAAAATTATCAAAAGATTCAAATTCAGGATTCAAGATTGAGCATTGTTTGACTTTGAATTTTAAACTTTGAACTATTCGTATACTATCGGAATTTGTCATAAAATTGAAGTGTAATTCCCTAAATGCTTTGGATTGGTTATGGAAGAGGAAGGTAAGAAGTTAACAACGCAGGAGAAGGCATTGCGCATTAACTTAAGTCGTGCCATCTATGGTTCTTTCGCTGAAATAGGAGCAGGGCAAGAAGTGGCTGCCAATTTTTTTAAGGTAGGAGGGGCCTCTGGTACCATAGCCAAAACAATGTCTGCATATGATATGAAATTTAGTGATGCCATTTATGGCCAGGGTGATCGCTATGTTTGTGAAGAAAGGTTGATCAGAATGCTTGAGCATGAATTTGTCCTTTTGCCGGAAAGACTTCCGCATCGAATTAAAGATACTCGCTTTTTCGCTTTTGCCGATACGGTTGAAGTATTGAATTTTGATCGGACCAATCAAGGGCATGGATGGATTGGATTAAGGTTCCAGAAGAAGCCAGAAGGCCCATCAAATGATTGCGTTATTCATGTGAAAATGCATGATACCGATCCTCTGCAACAACAATTGTCGTTGGGAATTGTGGGTGTCAACCTAATCTACGCCTGCGTATTTATGCACGACCTCGAGAAAATGATTGTTTCCTTACTGGATGGGCTAACGATCAGGAGAATTGAGATCGATACGTTTCGAATCAATGGCCCTGATTTTAAACATGTAGATAATCGCCTCATGGCCTTGAAGTTGGTTAAAAATCACCTCACGAAGGCTGCCATGTTTGGACCTGATGGAAATGTGATGCAGCCTTCGGAAGCTTTGTATAAAAAAAATGTCTTGGTGCTCCGCGGTCGCTTTCGTCCTGTAACACACGTTAATGCAGACATGTTACTCACCTCACGAAGACGCTTTCGGAATGAAACTGATGTTGACCGTGATAAAATGGTGGTTATAACTGAACTTACACTCAACGATCTTGGCCTTGAGGGAAATATAGATGAAAGGGATTTTCTTCACAGAGTTGATATCATTTGCTCTCTTGGACAGAACGTGATGATATCAAATTACTTTGAATATTATCGATTAGTAGATTATTTGTCAAAGATTACAAAGGGAAAAAAGATCGGTATTATCATGGGCATATACGCCCTGCAAAAAGTTTTTGAAGAAAAAACGTATGAGAATATCCGGGGTGGCATTCTGGAATGTTTTGCGTCACTTTTTGGAACTAACGTCAAGCTGTATATCTATCCTGCACTGCGAAAAGATAACTCTCTTTTTACATTAAAAGATTTTAGAGCTACTCTGCCAGATAACCTCAAAAGCCTTTTCCAATACATTATGGATAACAGTAAGATGGAGGACATTCATGATGCCAACACTCAGAATTTGAATATTATTTCAGATAATGTGCTGGCCATGATCAGGAAAGGTGAACCTGGTTGGGAGAAATTTGTGCCGCATAAAGTAGAAGAAGCGATAAAAGATCAAGGCCTCTTTGACTATCCTTTCTCTAAAGAAAATCCCACAGTGCCTGTCAACTAGTTACTCCTCAAAGCTTTCCTTCAGTTTTCATTCTGCTAAAATAGGATCTGGCTTCCTTCATCACCCGTGGGGCAAGAAAAAACCCGGATACCATGGTTGGGATAGCCATCAAGGCATAGGCAACATCGATGATGTTAATCACCAAATCCATAGATACCACTGCCCCAAAAATAATGGTGGCCAGGTAAAAATAATTATACCATTTACTGGCTGGAACTCCAATGAGAAAGGATAATGCCTTGCTGCCGTAATAACTGTAACTGAACAAAGAAGTAATCGCAAAGAAGAAAGCACAGAGTAACAATAGATATTTTCCAATGCCTGGCATCGAGGTATTAAATGCTGCCGCTGTTAAGGTCACGCCATTTGAATCTGAACTTTGCCAAACATCGGTAACCAAAATGGCAAGGGCAGTTAGTGAACAGACTAAAAGCGTATCTATCGCAGGACTCCACATGGAAACCAATCCTTCGCGGATGGGTTCTGAACTTTGTGAGGCACCCAAGGCCATTGGGGCAGTGCCAATCCCAGCTTCATTTGAAAAAGACGCCCTTCTCACGCCTAATACAATAAGTCCTCCAAGTAAGCCACCCAGTGCTTGTTCGCCATGGTAACTTCCAGCAGAAAATGCATCGCTGATAATCAGCATAAAATAATACGGTACTTTATCAAAGTGAATGATAAGTATGGCAACCACTGAAAAGAAGTAAAGTATAATCATTAATGGGACCATTTTTCCGGCCCAGGTCCCAATACGCTGTATTCCCCCAATGATTACAATCCCGGAAATGATCATTAGTATAAGACCGATACTGAATTTCAATGTATTGATTTCCATTCCGAAAAACTGAAACGTCATAGCTTTCAATTCAGCCGACTCGATGCCAATGTCAATAATCGCCTGAGTAAGTTGGTTGGCTTGAAAGATAGGAAGACAACCTACCATAGCACAAACACAAAATAACACTGCGAGGGGATACCAGCCTTTGCTCAATGCTTCGCGTATCACGTACATGGGTCCTCCCTGTATTTCACCTGCAGAATCCTTCCCGCGAAACATTACAGATAGAGAACTTGTAAAAAAATTTGTAGACATACCAACAAATGCAGTTACCCACATCCAAAATAATGCCCCCGGCCCACCCATGTGAATAGCGAAAGCAACTCCCGCAATATTGCCCATTCCTACTGTTGATGCTAGTGCCGTTGACAACGCTTCATAAGGACTGATTTGACCTGGATCGTTGGGGTTGTGGAACTTGCCTTTTAAAATAGCAATGGAGTGACCGAGATATTTGTAGTGAACGAATTTGGAATAGAAAGAAAAGAATAGACCTCCAAAGATCAATAAGAACAGTATAGGAGTCCATACTCCTGTTGCAATGTTGCTGATTATTTCACTCATAAGGTAATATTAAAAGTTTGCAATAACAGGAAATTCAATTCACATTCAAAGCCATGGTTAAATTCAAAGGTCAAGATTCAAAATTTTGAACAATCCAATCTTGAATTTTTTGAATCTTGACTTGTGATACAAGTTGCTTATCCTGCCTTTAGTCTCCCTTGCGATACCGCCATCCAATTACAAAGTTGATACAGCATTCGGGCACCCACATTGGCATCCCAGTCCGTTGAGCCTGGTGCCACTTCATTCAAATCAAATCCAATTATTCTTTTCCCGGAAAGAACAATTTGCTTGATCAGGAATGTGATCTGATGAAATTCAAAACCTCCGGCAACAGGAGTGCCCGTGTTTGGGCAAAGTTTTGGATCGAGGGCATCAATGTCGAAACTGATATAGATATTATCAGGAAGTACTTTAATGATGTCTTGGCAAACTCCTTCCCATGGTTTGCCTGAATACAATTGAGTTTTTATATCTTCATCAAAGAAGGTAACAATACGCCCCATGGCTCTGGTCATCACAGCGACTTCTTCTTCACAATAATCGCGGATACCCACTTGTATTAATCTTTGTACGGATGGAAGCTTCAGTGCATTGAACATAATTGAGGCATGAGAGTAGGTAAAACCCTCATAAGCTTTGCGCAAATCAGCATGGGCATCTAATTGCAATATTCCGAATCTATCATGCCGTTCGCTCAAAGCACGGATAAATCCGATTGGTATGCTGTGGTCGCCACCGAGTAAGCCAATCATTTTGCCCTCACTCATATGTTTTAATGCGGTGTTGCGCACATAAACATTCAGGTTCTCACACGCTTCATTTATTTTAGATGGAATTAATTTATTAGAATTATCAGTTGTCGTTGCTGTTTCTAAAGAAGCAATATGCTGGAGTGCCAGTCGTCTCAGGTTTTTATTCTCCTGATAAATATCTTCTGGAAAAGGTAACATGCTAATACCGAGTTTCCAGGCCTCATGGATTCCTTTGAAGTTCAAATCAACTTGCATTGAAGCTTCCAGGATTGCTTTTGGGCCAAGTGCTGTTCCATCGCGATACGAAACGGTAACTTCCCAGGGAACGGGTATGATAATTAATTCTGAAGTCTTGATATTAAAAGGCAGTCCAAATAGATTGCTTTTTATTCCCAAGCCATTGGGATCAAAATTCTTGATTTGATCTTCCTTGCTCATAATTTTTTGTAAAAACGTTCTGTTATAATGCCGCGTGATTGATTAATGTCTTTCCATTTTGGAAGCTCAAACCTGAGGATGACAAGTTCAGCGGATTGAAGACTAGTGTTTTGTTCATGGGTTAAATAATCAAGAAGGGAAGTAAATATCGGATTATGGCCCACCAGGAGCACGTTGTCTATTTCTTCATCGAGTTGGGCTAGCATATCCAATAATTTTGATATGGTTGTTTCATATAAATCCTCTCTTATAATTATTTTAATTGATGGATGCGCCAGGATATCGGTAATAATTTTTGAAGTTGTTTTAGTCCGAACGGCAGAACTAGAGATGATTAAATCAGGAATTAATGATTTTTCTTTTAAAAAATTTCCAACATCAGCGGATTCCGCAAAACCTGTTGTTGATAATTGGCGCTCCTTATCACTCTGACCAGTCTGTTTATCAGCACTTTGAGCATGACGGAGTAAACACAAATAACGGGACATTAAAACTAAATTTAGTTGGCAGTGTTGAGTGCCAATTCACCGTCAATATTATCACTTGAGTTTGACTTTTTAAAAAATTACTGATATTTGAAGCCTTTGAATGAAAAATTAAACCATGTCCAAGAACTTAGTTATTGTGGAGTCTCCTGCGAAAGCGAAGACGATTGAAGGTTATCTGGGGAAAGACTATAAAGTATCTTCCAGCATGGGCCATGTCCGAGATTTAGCGAAAGGCAATAGCGCTATCGATGTAGAAAATGGGTTCAAACCCACCTACGAAATTTCTCCAGACAAGAAAGATATAATCAAAAAGTTAAAAGAGCTTGCGGATGAGGCCGAGATGGTTTACCTGGCAAGTGATGAAGACCGCGAGGGGGAAGCCATATCATGGCATTTGAAAGAAGTATTGAATCTGAATGATAAAAAAACAAGGAGGATTGTTTTTACAGAGATCACGAAGAACGCCATACAGAATGCTATCAAGAACCCGCGTGGTATTGATATTGACTTAGTAAATGCCCAACAAGCCAGGAGGGTTCTCGATAGATTAGTGGGCTTTGAACTTTCCCCAATTTTATGGAAGAAGATTAAGACGGGTTTATCGGCTGGCAGAGTTCAATCAGTCGCAGTGCGGTTGGTGGTAGAACGAGAACGAGAAATTGAAAAGTTTGAAGCAAAGTCGTCATATAGAGTTTCCGCTGTCTTTGATCTCGGAAAAGGAAAGCAATTGATTGCTGACCTGCCTGAGAAATTCAGTAAGGAAGAGGAGGCCCTTACTTTTTTGGAATCGTGTAAGGGAGCAAAATTTACGATCGGAGATTTACAAAAGAAGCCAGCAAAAAAATCCCCGGCTGCACCATTTACAACCTCCACGTTGCAACAAGAAGCAGGTCGCAAGCTTAGTTTTTCTGTATCGCAAACAATGGTGGTGGCACAAAAGCTATATGAAGCTGGTAAAATTTCTTATATGCGTACAGATTCTGTAAATCTTTCGGATGAAGCAGTTACAGGAGCGATTAATCAAATCACCTCAGCGTACGGAAAAGAATTTGTGCAGATACGAAAGTATAAAACTAAATCTTCTGGGGCCCAGGAGGCTCACGAAGCCATTCGTCCGACAGACTTTTCTGTGCTTGAAGCCGGAGCCGATAGAAATGCACAGCGCTTATATGAATTAATTTGGAAGCGTGCC
Source organism: Bacteroidota bacterium (assembly GCA_038043425.1). GTDB lineage: Bacteria > Bacteroidota > Bacteroidia > Cytophagales > Cyclobacteriaceae > ELB16-189. Next base: position 196,665 of record JBBTBZ010000009.1, read on the forward strand.
ATTGCTTCACAAATGGCGGATGCAGAATTAGAGCGCACCAATGCAATTATTAAAATATCAACCAATCCAAAAACTTTAACAGCAGTTGGTGAAGTAGTTAAGTTTGAAGGGTTTTTAAAGGTCTATCTCGAATCTCGCGATGAAGAAGACGGAGATGAAGAAAATGGCAAAGTACTTCCACCACTTTCCGTTGGTCAGGATCTTACCTTGGAGGAATTAACAGCGACACAATCGTTCACTCGTCATCCTGCGCGATATGCGGAGGCAAGTCTGGTCAAAAAACTGGAGGAACTTGGCATTGGTCGGCCATCTACCTATGCACCCACGATAAGTACGGTTCAGAAGCGAGGGTATGTGGTGAAAGAAAACAGGGAGGGAAATGAAAGAAAATTCAAAGTTATTGTTCTGAAGGAAAATAAAATATCAGCCACTGAAGAACGCGAAATAACCGGAGCTGAAAAGGCTAAATTATTCCCAACCAACATAGCCATGATTGTAAATGATTTTTTGGTTGATCATTTTCCGGATATCACCAATTATTCTTTTACGGCCGAGATTGAGCAGGAGTTTGATGAGATTGCCAATGGCAAATTGAAGTGGGAAAAAATGATCGACCAATTCTACAAACCATTTCATAAGACAGTAACAAAGACGGAATTGGTAGAACGTTCATCTGTTCAAAATAAAAATAAGGAATTGGGCGTTGATCCCAAGTCTGGAAAGAACGTATATGCCAAGCTTGGGAAGTTTGGTGCTTACATTCAGATTGGTGAGAATCCTGATGATAACGGTGGTGAAAAACCGAAATTTGCGAGTATGCGCCAGGGCCAGTTCATTGAGAATATTACATTGGCTGATGCACTTGAATTGATGAAGATGCCACGCGACATGGGTTTATTCGAAGAGTCGCCAGTGGTAGTTAACATTGGTCGCTTTGGTCCCTATGTATTGCACGATAAGAAATTCATTTCCATTCCCAAAGAAGAAGATCCGTATGCCTTAACTCCAGCGCGTGCAGTTGAATTAATCGAAGCAAAGCGGGTATTAGATGCAAACAGGTTGATTAAAGCCTTTGGAGAGAACCCAGATATTCAAGTATTGAATGGTAGGTTTGGCCCTTATATAAAAGCAGGAAAGAAGAATGTAAAAATCCCCAAAGGAAAAGAGCCTTCTGAGTTAACACTGGAAGAATGTGTAACGTTAGCAGAAAATACTCCCGAAAAAAGAGGACGTTTTGGTCGATTTGGTGGTAGCAAGAAAAAAGAGGTGGTGGCGACTCCAGTTAAGTCAGCTAAACTTGTTAAGAAGGCGGCAAAGAAAGCTCCAACAAAAACACGGCCTGCAGTGAAGAAAAAGAAAGCAAAGTAAATACTAAGTATTCATTACCAGACCCGGTACATTTGAAGTGTCCGGGTTTTCTTTTTTATATACTTTCATTAAATTGGTTCGATATGAAAAATCTGACTACCATTCCACTTTTACTATTAGTAATAAGTGCCTATTCCCAAACCGATCTGGAGCAATTTCTTAGTCATCCAATTGAATCAGGATTTGCTGCTTCAAGTGATGGGAAGAACATAGCCTGGATAATCAATGATCATGGAAAACGAAATATCGTTGTCAAGACCGGCTTTGACATACCACGTTTACTTACCGATTACCAGCAAGATGATGGGCAAGAAATTTCGCAATTAACATTCACACCGAATGGAACAAAACTTCTTTTTGTAAGAGGTGGGGCTCAAAACAGAAATGGTCAAAGTCCTAATCCTTCTAGTTTAACTGAAGGAGCGGAGATGGCTATCTATTACAAGGAGATTTTATCCAAAAGCCCTCCTTCAAAAATTACACAAGGAAGCAGTCCCCTTATTTTTAAGGATGGTATACGATTTTTATTTTCTAAAGACGGACAGATTTATGAATCACCAATGGATATCAATGCCGTTCCAAAGCTGCTTTTTGTCGCGCGGGGAAGTAATAGCAGTCCAAAGTTTTCACCAAATGGGCAAGAGGTATTGTTTACAAGTGATCGTGGTGATCATAGTTTTATTGGTGTCCATCATCTTGTTAAGAAAACAATTCGATGGATAGCCCCCGATGTTACTAATGATGTTTTACCTGTTTGGTCTCCAGATGGAAAACAAATTGCTTTCATTCGTACACCGGGTATTAAATTAGGGGAGCTTTCAGACTTAACGGGAGGATACAAATTTTCTGTTGTGGTGGCAGATGCTGAAACAGGAAGACGAACAACAGTTTGGAAATCACCAGCAGACGATGGGGGTTTTGCTCAATCTTATCCATCCACACCTTTGGCATGGACAAGTTCAAACAGGATTTTATTTTATTCAGAGCATACAGGTTGGAACCACATCTTCTCGATGAATCCTGATGGCAGTGATGTGAAAGACCTTACGCCTGGCGAAGCAGAGGTAGAAAGTTTTGTTTCTGATCCAACAGGTCAGTTCATTTACTTCGATGGAAATCGTGAAGACATTGACAGGAGACACATCTGGAAATCCAATGTGACAAGTGGCAACCCTGTGGCGGTGACTTCCGGTGAAGGCATTGAGATGTACCCCGCTTTCGCTGGCAAGGATTTGTATGCATTTAAATCAACAAGCAAAACCTCAAAGTCTTTGGTAAGAATTGATGAAACAAAAAGTGTTGTTGTGCAAGTGTATCCACAAAAGTCCGCATCATTCTCTTCAATATCTTTTGTAAAACCCGAACAGGTAATTTTCAAGGCAGCTGATGGCACAACCATTCATGGGCAACTTTTCATAAACAGAACTATTACAGGAAAACGACCTGGCATTGTGTACATGCATGGTGGCCCAATCCGACAAATGTTGCTGGGCTTTCATTACAGTGATTACTATATTAATTGCTATGCATTCAATCAATATCTGGCAAGCCAAGGCTATGCTGTTGTGTCTGTAAATTACAGAGATGGAATTGGTTATGGTAAAAATTTCAGGCACGCAAAAAATCAGGGGCCGCGTGGTGCAAGCGAATATCAGGATGTTGTGGCAGCCGCAAAATATTTGCAATCATTGTCAGAGGTAGATGCTTCTAAAATTGGATTGTGGGGCGGATCGTATGGTGGTTATTTAACTGCGATGGGTTTGGCGAGAAATCCCGAGATTTTTAAAGCAGGAGTAGATGTTCACGGAGTTCATGATTGGTCTTTTGATGCACAAGATGCCACCAACAGTTGGGGACTTAAAAAAAGTGAAGCCGACCTTGCTTATAAATCGTCTCCTGTTTCCGATCTATCGAAATGGACGGCACCGGTTTTATTTGTGCATGGAGATGACGACCGCAATGTGATCTTTCAACAAACAACCGATTTGGTAGAAAAACTGCGAGAGAAAAATGTTCCAGTCGAACTATTGGTACTACCGGATGAAGTTCATGGATTTCTTCGCTATGAAAGCTGGTCGAGAGTGTTCAACTCGGCAAAGGATTTCTTCGATAGGAAATTGAAATAAAAAAACAATTTAACCTTCTGCTTCTGGCACTTCATGGATGATATTTAAGTTCCGGATCAGGACAGTACATGATTGTTTTGCTTTAGTTCTTGTGTATGATAATTTTGAAAGCGTACAACCCACTGCATAGCCAATCAATTCTGACTTATGATAATAAAAAAAAGAAACATAATAAGGATAACACTTAAGTTTATTGGTCTTGCAATATTTATACAAAATACATTTCAATGTGCCTCGCCTGAACCATCTGCATTAAAAATTAAAAAATATTCACACATCCTTTTAATCGGAAATAATCTGGGATCAAGGATGATGAACTATGGTTATTTCGAAACTGAAATGCAAGTGCGTTATCCTGATAGTTTGCTTTTCATCCGCAACATGTGTGATGGAGGAGATACACCTGGCTTCAGGCCGCACGCTGGCCGTGTATCACCCTGGGCATTTCCAGGTGCTGAAAAATTTCAGACTGAACTCGCAACGAGCTCAGGTAGCGAAGGTCATTTTGAAACACCAGACCAGTGGCTAACGCGATTGAAGGCTGATGTCATTATCGCTTTCTTTGGTTATAACGAATCCTTTCAGGGTGAACAGGGACTTGAAAACTATAAAGGGGAACTTGACGCTTTTATCAAGCATACATTATCTCAGACGTACAATGGAAAATCAGCGCCTCAGCTAGCGATTGTTTCACCTATTGCCTTTGAAGATCTTACGGATTCATTGGATCTTCCGAATGGTGTGAAAGAAAACGTAAACCTTTCTCTGTATGCAGAGGCGATGAAAGAAGTTGCTGCCCAAAACAACATACTTTATATAGATGCATTCAATCCTACAAAAACCTGGTATGATCAAAGTAAAGGATCTTTAACCATTGATGGCTCGCAACTTAATGAGGCAGGCTATTCAAAGTTCTCAAAACTTCTGGCAGATCAGGTTTTCGGTAAAGTGGATCCAGTTGTTGAATCGAATCGCGAACTGGTTCAAGCAGCTGTACTTGAAAAAAACTGGATGTGGCACAACGATTATAAGATACCGAATGGAGTGCATGTCTTCGGTCGCAGGTATGATCCTTTTGGACCTGACAATTATCCGTTTGAGCTTATCAAAATCCGGGAGCTTACTGCCATACGAGACACCGCGATATGGCGTGCTGCTAAAGGTGAGAAAATGGACCTAGCTGCAGCTGATCTAAATACATCAATGCTACCTCCTGTAGAAACCAATTACAATCCCGAGGAAAATGGTAGTCTGGAATATTTGTATGGAAAAGATGCGTTAGACAAACTGAAAGTTCCGCCTGGATATAAAATTGATCTCTTCGCTTCTGAAAAAGAGTTTGCTGATTTAGCGAATCCGGTTCAGCTTTCCTTTGATAATAAAGGCCGCCTTTGGGTGGCTACCATGCCCAGCTATCCGCACTACAAACCTGGCGATAGTAAGCCCAATGATAAGCTTATCATTTTAGAAGATACGGATAATGACGGGAAAGCGGATAAACAAATTACGTTTGTTGATGGCTTGCATGTTCCCGTTGGATTTGAGTTTGCTCCGGAAGGTGTTTATGTTTCGCAAGGCACTAACTTAGTTCTATACACGGATACAAATGGCGATGACAAAGCGGATAAGAAAGAGATTATCTTAAGTGGTTTTGATGATCATGACACACACCATGCGCATAGCGCTTATGCAGCCGATCCCTCAGGTGCAATTTTCATGGGTGAAGGAGTATTCTTACATACCAATGTAGAAACATCTTATGGTCCCGTAAGAGCAACAAATGGTGGGTTTTACAGATATAGCCCACAACGTCATCACCTGGAGCGCGTAGCACAACTAGCTATTCCCAATCCATGGGGCATTGCATTTGATGAATGGGGACAGGATATTTTTGCGGAAACATCCGGACCCGATGTTAGATGGATGATGCCGGGAGAGGTGAAGCCCAGGTATGGTGTATCTACTCATAAATCAGTTAATCTCATAGAAGACAAGCACAGGGTCCGTCCGACTTCAGGATTGGAGTTCGTATCAAGCAGACATTTTCCGGATGACGCGCAAGGAGATTTTCTCATCAATAATACAATCGGATTTCTGGGGACGAAGCAACACACAATGAAAGACGATAGTACTGGCTATGCGAGCCATCATGTGCAGGATCTGGTAATTTCAGCAGATAAAAATTTTCGGCCGGTAGATATGGAGTTTGCTCCTGATGGCTCACTTTACCTGGTCGATTGGCACAATATTCTAATTGGTCATATGCAACACAATGCGCGTGATCCACTTCGTGATCATGTGCATGGTCGTATTTATCGAATCACTTATCCTTCACGACCGTTAGTTACACCGGCAAAAGTTGCAGGGGCAAGTATTGGCGAGTTGCTTGATAACTTGAAGTTACCTGAATTCAGAACACGCTATCGGACAAGGCGCGAACTAAGAAGCCACAAAGCAAGTGAGGTGCTGCCACAACTTACATCATGGGTTGCTAACCTTAATGTAGAGGATGAAAGATATTCACATCATATAGTAGAAGCATTATGGGTTACGTGGGGATTAAATAAGGTAGATGAAAGTTTACTTCATCAGGCACTTCAATCAAAGGATTACCATGCGAGAGCTACAGCAGTACGTGTACTTCGTTACAGTGGACATCAAATTAAAAATCAACCGGAATTACTCATGAAGGCTACTCAAGATGAACATGGTCGTGTTCGATTGGAGGCTATCGTGGCGGCATCTTGGCTAGATAAGGAAATCGGTTTGCCTATCGCAATAGAGGCAGGTAAAAAACCACTCGATGATTGGATGATAGAAGCGCATGCAACGGCTCTTGCTCATTTGAACGGAATGTCGCTAAAAGAGAAAAAAGATGAAGAGGTAATCACAGATCTTAAAGGAACTGATCGTGAATTGTTTGTCAAGGGAAAGGCAATCTACATGCGTGATGGGTATTGCGGTACATGCCATCAAGCCGATGGGGTTGGACTTTCGGCATCGAGCTTTCCAGGTCTGTTGGGTACCCAATGGGTATTGGGGAATGATGAGCGTCTTATTAAAATTGCATTGAAGGGCATGATGGGGCCAATAGAAGTAAATGGAAATAAATATACAGGACAAGTTCCAATGACACCTTTCGGAGGTATGCTCAATGATGAAGAGGTAGCAGCCGTTCTTACGTATGTTCGAAATGCGTTTGGCAATAAGGCTCCTGCTATCCTACCAGATAAAGTAAAAGCAGTTCGCGAAGCGGAAAAAGATAAAAAAGGTTTTTATTCTCCTGATGAGTTGTTGAAGCTGCATCCGATGGAGAAATAATTGAAATTCAAAATAAATGAGTGATGAATAAAATTGGATTTAATTTATTGGCGTGGTCTGGAGGAATTGGGAATGATATGTATCCTGTGTCCGAAAGACTAAAGAAAATTGGTTATGATGGCATAGAATGTTTCATGTCTGAACAAAACAAAGAAGTTTATAAGCACTTGGGAAAGCATTTGCAAAGTATTGGATTGGAGGCTACTTGTGTGCTAGGCCTTGGCCCTGATGAAAATCCTGCCAGTGATTCTGCTTCAATAAGAGAAAAAGCATTTGAGCGCTTGAAATTAGCAATAGATTGTTCACATGCGCTGAATTCAAAAATTATCTGCGGGCCTTTTCATTCTGCTTTCGCAAGCTTTGTAGGCAGGCCTCCAGAAGTGAATGAATACGCATGGAGTGCAGAGGTGCTAAATAAAGCAGGCGACTATGCAGCTAAGGCCGGCATCATCCTTACTCTAGAAGCCCTTAACCGTTTCGAATGTTATCTGTGCAACACCATGGAGCAATTGACAATGTTGGTTAACAAAGCCTCACATCCAAATGTAAAAGCGATGTTCGATACACATCATGCGAACATTGAAGAGAAAAAATTATCGGAGGCCATAAAAAAAATAGCACCTGTATTGGCACACGTACATATCAGTGAAAACGATAGGGGTACACCAGGCGATGGCCATGTGCCCTGGGACGAAACGTTTTCGACATTGGCAGATATAAAATACAAAGGCTGGCTCACTATTGAAGCCTTTACCAGAAACGATCCCAACTTTGCGAATTCAATCAATGTTTGGCGCGAATATTCAAAGCCATGGGATATGGCGGAGAAGGGCTTGAAGTTTATTCAACAAAATTGTAGTAAGTATGGGCTTTAGTGTTAGCCACAGAATAGGTTATTAAACTATAAAAATGTCTGAAGATTCTGTAACGACAACTTTCTGGTTATACCAATTCCTCGGAAGGCTGCATCCGCTCATTGTTCATTTTCCAATTGCCTTGTTGGTGGTAGCGTTATTTCTTGAAATTTTTTCGTGGAATAAAAAGGATCAAGGATTTCGATCAGGCTTATATATTATTTTATTAATCGGAACGCTAAGCGCGATTGTTGCTGCTGTCTTTGGGTTGTTGCTGAAAGAGCAGGATGAGTACAGTAGCAACGCGCTCACGATCCACCAATGGTCGGGGATCGCAACGGCCGTATTGGCGACAACCACATTCTATTTTTTTCGACTTTCAGGCAGGAACGACAATTCTCAACTGCTCAAAGCATATAGGTCATTCTTAATTTTTTCCGTAATAGGAGTAACCATTGCAGGACATTATGGAGCATCATTAACTCATGGTACTGATTATCTAACGGAAGTATTGCCGTGGAGCGATGGAAATGATTTAACAAGTAATCCCGATTTCAACTTAGCAAGCTTCAAAAACGACTCAACGGAAGCACTTAACCCCCAACAAGTGGCCGCACTGAATGTAGAAGTGCGTTCAATCTTTGCGCACAATTGTTATAAATGCCACAGCGCTGAAAAAACAAAAGGTGAATTGAGGTTGGATAGAAAAGATTTTGTTATGCGTGGCGGTAAATCGGGAGAAGTAATTACGATTGGGCATCCTGAGAAAAGTGAAATGATACGAAGGCTTCTCTTGCCGAGAGGAGATAAAGAATCCATGCCTTCTAAAGGAAAAACCCTGAGTGAAAAAGAAATTGCTACGTTGCAGCTATGGATAAAAAAGGGGGCACTATGGCCTGATAATACAGATGAAAAAAGCGTGTATCGTGTAGCCGAGTTAGCTCCGCGAATGCCTGTGTTACCTAGCGATGAGTCAGGCCTGGCAAATCCGATAGACCGTTTTGTGAATACCTATTTTGACAACAAAAATATTTCATGGCCTTCAGTGGTGGATGATAAGATTTTTATTCGAAGGGTTTTCCTGGACATCATCGGTCTATTGCCATCTCCTGAAAAAGTAAATGCTTTTATCGCTGACAACAATTCTTCCAAGCGGGAATTACTCGTGAAGGAACTGCTTGACCGCAATGATGACTACGCACAACATTGGTTGAGCTTCTGGAACGATGCACTTAGAAACGACTATTCGGGCACTGGCTATATTACCGGAGGTCGGTTTGCTATTACCGAATGGCTGTATGAATCGCTAAGAAGTAATAAACCGTATGATGTCTTTGTAAGTGAACTCATTAGTCCCGATAAGAAATCCAAAGGGTTTATCAAAGGAATAAAATGGCGCGGCACAATCAACGCCAGTCAACGCGTAGAAATGCAAGCGGCTCAAAATATCTCTCAGGTGTTTCTAGGTTTAAACATGAAGTGTGCTTCCTGCCATGATAGTTTTATCAGCGATTTAAAATTGTCTGAGGCGTATGCATTTGCCAATATTTTTTCTGATACCACCCTTGAGGTAAATCGGTGCGACAAACCAACAGGAAAGATGGCCGGTACTAAAATTATTTTTTCTGAATTGGGTACCATTGACAGTACTTTAACTGTTGATGAAAAACTAAAACAACTGGCTGAGTATTTGACTGCTCCGCAAAACGGTCGCCTTTATAGGACAATCGTTAATCGTATGTGGGCTAAGTTAATGGGTAGGGGAATAGTAGAACCAGTCGATCTGATGGACAACGAACCATGGAGTCAGGATTTGCTAGACTGGCTGGCTTCGGATTTTTTTGGAAATAAAAATAATTTGAAAGACCTGATCTTCACAATCACTACATCGAAAACCTATCAGTTGCCATCTGTTGGAATTAAAAATGAGAACGACATTGTCAATGAAGATTACATCTTCAAAGGCATGCACCGCAGGAGATTATCTGCAGAACAGTTTGTGGATGCCGTGAGCACTATTGTCTATCCTGTTTATCCGGATACGCTTATGCAATATGATCCATTCAAAAATGCTGCGCCTTTGGTTCCGTTGAATTACGCCAGGGCCTCGCTTGTTAAAAACGATGTTTTCTTAACAGCACTTGGTCGTCCTAACCGAGAGAACGTTTCAACTTCCCGATCATCGCAAGCAAATCTTTTGCAGGCTTTGGAGCTTACCAATGGAAATAAGTTTAATAATGTGTTAGAATTGGGGGCCAAAAAGTGGAAAGAAAAATTTCAAACCAACACGGAAATTATTAATGAACTATATAAAATGTCATTGGGACGCTATCCTGAAAAGTCAGAGATGAAGGCAGCTACTGATATTTTAGGAGCATTGCCAAATGAGGAAAATATTCAGGACCTAATTTGGGCTATTGTTTTGCTTCCAGAGTTTCAATTGATTTATTAAATTGTTGTTACCAATAATTAGGTATGTGATTATATTTAAAGAAAACTTGGTGTCTTAGTGCTTTGTGGCAATTACTTTTTTAGCCACCAAGCCACGAAGTCACTAAGAAATTGCAACAAACACAAATGAATAAAAACTGGAACCGAAGAGAATTTTTACAAAAGACCAGCGCGGCCACATTCGCTGCGTTGGCCGCTGGATTGCCCACATCAATGTTGAGTTCATGTGCGGCACCAAAGATTAATGCTAAAGCGGATACCGTAATCCTCCTTTGGATGGCAGGCGGCATGGCACACACCGATACGTTCGATCCAAAGAAATATACTCCTTATACAAAGGGAATGCAATCAAACAGTGTACTCAGCACTTTTAAATCTGTTCCAACAGCATTAGATGGAATTCATTTTTCAGAAGGTCTTCAATCCATTGGTAGTATAATGAATGAGGGTACTATCATCCGATCTTACGTTGCAGCAGACCTTGGACATATCTTGCACTCACGACATCAATATCATTGGCATACGTGTTATGAGCCGCCACAGACTGTTGCTGCTCCTCACATTGGTTCGTGGATTGCCAGCCAGTTAGGGCCAAAGAATCCGGTGATCCCAGCTTTCATTGACATCGGGCAACGGTTCACGGTGGGCGAAGCAGAAGAACTAAAGGCGTTTCACACAGCAGGGTTTCTTGGAAATGAATTCGGTCCATTTTTTATCCCCGATCCTTCGGCAGGTTTGGAAAGTGTAAAGCCTCCGGTGGGCATGAGCTTTCAACGGTTTGAAAGACGAAACCAACTATACAAAGAGCTTATTGGCAATAGCCCTGTCGGAGAATATGGAAGCGACTATCAAAAAGAATCGCTACAGCGTTCGATGGAGCAAGCATACATGCTACTTAAGTCTCCCGAGTCAAAAGCATTTGACCTCAGTTTAGAACCAAAGGAAAGTTATAATAAATATAACACAGGTCGCTTTGGATTAGGATGCTTGCTTGCGCGCAGACTGACAGAACAAGGCGCAAGGTTCATCAGCGTAACAACAGAATACGAACCTTTCAAAGGATGGGATACACACGAGAATGGTTATACCCGACTGATTGAAATGAAAAAACAAATTGATGCTCCTATTGCACAATTGATCAAAGACCTTAAACAATCTGGACATCTGGATCGCACCATGATAATATTAGCAAGTGAGTTCAGTAGAGACATGATGACGGAAGGCAGACCAGGAGCAACAGTGCAAGAGCAGGTGAGTCAGCCTGATATTATTGACGACATAAAACATTACGGCATGCACCGCCACTTCACCGATGGGTGTTCCATCTTAATGTTTGGAGGAGGGATTAAAAAAGGATTTGTGTATGGAAAAACTGCTGATGAGCGCCCCTGTAAAACATTAGAGAAGCCAATCAAGATAGCCCAACTGCACCAAACGATATATCATGCACTAGGCATTCCTGAGGATACCAACTACGTGATAGAAAAAAGGCCATTCTTTACAACGCCTGACGGCAAAGGGAAGGCTGAGATGGAACTGTTTGCTTGATATTCATCATGATGGCATATCCCCAAAGAACCCATGTGCCATTTATCAAGTAAATTTTATATGATGGGTGAAATGGATTAACTTCATTTTTTCATTCCATTAGATTAGTTATCAAGCCAAAAAGGAAAGACATAAAATTCATAACATGAACGTAAACCGCAACAGGTCTTTTAATTTTCTACTTGCTCTTTCAATCCTGGTTTTTGCGACAGCCTGCCAAAGCAAAGAGACGGCCACTAATGGAAATCCTAAAATTGATAAGCTAAAATTGCCTGCTGGATTTAAGGCTGAGCATTTATACAGTCCCGCTGACAATGATCAGGGTTCATGGGTAGCAATGACATTCGATAACAAAAGCAGAATGATTACCGCTGACCAATACGGTGCTTTATACCGTCTCGAATTACCGGTGGCTGGCGATACAACTAAGCCAAAAGTTGAAAAACTTATTATCGGATCAGCGGCTGACCAAAGTACAGATACTACTACTCTTAAAATCGGAATGGGCTTTGCGCAGGGTCTGCTCTATGCTTTCAATAGCTTGTATGTGATGGTGAATCACAACAGCGACAAAAACTTTGATAAGAACACAGGTATGTATCGGCTTCAGGATACTGATGGTGATGACCAGTTTGACAAGATCACGTTGATCAAATCGCTTGCGGGAGAACCCGGTGAGCACGGGCCACACAGTATCATACTGTCACCGGATAAAAAATCCATTTACATCTCTGCCGGCAATCATGTGGATGTTCCGGACATGGAAACTTACAGGTTGCCTCCTGTATGGCAGGAGGATAATTTATTTCCTCAGATAAAAGATCCGCGAGGTCATGCCAACAATCGCGAAGCACCCGGTGGGTGGATTGCCCATATGGATTCTCTCGGAAACCATTGGGAAATGATAGGAGCAGGTTTTCGAAATGAGTTTGATATTGCCTTTAATGAAGCCGGGGATTTGTTTACTTATGATTCGGACATGGAGTGGGATTTTGGAATGCCATGGTACAGACCTACCCGTATTTGCCATGTAACCAGTGGAAGCGAGTTCGGATGGCGTACTGGAAATGGAAAATGGTCCGCGGCTTATCCTGATAACTTACCTCCGGTGATTAACATCGGACAGGGTTCACCTACAAGTTTGATCAGTGGAATGAATGCCGCCTTTCCTGATAAATACAAAAAATCAATTTTCGCTTTTGACTGGAGCTTTGGAATTATTTACGCAATCCATCTTACCCCGCATGGAGCTACCTATACTGCTGAAGCAGAAGAATTTCTTTCTGGCTCGCCTTTGCCGTTAACAGATGGAGTGATCGGTCCTGATGGTGCGATGTATTTCCTTACTGGAGGAAGAAGGCTGGAGTCTGATCTATATCGGGTTTCCTCATTAGAGAATCAAAACAATGCTACAAGTGCAACCAGTAAAGCTTCAGCCGATGTAAACGAAGCAAATCAGTTGCGAAGAAGTCTTGAAAAGTATCATGAACCAAACAAGGATGCAGTTGAAGCAGCATGGCCAAACTTAAAGCATGAAGAGCGCTTTGTACGCTATGCAGCGCGCATCGCGATTGAGCATCAGCCAGTGAGCACATGGCAGGAGCGCGCATTGAAAGAAACCGATCCGCAAGCACTAACGCTGGCTATGATCGCTTTGGCTCGTCATGGCAAACCAAATGTGAAGAACAAGATGTTCCAGGCACTTGTTAAAGTCGATTACGACAAACTTTCACCATCACAACAGATCGATATCGTTCGGGCATTTGAGGTTCTTATTTTCCGAATGGGTAAACCTGAAGGTACCGTCAAAGATCAGGTGGTTGCTTATCTCGATCCGAAATTTCCTTCTCAGTCAAATGAACTTGATCGTGTGCTTAGCAAAGTGCTCATTCACATAGGAGCACCGGGCTCAGTTGAAAAGACACTGACTTTGCTGTCTAGTGCTAAAGATGACCCGATGGAGAAGACAGTAAGCGCCTCATCTGATCTTATTATGAGAAATCCCCAGTATGGATTGGACATTGCAAAGATGTTATCAAAAATTCCACCTGCACAGCAGACTTATTTAGCTACTGTGCTTTCAGAAGCAAGCTCTGGGTGGACACCAGAACTTCATGAGCAGTATTTTAAATGGTTTGCAAATGCGTTCACCTACAAGGGAGGCGTGAGCTATATCGGTTTTATTGACAAGGTTAGAAAGAAAGGGTTGGCTCATACTCCTGCCGATAAAACAAGTTATTATGACACCCTTTCAGGTGGCCGTTTATTAACAGAATCTGGCAATGACCTGGCAGACCTGCCTCAACCAAAAGGCCCCGGTAAGAGACGAACCAAAGAGGAAGCATTAGCCATACTGGACGAACCACTTACCAACCGTGATTTTGTTAGTGGTAAGAATATGTTTGCAGCTTCACTGTGCAGTTCATGCCATACTGTGCATGGTGAAGGAGGAAACATTGGTCCCGACCTGACTCAGGTAGGCACTCGCTTTACAGCCAAAGATATATTGGAGCATACCATCGATCCGAATAAAGAAGTCTCTGATCAATATGCAGCTACAATTTTTACGATGAAGGATGGCAGTTCGATCCTGGGCAGACTGATCAATGAGGACGATGAAAAATATTTCGTTTCTCAAAATCCATTTTCGCCACAAACACTGCGTGAGATATCGAAGACCGATGTTACCTCGACCAAACATTCCACGGTATCGCTCATGCTTCCGGGACTTATCAACAGGTTGAATGACGAAGAGATCAAAGATATTATTGCCTACATGGTAGCAGGGGGCAACAAGGATCATGAAGTGTATACGGGTGGTGGGAAGTGATTGAGATATTGCATAATACAAAAATGTTGACGACTATTATCAAGAAGAATGAAAGTGATTAATAAAATATTACTAATTATTTTGCTTACCAACTCTTGCTATGGTCAAATAACTACAAGTTTGGGTGATAAGGTTTCGACTTTGAATAGAATACAAAGTATAAAAAAAAGTACTTGCAAAGTACTGGTGGATAAAGTTAAGTCAGGAACAGGTTTCTTTATCTCGAGTGACGGGTTATTTGTTACAAACTGGCATGTAATTTTTAATCAAATTACACGAATTGACTCAGTCGGTAAAATCCTTAGCTCATTCTCTGTAGTAAATTCAATGAATGACACTTTGGTAGCTAAAATTGTCTTGAATTTGAGTGATGAGTCAGCGATACAAGAAGCATCATTTTGGGATTACTGTATCTTGAAAATTGACGGTCAGGATCGAATCAATTTTCTAAAGCTTGGATCGTTCTCTGATGCTTATGAAGGAGCTCCAGTATATACTTGCGGCTATCCTCTTGACTTGAACGAGCCATTCATTACAGTCGGTCTAATTTCATCCTTTTTTAAACAATCAATCAAAGTTAAATCAAAAGATCTTAATCGTGAAGTTGCTTGGTTAGACCTTACAACGAACAAAGGTAATTCAGGTGGACCGTTAGTGTTAATAGGAGAAAAACCAGAAGATGATCGAGTTATTTGTTTAACCTCATTTATTACAACTCCAAACTTCAATATATTAGAAAATTTGAATCAATATGTCCAAGAAATGGAAAAACGTGGAGGAGTTAAATTGATGGGAATAGACTTTCTTCAATATGTTAAGCTAATTAACGAGACGGCCAACTCGAATTCAGTTGGGATAAGTGGATGTATTTCAATTGAGAAAGTTTCAAGTTTAACAAAAGGGTACAACAAGTAAAGAACAATAGTTAACAAAGGTTTTAGTTCGGTTATATAATAGAACGCGCTGCTTCCCTTGTTGGTGTTCTTCACCAATAAGCAAGTTGCTTGGAGATAACCGATTATCCATTTTGCGATTGACATAATAAAAAACGATTTTAGAGGATAAATATTAAAGAAATGATGATTGAACGAACAAAAACAGAGGTAATTATCAGACTTCCATCTTACATTGATACTGAAGGACTTCAAAATATTATCAATTACTTGACTTACAAGGAAGCAACTGACAAATCTCAGGCAAAACAAGCCGATGTGGACAAACTTGCCAAAGAGATAAAGAAAGGCTGGTGGAGCAAAAACAGGAGACGATTTATTAAATGAAAATAGTAGTCGACACGAATATCATTTTTAGTTCCCTATTAAAAACACATACGACTTTCGGTCAAATAATTTTTAACGCAGACGGCATTTTTGAATTTTACAGTGCTCAATACATGCGGACTGAAATCCGTAGCCATTGGGACAAACTGAAAAGGATTTCGAAACTGACTGACCTGCAGCTAGAGGAATCTTATTACACCCTTCTCACAAAGATTTCATTTATTAACGAAGCGATAATCCCGCAAAAAATTTGGGAGGATTCAGAAATAATTACTGACGGAATTGACTTAGACGACACCGACTTCATTGCCTTAACAAGACATTTGAAAGGAAAACTTTGGACTGGCGACAAAACACTAAGAGACGGATTGAAAAATAAGGGATTCAAGAATGTTTTAACGACTACAGAAATGTTAAAGCTCTGGACAAAGAAGAAGGGGCAATAAGCAAAACTGCTGGTAACATTGTTCGCGTGATATTATATCTCGGTGTTGCGATATAGTTTTTGTTTCTTAATTTCGTTCGGTCGCGGTGACAGAGCATGAAGGTCGCTAAGGTCAACCTTTATCATTCGTCCTAGCTTCAAACACCACCTTGACTTACACTTGCGAATAATTTAAACTAATCCAACATGATAGGAAAAACTGATTCATCTCTCATTCGAATCCTGATCATAGCAATCGCGCTTATGACAATTGGATGCAAAATATCCGTAACAGGCCAGACAAAAGAAGTTGACTTCAAGCAAATTTTTGATGGTAAAACATTGAAAGGGTGGGAAGGGGATTTAAATTACTGGAGAGTCGAGAATGGCAGCATAGTAGGGGAGATCACCGCTGATAAATTGTTGAAGAGCAATACCTTTATTATCTGGCGAGGAGGAGAAACAAAAGATTTTGAATTAAAGCTGGAGTATAAAATGTCCATAGATGGAAACAGTGGTATCAACTATCGTAGTGAACAGATTACTGAAGTGCCATTCGCTCTGAAAGGCTATCAGGCCGATATTGATGGAAAGAATCGATATACCGGTCAGAACTATGAGGAGCGCGGAAGAACAACACTGGCTTATCGTGGGCAAAAAACCACAATCAATGGAACGGAAGATCCTAATGCAGCGATCAAAGATTATGTCAAGAACAATGCATGGACGAAAGTGGAGATCACAAAGTCATGGAATAAAGATTCATTACAAGCTTTTATAAAGAGTACTGATTGGAATGAAGTCCATTTGATTGTGAAGGGAAATCGGCTGCAACACTATGTCAACGGTATATTAATGAGCGATGTAACAGATGAAGACAAGGTAAACCGAAAAATGACGGGCTTGCTTGGCGTGCAAGTACACGTTGGGCCGCCTATGAAAGTGGAGTACAGGAATATACGATTGAAAGAATTGTAGCGATACTTGATGCTAGATTCTGGATGCTGGAAAAAAATCGGGACTTCAATTTCCAGCTTCAAGAATCCAGAATCTAGTGTCTAGCATCCAGCATCCAGAATCTAAATTAAACAACTATGCTCCAGAGTTGGAAAGGAAAAATATCAAACCACACCCAACTAGGTGGCATTGAAACGTCTGTAATCGACAACGGTGCCGGACGTGGAACTCGTATTGCTTGGATCAACACCGGAACAGGCTTGCGCTACAAAGTAGTCATTGATCGTGCGATGGATATTGCAGATGTTTTTTACAACCAACACAGTCTCACGTGGCTTAGTCATACTGGTATCACAACGCCACAACCATTTTCGCATCATGGAATGGATTGGCTCCGAACATTTGGCGGAGGCTTGCTTACAACCTGTGGCTTATCTCATGTCGGTGGGGCAGAAACAGATGCTTATGGTGAACGTGGTATTCACGGACTTATCAGCAACACACCCGCTGAGATTGAATCCATTATACAGCCAGACCCTTTCTCTGGCAAAATGGAAATGAGCATTACCGGAACAATGAAAGAGACTAAGATATTCGGCCCCAGCCTTGAGCTTAGGCGAACCATATCTGCCACACTCGGTCAGCCTACAATCCGCATTCATGATGAAGTAACGAATCGTGCGAACACACCAGCACCTCACATGATCCTCTATCATTTTAATTTCGGTTGGCCATTGGTTGATGAAGGAACTGATATTCTTTGGCAGGGGGCATGGCAATCCATGGAAGGAGACAAAGCTGATAAGATATTCAGAGAAGGAAATGATTTTCGTAAATGTCCTGCACCATTGGTGAATCACAGTGGCACAGGTGAAGCAGTTGTAGCTATTGATGCTACTCCTGATCACTCAGGCAAGTGTACATGTGGATTATATAATTCCAAACTCGACCTTGCCGTAGCTATGCGTTTCCATAAAAAACAATTGCCGTGGCTAACCAACTGGCAGCATTGGGGGAAAGATGAATACGTAACAGGTCTTGAACCAGGCACCAATCCTCCAATAGGACAAGCAAAGGCTCGCAAAGAGAACCAATTGATCCACCTTGCACCGGGAGAAAGCCAGAGTTATGACGTTGAAATTGAAGTACTGGAAGATGAAGCATCAATTAATACATTGTTGAAGAATACATCTTTGCCAACTTGAAAAAACTAACTATTTTAACACTTCAGCACCCCGACACTTAAACACTTTTAAAATGAGTTTAGCAAAAAAAGCAATAGATCAAGGCAAAGGAATACTACGATTGGCACCCACATGGGTCCCGCGATCATTCTGTGTGCCAGGCCGAAGGATCAAGTTACATCCCGATGATTATTATGTGTTAGGTGGAAACCGTGGTGGTATTGATGAACGCTGGTTGTCATCTACTACTCCTGCTAAGAACGGTCCCCTAACCGGAAAGAATGAAGGCTTAAGTGCGGTGGTCGTTAAGGACGGTGCCAAAGAAGAACAGATATTGTTGAAAGATGTTATTGATGAACTTAAAGGCGAGATTATCGGAGACCGGTTATGGAACAAACATAAAAGCTGGCCGATGTACTCAAAGTTCTTTGACAATATGGGCCCACTACCACATCATGTTCATCATAATGATGAGAAGGCTGCCCTCATCGGTCAGATGGGCAAACCTGAAGCGTACTACTTCCCTCCACAGTTGAATAATCATGGTGGTGATTTCCCTTATACGTTCTTTGGAATTTCACCGGGCACAACTAAAGCAGAGATCAGACAATGCCTAGTGAATTTCACCAAAGGCGATAACAAGATCACAAATTACTCTTCAGCCTTTCGTCTTGAACCTGGCACTGGTTGGGATGTGCCTCCTGGGATGCTTCATGCACCCGGAAGTATGTGTACATATGAACCGCAGAAAGCTTCCGATGTTTTCGCCATGTATCAATCATTGGTGAACGAAGCGATCATTCCGGAAGAACTATTATGGAATGGAACTCCAAAAGACAAGATTGGTGATTATGATGAATTGATTGATGTGCTCGATTGGGATTTGAATGTTGATCCAAATATTCTTCAAACCAGGTTCATGAGTCCAAAGCCAGTAAAATCATTGGCAGAAATGAAAGCCGATGGATATATTGAAACCTGGGTGTGCTATAAATCAGAAGCCTTCAGTGCTAAGGAACTTACAGTTCTTCCAGGGGCAACGGTCACCATTAAAGACAGCGCTGCATATGGCATCATCATGATGCAAGGCCATGGCATGATGGGTGTATGGAATGTTGAGACACCAGCGCTAATCCGCTACGGACAATTAACCAATGATGAATTTTTCATCACCGAAAAAGCAGCTCGTGATGGTGTTAAGATTACCAACGCCTCTACAACTGATCCGATCGTGATGCTGAAACATTTTGGCCCAGAAAATCCAGACCTGAAACTGTAAACTAAAAACTTTAAACTATTTTGTTATGCCTGAAAATAACTACCCCAAACTCCACAATGCCACATGGCCTGGTATTGTAGGGAAAGGTCCGGATTCGGAACCTGTTATTCCGTTTGATACTTTACTTGAAATGACCGCTGCCGCGGAAGTCAAGGGTATAAAATTCGATGGAGTTGACCTTGGCCTATTTGGTCCGCACATTGATCTTGAAACGTATACGGATGATGACATTAAAAAATTGGCTGAAAAACTCAAAGGCTTAAAACTGAATGTTGGTAGCCTTGTTGCACCCATCTGGGGTGGTCCTGCAATGGGCAGTAAAGAAGAGCGCGCAGTATTTGTGGATATGGTTCGCAAGGCTTGTCATTTTGGAAGACGATTACGTGAGTTGGGTGTGCGTCCGCATGGAGTTGTGAGAATTGATTCTGCAAGCTCGCCAACAAACTGGGCGGTTGATCCTGTTGGTAATACAAAATTAATTGCGCAGACTTTTCGCGAAGCATGTGATGTTGCAGCTGGCTATGGTGAAAGACTGGCTGCAGAAGGAGAGATATGTTGGGGTGGTATGCACAGTTGGAAAACGATGGTTGAAACATTAGAAGCCGTTGATCGACCAAACATTGGTTTTCAGGCCGACATGGCCCATACGCTTTTATATTTATTGAGCGACAACCGTCCAGAAGACAGGATACTTCCTAAAGATTTTAAATGGGGAGATCGCAAAGCATTAAGTGAAGGACTTAAAACGATAACCAAAGCCCTTCGACCATGGACCCTTGACTTCCATGTGGCGCAAAATGATGGCACCGTGTTCGGCTCAGGTTCACATGACAAAACAGGTCGTCATTGTCAGGCGACTGATCCTAATGGAAAGCTTGATATCGCTAATGATGCAGGGTTTTGGTTGCGAGATGAAAATGGTAAACTCACCAAAGCTTTTAAACATATTTGTTGGGATGGATGCATGTTCCCCAATGAAGTAATGATGAAACAAAAAACATGGAACGATGTATTGGCTACGATGATAAAAGTTCGTCAGTTGCATGGATGGGTTGAATAATTGGTATTGAGTAGTGAGTATTGAGTAGTGAGAATTAAGTAATTTTAGTGAGGCCTGAGTAATCATTTGCAACTTGAAAATAAGGTCTCATTACTCACGCTCATTACTCAAATCTCACAACTAATAAAAAATCAAGAGATAAAATGATCAGATTATGAGTAATAAAAAAGAACTTAGGATAGGATTGATTGGATGTGGGTTTATGGGCCGTACTCACACCAATGGATACAAACGTGTTGGAGATTTTTTTCCTGAATTGAAATATCGTTCGGTATTGAAAGCAGTTTGCTCACGCAATCCCGAAAAGGTAAAAGCATTTGCAGAGCAATGGGGCTACGAGTCGTATGAAACAGATTGGAAGGTTCTCATTGCCCGTGATGATATTGATGCAGTAGACATTTGTGCTCCAAATGATTTCCATGCTGAGATTGCTATTGCGGCTGCAGCAAAAGGCAAAATGATTTTATGTGAGAAACCGCTTTCGCGAACGTTGGTTGAAGGCCAACGCATGATGGATGCAATAGAGAAGGCTGGTGTGAAGAATACGGTTTGGTATAACTATAGACGAGTACCTGCAGTGACATTAGCGAAGCAAATTATAGATTCGGGAAAGTTGGGGAAGATTTTTCATTACCGGGCCAACTTCCTTCAGGATTGGACGATTAGTCCGGAGTTACCGCAAGGTTGGGAAGGCTTGTGGCGATTAGATGTTGAAGCAGCGGGCTCAGGCGTAACAGGCGATCTTCTGGCACATTGCATCGACACGGCCATGTGGCTAAATGGTGCGATCAAAGACGTATCTGCTATGACCGAAACATTTATTAAAGAGCGTGTACATCAGGCTACCGGTAAAGTGCAGAAGGTGGGTATTGACGATGCTTGTCTTTTCCATTGCCATTTTGAAAATGGATCGTTGGGTTTATTCGAATCAACACGTTATGCGCGAGGCCATAAGGCCTTGTATACTTTTGAGATAAATGGTGAACACGCCTCCATTCGATGGGACTTGCATGACTTAAATCGACTGGAGTTTTTTGATCATGCTGATGATTCCATTGTTCGAGGTTGGCGCTCCATACTTGTAACAGATGGGGATCAACCCTACATGAAAAAATGGTGGGTACCAGGACTGATCATTGGTTACGAGCACACCTTTGTTCATCAGGTTGCCGATTTTTTCAACAGCTTAGAGACAGGAGAACCCTGTGCACCAACTTTTAAAGATGCCCTTCAAACGCAGAAAGTTTGTGAAGCAGTCATTGATTCAGCAAAATCCAAAAGCTGGAAGGATACAGGTGCGAAGAGCATTTAGTATTTGAGTCATGAAAAAACTCATCGTGCTAACCGGAGCAGGCATCAGTGCTGAAAGCGGCATTGCAACTTTCCGTGACTCAGGTGGTTTGTGGGAAGGACATAAGGTAGAGGATGTAGCAACTCCGGAAGGATGGAGGAGAAATCCTGAACTAGTTTTGGATTTTTATAATCAAAGAAGAAAGAAAGCATTAGATGTAAAACCTAATAAGGGTCACGAGATATTAGCTGAACTAGAGAAGAGCTTTCAAGTAACTATTATTACTCAGAATGTTGATAACCTTCACGAGCGAGCCGGTTCAACGAATGTCATTCACCTGCATGGAAGTTTATTTGAATCGCGAAGCACCAGAAACACAGCTTTGATTTATCCCATTAAAGGATGGGAATTAAATCTTGGCGATACATGCGAGTTAGGTTCTCAACTGCGCCCTAATATCGTTTGGTTTGGTGAAGCGGTACCTACGATGGAAGTAGCTGCAGACATCGCATCAGGTGCAGATATTTTTTTGGTTGTAGGAACCTCGATGGTCGTTTATCCTGCTGCAGGATTAATAGATTATGTTCCTGATCGTGCGAAGAAATATGTTGTGGATCCTAAGAAACCAGACATACTTCATATTCCTAATCTTGAATTTATTGCAGAGAAAGCTAGTACGGGGATGAAGAAGGTAAAAGATATTTTGTTAAAATCTTAGCCACAGATTCTCGAATTAATCTGCACATCTGTGGCAATTGTTTAGAACGGAATTCCAGTCTGTTTGGAAATATCTTTCAGATCATTTACAACTGCTTCAATCAGCGGTACTCCATTTTTTCTACGAATGGCTTCCTCTGCATGTTCTGGATCACCTGGGATAAGAACTGCTAAGAAGGTAAAAGATATTTTGTAAAAATCTTAGCCACAGATTCTCGGATTAATCTGCGCATCTGTGGCAATTGTTTAGAACGGAATTCCAGTCTGCTTGGAAATATCTTTAAGATCATTCACAACCGCCTCTATCAACGGTACCCCATTTTTTCTACGAATAGCTTCTTCGGCATGTTCTGGGTCACCTGGAATAAGAACTGCTAAGAAGGTAAAAGATATTTTGTAAAAATCTTAGCAAAGATTCTCGGATTAATCTGCGCATCTGTGGCAATTGTTTAGAACGGAATCCCTGTCTGCTTCGAAATATCTTTCAGATCATTTACAACTGTTTCAATCAGCGGCACTCCATTTTTTCTACGGATGGCTTCCTCTGCATGTTCTGGATCACCTGGGATAAGAACCGCCTTATGACCTTTTGCCGGTTTCGTATTTCTAAATACTTCGATCCATTCGTCAATTCTTTTTTTAAATTCATCAACTTCCATGAAACCATCAATCTGCATGGCACCAAAGAAATGACCAATTCCTTTCCCTACACTTCGTGAAGGAATCTCTTGACGCAATGCAAATGGTGGCGCGAAAGGCCCCCAATTTGCGCCACTCAACACAGATGTAAGTATATCCACCATCGCAGACAAAGCATATCCTTTATGGCCACCTAATTCGCGCTCTGAGCCAAGGGGTAATAATGCTCCACCGTTGATCATATCATTAGGGTCTGTCGTCATATCACCATGGTGGTTAATGATCCAACCTTTTGGCACTGGCTCTTGCTTGCGTTTTGCTATTTCAATTTTTCCATAAGCTGCTGCGCTGGTTGCCAGGTCAATAACGATGGGGAGGTTCTTCAGACCTGGAAATGCAATTGAAATAGGATTCGTCCCTAACATTCTTTCAGCACCCCACAGCGGTGCCACCAGTTTGGTGCTGTTCGTCATTGACCAGCCGATCATGTCTCGTTCCAGGGCCTTTAATGAGTAATAGGAGGCAATTCCATAATGATTGGTGTTGCATACACTAACCCAGCCGGATCCATGTGCATCTGCTTTATCCATAGCAATTTCATTCGCTTTAGGACCAACTACTAGTCCTAATCCATTGTCGCCATCCACTGTGCACACACTCTTTTTATCGCGGATGATTTTGATGTTGGGCTTTGCATTGATCTTACCCAACGTGAGCATATCGAAGTACGTATGCAGCCGGGCTACACCATGTGAGTCGATGCCGCGAAGATCGGAAAGGCTTAATACATCGGCAGCTTGTTCGGCATCTTGCCTGGATATTTTAAAGTGCAGAAAGACCTGAATGGAAAAAGATTTTAAGAAATCGGAAGTAAATGTTTCTAACGAATCGTTCATAGCTCAAACATTTTTTCCATCACCAACCATTTTTCTCCCGCTTTTGCATGCGGCAGTGCTTGCTGGTACTTCCACATTAATTCTTCCCATTCCTGGACTTTTTGATTGATAGCATCACGTTTTGATTTTTCCTCGAATGAGAAATCATCTTTTGTTTCCATAATCATAAAAAGCCTGTTGCCAGTTCGATAGATCTCCATTACTTCTATGCCGGCATCTTTTATCGCTTTCAGGTTTTCTGGCCAACTATTGCGATGATATTTTTCATACTCTTTGATCAGGATGGGATCATCCTTTAGATCAAGTGCAAGACAATACCTTTTCATTGGGTCGCTACTATTTTTTTTATCTTATATCCCGATATTCCATAATACGCCACTACAAGAAAGCAAATAGCAGGAAGGATAAAAGAAGGTTGAACACCTACTGAATCTGAGATCAGTCCCATAATAGGTGGTAATATTGCGCCACCAACAATGGCCATAATGATGAAGGAAGATCCAAGCTTTGTATCCCGACCCAAATCTTTCACACCAAGTGCAAAAATGGTTGGGAACATGATGGACATAAAGAAGTTCGTAGCAAGAACGGCATAGACAGCCACAATTCCATCCGCAAATACCCCGATAAGGCATAACGCTGAAGCGAAAAAACTATACACAGTCAATAGCTTATGATCTCTGATAAATGTCATGAGCCATGTTCCTAAAAACCTTCCAATAACAAAAAGAGTAGTGCCAATGATCAGGTAGTTTTTCGAAGCAATCTCTTTTGTTGTTCCGGGTAATAAGTCGGTAACATAATTAATAGAAATTCCCCAGATTCCTGCTTGTGCTCCTACATAAAAGAGCTGAGCTAAAACTGCTAGCATAAGGTGTCGATTTTTAAAAATGGCTTTATCAAACTTTATGCCTTCACCCTTTTCAGGTTCTGGCATTTTAGAAAGAAAAAAGAGCAGTGCAATAAATAGAACTACGCCAGCAATGACTGAGTATGGAAATATAACCGCTTCGGCTGCTTGTTGTTTTTCTGAGAGCAAACCCATGGCACCTTCATTTCCAGCGAAAATAAATTGCCCGGCAACCCAAGGGCCAACCATCAATGCTAGTCCATTGAAGGATTGCGAAAAATTTAAGCGCTGAACTGATGATTCAACTTTTCCCAGAATAGTGACATAAGGGTTGGCGGCAGTTTCAAGAAAAGCAAGGCCACTGGCAATTATATACAAGGCCACTAAAAAATAGCCAAAAGTGAGAAGTTTGGCTGCAGGGATAAATAGCAGTGCTCCAACAGCATACAAGACCAATCCTATCAATATACCTTTCTTGTAACTGTATTTCTCCATGAAGATGCCTGCAGGAATAGCAATGGTAAAGTATCCAAAATAAAAGGCTGTCTCTATCAGTAAAGCCTGTGCCCGCTTGATTTCAAATACCGGTTGGAAATGAGCGATGAGTGCGGAATTCAAAATGTTTGCAATTCCCCAAAGAAAAAACAGGCTGGTTATTAATATGAGAGGTATGAGGTATGATTTAGAAGAATCAGTTTCATTGAGTTTAGCTTGAGTTGGAGGTATTGGCATATTTTATTTATTAACTAATGGCTCTATCAAGATGTGTATATCCTCCGTCCACATGAATCCATTGCCCTGTGGTATGACTTGATTGATTGGATAGCAGAAAGGCAACTATACTGGCTATTTCCTTTGGTGTGGTTAACCGATGTTCCAGAGGTATTTTTGATGTAACGGATTTCAATTTCTCTTCAGGTTTAGCAAAAGAACTTATCCACGAATCATAAAGAGGTGTGTGTACTTCAGCTGGAATAACTGCATTTACCCTGATGGAATAGGGCAGAAGTTCAACGGCCCACTCACGGGTGAGCCCCAGTATGGCTCCTTTTGCGGCTACATATCCTGAGGTATTTCCCTGACCGGTTACAGATGTTTTCGATCCGATGTTTACTATACTCCCTTTAGAAACCTTAAGTTGTGGTAAAGCATAATGTGCCATGAAATAAAAATGGCCAGCATTGTTATTCATAGATTGAATAAACTTTTCCGGAGTTCCTTTTTCAAGACCAATGCCATCGTTAAACCCGGCATTATTTACTAGTCCATTGATTCTATCATAGTGAGATAGAATTTCATTGACTGCCTTTTTACAAGCCAGGGACGAGATAAGATCAGTTTGGACAAAATAAACCTTGCCAGGGAATTCAGATAGTATTTTTCTTGACGCCTGTTCATCTTTATCAACAATCACCGGAATAGCTCCTTCTTCTACTAATAATCGAACAATGGCCTCACCAATTCCTTTTGCTCCCCCTGTTACAATGATGACTTTGTCCGTGAGATGTAGATTCATGCTTAAAGATTATAAAATCTTATTGCATTTCCTCCCATGACGAGTTCTTTTTCCGAGGATGAAAGCTTCGAAATATAATCTTCTACTATTGACAGTTGTTGGTTGTAAGTGGCCGCCACCATGCATACGGGCCAATCGGATCCATACATAAGTCGTTTAACGCCAAAGGATTCAAAGGCAAAATCCAAATACGATTTGAAATCACCAGCACGCCAACCCTTCCAGTTTGCTTCTGTGACCATGCCTGAAAGTTTGCATGACACATTTTCGAAAGCGGCTAGCATGGATATGTTTTTTGCCCATGAATTAAATTCCAAGTCTTTGATGGAAGGCTTGGCAATATGATCGATTACAAACTTATGGTCTGAAAACTTGTTTACAAACCAGATCACCTCTTCTAGTTGGCGGGAATAAACAAGGATGTCATAAGTATAATTGAAATTATGTAAGGCCTTGATGCCGGTAAGGAATTTTTTTTGCATTAAAAAACCTTCTTTTTCTGCTTGTACAATATGTCTGAACCCCTTGAGTTTTGGAAACCTCAGGTAGTTGGAAAGGCGCATTTGAATGTCATCCGATTTCAAATCAACCCAGCCTACGACTCCTTTTATAAACTGATGGTGTTCTGCCAGGTTCAATAGAAAAAGAGTCTCTTCCTCCGATTGATTTGCTTGAACAGCAACACAACCATCGATTCGATTTGCAACTAAAAGAGGAGAGAGATCATCAGGAAGGAAATCACGTTGGATTACTTTCATGTCATCAGTAATCCAACTATCCCGAACAGGATTGTATTTCCAGAAATGTTGATGAGAATCTATTCTCAAAAGCTTATAGTTCAAAAATTTTGAAATCCTGAATCTAAACTGCCACTTGCCGTTGCTCTCCCAGCCCTTCAATACCCAATTCAACCACATCACCTGCTTTGAGATAAATAGGTGGGGTAAACCCAAGGCCAACTCCTGCTGGAGTACCAGTAGAGATAACGTCTCCAGGAAGAAGTGTCATGAACTGGCTGATATAACTTATCAGAAAGGGGACTTCAAAAATCATATCATCAGTATTATTATCCTGCATCTTCCTACCGTTGACGTTAAGCCACATGTGTAAATTATTGAAGTCAGCAATCTCATCTTGGGTTACTAAGTATGGGCCCATTGGCGCAAACGTATCACAGCTTTTGCCTTTCACCCATTGACCATTTCTTTCCAGTTGAAACTCCCGCTCACTATAGTCGTTGTGCAAACAGAAACCTGCCACATGCTTCAGGGCATCTTTTTCATCCACATAGGAAGCTTTTTTCCCTACAACAACAGCAAGTTCAACTTCCCAATCTGTCTTGCTACTTTTTTTAGGAATAATGAGATTGTCATGTGGCCCAACCAGTGCAGAAGTAGACTTAAAAAATATAATAGGCTCAGGAGGTAAGGGCATTTTTGATTCTAGTGCATGTTTTGTGTAATTAAGACCTACGCAAATTATTTTCGATGGTCTTTTAAAGGGCGCTCCGATCCGCACATTGGATTTTACTTTAGGAAGTTTTGATTGATTCTGTTTCAACCATTTTCGCAATCTGACAATGCCATCTGTTTCAAAAAAATGTTCATCAAAGTCCTCACCGAATGAGGAAAGGTCAAAGATCTCATTATTTGAAAATAGCCCAGCCTTCTCTTGACCGTATTCTCCAAAGCGTAATAGTTTCATCTTAATATTAATTTGGTTAGTTGTTTAATTTAATAAATCCTCCGTCAATGGGATAATCGGATCCCGTTATAAAGGAGGCTTCATCTGAACACAGATATAATGCAAGAAAGGCTATCTCTTCTGGTTTTGCCATCCTGCCGATTGGTTGGGTCTTAGATAGCTTTTCAAACATCTCCGCTTCCTTGCCTGGATAATTTGCTTTAATAAATCCATCAACGAATGGGGTATGGACACGTCCGGGCGAAATGCAATTGCACCGAATTCCCTCTTTCACATAATCCTTTGCAACGGAAAAAGTCATAGAGGCCACGGCACCTTTGCTCATGGAATAAGCAAACCTCTCGGGTATACCAAGACTTGAAGCAACTGACGATAAATTTAAAATGACTCCATGCTTCTGTGAAGTCATCTGCTGAATGACAGCAAACATGCAATTGTAAGTACCTTTGACATTTACATTATATATCCTATCGAAGTCAGTTTCGTTGGTAGTACTCAGTTTCCCAATGTGCGCAATCCCTGCGCTGTTCACCAGAATATCAATTCTATTGGTTGTCGAATAAATCGACTTCATCACTGCAATTACTTCAACTTGATTTGATACATCCACCGAATACGATGAAGCTGATCCTCCTTCATTTTTGATCTCATCGGTAGTCGCCTTTGCCGCTTCATTATTTTTCTCCAAAACATAAACGGATGCCTTCTGCCTGGCAAATAATAGTGCAATTGCTTTCCCAATTCCACTGCCGCCTCCTGTAACTACAGCTACTTTGTTTTCCAGACTTAGTATCACATCCTATTTATTTGATTTTTCCTCAAGAAATATTTTGAATTCTTCAGTGTTGTAATTCGTGCTGCCAACTTCTTTCAGAATAATCGTTCCTTCCTTTGAAATAACAAATGTTGTGGGGATGGATGGGACCTGCAATTGCTCAGATAAGTAACCGGAGGGCATAAACACAGGGAAAGTGAACGCCTTGTTATGAACGTAGCTCTCCACTTTTTCTTTATTCTTGTCCTCATCGATAGAAAGCATCACAAAGACTACTTTGCTTTTGTCTATCTTATCATAAAGTTTTTGGATATCGGCCATTTCGGCCCGACACGGCCCGCACCACGTGGCCCAAAGATTTAGGAAAATAACCTTTCCTTTAAAATCTTCAAACTTTATCTTCTTTCCACTGAGATCTTTGACTATAAAATTAAAATCAAACTGCTTTGGTCGTTTCAACTCCTTAGTGCCAGCGTTTAAAAACCCTGACTGCAAGGCTACCTTCTGTGTAAAAAAAGAAGCTGTCCCCATAAATCCAGTAACTTTAATCAAGACGACTATTAAAAACGTTCCTATTAATGGTTTTAGAAAGCGAATTAATCTCATGGGGGCGTTTGGCTTGGTTATTGGATAGTTGTTTATCAAATCTCAATATTTCCGTAATTTGGTGCAATTATTTCTGTTTAAATGATTAGAAGAACGATTTACTTTTTGTTGCTATTCACACTTTTGGAATTTACCGCTTCGGCTCAAAAGGTCAAATACAAAGATCTTTTTATTTTGCTCAGTGCAAAACAGTATGAACAGGCCGAACCTTACCTGAAAAAGTACCTGAAGGAGAATGATGACAACCCGAATGCCGATCTGTTCATGGGCACCATTTATCACGAGAAGTCTGGTAAAAATGATATGCTTCTTCAAACCGAACTGATGCTCCTCAACATGGACTCAGCTGTTTTCTTTTACGACAAGGCCAATAAGGGGCTAACGGAAAAAGAGATTAAGCGAAATGAGGAGTATTACGAAGCGTATAGCAGGAGGGACCTCCGGACAGGAAAATTCGAAATTAAATTATCAGATGTTAAGTTTGATATGGAGAAACGCATTCAGGGATTGAATGATAGAAAAACGAAGATAAAAACGCTGGTTGCCCAATATCATAGCGCAGAATCAGCCTATGGCAAAGTGAGCAAAGCATTCAGTATTGTTCAAGACAGTTTCCCTGGCGTAAAGGAGTTTTATCTCCGAGCAGATAAGAAACTAATAGAGGATCTAAAAAGCATAACATCGAAGTATGACACTTTCCTTATTGCTTTTAACGATTACAAAGCGACAGCTAAAGTCTTAGGAAAAACCGGATACAATCAGGTATTAGACCAAAGTGATATCCAGGATTTTAAAAAGGACGGAACAGGCACAGCTGATTTTACGAAAGATGATTTGAAAATATGGGATTACAAACGATGGGCCTTGTACAACCTTAATGTAATTGAAAAAGAAGTTGGTCCTTCACTAGAAAACTTAATTTCATATGATTTAGAGCTTAATAAGCTTAGAGAAAAACTCATCCGGGATTCGGTATCCGTTAAAAATGATTTGACGCAATTGGCTGGTAAACAACTTACGGATAATCTGATTAAATTTGACCCTGACCCCATGCCTACGGCTGTCTTTGCACTGAAAGTTTCTGAACTTGAATATGGCTCAACTTTAATCGCCAACAAGCCTTTACGAGATTCTGCAGATGTGAATCTCCGCCTCGGCTGTTTAAACGCAGAACTTGCAGCAATTAGGAAAATGGATAGTCTTGCTAACAATCTCTTGAAAAGGGATGTTGACCAGGATGTAAGGAATTATAGGCATTTTGTTACGAATTCATATGGCAGTATCTCCGTTTTAAAAAACCTTATCACGGCAACAAAGGACTTTGCGGTTTATGAGAAATTGAAGAAAGAAAAGGAATGGGAAATAACTATGCAGGCGTTAAAATGGATTATCGATGGACGGGATTCCATTCCATTGTTTGCTAATGCTTTGGAGCTTAATTATAAATTCAAACCACTTATCATTGTAGAAGAAGACCATACTGCTGGTCTTGTCTTTGCTGATTCAATTCCCAAAGGTTATTTCTACACCATTACGAGCTCTCATCTTCCTGATATAAAAGTTAATTTTACGGTAGATAAAAAATGTTTTACAAGGAGAGCCTTACCCATCACCAAAGGGTTGTCCTCCAAAGATGCAAAGGGGCAAGTCTATTTTGTGCTTCTGTACAGTGAGAGCAAAGTAGCAGATAAGTTTCCGGTTACATTGGCTAAAATTTACCGATCAGATGGTTTGGCATGGAGTTACAACTATTCATTTGAAATGCTCCCTTCAGAGCTTTCGTATAAAACAGATACCGGGGAACTGCTGATTAAGATTTCAAACCCTTCAGGGGATACTAATGTAATTGTAGTTGATAAATCAGGAAAGATTCTGAAATAGGATGGTGGCTATTTCGATAAGTAAAATATTTATATTTGGTTCCTTAGATTTGATCATTAAACATGTTAATAAGATGAAAAATTATGCTTTATCCATTGTGTTAGCCATGGCTGTCTCTCTCTGTTTAGCCAACAACATTACGGTATCCAACGTGGCCTTGTCAGCAACCCCAAATACGGTGTTGAATTATACCACTGTTAATTTTGACGTGGCTTGGGATAATTCCTGGCGAACAAATGTTGGTCCAAACAATTGGGATGGCGCCTGGATTTTTATAAAGTACAGGTTGAAAAATTCTATCGTCTGGAACCATGCCACACTGAATTGGGCAGATGGTACCGGAACTGGCGATGGTCACACCGTTCCTGCCGGCTCGGTGATTTGGAGTATCGATGATACTGGCACAGGAGGTGCAAAAGGTGTATTTATTTATGCCTCCGCAGTCATGGCTCAAGCTAGCGTTAACTATACAGGGGTTGAACTCCGATGGAATTATGGTGTGGATGGATTAGCGGATGATGATCGAGTAGAGGTTGCAGTACTTGCCATTGAAATGGTAAATGTTCCCCAGGCGAGTTTTTATGTTGGTGATGGGAACCCGACCATCATCGGTCAGTTTCGGATACAAGGAAGTAATACCCCATTCCAGATAACATCCGAGAATGCATTGACTTTAGGTGGTGGTGGAGTCTCTGACCTTCACAACAACAACGCAACAGGAATGACTACTCCTGATGATTTTAATAATGCAACTCCTCAGACTTTGCCAGCGGCATTCCCTAAAGGTTTTAATGCTTTTTATTTAATGAAATATGAAATATCACAGGAGCAATATGTTGAGTTCTTAAATAAACTGACGCGTGGGCAGCAAGCGCAAAGGTTTGTTTCAACTACCGTTGGTAATTTTATGCATTCTGGGGCAGGCCAGACCGCACCAGTGAATAGAAACGGAGTAAAACTTATGAGTGATCCAGGCGTGTTAGATATCCGCATTTATGGAAATGACTTAAATGATAATGATATAGCGGGTGAAGCAGGAGATGGCCAGAACATTGCCTGTAACTGGATGAGTTCAGTCGATCTTCTTGCTTATCTTGATTGGGCGGCCTTGCGGCCAATGACGGAATTGGAACTTGAAAAAGCATGCCGAGGAACCAATACTGCGGTGGCCGGGGAATACGCGTGGGGATCTACTGTGATTGCCGGAGCAACCGGCCTCACCAATAGCGGTGCCAATAACGAAGTGGCCAGCAATGCCGGAGCAAATGTGGTCTACAATAATGCAGGCGGTGTGACCGGCCCAATGAGGGTTGGCAATTTTGCGCAGGCAGCTACAACACAATTGCAAGCTGGCGCTGGTTACTATGGAATAATGGAGCTATCTGGTAATGTTTGGGAAGACGTAGCCTTAGTAGGAAGTGTAGCTGGCCGTTCATTCACAGGTCTCCATGGTAACGGAGTGTTAAATGCTAATGGGCAAGCCGATGTGAATTTTTGGCCGGGTATTAACGGAAATAGTACTCCTGGCAACGCAAATGGGGTATATGGAGGTGTAACCGGTTGTACAGGGTATGCCGGAATAAGTTTTACTGCAGGAACCTGGAACTCGGCTGCATGGATAACAACTTCCGATAGAACCTATAGGGGTACCGGCTGGAACGGTATTACTGGCCGCGATAATCGAAATGGAGGAAGAGGAGCCCGCATGGCTCCATGATTATCTTTCTCCTCGGAGTTTTACAATGCAAAAGGTAAACTGCTCTTCTTTCCTATGCCTTGCGCTGATTTCGTTATCGGTGCAGTTTTCCCATGCACAAAGTATATATGCCGGAGGGAATGGAGATGGATTCAGCTTAAACGGTTTCTCTCAACCCGATAATATTTTATTTAATATTTACAGTGGAGGAAATGATGATGGTTTTTCAATCAGTTCATTTGCTCAGCCTGACAACGTATTATTTGATATCTACAAAGGAGGAAGCGATGATGGCTTTGCCTTCAACTCATTTGCTCAAGCAGACAATGTTCTTTTCGATATCTACAAAGGGGGTATAGAAGATGGATTTGCATTGAACTCTTTTGCGCAGGCTGATAATTTGCTATTTGATATTTATAAAGGCGGCATGGAAGATGGATTTGCCTTTAGCTCATTTGCCCAACCTGATAATGTCCTGTATGATATTTACAAGGGTGGCTTAAGCGATGGTTTTGCGTTTAATAATTTGGGTTCAATTGGTTCGGAAGTTCCCCTGCCAGTTGAGTTGGTGAGTTTTGAAGGTAAATATCAAGATGGCCATGTCCTACTTAAATGGAAGACAGCATCAGAACTCAATAATGATCATTTTTCTATTGAACGTTCTAAAGATGGGGTCGAATTTATAGAACTTGCCATTGTACAGGGTGCGGGCACTAAGTCTACGGAATCAATTTATCAGGCCTATGACCATCATCCATTAATTGGGACTGGATATTACCGCTTGAAGCAAACTGATTTTGATGGTCAATCCAGTTTATCAAAAGTAATCAAGGTTGACTCTCGTCCGGTTTCATTAGCAGAAGTTATTGTCTTTCCAAACCCTACACCGGATGGTGAAATCACATTGGAATTAAACCGCTTCGGATCAAGGGAAGAAGTTAGAATTTCCGTCATCGATTTAATGGGAAGGATAAAATATAAGGTAATTCTTGAAACTGATGTATCAGGATTTTTGTCAGCCCCTTTGCATATAGCTGAATCGGGTGTTTATTTTATTTCAGTTACAAGTAGTAAAGGCACCACCACAACAAAGTTGATTGTTAGGTAGTTATTTAATATCCTAATAACTCAATTGGCTATTTGGTAGTGTCTTTAAAGGCAGCGAGTCTCTCCGATACAATTACTTTATTGTTTTTTCGATTGATGTCAGCCATGCGTTGACCAGGATCGATTTCAAGAAGTAAAATATCACTTGCCTTTCTTCTTATTTTTAAAGTATAGTTTGGATTAACCCAGGGCCAGGTAGACAAATCTACCCGCTGCACTGAACTATCTTCAACAGGTTTATTGCCCATCAATTCATTCATAGGTATATAGTACATTTCTTTTATTCCATCCATATAAGTAACTACAAGGTCTATGGGCATGGGGAACTCTCCAATCCGATCGAGTGTAACAAAGGTTGATGTGTCTTGCTCAACAATGCTGCTGATGCCATAGTCAATTCTCTTGGTTGTATTAATCCAATAGCGTAGATACCAATGAAGCTGCAAACCTGAAGTCTTTTCCATCACTCTTATAAAATCATTCGGCTCCGGATGCCTCATTTTCCAGGTGTTATAATATCGTTTCATTCCTTTGTAAAAATTCTCATTGCCAATGAGATACTTTAGCTGGTGAAGAAACACTGCGCCCATTGAGTAGGCCCCGGTACTGTACGCCCGATTGGTAATGTAGTGATCAGCATGCTGACTGATGGGTTCCTGGAGACCACTTGCCACTAAACCAAAGTATCCAGAATAGCTTCCCACATGTTGATTGGTTTCATTAAAAACAAGTTCTCCTGCCTCGCTACTTGCGAAATCCGCAAATCCTTCATCCAACCAAGCATAAAGGGATTCGTTAGAGGCAAGTGCCATCTGGTACCAGCTGTGTGCTACTTCATGTGCCATGGTGCCTGCAACCGCCCCATAGGTTCCTTCTCCCATGATAAGTGTGCACATGGGGTACTCCATTCCACCATCTCCACCTTGAATAATGGAGTAGGTCTCAAAAGGATATTTTCCAAAATGTTCATTCAAAAATTGGAATGTTTTCACAGCATCATCCTGCAGTCTCAACCAGTTCTCAGAAGTCTTTTCATTTTTTTGGTAAAAGAAGTGTAACTCAGGCCCATTGGGAACTTGTTTTTTATCATGCGTGTAATCCGGATCTGCCGTCCATGCGAAATCGATTACATCCTTGGCTGTAAAGTGCCATGTGAGGTCACCTTCAGCTCTTTTAAAAGTTGAGCTTTGCTTCTCATAACCATACCCGACTTTATCAGGATTTTGAAGCTTACCTGTTCCCCCAAGAATGTAGGTAGGGTCAATCGTAATGTTCACATCAAAATCACCCCACGGACTATGGAATTCACGAGCGACATATTGATAAGCATGCCAACCCTGAAAATCGTATTCCGCTATTTTAGGATACCATTGTGTCATGGAGTAAGCAATTCCTTCGCGGTTATTTCTCCCGGATCTACGAATTTGTACTGGGACCTGAGATTCAAACTTCATTTCAAATACTGTCTTTGTCTTAGGTAACATGGGCTTCGCCAATCTTACCTCCATGATAGTTCCTTCAATGTGGTAGGTAACCTCTTTTCCATCTTGCTTTAATGAGAACACATGCTGATACCCGATTTCATTATCTTTTAGCTTCGAAATTCTATCCATCACTCTTCGGTCAGGGTCAGGAAGGTTTCGTGAGCGGACATCCATCATACTTCCGGGCTGAAAGGCATTGAAGTATAGATGGTAGTAAACTTTCGAAAGGGTGTCTGGTGAGTTATTATAATAAACCAACTTCTGATCGCCAGATACCTTGTGCGTACCAACATCAAGCCGCACACTCATGGTATATTCAACACGCTGTTGCCAGCGATAGTCTTGTCCCGAAGTTTTAATAAAAGTTGAACAAAGGCACAATACGATAATTTTGATTTTCATCGGCAGAATGGATTAATTCTGAAAAATATTAAAAGTTAAGGCTATTCAAAAGTATTAGTTTCTAAGTTCAAGGTTTATAGTAGTTAACCTCGAATTTGGAATTATTTAAACCCAATATACCGCGTGACTGTGGCGGATAAGTAGCCGCTTTTTGTGAGACCCAGTTCTTCACCAGGCAATGCCTTGGGAATATTGTAGGTATAACTGACCAGAAAATTCCACTTGTTTAGTGTGATACTTAGTGGGGCTGAGAATGAATAGTTCATATCTCCAAACACTGTTTTATTCTGCGAATAAAAAAGGGGTAATCCGTTTCGCAGCCTGTAAAGTGCGCCCAGGCGTGTTTTAGCGTATGTAAAATATTCGGTAATAACCTCTGTGCCGAATAAGATGTTTATGTAAGGAAAGAACAGAACACGATCAATACCATGCCATTTTCTTTTTTCAAGATTCAAACCTATACCGGGCATGATCCGATGCGCATTTTTTTCCCCAAAGTAGAAATAGTAGTCTGCCCGAAGAACGAAGACTTTGTAATTAAAAAAGTTGGTTACGCCAATGTTGTTTAAGTACGGAATGACCACATCAGGTCCTGAATCCGTATAAATGAATCTACTATATTCAGCTAACAATGACCACCATTTGACAGGTGATACCATATAACCAACCGAAGCAATAGTTAGATAATAATCAGGCTCATACTCTTTACTCCAATATCCTGTCACATCTACATAAAATCCTTTCTTATGAAAATACGATGCCCCGGATGATAAACCGAATTTATCGATGCCGATAGTTCTGCCTGTGGAGGCAATGTTGCTATTGTAGGCCAGCCGTATTGCTATTTGTGAAGTTTCTTTTACTTCGGGTTCAACCGATAGCATGCTATCGATCAAATTGAAGATATAAAGCGAATCCTGTAAGGTAAGCAATGAATCCACCTCATTGAACACTTCTTCGGCAGATTGTTTTGTAAGCTGAGGAGTATCCGGAGTAGACAAAGTTGTTTGCTGCTGACTACTACAAAAGAAACAGCTGGTAAATAAGCCAAGGCAGAGAATCCCCGA
Organism: Bacteroidota bacterium; assembly: GCA_038043425.1. Lineage (GTDB taxonomy): Bacteria > Bacteroidota > Bacteroidia > Cytophagales > Cyclobacteriaceae > ELB16-189. The sequence goes on from JBBTBZ010000009.1 coordinate 233,978, forward strand.
TTTCAAAGGCTTTTTATATTGCGTTTTAATTGCGTTTTTGCCTTAATTGCTGATTCTTGTCCCTGAAATTTTCCTTCCGTTGTTGCATTGCCCTACGCTGCTGAAGTTGGTTCAGAATCATTCTGTTGAATTCCTTTTCGGCACCTCTTAGGCGTAACATCTGCTGTGCGGAAATAATGCTTAGCATTCGTCCTGAATAATCCTTTTCAAGATCGAGCCCTTTTTGCTTAAGCTGAAATCCAAGATTTAAGAGTTCCTCTTCCCTTTTGGGATCTGGATTATTAGTTTCTACTTGTTGGCGTGCAGCTTTTAGCTGCTGGCGTAGTTCACCTTGCTTACTAGCAAATTCATGATAGACAGGCCAAAACTTTTCAGCTTGTTCAACGGTCAGTCCCATTCTTTCAGAGATCAATGCAATGCGGGCAGCTTCAATTTTCTTGCGGGCATCCGGGTCTGGTATAATTTCCTGTTCCTCTTGGGCAAACCCCAATGCGGGCAGCAGAATGAAGAGTGCTATACATAGTTTTTTTACCTGCTTCATAATATTACAATTGATCGTTTTCAAATTCATCGGATAATTTCAATAGGTCCTCTTCACTAAAGTCTAATTCCATTGTGTTTAATTCATCAACTTCAATCTCGTTTATAATTGCCTCGTCAAGAATTTCCTCTATCGAGACATCATCATCATCCAAATAGTTAACAAGGTCTTGGCTGCTCACGGTGGCGAGTATGGATTCCGCGTCTGATGACTTAGCGCCATAATAGTTCTGATACACAAAAATTGAGGCGGCCATCAAAATGAATGCCGGTAAAGCATATCGAAAGGACAAAACAAAGTAGGAGGGCCTCCTGATAGCTATCGGGACAGGGTTCTTTATGGCAATCCGTGATTGAATGACACCTGGCAATCGGTCAAAGTATCCTTCCGGGACCTCGAAAATTGCTTTTTTGGGTAGGTCATCTAGTTTTTTCATTTTTTCTTTGACTTTGTTAAGCAGTAAGAGTTTAATCAATCTGTTAAATAATTTTCAATTTTCTTAACGGCATGGTGGTAGCTGGCTTTTAGCGCCCCAACGCTTGTCTTTGTAATTTCTGAGATATCTTCATAGGTAAGATCATCAAAGTACTTCATGTTAAAAACGAGACGCTGCTTGTCTGGCAATGTCAGTAATGCCTTTTGTAGTTTTTTCTGGATATCATCACCGCTAAGATATGGGGCGGAGTCAATTTTTAAACTTAGCTGTTTGCTTACATCCTCAATCGGTAAAAAAAATCGTCTTTTCTTTTTGTTAAGAAAGGTGAGGCACTCGTTCGTGGCAATTCGGTAGATCCACGTGAAGAGCTGAGAATCTTCGCGAAAGTTATCAATGGCTTTATGTATTTTGATGAATACTTCCTGCGTCAGGTCATCGGCATCATCGTGATCAATCACCATCTTACGGACCAGCCAATAGACTTTTTGCTGATAAGCCCTGACAAGCATATTAAATCCATAGTTCCGGGAGTCTGGATTACGGAGTTTTAGCAAAAGTTCTTTGTCTTCCAATAGGTAAGTTTCGAAATCAGATGTTAGACTAGCTAATTAACATAGAGTTTATTCTAACCAAAAATAATTAATGATACAATCAGCTAGGCTGCTATAGCTATAATACGTTTAGCGTATCGACCAATAATTCAAATTGTTCTTTTGAATGGGTTGGGAAGTTGGCAAACCGCAACTGATTTTTTTTGTTTTCCCCATAGCCACCGCCTGCAAAAAGTCCCACGCCAGCTAAATGTTTGGAAATTCGTTCAGTTTCATTTCTGCATTCTGCAACGATAACCGTCTGGGAGCGCACTCCTTTTTCTTGTACAAAAGGTTTAGCCAGTCCATGCTTTTCGAGAGACTGATAAAGAATAGCGGCTTTATATTCTGTTTCTTTGCGAATGATCTGGATACCCCGTCTGTTCATGTCCTGGAGAACTTTGCTAAGGAGATATATACTTAAAACATTGGGAGTTTCAGGGGTTTGATTCTTCTTTTCACTGGTAAGTAACACGGGGAGGCTATGATAAGTACCTATTGACCCTCCAGCCGCTGAAATTTTATTTGCTTTCGCCATACATCGTTCATTCACAATCCAAACTCCGAGTCCAGCGGGAAGCCCAAAACCTTTCTGAACCGAAAAGAATACTGAATCAATTTTAGAATAGTCAAAATCGGGGTAGGGTAGAGATGAGACAGCATCTACCACAATTAGAGATTGAGGATACAAGGTTTTGAACTCATTGATAAATGAGAGCGGTAATGAGACCCCCGTGCTTGTTTCGTTATGGGTAAGTGCGATAAGTTCAGTTTGCTCTGGTACTATTCCTGAGGAGGTAAATCCCGTGCCGTTTGGCGATTCAACTTTGAAAGTGTTCTTACCCAGTTGTCCGGCAATTTCGAAGTATCTCTTGGAGAAAGCCCCATTCACAAAATGAGATGAATGTTTTTCCACTAGATTCTGAATTGACCTTTCCCAAATTTCAGTAGCAGACCCTGTAAAAAAAATAAAGAAGTCGGAAGGCAGACCGAGCAATTCCCTCAATCCATTTTTTACTTCTCCATAAATAAGTTCAAACTCCTTACTCCTGTGCGATAGGGATGGTATGCCATTTTTAAAGGCCTGGCGGACGTGATCTTCCACAGTATAGAAGAGTTGACTTGGCCCTGGAGTAAAATTTACTTTCATCGAGTCTACGGAATAGTTGTAAAAGTAACGTGAACTTGTTGTCTCTCAAAGGACTCATTTCAGTTGCTTACAAAAAAAATAGTAGTTAATCAAGAGTTTTAGGCTAGCGCGATTTGCTTATTTTTGTATTGTAAAATCCACTGGGATTTTGGGACACGTTTGCTGAACCTAACAATTATACAATACCGAGTGAAGCTCTAGGACAAAACCAGGCCTCATCCGCCAGTTGGCGGACCTCGCCCTAAAAGCAGGATAACAGTGGAAGGTTGCGGCTGAAGAGCAGCTCAAAACTTGTCTTTCTGGGGTTCAGAAATTCCTCTCAAGATCCAGTGGGTTTTTTTAAACAATCCTGATTTTGTTGTTATCTGGCCTGAGGCAGGTAATAATACTTTGAATTAATACAATACTCTGAACTTTATCGTATTCTCGATTGCCCTAAGTTCTTTTATCACATCCTTGTGGTATTCCTTGTTAATGTCAGTAATAACATAGCCAATGGTTTCATTCGTTTTTAAATACTGTCCCACAATATTGATTTCATTGTTAGCTAGTATTTGATTGATCTTGGCCAGGATTCCGGGCACATTATTATGAATATGAATCAATCGGTGAGCATTTTCCAAAATAGGAAGGGTAAGGTTGGGGAAATTAACACTGTTGCTGGTGCTGCCTGTATTGATGTAATCCATCATTTTACCAGGAACAAAGTTTCCTATGTTTTCCTGCGCTTCAGAAGTACTTCCACCTATGTGCGGTGTTAATATTGTATTAGGCAAACCTCGTAACTCAGACACAAATTCTTCGATATTGCTAATAGGTTCATGAGGAAATACATCCACGGAGCATCCTGCCACTTTTCCATTTGAAATATTTTCTTTAAGCGCAATAATATCAACAACATGGCCACGACTAAGATTAAGAAATAGTACCCCCTTCTTCATCAAGGCAAATTCCTCCTTTCCAATAAAGTTGGTATTGGACTCTCTGCCATCCACATGCAGAGAAATCACATCAGAAATCGTGAGGATTTCTTCTAAGGTCTTACACTTGGTAGAGTTACCTAAGGCCAATTTCTCTTCCTTGTCGTAATAAAATACTTTCATGCCAAGGTTTTCAGCAATCACGGAGAGTTGTGTTCCAATATTTCCATAACCAATGATACCTAACTTTTTGCCTCTCACTTCAAAACTTCCCTTCGCGGACTTATCCCATTCCCCTTTATGCATTTTTAGAGACTTATCCGGGATGTTCCGCATAAGCATGATCATCTCCGCGATGGCGAGTTCCACCACTGAGCGGGTATTGCTGAAAGGAGCATTAAAAACGGCCACACCCTTTTTAGTAGCTGCTTTTAAGTCGATCTGATTTGTACCTATACAAAAAGCACCTATGACCATCAGACGATTAGCATTTTCAAGGACCTTAGTGCTTACCTGGGTTTTAGACCGGATGCCAAGCACTGAAATATTTTTTATTTTCTCGCACAGTTCACCCTCATCTAATCCAGCAGAATGGGTCTCAACATTGAAGCCCTCGGCTTTCATTAATTCTATGGCAATGGGGTGTACATTCTCCAGCAAAAGCACGTTGATTCTGTTTTTAGGATAAGATATCGCGGTGTTCAATTTATTCAAGTATAAAAATTCGTCAAAACTGGGTGCAATGTGGTCAGCATTTTTTAAAACACGTTCGCGTTCTACGTTCTCCGTAAAAGCAAAAAACTTATTGGCCAATCCGGCATGTTTTATCTCATAATCAGTATAACCGTCACCAATTACATAAATATCGCCAGGCAGGTTAAGTCTTTTCAGTTGCTCCACTTTTCCATTGTTAGCAGAGAGTGGATTTTCTTTATCAAAACCAATTACATTGCCTTGTTCGTCAAATTGAAAACGGTTAGCAAAAATATTTTCTTGCTTTATCCCATATTCCATTACAATGGGATCAATGAATGCATGAAAGCCATTGGATATGATATAAATGTTGTCGGCATACAGCTGGAAGAATTCTCTGTTGCGTTTAAAAGATTCAGATACTTTTTCCCTCAATACTTTGACCAGTTGCTCAAGATGTCGCCTGTTTGGAGACAGTAGAGCAACTCTTTTTTCAAGTGACTCGCGGAACGATAAAGACCCGTCCATGCCTTGATTTGTAATTTGTATGATCTGTTTAGCCATACTTTTTTGGTCCGGATGGTCCTTTAATGATATTTCCGCCAATACATCAAATGCTTCTACTTTTGTAAATGTGCTGTCGAAATCGATTACGAAATACTTATTCAGTTTCATGCAGTTCTCTTGAAAATCAAAAATAGAATTAAATTTCAGAGAATACAGTTGCCACTCCTGTTTTCAGCGTTGCAACACCCTAGAAATTTTTTTGTGCGATTTGGTACAG
>JBBTBZ010000010.1:0-111968 GCA_038043425.1 Bacteroidota bacterium
GCCAATTTTTTTGAAAAAATCAAAATCGATGACTTTTTGAGTGAACCCTAATTATAGTTCGGTTGGCCTGACTTTTTACTGAGGTGATTTTATCATTACGAGCAGCTTCATACATAGCTCTGAGTGTTTGCTCATCCGGGACAAGGCTTGCTGAATCATCACTTTTGGGTAAGTTTTTCAGGATGTCCATTCTGTAATTTTCATAAGTTACTAAACTCGGGCTGCCAGGTGGATTGTATCCCGAATGCAATGGGTCTTGAAGGTCAAAGAAAGCATTCAATAAAGTTGAAATACAAATCAAGAAGGTGATTACTGATACAATGCATACTGTGTAGCCGTAAATCTGGGCACCGGTTTTTGGAGATTTTTCCATAATTTTAGTTTTTAGATTTAGCAAAGCTTACTGATACGATTTCAACTTTGCAATGACAAAAGTCATTATTTCCCACTAGAGTCCCCATAGAAAGTATACCAATATGTGAGCGGTGGTGATCAAAAGTCCCTAAACTTTCCGCGGAACGAAACATTGTCCACCGGTTGTAAAACTTCTCCGCGTAAACGCATCCTTTTTTTTCAATCCGTCATTGTCTACTCAAGCCAAAATTGTTTCACAGTCAGCTAATGAAATTTTGAAACGTTAAAGTCCCGCGTTAGCAGTGTTTACTCTAAATTTTATTAATCTCGAGTCTGCTGTTACTTTATTTGAAGTCGAGTCTGTGTCGTTAACGTTGTCACCCGTTGCGAAGGACTTTTTTGTCCGACCGCATGGTGCACAACGCCAAGCTATGTGCTATTGAATATATTTCATAAGTATCAATTGGCCTAATTTTGAGCCCAATTTGGCCTAATCACCTCCATTTGACGGGTATTTATTTTGTGCAAAACCTCAGGACAGGCAACACGATCTGAGCCTGAGATGTTGACTATTCTTTGAAGAGTAATATTTCCTTGCAAGAAGTGAAATGGGCAGACCAATGCATACAACCAAAATGGTCATATTAAGAGATGCACGGCCCCAGGAAAAAGGGTTCTTAGAAGTGTTTGACATCGGCACTACAATAAGGTTCATCACCGACCACACAAACAAACCGTACAACACACCACTGACCAACTTTTGCTTTCGCAGGAATTGCATATGCGGATACAAAATAAAGTAGAGTGCTGTAAAAGAAGTGGCAATAAAATAATGAAAAACAACGCCAGTTATGGTCATGGCTATTCCGCCTGAAAAAGCTCCCTCCCCAAATGCACCGCTGGCGATGTATTGAAATACCCCTACCGCGTTCATATTGGCCAGTATAATAATGGCAGCCAAGGCATCCAGGGTGCCTGCTATAATGCTTGTTTTTAAGATTGCTTTTATCATGTGCAAATTATCATAGCAGTCATTTATTGGACATACGCCATATTTAATTTCTCTACCGCAAATTTCTCCACTTCTAATTGTACACTTACTAAATCCTTTGACACTACATGTGAGCCCAGAACGTGTCCGCCCGCATTGGGTATTGGGATGGCGGCTTTAAGTGCAGCAAGTGTTCCTAGTTGTTCATTCATCTCCAACATAGCGCTTACTTTTACGGTGGGGTCCTGCTCTTCTTCATTTTTATAATAATACAAGGTGAGAGAGGGACATTTTACCTTTTCAAAGGTATCCCCATTCATCTTATCTTCCACTAGCTCTTCAAGTTGAACAACTGCCTCCAGTCGATACGGATTATTCCAGTATTGATCTTTCAAAGAGTCAGTAGGAAAGTAACGGGAACCTCCACCAATTACCATTCTGGCAATTTGCAAACCCCACGGGTTGTTAAGCAACCACGCATTGTCGTCATTAATGGCAATATTGGGCGACATGTTGACTAACGCAAATACATCAGCAGGATATTCTGCAGCTAAGATCAAGGCCATTGTACCTCCCGTAGAAGTGCTCATGATCATTACTTTATCACCTAATGCTTTCCCGATTGCCAATGCTTCTTTGCTGCTCTGCCACCATCGGTCTGCTGTAAAATACAAAAGCTGATCGGTGGTATCCACGCCATGATCTGCCATTCGCGTGAGGTACAGATTGCAACCAAACTTCCTGGCGAATTGCTCGTGTATGGGGTCACCCTCCTCCTGACTTGCTGAAAAACCGTGAAGATAAACGATACTATACTCCGTTCGTTTTTTAGAACTATCCGCCCAGATAATTCTGGCTTCGTTGTCTGGTTTTAGTGTATGCCTGCTCTCCTGAGCAGAGACATATTTTTCTAATTCAACCGGGTCCTGAGGGACCACCGGCATCGCAGGGTCCCAGATTGGCGTTGATGGCTTGGGGCCTGCCAGGTAAAATCCGAACAGAAACAAAATGGGTAGGCCAATCCAGGTGAAACGTTTTTTCATATCAGTATAGTAGTTGAATTATCCCAATAGCAAGGGAAAGGCAAATGGCCGGAAAAAAGACAAAGATAAAACCGAACACTGTCAGAAATACTTTTATGGTGGTCGCTCCTATACCTTCATGATAAACATTTTTCAAGGAAATCCAGGTGTAGGTAAGTTGAGTTATAGCTGCTAATACAAAGGCAATAGGGATCAAGTCTAAGATGACCAAAGGTATGAGAACAATATTCCTTATTAATCCAAAACTAATCAGGTGTAACATATAGTAAAGGTGCTCGATGTAGTATTTTCCACTTCTAAAATATATGAGTTTGAAATACAAGGCCATTACGAAAACTATAAAATAGAAAATTACATTGAGGTTATCCTTAATCTTTTGATCGACTGTTTCTATAAAAACGCTATGTGATAACCCGCTCTTTACTTCATACTGGTGGACCAATTCATGTATACCCGGTACCAATTTGAACAATGGAAAGCGGTCGACCGCGAAAATATCCCCTGATTTAAAAAAACTAAATGCCAAAAAATGCAACACCACGACAATGATATAAATGCGAAAAGGCTTGATGTAGTTCACCCGTTTGCCTGCAATAATTTCATTGGTGAGAAAGCCAGGCTTGAAAATGAGTAGCCGGATGGTCCTTATAAATTTAGAATCAAAATTAAAGACCTCTTCAAATGCATCTTTCAAAAAATGACTAAGGCTCAATTCTGCTTTTTCCAACTTTACCTTCTCACCACAGACAGGGCAATAAACACCACTGGCTTCGCTTCTGCAACTGGGGCAATATAACAGGCCTTGTTCCACGTTTTGTCAAGTTATAAAATATGAGTTGAATTCTAACATAAAAGAAGCCGGACCATAGGATCCGGCTTCTCAGTTTAAAAAACTTATGATCAGGTGCAGTAAAAAATAATAATCCCTGCGATACAACACTCCCGATCAATAAGAAGGCACTCCGGTACCGGCAAAAAATATTTACCACCAACAACCACTACGAATGGAGTAAAGCCAGACGTACCGGATATGCCATATCTTACCTCACCCCTGCCTAACGGCAGGCAGGCTAAATCCCTCTCCGGAGGAGAGGGACTTTCTCCTCCGGAGAGGGCCGGGGTGAGGTACTAGTCCACATTATCATGCAAAAATTTATTGTTCCCCAAAAGATTATTGTCATCATTCAGGTTATAACGAGAAATAAACGATTCAGAAGAATGCGGAACGTTTTCCATCTTCACTCCTCTACGGAGATAAGCTGGTAAGGTCCACTTTTCATTAAATTCCTCTTTCGTCATCTCTTGCTTTTTGCTTGTTTTCATCCTTTCTCTTCTATCTTTCGCCTGTTGCTCCAGGCGCTCTTTCGTTTTACGATATTCCATCATGCCCTCGTGGTTGATAACCTGATCAGCCGAAATATCCTTGCCTACTTCAAACTCATCCTCACTTTGGAGTAGACTATCATTGCCTTCATCCTCGTCTGCATGACTTTTAACAGTCTCCTGCTTTTCAAAAAGGACGAACTCATAAGGTCTTTTCCCAATTTGGTCATCATCCTTTTTGGCTGGCTTTGCATCAGGTACATTTAAAATAGGCTTATCCACAGGTTGCTGAACACCTGGCTTTTCTTCAGTTGCTTCCCGAACAGGCTTATTCCCGTCATCGTTTATTCTTAGTTCCAACTCAAGATTTCTTTGATTTACAGAATTATCAACTGCATCAAACATTGAGATTTGTGAACGATCCAGCTCATGAACTTTCTTATCTCCAGCTTTTTTAATCATTTTTCCTTCTGAAATAAAACCCGTGGCGATGACTGTCACACGAATCCGGTCTTCCAAAATAGAATCAACACCGTGACCAAAAATAACCTCTGCTTCATCACCCGCCTGACCCTGGATATATTCTGTAATCTGAGTGAGCTCATCCATTTGTAGTTCAGCTTCTTCACCAGAGATAATGGAAAGCAAAATTTTCTTGGCTCCCATAATATCACAGTTATCCAAAAGCGGAGAGGCAAGAGATTGCTGGGCTGCTATTATGGCCCGGTTATCCCCGCGGGTTTCAGCAGAGCCCATCACGGCAGCTCCGGCATTCAACATCACTGCACGCACATCCTGAAAGTCCACATTAACATACCCGGCCAGAGTAATAATTTCGGCAATCCCCTTGGCTGCAGTAGTCAATACATTGTCGGCTTCACCAAATGCTTGTCCGATGGCAAGGTTGCCATAGATTTCACGAAGTTTATCGTTTAAAATAACGAGCACCGTATCACAACTTGCCCGAAAGGCTTCAACACCACTTACTGCCTGTGCTAATTTCTTTTTGCCCTCAAATGAAAAGGGTACCGTGACAATTCCTACCGTAAGGATATCCATATCCTTTGCAATTTTCGCGATAACCGGAGCCGCCCCAGTTCCAGTGCCACCGCCCATACCTGCTGTAACAAACACCATCTTGGTGCCTGTGAGCATTTCACGAATTTGCTCTTTACTTTCCAATGCCGCTGCCCGACCGACTTCCGGATTGGCTCCACAGCCAAGTCCTTCCGTAAGATTGACTCCAAGCTGGAGTTTGTACGGCACCGGACTACTGTTCAGCGCCTGCAGATCGGTGTTGGCCACGACAAATTCAACATCCTTGATGCCTTGTCGGTACATGTGGTTCACCGCGTTGCTACCTCCGCCACCCACACCAATCACCTTGATGATCGACTTGTGATGTTTTGGGAGATCAAATTTGTATCCTGCTACTGGTTCAAACATGGCAATTTATTTTATAGTGGTTAATTAATAAGTTTGAGTATTTAGAACTTAGTATTGAGTTTAATATTGGGCTTGCTTCATGAAGATTTAGATAAGTCTGGCCAGTTGTCAATTGTCCCTCGTATATCATAAATCTTAAATCCTTTCGGTCAGTATTCATTTTTTCCATCGAGGTCATCTATCAATAACCCTTTAGTTTTGTTAAGAATGCTGGAGAAGAAATCTGAAGCAGGATTAGCCTTTTCTTTTTTTAGTTTCGCAGGCTTCAGCGCATCCTTAGCTTCTTTATAGCGCTCATCCCGTTCATCTAGGGAACGAAATCCGGAAAGTACTAATCCAACGGCAGTTGCATACATTGGACTTTTAACTGCTTCAAGTTTGCTCTTGCCAAGATGCTCGTTAGGATAACCAATTCGCGTGTCCATTCCCGTCATATACTCCACCAATTGCTTCAGGCAACTGAGCTGAGAACCTCCTCCGGTTATAACAATTCCGCCTGCCAATCTTTTTTCAAATCCCGAGTTGATGATTTCCGTGTGCGCCATCTCAATAATCTCTTCCATTCTGGCCTGAATAATATTGGAGAGATTCTTTACAGAAATCTCTTTAGCAGTACGATTGCGAATACCAGGAATTGAAACGATTTCATTTGGGCTTGCTTCTTCGGCAATCGCTTTTCCAAAACGGGTCTTTAGTTGCTCAGCTTGCTTAGCCATCACCATCAAGCCATGTTGTATATCGGTCGTTAGAATGTTTCCGCCAAAAGGGATGACGGCTGTGTGGCGAATAATATTATCATAGAAAATTGCGATATCAGTCGTACCTCCGCCTATATCGATCAGGCAGACACCAGCTTCCTTTTCATCTTCGCTAAGGACAGCAAGGCTAGAAGAAAGCGGCTCAAGTATTAAATCCTCTATTTCCAAACCTGCCCTTCGTACACACTTATTGATATTGTTGATTGCACTGGTTTGTGCGGTAATGATATGGAAGTCAGCCTCCAGTTTCACACCACTCATACCTACGGGATCTTTAATCTCTTCTTCATAATCTACTGTGTAATCCTGTGGCATTACGTGGATAATCTCGCTGCCAGGAGGAATAACGATGCGGTACATATCTTCTGTCAATCGGTTAACATCTTCAATACTCACTTCATCATCCTTTGAGCTCCGAGTAATGCTGCCATGATGTACGGAGCTTCGAATATGTTGACCAGCAATCCCGACATTCACAACTCCTATATCGATACCCGCCATATCGCTTGCTTCTTTGATGGCCTTACCAATCGCAAAGACAGTCTTATCAATATTGGTGACTATCCCCTTGATAACGCCTTCTGATTCAGCTTTGCCCATACCAAGTACTTCGAGCTTACCATAATCATTCTTACGGCCCACAATTGCACAAATCTTAGTTGTACCTATGTCGAGACCTACTACAATTTTTTCGTTTTCCATAATGCTATATATTTTATTAGTGGTTGTTATTTTTTTAAAATATTGATCGTGCGTTCCATTCATTTTGTTCCTCTAATTACTCGCTTCTAGCTTCTAGCCCCCAAGCTACTGGCAATTTACGTCCCAACGGCCTGTAGCTAGAAGCAAGCAGCTTGTGGCCATCATTCAGCAATTACTTGTCCCTCATACTCCAAATTCACTCGCTTATATCGAGTCCATCCGCGCTGCGGGAGTATTTCTTTATAGAAAATCATCAGCTTCCTGAATTTTGCTTCTATATTTTCTGGCTTTCCAAATTCAACACGTTGACCAGTAACTTGCGGATACATGAAAATTTTGCCGGCACTGTTGATATCGAGCTGCGCCACCTGGGCTTTCCAGAATTTATCTTCGTTAATAAATTCAAGCATTTCCAGAAGTTGCTTCCCTTCCACTGTCTTACTCAAATCTTCACTTTCCAAAAGTTCTTTCACAAGTGCTCCGCTGATTAAAACAACTCGCGAGGTATATTTCTCTGAAACCGGCATAATTACACCTTCTTCCGATATGTACGCATCTGGAGCATCCGCCTGAACAATCCTGGCAATGGGTCTTCTCAATTCAACATTGACTACCAGGTTTCCTTTCAAGTCGCCATATAAGTCAGCCTTTAAAATGTGTTTGTCATATCGAAGTTTAGATTCTACAGCTTTGAGATTGATGCGATCAATACTTATTCCTTTGATTGCCTGACCACTTCCTTCAACAAGCTTCAAAACATCGGCTTCGTCCAGATAATGATTCTCCTGAAGGTTATCCAGCTCTACCACAATATCTTTGCACACCGCCCCACCACGCTTCCTCTCGGTAAAAGCGATGAGAAAAAATACAGCCACTAACGCAGCCGCCACTTTAATCTCTCTCCGTATGGTTAGTCTCCAATTCATCTATCTCCGATTTAAAAATTCCTTTATCGGCTTAACAAACGTGTCAATATCGCCAGCCCCTACCGTAGCCAATACCTCTATGTTGAGAGCTCCCAACTTTTGCATCACATTCTGTTTGTTGCACCTTATTTTTACAGAACTTGTGACGTCTTTAAACAACATATCCGAAGTGACTCCCGGAATTGGTTCTTCCCTGGCAGGATAAATATCCATCAGCAATACTTCATCGGCTATACTCAAACTCTTAGAAAATCCTGCCGCGAAATCGCGCGTGCGTGTAAACAAGTGCGGTTGAAATATCACCGTGAGCTTCTTGCCATTGTACATTGACTTCAGCGATTTCAAAAACACCTCAATCTCTGTAGGGTGATGCGCATAGTCATCGATGTATACCAAATCATCTTTTTTAATAATGAATTCAAACCTGCGTTTAACGCCTTGAAAGGAAGCAAGGGCCTCGCGGATAGTCTTTTCCTTCACACCAAGTTTTATCGCCACCAGCATTGCTGCGATAGCATTCTCCATGTTATGAAAACCAGGGACACCGAGCTGTATCTTCTCAATCTTCTTACCAAAACCATGAAGATCGAATTCAAAAAATCCACCCCGACCAGTTGGGGCAATATTGCCGGCAAAAAATTGTCCCTGGCTCATGCCATAGGTTTCTTTCGTGATCTCAATACCATTTGCTAATGAAGAAATCGATTCGTGAATAATAAGGTTGCCATCTTTGCTAATCTGTTTTATGAAATCCCTAAAAGAGAGGAGCATGTTAGCGTGATCACCATAGATATCAAGATGATCTGCATCGGCTGACGTCACTACCGCTATCTCAGGAAAAAGACGCAGGAAGGACCGATCAAATTCATCCGCCTCCACCACGACAATGGTTTTCTTTGTTACTTCCCCATGCATGACAAGATTAGAGGCATAATTAGTCGTGATGCCACCAAGGAAGGCTACCATATCTACCCCTGCACTCTTGAGAATATGGGCAATCAATGAGGAGGTGGTAGTCTTTCCATGTGTGCCTGCAACAGCAACTGTCTTATAGTTCCTGGTCAACATTCCCAGCACTTCTGACCTCTTTAGAATTGTATAGCCCTGATCCTTTAAGTAGGCTTGCTGCAAATGAGTCTTTGGAATGGCAGGAGTAAATACCACAAGTGTTTTCTCCCTGGAGATATGCCCTGGTATTAATTCAATCCTATCCTCAAAATGAATTTCCATTCCCTCCTCAATTAATTCATGTGTAAGTGGTGTTGGCGTGCGATCGTAGCCCCCAACACGCAAACCCTTGTGCTTGAACCATCGCGCAATGGCGCTCATACCAATGCCACCAATACCTAAAAAATAAACGCTATCGTATTGCTCTAACATCACTTTTGATTCCTATCAATTTTTCAATTTCATCTACTATTTTCTCAGTGGCATTTGGTTTGGCCAAACGACTGATATTTTGTTTTAGTTTATCGCACAGACTCTCATCAAACAAAAGCTTCAATGATTCACTCACAAGCGATTTTTTTGCTTCAACATCTTTTATCAGAATGGCCGCGCGTTCGTTCACCAAAGACATTGCATTTTTAGTTTGATGATCCTCTGCCACATTTGGAGATGGCACTAAAATGCACGGACGCTTCGCCAAACACAATTCTGAAATGGCCAAGGCTCCAGCTCTCGAAATGACCACATCGGAAGCGGCATATGCCAAATCCATCTGCTTTAAAAAATCATGAATACGAATTTTACGCAAATCCTTATTTTGAACCTGAGCCTTTACACTTTCATAATACATTTTTCCGGTCTGCCAGATCACTTGCACCTGAGCATCAATCAATTTATCAATTCCAGAAAGTATGCTTTCATTTATCGTTCTGGCGCCTAAGCTTCCGCCCAGCACCAAAAGTGTACGTTCATTTCTGCTGAAGGCAAAATGATCAAGGGCCATGTCTTTCTTCAGGTCAAGGTTGATAATATCCTTCCGTACAGGGTTGCCCGTGAACAATACTTTCTCTTTCGGGAAAAAGCTATCCATTCCTTCATACGCCACACAAACACGCTCCACTTTATTCCCGAGTTGCTTGTTCGTCAGGCCAGCGTATGAATTCTGTTCCTGAATAAGGGAAGGAATATTATGTCTAGTAGAGGCCAACATTATTGGTCCGCTAGCATATCCTCCCGTTCCAACTACCGCATGTGGTTGGAATCTTCGCACGATGCTACCCGCCCTGAAGTAACTTGAAATTAATTTAAACGGAAATGATAAATTCGATAATGTTAACTTGCGCTGAAGGCCGCTAATCCACAGCCCAATTATCTTATAGCCAGCTTCCGGCACGCGTGTCATTTCCATTTTACCTTTGGCACCAACAAAAAGTATTTCAGCATCCGGATGTCTGTCTTTAAATTCATTTGCAATAGCCAGAGCCGGAAAGATGTGGCCTCCGGTGCCTCCTCCACTAATGATTAACCGATATGGTTGCGATGCTTTCAATTAATACTTGCTGAATTGTAAAAATGACGGCTCTATATCAATGGCCACTAGCTTCAAGTTGCTGGCCGCAAGCTTTTGTCCACTAAACATTAACTTGCAGCTAGTAGCAAGAAGCATGTAGTTTTTGTAAATTTTTAAATTGACTAGTTGACTAATTGTACTCATGCTGCTTTCGCCTCTAAATTTTTATTATCTTTCTCCACTTCATTATCTGTCTGTTGTCCCCAATTCTGTTCCTGTTCCCCACGACTCACACTTAAAATAATTCCAACAGATAAACCGGTAAATACCATCGCAGTTCCACCCATGCTGATTAATGGAAGGGGTTGTCCCGTTATCGGACCTAGCCCAACCACGACCCCCATGTTTACCATCGCCTGGCAAACCAAATCAAAACTCAGCCCTGCCGAAAGTAATCCACCGAACGCGCGCTCACTATTATACGCTGCTTTCATTCCGCGATGAAGAAGAATCAGGTAAAGTATCAGTACTACTACCCCACCAATTATTCCATATTCTTCAATTACAATTGCATAAACAAAATCCGAATAAGGATGAGGAAGAATGTTTCGTTGATCGCTATTACCTGGCCCTTTTCCAAAAATTCCGCCTGTTGCAATGGCCATCATTCCGTGTTTCGCCTGAAAAGGAAGTTCTGTTCCATTTGCAAAACTTAGAATTCTGTTTTTTGCAGTTTCTCCACGGACACCAAACTTTAAGGCGACTGCCCCTGCTAGCAATCCAACCAGTACTAGCATTGCCAGATATTTTACAGGTACGCGACCAATGAACATCACTAACATGCTCGTAGCAAAAAGAAGTATGGCTGTGGACAAGTTGGTGAGCGCAATTAATCCACAAATAACCCCACACCAAATCAGCATGGGAATTAATGACTCTTTTATATCCTCAATGTTTTGCTGCTTCTTAGAGAGCATACTCGCCAGATTGATGATCAAGGCCAAGCTTGCAAAATCGGATGGCTGAAATGATGTATTAATAATAGGAAGCGTTATCCAGCGAGCAGCATCATTAATCGTTGTTCCATTAGTAAACGTGTAAATCAACAACGGAACACTCACCCATAAGGCTAGCCGTGATATCTTAGAATAATATCGATAATCAATTTTATGTGCTACCCACATTGCCGCTAATCCCATAAACACCATTATGGTGTGCTTCAACAAATAGGACTCAGTGCTGTTGCTGCGCTTATACGCTAATGTTCCAATGGAGCTATACACCACTAAAATGCTGATCAAAGACAATGCAAAAACTACCGCCCAGATGACCCTGTCACCTTGCAGGTTTTTGTCGGCCCATTCCTTTACTCTACTCAACCTCATAAACTATAATTCATATTCTAAATTCTGCATTCTACATTCTGTATTCTATATTCTTCTCCACCACTTCTTTGAGGTTAAGAACCGCCTCTCTAAATTGATTCCCCCTGTCCTCATAATTTTTAAAAAGGTCAAAACTTGCACAGGCTGGCGACAGTAACACAACATCTCCGGCTTTGGAAACTTTAAGGGCTAATTGCGCCAATTCTTTAACGCTTTGCGTTTCGTAAATCTCTTTCACCACTCCACCAAAAGCCTTCTTCAATTTTTCGTTATCCTTACCAAGGCAAATCAACACCCTTACCTTCTCCTTTACTTGCTCCTGAATAAGTTTATAATCGTTCCCTTTATCAATACCTCCCGCAATCCAAATCAAAGGACCACTGTAACTTCCCAACCCATAGACAACTGAATCTACATTAGTTGCTTTTGAATCATTTATAAACTCCACATCATTAATGATTGCTACAGACTCCAACCGGTGAGGAGCATTTTTAAAAGTCTTAAGCCCAGCATTGATAGAGTCAATAGAAGCACCAGCCAAATAAACAGCCGACACAGCCGACATTGTATTGATCAGGTTATGCGGACCTTTAAGGGTTGTCTCAGATTGCGCAATTTTAAAAGACTCTTTACCAAATGAGAACGACATTTTTTCCCCATCAAAATAAATGGAGGATTTAGTTTCGCTGCTCAACGTGACGTTTAACGTCTTTGGAGTAATTGTTCTTTGCTTTAGCCACGTTGCAATGACAGCATCATCTCCATAGTAAATAAAGAAGTTTTCAGCTTTCATGTTTTGGATAAGCCGAAACTTGGAGTTGATATAATTCTGCATCTGATATTCATACCTGTCCAGATGATCAGGTGTAATATTGAGCAGTATTCCAATGTGGGGTTGAAATGTTATGGTACCGTCTAATTGGAAACTGCTCAATTCCAGTACGTACCAATCATGATTCTCTTTCGCTACTTTTCTGGCAAGGCTTTCTCCAACATTGCCAGCCAGTGCTACATTGAAGCCAGCTGACTTCATTAAGTGATAGGTAAGAAGTGTTGTTGTTGTCTTTCCATTTGTTCCTGTAATCGCAATTACTTTTCCTTTTAAGAATCGGAACGAAAATTCAATTTCGTCAATCACAGGAATGTTTCTTGCTCTTACTTTCTTAATGACGTCCGCTTTTTCAGGAATACCCGGACTCTTAATCACCAGCAACGCATTGACTATTTTATCAATTGAGTGCATTCCCTCTTCATACTCAATTACTTTTTCATTCAGTTCATTTTTATATTGCTCTTTGATAGTGCCCTGATCGGAAACAAAAACGTCATAGCCTTTGGCTTTTGCCAGGATGGCTGCTCCCGTCCCGCTTTCGCCTGCGCCCAATATGACAATTCGATTTACCATTTTCGATTTACGAAGTACAATTTTTAATTTTTACTGATTTTTAATTTTTCGCGCATTGTTTTTAATGAGGCAACATAAATTGAAACTAACTGATTTGACTCCTCTAAAAGAGAACCCAATTTTTCCTTGTTCTTGCCTTTATCTATTTCCCTGAGTAGATCCAGGAAATATGAACTCTCATCTGCTTCTTCCTCAACAATTTTTAATTTATTGATAAAGTCCTTTGTTGACTTTGCTCTGCAAGCAGCTCTGTAGTTTGCACCAACAGAAGTTGAACTTCTTACAAGTTGACGAACCAAAGCATCATAAACTCTATTACTCGGTAAAAGCTCAATAGTCATAATTACCTCAATCGCAAATTTCCTATTCCTTGCTATAAGTTCGTCCTTTGTCACAGTCTCAAAATTGTAATTTGTACATCATAATTCGTAAATCATCTTAGTTTCAAAATTGCTAGTGTTACAATCGCTAATAATATCCCAACGATCCAAAAACGTGTTACAATCTTGGATTCATGGATGTTCTGTTTTTGATAATGATGATGAAGAGGTGACATCAGCAAAATTCTTCTGCCTTCCCCATATTTCTTTTTGGTGTATTTGAAATATGATACCTGCAGGATCACCGAAATATTCTCTACTAAAAATATTCCGCAGAGTATTGGTATCATTAATTCTTTGCGAACTGCAAATGCAAGCACAGCAATTATTCCACCGAGTGATAGACTTCCCGTGTCACCCATGAATACCTGGGCGGGAAAAGCATTATACCACAGAAAGCCAAGACATGCTCCTACAAATGCTGTACAAAAGATTACCAACTCTCCCAGATTGGGGATATACATAATATTGAGGTAATTACTAAAGTCAACGCGGCCAGAGAGATAGGCCAGAATGGCTAGTGTCAATCCAATAATAGCTGAGGTTCCAGCTGCAAGGCCATCAATTCCATCAGTAATATTGGCACCATTGGAAACGGCAACTACGATGAGAATAACAACGAGCGTGTAAATAATCCAGGTGTAGCTTTTTTCTAACCAAGGTGTTAGACTATGGTAATCGAACTCATTATCCTTTAAAAAGGGAACGGTTGTCTTGGTTGATTTAACATCCATTTCCGTTTTCAACCCACCACTTGTTTGATTCAATTCCACGCTGGTGAGCGCTGCTGGATTCCGCTCACGAATGACCACGTGTTCATTGAAATAGAGAGTAAGCCCCACAATTAAACCTATTGATACTTGACCAACTATTTTAAAACGTCCTGCAAGCCCCTCTTTATTCTTTCTGAATATTTTAATATAGTCATCCAGGAATCCGATAAGTCCTAACCAGATGGTAGTAGCAATCAAGAGCATTACATACACATTGTCCAACTTCGCCATTAACAGGGTTGGAATTAAAATAGCTGCGATGATAATGATACCTCCCATCGTGGGGGTTCCTTTTTTCTGAAGCTGTCCCTCCAGACCAAGGTCACGAATGTACTCTCCCACTTGTTTCTTGTGTAAAACATTGATCAGACTTTTTCCGAAGAAAACAGTGATCAACAACGACAATACTGCTGCAACGCCTGCCCGGAAAGAAATATATTGAAACAACCCCGCTCCTGGGAAGTCAAAGTTTCTTTCGATATAGTCGAATAAATAGTATAACATAATGATCAATTAGCCAATCATTCAATTAGCCGATTTCAGAGTTTTTGTTTTAGATGTTGAGATGATCTTATTTAAGACTTTTAAAAAACTTTCAATGTCTATCAATAACTTTTCTGGTTTTGAATAGTTCCTTCCGAACTGACATAACTCTAACCAGTATTCAGACTCTTCAGCTTCCTTTAAAGCAACCTTCATCTTGTGTATAAAACCTGCCTTACTCTCCGCGCCTTGAGCTTCCCGAACATTTGCTCCGATTGAACAGCCTGAACGAAGCACCTGATCAGAAAAAGCAAAACGCTTTTGTTCCAACAATTTTTCGGTGAATTCCATTATGTCCAAAGCATATTGAAAAGTTATTTTCACTATTGCGTTTTCGTTATAATTCCTAATTGGCTAATCTTCTCATTGACCATTGATAATTAATTAGCGAACATTTTAAGCATACGTGACAAAACTTCTTTATCATCGAAGGGGTGCTTAACTCCCTTTATTTCCTGGTAATTCTCATGACCCTTTCCGGCAACCAGAATAATGTCTTTCTCCTTTGCAAGCATACAAGCCGTTTTGATGGCTTCCTCTCTATCAACCATCACCAACGTCTTCTTTGCCTCGCTTGGGCCAACCCCTGTTTGCATCTCCCGAATAATCTGCATAGGATCTTCGCTTCGTGGATTATCAGAAGTGAAGATAATTTTAGTAGAATATTTGCAAGCTACAGCCGCCATTAGAGCTCTTTTGGTGCGATCACGATCTCCACCACATCCTACTACTGAAATAACTTGCTCTTGACCTGTGCGAAAATGTTCAATTGTTTCCAATACATTTTTCAGTGCATCTGGGGTATGTGCATAATCCACAATGGCTGTAAACCGGGAACCTGGCATTACTAACTCAAATCTACCGGGGGCTCCTGTTAAGGCCGAGAGTTTCATCAGTACCATTTCAGGATCCTCACCTAGCAAACAGGCTGCTCCATAGACGGTTAATAAGTTATATGCGTTAAAATCACCTATCAATTTGAACCATACGTTTCGATCGCCAATTTCCATTTCCAATCCTTCAATAGAATTGGTAATAATTTTGGCTTTATAGTCTGCCATTTTTTTTAGACCATATGTGTGCTTTTTTGCTTTGGTGTTTTGCAACATCACCATGCCTCGCTTGTCATCTACATTCACCAAAGCAAATGCTTCTGATGGTAAAATATCAAAGAAACCTTTTTTGGCCCTGATATAACTTTCAAATGTTCGGTGATAATCCAGATGATCGTGCGTGATATTTGTAAAAAGCCCGGCAACAAAATGCAAACCTTCAATCCTTCCTTGAGCGACAGCATGCGAGCTAACTTCAATGAAGCAATGAGTACACTTTTCCTGGATCATCTTTACCAACAACTCATTGATTTGAATAGGATCAGGTGTAGTATGAGTAGCTTGAAACTCTTTGTCAACAATTCTATTCACAACTGTGGATAACATTCCGCAGCGATAGTCAAGTGAACTGAATAATTTGAACAACAACGTTGCCACAGTTGTCTTTCCATTTGTACCCGTTACCCCCACTAACTTCAATTTTGAGGAAGGATTTCCGTAAAAGTTAGAAGCAATCATTCCCAATGCCTTCGCACTATCCTTAACGGTTATATAAGTAACCTTATCTGAAATAGTGGATGGTAAATTCTCAGCAACAACCGCTACGGCACCCAGGGTAATTGCTTTTTCAATAAAAGCATGGCCGTCTGATAGAGTACCTTTAATTGCAATGAATAAGAAACCGGGCTGCACTTTACGAGAATCAAAGCAGATTCCTTTCAGTTCCACATTCATGTTACCTGAAGTAGAAGTTAGATGTACTCTGTATAATATGTCTTTCAATTCCGCCACTAACTCAGTCGTAAGTTAATTCTTGATCCCTTTGTAATTCTCGTTCCGGGTGAAAGTGATTGCTCCGCCACGCGTCCCTTTCCCTCATAGAAAACTCTTAATCCTGATTTTTCAAGCAAAAAAATCGCATCCCTAAAAGTCATTCCCATTACATCTGGCACATGATCTTTTACAACTGCGTTTTTCTTCCATACAACAGCACTCCCATCCTTAGCAGCCTTAATCCATTCCTCTTCCGTTGACGTATGATTGGATACGCCTAATTCATTAGTGAGCATAGTCAATTCGTCCTGCTTACCAGCACGGATCGTTGGAAACACACCTGGCTCTAACGTTTTCTTTTTTTCCATTGCCAAATGAAGGTTAATGTCTCGAGAATAAATATTATCGGCAATGTCTTTAAATACAGGGCCCGCCACACTATTTCCATATTGATGAACTCCTTTAGGATTTTTAATCAACACTATGGCTGAATATTTTGGTGCGTGTGCAGGGAAGTATCCTACAAAAGACGTGATGTACTTCTTTTCATACCGTCCGTCTTTAAGTATTACGGCAGTTCCGGTCTTTCCAGCAATTCTATAATAAGAGTTCTTTAAATTCTTGGCAGTACCACGATCTACTACTCCCTCCAATAAAAGCTTTAATTGATTTAGGGTCCTTTTAGAACATATCTTTGAGTTTAGTGTTTCTGTCTCAAATTCTTCCTTTACTTTGTCAGCCTGACTAATGCTGGTTACAAAAACCGGCTTGATCATCTTTCCATCATTGGCCACAGCATTATACAAAGCCAGAGTATGCAGCGGTGAAATCTCAAAACCATAGCCGTATGCCATCCAGGGTAAAGTGATACCGCTCCAGTTCTTATCTTTTGGCCTTGTGATTTTAGGATAAGCCTCTCCCGTGATTTGCAAACCAAGTGGCTTGGAAAGCTTTAGGTTATCAACATATTCTAAAAATCTAGATGGCTTTGTTCCGAAATGTTTGTCCATTAATTTGGCCATAGCAATATTAGACGAACGTTCGAACGCATCTTTGATCGTAATACGGCCATATCCACCCTCTTCATGATCGCGCACTTTCTTGTTATAAAAAGTGAATTCACCGTTGCCAGTGTTGATACTATCCGACAGTTCAATGTTAGTCTCTTCCAACAAAGCCATCATGGTTACTAGCTTAAATGTAGAACCAGGTTCAAATGAACCTCCAACAGCCAGATTCAATTTCTCAATGTAGTCTCCACTTCCATCGCTGCTTAAGTTTGATATAGCTTTGATGTGGCCAGTCTTTACCTCCATTACCACTACAGTACCTTCATCAGCATTGTGCTGTTTCATAGCGTGATAGAGCGAAGTCTCAGCAACATCCTGAAGGTTAATATCAATGGTAGTTTTTATGTCCAGTCCATCGATTGCCTTTACATTATTTCCATCGAACACGGGTTTCCATGTGCCCCCAGCTATCTTTTGAAAAAGTGCCTCACCATTCTGACCTCCTAATGTTTCGTTGAAACTATACTCTAAACCTGCACCCTTACCGTCTTCGTTGACATAGCCAACAGTCCTTCTGCTAAGATTTGAAAAGGGTCTGTAGCGCACATCAATTTTTTCAAAAATCACCCCGCCCTTATAGCGACCATCGCGTAGGATGGGCCACCTCATCATCTCCTTTTTTGTCAGGTAATTAATCTGCTTCCGATTGAGGGTCACATATTGCTTACCAGTTGCCCGGGCATCCTTCAGCATCTCTTTATAATCCTTTGTAGATCTGTCCTTGTAATATCTGGAAAGCATCATGGACAATGAATCGATGCCCTTTTTAAAAATTTCGTCCTTCGCCAAAGTGGGGTCGATGGCGACTCTGTAAAATGGTAAATCCGTTGCTAGTAAACTTCCGTTGTCAGAGTAGATGTTCCCTCGCGTAGCTTTTACCTTCTTATAATCGAAGTTGATCTCCTCGCTCATTTTGGCCCACTTCTCGCCTTCCGCAAATTGGATATGGCCGATCTTCGCACCTACACAAAGTGCGAATACAACCACGCACAAAAATGCAACCCTTACTCTTACTAATATGGACTTCTTAATATTCATACTTTATCTCACCCCTGCCTACCGGCAGGCAGGCCTAGCCCCTCTCCAAATGGAGAGGGGAAGGGTTAAAATTTATTTTTAGTGCCAAACTTTTCATTCAGTCTTTACTACAACTTTAAAGGGTGGAGTAAGGGTTTCTTTCAATCCTAAAGACTTCACTCTTCTGGCAACTTCACTTTGCTTGCCGGCAAACATCACATCTGACTTCAGAGTTGTAAAATCTGCACGTAAGTCTTCTACCTCCGTTTGCGCTCTATCAATTTGCCGTGTCGTCTTTTCAGCATAATGTGTATTGCTGATGTAGATCAAACTCAACAACATGACAAACAAAATCTTGGGTAAATATTGAACTGGAAAGCCTTCTTCGAAATAGCTTTCCAACTTCAATTTTTTCTCCAGGCCTGAGAACATACTTTTTCCATTATTCACCGAAAGCTTTGACTTCAGTTCATTTGTACGTTCGGGTCCTCCGATTTTAATTTTGTTTTCTGTCATTCTTTTATCCTTAAAATTGCTTCACGCTACAGGCTACTAGCTTCCAATTGATTCTACTCAACTTTTAGCTTAAAGCTTTTCCGCTATTCTCAACTTTGCACTCCTCGCTCTGCTATTCTCTTTAACTTCTCCTTCCGAAGCCTCAATTGGCTTTCGGGTTATTGCCTGAAAAGGTCTGATCGGATTCCCGTAAAAGTCTTTCTCCAATTCTCCGTACACCTTTCCAGTATTGATATAATTTTTAACCATTCTGTCTTCCAGCGAGTGATAACTCATCACTACCAATCGTCCTCCTGTATTCATTACATCCGCACATTGCAATAAAAAATCTTCCAATGCTTCCAACTCCTGATTCACTTCTATGCGCAAGGCTTGAAAGACTTGTGCATAATATTTGAATTCCTTTCCTCTTGGTGCTAATGATTTTAAAACACTGATCAAATCATTATTGCTTTCAAATCTTTTCACCGCACGCTGCTGTTCAATTGCCTTTGCCAATGTCCGTGCGTTTTTCACTTCACCATACATTCCAAAAATCTTATGAAGTCTATCATCCGGATATTCATTCAAAAGTTTGGCAGCCGTCACACCTGACTTCTTATTCATTCTCATATCCAGCGGTCCATCGAATCGAGTTGAAAACCCACGCTCAGGTGAATCAATCTGATGTGATGAAATTCCTAAGTCGGCCAGTACGCCATCTACTTTGGTTACGCCATTCAGCTTCAAATACTGTTTCATGTACTTGAAATTCTCCTGGCAAAATGTAAAAGAACGACTCTGAATATTATCAGCTTGCTTCTTAGCATCCTCGTCCTGATCAAAGGCAATCAATCGTCCTTCTTTCAGTTGTTCGAGAATTTTTAAACTATGCCCACCACCTCCAAAGGTCACATCTACATAGATGCCTTCAGGTTTGATCGCTAATCCTTCGATGCATTCTGTTAACATGACTGGTTTGTGGTACATCAGCTTCTTGCTTCCAGCTACTAGCCGCTAGTTAATACCTTCAGCCTTTTAATTTATCAATGAACGATGCGAGCATCTTCTGCTCATTATTTATCATGACTAATAACTCCGAAACTTTTTCTTCCTCTACCCATTTCCTCCTTTGAACTATTAGTAAATGTGTTTCCAACTCAAATGCCGAACCCAAAGAGATTTCACTGTATCGCGAATAATCCTTTTGACTTGACTTAGCACTGCCTTTTGCAATATTTCCAGGTATCGAAATCGCACACCTCGACATTTGTGAACGAATTCCAAATCTCTCATCTGACGGAGGAGAAGGAATTATTTCATACACCTTATCAACTATATCCATACCTAATTGCCAGATCATTAGTTTTTTAAAATCTCTCATAACCAACTCACACAGGCTAGTAGCTTGCAGCTAGAAGCTTGTAGCTTTTTTTGTGGCCCCACTATAAAATATTCTCTAAGCAACGTGACAAACACGTTACTCATTGAGATACTTCTCTGCCAGCTTTGACAACTCACTTGGGTCTTGGATCAGGTGCTTCTCATAAATTGTTGGATTCCAGATCTCGACTTTGCTGCCCGTGCCCACCAACATTGCATCCTTATCAATCTGAGCGTAGGTAAGCATGTTCTTGGGTATCAGAAACCGGCCATTGCTGTCCAGTTCTACTGTTACTACCCCAGCCAAAAAGTTCCGCTGAAGTTTGCGGCCCTCTTCGTTGAACTCATTGAGACCTGAAATTTTTGAGAAGACCTTTTTGAACTCCACCATCGGGTATACGATCAGGCATGGCTCGAAACCCCTGCGAATGGCAAGCTCCTGGCTATCCCCTTCAGGTAGCTGTGCTTTTATACGCGCAGGCAGCACAAGTCTGCCTTTGGCATCAAGTTTACTTTCGTATTCGCTGGTGAAGAAAGTCATGGACGTAGTGGTTGTCTTTCCTGTCCCGCCTTTAGCGGGATTCTTCTAAACAAACGTATGTAATTTTCAACCACTTTCCACCACTTCAACCCACTTTTTTACATAGTAACTCAAAATTGATCTCAAAAGACCCACTTTTTTTGAGATTGTTTGGATTGGGTGGCTGCCAGCCTTGCTAAATTGCCCGAATAGGGGGATTTGAGCTGTCTATTAATAGAAGAGGGAATTGGAAGACATTTTATACAAATGCAAGCCTGTCACCGGGCTGTCGGCAGTCGCCAAACCGCGCACAAAGCCACATCGGGCTCCAACAATGCCTGCCTACCGGACAGCAGACCTCCTTCCCTGCCCCGCGGAATTACCTTATTTACAAGTTGTAATAAAATAGAAATTGATTGAGAACTTTCAAATTTCTCAGAGAACAACTGGGGTCTTCTTCAGAATACCGATAACAAAGAAAGTTTAGTGAGGGCAATTAACTACTTATCCGGCATTATGACTGCCATGATGATATAGATCAATAGTCCCATACCAAACCCAAGAAAGGCAATCACAAAAAGTATCCGTACAATCGTGGGGTCAATATCAAAGTAATTGGCCAGTCCGCTGCAAACGCCAAAAATTTTCTTGTCTCCTTTTGTAAGTTTCTTTGCCATAATATTCAGATGGTTAAGTATGCGGAAATATACAAAAGTCCGTTTTCAAAATTCAACCTCAAATTAAGAAAGTGCTCTCAAAACCTCTTCCGTGTGCTCACCAAAATGAGGGGGCGGAAGCAAACTGTTTACCGATAGCCGGTTACTGGAATCTTTGCCAACAAAATTCCTCACACCGATAATTCCATTATGTTTCAACAGCAACTCCTCCGCCTCTTTCATCTCAAATACTTCTTTCAAATTTTGGATGACACCTGCCGGGATTTTTTTATTGTTGGCCTTTTCAAGGAAAATATTTGAGTCCAACTTAGCCATTCGCTCTTCCAACAGGCGATTCAATGGTATTCTGTTTTCTACTCTTTGCTGATTAGTTAAAAACTTGTCTCCCAATGACTCATGCCCAATACCTAATACTTCCATTAAATCCTCAAATTGCCTATCACTTCCAATCGCTAATAAAATTTTTTTTCCATCATTCATCACAAAAGAATCTCCATATGGTGCAATGTTAGGATGGGCTGAGCCTTTGCGGGCAGGAAGCTTTCCAGTTGTCAGCCAATTAGTCGCCTGATTAGCCAATGAAGCAACAGCTGTTTGAATCAATGACACCTCCACTGAACTTCCTTCACCTGTTCGTTCTCTTTTTAGTAATGCTAATAAAAGTCCTACCTTCAGTTGATGTCCGGCCAAAATATCAATAAGGGCTACTGGCATTTTTGTAGGTGGGCCATCTTTCTCACCATTCAAATCCATGAAGCCCGCTTCCGCTTGAATCACTGCATCATAACCAACGCGGTCGTTATCCGATCCATAGCCGGTGATCTGTCCGTAAATTAATTGTTTGTTATTCGTTCTTAGTTGGTTGAATGCAACACCAAGTTTTTCAGCATCGCCTGGCTTGTAGCTGGCAATCACTACATCTGATTTGAAAGCAAGTCTCTGAACAATTTCTCTTCCCCTATACGAACTTAAATCAACCGCGACTGACTTTTTTCCCCAATTGCATGAACAAAAATAAGCGGACAAATCACCGCTCTTCTCACCGGCAATCTTCCAGGTGCGAGTGATATCGCCACCGCTTTTTAGGTTTTCAATTTTTATCACCTCTGCACCTAGTTCTGCAAAAAATTGTCCCACACTTGGGCCTGCCAGCACTGAGGCGAGTTCCACTACTCTCAAATTTTCAAACATACAGTCACATTGGTTGTGCGCCAAAGGCGATACACGAATAACTGACAACGGCCAACGAAATTAGAATCATTTGTAGCATTTTTGCGTTTCAAACCGGAAACCAACCTAAATTCATGAGAATACTTCTATTTTGTCTCATTATTGCCCAATTTTCAACTTGCTCGAACAAGCCCGCTGAGTTTAAACCTGGTATTTG
Organism: Bacteroidota bacterium; assembly: GCA_038043425.1. GTDB lineage: Bacteria > Bacteroidota > Bacteroidia > Cytophagales > Cyclobacteriaceae > ELB16-189. The sequence continues at coordinate 22,863 of JBBTBZ010000010.1, forward strand.
GCGTGGTGTCATTGAATTACAAGGCCAACAGCTTCCCTTCAATTTTGAAGTATTGAAGGATGCCTCGGGATATAAAGTCAATCTTATAAACGCCAGTGAAAAAATCTTGCTGGATGAAATCAACGTGGTAGGAGATTCCATTGATATCGTACTCCATATTTTTGATGCCGATCTCAGGGCAAGAATAAATGAAAATTCGTTGGAAGGATCCTTTTACAAGAATCACGACAAAACTTATAAGCTGCCATTCCATGCTACATTTGGAGAGGATTATACATTTGAAAAAGTGAATGATCACGCGGCTTCCGATTTCTCGGGCAAGTATGCTGTTCAATTTATTACGGACAAAAAGGACACGATTGTATCGGTGGGAATCTTCACTCAAAAAGGAAACTATGCGGAAGGAACATTTTTAACACCTATGGGTGACTATCGCTACCTGGAAGGAAATGTGGTTAACAATAAATTACACCTCAGCACATTCGATGGCAATCATGCTTTTCTTTTTATTGCTGAGAAAAAAAATGACGGTACGCTCGTTGGTGATTACTGGTCTGGAAAAAGTTCACACGAGACATGGACAGCAATTGAAAATGAAAATGCAGTTATGCCCAATGCTGAGTCATTGACCTTTTTAAAAGAAGGGTTTGATAAAATCGATTTCAGTTTTCCTGACGTAAATAAAAATCTGATTAGTCCATCAGACGAAAAATTCAGGAATAAGGTATTGATCTTGCAGATCTTCGGCACCTGGTGTCCCAACTGCATGGATGAAACTAAATTTCTTGCCCAATGGTACAAAGACAACAAAGATCGCGGTGTTGAAATTTTAGGATTGGCCTATGAAAGAAAAGCCGACTTCGAATATGCGAGTAGTCGAGTAAAAAAAATGAAAGACAGGCTGGATGTTGAATATGACTTTGTAATTGCCGGAACTGATGACAAAAAGAAAGCGTCAGAAACATTACCCATGCTGAATGAGGTCCTTGCTTTCCCTACCACGATCTTTATCGGGAAAGATGGAAAGGTCAAACACATACGCACAGGCTTTGAAGGGCCGGGGACCGGAATTTATTATGAGCAGTTTAAAGAGAGATTTAACCAGGTTGTGAGTGAACTTTTAGCAGAGAATTTAACTTCTACCAAATAGCTTCTGGTTGCAGACATGAAGAAAAAAGTAGTTGTTGGTTTATCAGGTGGAGTAGACTCCAGTGTTACAGCATACTTGCTGAAAGAGCAAGGGTATGAAGTCATTGGTATGTTTATGAAAAACTGGCACGATGACTCCGTCACGATCAGCAACGAATGCCCCTGGCTGGATGACAGCAACGATGCCATGATTGTTGCACAGCAACTTGGCATCCCCTTTCAAGCAATTGATCTCAGCAAAGAATACAAAGAGCGAATTGTGGATTACATGTTTGCTGAGTATCAATGCGGACGAACACCTAACCCTGATATACTTTGCAATCGCGAAATAAAGTTTGATGTGTTTTTAGATACTGCCTTAAGGCTAGGCGCTGACTTTGTGGCTACCGGTCATTATTGCCGCAAAGGCGAAATTAATAAAGTAGGAAAATCTGTCTATCAACTTTTAGCCGGAAAAGATCCTAACAAAGATCAAAGCTATTTTCTTTGTCAGCTTACACAAAATCAACTTTCAAAAGCGTTGTTCCCGATTGGCGCATTATTGAAATCAGAAGTGAGAGAAATTGCAAAGAAAGCAAACCTTTCTACGGCCGATAAAAAAGATTCTCAAGGATTGTGTTTTGTAGGCAAAGTCCATCTTCCTGACTTTTTACAACAAAGGCTTAAGCCTAAAAAAGGAAAAGTCATTGAGGTGCCTTTTGATTCATCAGTTTTTAAGAATGGATTTGCTGAGGATGACTTAGTGCATGCTACTGAATCTTATTCATTAAGTCCGGAACTAGGCGAAGTAGTTGGTGAACACAATGGCGCTCATTATTATACTATCGGCCAACGCAGGGGACTAAACATTGGCGGTTATAAAAAGCCATTGTTTGTCATTGGCACTGACACAGAAAAAAATGTAATCTATACCGGCAGTGGCGATGACCATCCCGGACTTTATCGCAAAGGTTTGTTTATTCCGAATGCTGATGCACATTGGGTCCGTGAAGATTTAAAATTATCGATTGGTGAGTCAAAAAAATACCTGGCCCGGATTCGCTATCGCCAACCGCTGGAAAATTGCACCCTTCACAAAAAAGTTGAAGGACTTTATATTATTTTCGATCGACCTCAACGAGGAGTAACTCCAGGACAATTTGCAGCGTGGTACACCAATGACGAGTTGATTGGATCCGGGGTCATTAACTAAGCCTAAGCTTAATACTCCTTAGGTAGGATATTGATCTGGATACGGAATAAACGATTCAATCAGCAACTCCACCCCATCGTGCGTCATCAGGCTGAGTGTAATGATGATGCTTCCTACCACCAACGCTACAGCCAGATTGTTATTTTTTAATTCCTGTATCTCATCAATGGGTGTGATGTAATTATAAATGAGAGCTCCTAAAAAACATACAGCTAATGCTACGATATAAGCCAGTAAAATATAAATAGCTCCATAACCGATAAACGAGATTAACAAGTGAAATGTATCGTTGTCCTTAGTTGACAAAATTCTGAAAAGCGAAAGCAAAGGATGAATAACGCTGCTCACCAGGTATCCAACCGAAAATAGAATGCTGGCCATAAAAATACCAAAGGCTTGATTGTTTTGATTGATATCGTATCGCTTCTTGCCGATGTATCTCAACAAAAGATAAGTGGTTGCCATAATAGCCACCCCCATGCTAAGTGCTGAGAGTATTTCAATAATTGCGAGTAGGGTCAGTTTGGAATTCATAGTCTAATATTATAGTCCAGTAATCAGTATTGTTCATATCCGGTGGAAGCATGCCCGGCAGCCAACCGATAGCCGTTGTCTCCCAAAAGTAAAACTTTCGTCCTTTATGCATAAAGTAATCGCCTTCAGTGGGCACATCAACTGCCAGCATAGAATGCAGGTACTGTGCGCTGTTCACGATGATGGGATCGTACCCCAGTTTCTTCAGCAACGTAAATAGCAGAACTGTTCGTGTATCGCAATACCCAGCAAGGGAATATAAAAACTCGAGAGGAGACAAAAGGCCAAAACGCTGCAAGGGGACACATGGATGATCTTTATGATCCGAGCAACTGTCAGTAGAAATGATATAATGGTAAGGAATGTCTTGCACAAATGACACCACTGAGTATAACAGATCCTGATTGCCAATGTTATCCCGTTTTGCCAGTGATCGAATCGATTCCTGGATTGAATTCAATGCCGTTTGATCATGATTGTATAATTCAAAGTAAACGTCCTTCCAAAATACTTTTTCTCGTCCATCAAACTCTACTTCGATATTATTTCGGAAGCCGGACGATTCATCAACTGAACGTGAAGAAACAGTGTACTGAAAAGTTCTTTCCGTATCATTAAAATCTTTCCAGATCCGGTTATGTGTTAACCAAATTTCATTTTGCACCGTGTCTGCAGTATAATAATCATTGTCTAGCGTTTCGTAAGGTGAGGTTGTATAATCCTCTTCAATGGAAGAGTAAAAACGAATGATCAGAAAAAGCCCAACAAATAAAAAGAAGATAACACGGATTACTTTTTTCAAAGGGAGTTTCAGTCTTTAACCCCCAAGTTACACTGTTGGTTTAAAATCAGAAACAAAAAGCTATTTTATGATTCCCCTAACGAAAAGACCAACTGCCACAATAGGAATGGACTACCTCAACTGTATCTTACGGGTATATGTAAAGCCATTACAATACATATGATACGTCCGCTTATCGCTATCCCTGGTGAATGAAATTGGAAGTTTACCTAACTCAGGCGACTGAAAAATCAATCGATTTCCTGTGATGATCCATTTGCTATTCTTAAGGGAGTTACCATAGTCTTCCGTCCAATTATCACGAATAGTTAATTTACCACCGCCTTCGATTTCTATGAAGTTTGATTTATTGGGACTGATAATTCCGCTGTTAGAGCCATCCGGTTGAAGAACTGTTACAGAGCTCTCTGTATTATACCATCTACCCAACAAAACGACAATATTTACAGTCTCAATTGAATCACTACTTTTAAAGGAAACCAGTTCATTGCTTTCAGCTTGTTGAGCAAAACACAAAAAATTGGAGAGAATAAATCCGCAATCAAGTAAAATATTCGTTTCATTTTTAAATGATTTAGTCCGGTTCAATTCTACAAAAAAAACCATCGTCATTTGATACTGGCATAAATACCATTCTTCCTCAAACCAATTTCACTGTTAAAATATCCATGTTATTTAGTCCGTGTAAAAATATTGCTATCGCCTATTGCTCTTTAAATCCGGAAATTCCACCGGACACAATAAACTTCATGGCAACAGGCCCCGAAACATCAAGCGGCTTGATGCTTTCCTTTGGCACCACAAAATGGTCTCCAGCAAAGGCATATGACTGCGGAAAGTAAACGACCACCATATCGGGCAGGCCCAGGTCCGATAAATCAGATTGCGTAATAAAGCCCACCCGATGAAGATTATTCTCTTTGTTAATAGTAACCAGTACTGGCTTATTAAATTTTCTCTTTTCCCCAACAAAAGCAGCCAATAAATCTTTCACGGCTGAATAAATGAGTTTCACTAATGGAATCTTGTTCATCCCGTTATCAAACCAATCTGAAAATGTTTTAAAAGCAAAGTTGGTTGTGAAATAGCCAAAGAGCGTGATTACACTAAGGATAATAGCAAACCCTACTCCCGGATAGGGTAAGTTCAGCCTGCTATCCAACCATTGAAATGATACGATGATGAAATAAACAGTAGCTACCAGTGGCACAATGAATAATGTACCATTGAAAAAATACCGAACAATTTTTCTTAATAAATTTTTCATGTTTGTTTGCTCTAAACTAAATTCTCAAATTCCTATAAACTAAAAAAGCTTCTTGCGAAGCCTTTTGGTCGGGTATTCGCAAAATGCTATAAAGAGAACCCTAAGAAACTAAGGAACCCCAGCGACATTAACCCCACCAGAATAAATGTAATACCCAATCCTCTTAACGGAGCTGGCACATTCGAGTACTTCATCTTCTCTCTAACCCCTGCTAAGGCTACAATGGCGAGCATCCAACCGGTGCCTGATCCCAATCCAAATATAGTCGCTTCTGCAAGGTTGTAAGGTCTGCCTACCATAAATAAAGCTGCTCCCAACACAGAGCAGTTCACAGCAATCAGGGGAAGAAAAATTCCCAGGGTTCCATATAATGCAGGGGAAAACTTTTCAACAACCATTTCGGTAAGTTGTGTGATGGCGGCAATCACTGAAATGAAAACAATAAACTGTAGGAAATTTAAATCAATGTCCGCGAATGAGGGTCCAAGCCATGCCAAAGCACCCGGGATAAGCACATAATTTTGAATAAGCCAGTTAATGGGTACCGTAATACCAATTACAAAAATAACTGCGATCCCTAAACCAAATGCAGTATTCACTTTCTTGGAAATGGCAAGAAAGGAGCACATTCCCAGGAAGTAAGCGAAAATCATATTGTCGATAAAAATCGAGCGAATACCAATGTTCATTAAGTTCTCCATACTATAATTTCTATTAATGTGATTCGGTAAAACCGTTTATGGAACGCTGAATCCAGATAATAATACCCAACAAGATACAAGCCCCTGCTGGCAATAGCATAAGCCCATTGCCCTGATAATGTACTCCTATTGCATCAAAAATTTTAAACCCAAAGAGCGAACCTGAACCAAATATTTCCCGAAAGAAAGCCAAAGACATTAAGATCATTCCATAACCAAGTCCGTTGCCTACACCATCAAGGAAGGAAGGCCAGGGCTTGTTTCCCATTGCAAATGCTTCCAGGCGCCCCATCACAATACAGTTCGTAATTATTAATCCCACAAATACCGAAAGCTGCTTCGATACATCATAAACATATGCCTTCAGTATTTGATCTACCAGGATTACCCAAAGCGACACAATTGCGAGCTGAACAATAATGCGAATGCGAGAAGGGATTGAGTTTCGCATCATAGAAATTACAACGTTGGAAGCGGCCGTCACAATTGTAAGTCCTAACGACATTACAAATGCAGGCTTCATTTGGGTGGTCACCGCCAAAGCAGAACAGACCCCAAGAATCTGCACGGTAACAGGGTTATCCAAATCCAATGGATTGCTGATCAGCTTTTTGTTCTTCTTGGAGAACAACGGCTCCGATTTCTTTTCAACAACCCGTTCTAATTCCGCTACTTCTGTGCTCATAAGTTGAGGGATATTTTTTGGTTCTTCTTTAAATAATTTCTATAACATTCAAAGTAATCTTTGAGCATGTTGTTAACACCTTTTCCTGTCAAGGTTGCGCCCGACATGCCATCCACTTTGTGCACATCGTTGGCATAATCCTTTCCTTCACCTTTCTGCATGACTACGGAAGAAATATTATCGCCATCAAATACTTTTTTTCCTTTGTAGCGAACTTGAATTTCTTCAGAAGTTATTCTTGCACCTAACCCAGGCGTCTCGCCTGCGTGTTCAAATTTTACACCTTGTACAGTATTTAAATCAGATTGAAATGCAACAAAACCCCATATGTTATTCCACAAACCATACCCATAGACTGGGACGACAGCATTATCAGCTTTAGTCGAATCTGTTTGGCTGAGAAACTCGTAAACCGGCAAGAGTCTTTCTTCTGGTTTTTTCTTGTATTCTTTAGCGATATCTATACTCTTGGCCTTTACACCTTCTTGAGCATTCCCCTGAAAATCAATTACAATTTCCTTAACGCGCTTGGCATAAATCTCCTCCACGTTGTCGCTTTCCTTTAATTCAATAACAGTAGCTAGAATATTTTGTTTTCGTTCGTGTTCAATATTTGCCTGTTGCCTATCGCGTAAACTAATCGATGCAAAAGCAAGCGCACCACCACACACCACGGTAATAGCAGCGGAGTATAAGAGAATATAAAGGTTAGACTGTCGCACGTTGTAATCTTCGTTTTTTGTTTGCACTTACTACAAAATAATCAATTAGCGGAGCGAATACATTCATTAATAAGATCGCCAGCATGATGCCTTCCGGATAAGCGGGGTTGAAAACCCGGATCAGAACAGTAAAGACGCCAATCAGTGCACCGTAATACCATTTCCCGGTTTCGGTATGTGCAGCCGTAACAGGGTCCGTGGCCATAAACACAGCACCAAATGCCAAACCACCCATCACTAAATGATAGTGGGCGGGAAGTTGCGTGAATGGATTTGCTCCCACCAGGTTTACAAATAAACCCATACCCAAAGCTCCGGCAAAAACGCTGACAATAATCTTCCAACTTCCAACGCCTGTTGCAATAAGAATTGCCGCTCCTATTAAACACATTAAAGTTGATGTTTCGCCAATGCAACCAGGCATCGCACCCCAGAACATATTACTAAAACTATACATTCCATTAGCACCCCACGATTTTCCAAATTCACCTAAATCAGAAACCACATTACCCGTTGAAGCAGCTGCAACAGCTAAGGGTGTTGCGCCTGAATATCCGGCCACTGTCTTCGCACCCTCGCCCAAATACGTCCACACTTCACCTGAAATATCTGTTGGATAAGCAAAATAGAGGAAAGCCCGGGCAGTGAGGGCAATGTTCACCACATTCATACCTGTACCCCCAAAAGCTTCCTTTCCGATAACAACAGAAAACGCAGTTGCAATGGCTACTTGCCAAAGGGGAATATCCGCTGGCATCACCAATGGAATTAGCATACCCGTTACAAGAAATCCTTCATTTACCGGATGTCTTCTCAGCGCTGAAAACAGAAATTCTATTCCCAGACCTACCCCATATGAAACCACAATGATGGGAACTGTCTTCACAATTCCAATCCAAAATTTCTCACTGAAGGTTGCCACTTGGCCGATGGCAAGGAAATGCTGCTGACCAACATTCCACATTCCAAAAAGTAAACAGGGAACCATAGCAATAATGACCGTCATCATGAGACGCTTCATGTCAATCGCGTCACGAACTTGCACTCCCTTTATTCCTGTAGTTGTATTTGGTACAAAAAGAAAAGTATCGAAAGCTTCGAAGGCGAAATAAAATTTCTCCCACTTTCCCCCCTTCTCAAAATTGTGCTTTACCCCATCCAGTTGTTTTCTTATAAACTTCATAACCGAATTAACTATTTTGGATCAATTCAATACCATCTCTTAAGATTTCCTGAACATTGTGTTTTGAAACATCTACAAACTCACAGAGCGCAAAATCTTCTTCAATTACTTCATAAATTCCAAGCGCCTCCATCTCGTCTAAATCTTCTGCTAATATTGACTTTAACAAATGAGTAGGTAAAATGTCTATTGGTGTAACCTTCTCAAAAACTCCTGTCTGCACAAATGCGCGCTCTTCGCCATTTGAATTGGTATTCAACCTAAATTCTTTGGCTGGTGTTAGAAAGGAAAGAAGTCCAAATGCACGCTGGAAACTAAGTTTTTTTGTGCCCAGGCCAATCCAGCCTAAGAATTCATATTGGTCGCCCTCTGGTAATACGGTAAGTTGCTGATCATAAAAACCAAGATGACCGTCCTTCTCAATCCTGCTACCGGTTAAGACATTGCCTGAAATGAAGCGAACATGCTCATTTGTTAAATTGTTTTCAATAAACTTCTTGATGGACGCGCCAGTATATGTTTTATAATATTGAGGTTCTTTTACTTCTGAGCCGGTAACAGCAATAACTCTGGAGGCATCGTACACTCCATTCATAAAAAGCTTTCCAATTTGTATAACCCCATAAGGGTTTAGGGTCCAAACGATGTCGCCCTTATTAATCGGATCGATATGATGAATTTGAATGCCAACACAACCTGCTGGATGAGGACCACTGAATTTGTTTACCTCTACGCCCTTCACCTGCGAAAATACTGTCGAAATTTCACTGGTAGTATGAACATTCACATGGATTGCAGGGGAAAATTTCCGGAGTATGTCAATCCCTGCTTGAAAAGCCTGATCTTGTCCTCTGAATAGGATACTATAGTCAGGTGCTAAGGGATGGGTATCAAATGCGGAAATATGAATGGCTTTAGGCGTAAGAGCAGGATCAGCTATAACCCCAAACGGACGTTGAACTATAGTAGGCCAAACCCCACCCTTAAGCATTTGGTTTTTGACATCGCTTACGGATAAATTCCCGATTTCCGAAATAGAATATTTGCGGAACTGATCATACTCAACCTTCTTGTCCGCTAAGATTTTAATTTCCAGTAGTTTACGCTTTTCACCGCGTTTGATCTCAACAATCTCTCCACTTACCGGAGCAGCATACAGTACATTCTCATGCTTCTTGTCATGAAAAAGCGGTGATCCTGCTTTTACGGAATCTCCTTCTTTGACCACCGGCTTTGGCATATATATGCCCATAAAATCGGTTGGCTTGACTACGAAAGTTTCGGCTTGTTCCGCTTGAGTTATTTTAGGTGCGGCTTTACCAAGGAGATTAATATTAAAACCTTTCTTAAGTCGGATATATTTGCCCATGCGTTACTAGCAAATTAATTGGTTTGGCCTTTTGTTCGCCTCCCTATTCACTACCGAAGGTATGGCTGGTATTCAGGCTGGGCAAAATTAAGAATTTAATCTGTCCAGCAAAGGGAATAATAGGGTAAGAATTTAATAATGAGGAGCTATTTATTTAACAGGATCAGGAAATTAAAATACGGCTTACTGCCAACCTAATAGCTTCGTCAACTTGTTCATCAATCGTGACGTTCGTTGTATCAATCAAAGTCGCATCGGATGCCTTTATCAATGGGCTTTCTTTTCGGGTGCTGTCGATTTGATCGCGCAGATTTAAGTTGGCAATAATAGTATCAATATCCACCATATCTCCGTGTTCGAGCAATTCGCGCTGTCTGCGGAAGGCCCGTGTGAGCATATTGGCTGTTAGAAATAGTTTTAATTCAGCCCCAGGAAATACTACCGTTCCAATATCTCTGCCATCCATTACAACTGCTTTCTCTCTTGCCATCTTTCTCTGTTGCGCGACCATGGCAAAACGTACTTCTTTAATTGCACTAACTTGACTTACGCTTTCTGAGATCCTCATTTTACGGATTTCTTTCTCCACGCTGATCCCATTTAAGAATATCTCAGAAATACCTTTTGCGTTAACGACAAAGGATATCTTTATTTCAGCAAGAGCTTTGTGAACCTCTTTATGATTTGTAAGGGCAATATAATGATCCAGAAAATGCAAAGTGACCGACCGGTACATGGCACCTGAATCAATATAACGATACCCTAAAATCCGGGCAACCTCCTTAGCCGTTGTACTTTTGCCGCAACCAGAATATCCATCAATGGCTATGATGATTTTTCGCATCTAACAATCTTTTAATGGGCAAGGAATTGGCTTTCCAGGCTTAAGTTTCCCATGCTTAGATTGATTTGTAGAAACACAGGAAGCAACCAATAGGCATCCTATAATCATTATTATGCTGATTTTCCTCATTGAAGTATTTAAATCAAAAATAAGATAATTCGTGCAATCACATTCATCCTTCTACTTTGCTTTGGTAACTCATCCTAAATCCAATTTTCTGCCCAGCGCCTAATTCCTGGGTTTTTTCATTTTTTTGAAATACCGTAATGAATCTGACGTCAGGAAAAGATGGAGCCATTAAATCATTTTCAATGGCGATGGTTAGGGCTAATTTAACTACTATGTTGAGATCTTGCTCCGTGATGGGGCTTTCAGAAATTTTGTTGCCCAACGCACCAAGCCGCCCTTCTCCCTCTATCACATAACGCCCTTCATGATTAATCAATAAGCGGGCTAACAAATAACCAGGATCATTGACACGATTATATTTGAATGAATCGGACATAAAATTGTACACCATAATCTGGCCAAAATACCGATTCACATCACTTTCTTTTATATAGACATCTTGCATCACAGGATGCGCCTCATCAAGTGTCACAATATTGGTGTGCAACACAAACACTAGTAAATCCCCAGCTAGTTTCACATGAAATTCGTGTTCATGAATTACCTTAAAATCCACTGTTACATCCTCATTGCCAGGTCTTGCTTTCGCATTTAGTTCCTGAATGATACGTTTGGATTCCGCTGCTAAAGTCTTAAAGGCGGCCAATAAGTTAGTATAGGTAATTTGCTTTGCCGCGGATTTGCCTTCCAATAGCTTTCGGATATGATCGAGCGGATCTTGTTGGTAACTCACGGAATATTAATTAGCTTAGTAAGTTGTAAAAAAATACTTGCGCATGGAAGAAAATGATGGAAAAGCAGAAAAATTCTTTAAGGACTTTGGGAAAAAAGTTGACCAGTTTATCCTGGAAGCAAAAGATGCCGGAAGCCGATTGGAAACTGATCTACAAAAAAAATATGATGAGCTGAAAGCTACAGCTGAAAAAATAAAGGGCGAGGCCGAAAACAAAGAGCGCTGGAAAGAAGTGGAGGTTAGCCTTAAGAAAGCTGGTGATGAGCTGAGTAATGCGTTTAAAGCCGCTTTTAAAAAGAAGAAAGACACAGAATAGTTACTGGATTCCTGATGCTGGAAAACAAACTAAAATCCAGCATCATGAACTAGCATCGTGTGTCAAATTTTCACCATTTTCCACTTCCCTTGCCGGAAAATGATAATAGCAGCAACGGCCATCACAGACTCTGCGATAGCAATCGCCCAAAAAACTGCACTAGCACCAAAATCAAGTTTTACTGCCAAAATGTAAGCGAGCGGAATTTGAAAAAGCCAATACCCAAATAAGTTAAGAATGGTTGGTGTTCGCGAATCACCAGCGCCATTAAATGATTGGACGATCACCATTCCATATCCATAAAAGACATAACCGAAGGCAACGATACGAAGGCATTGCGTGCCATATCGGATCACTTCCTCATCAGCAGAAAATATTCGCATGATTGGTTCCGAAACAAAAAAGAAGGTGATTGAGATCAATCCTAAAAAAACCATGTTCAGAAACCCTGCTTTCCACACCGACCTCTCAGCACGTTCTGGTTGACCTGCGCCTAGGTTTTGACCTACCAGTGTTGCCGCTGCGTTCGCCATACCCCAGGATGGAAGAATAGTGAAAATAATCACCCTGATGGCAAACTGATAACCAGCAAAGGCTGCACTGCCAAACGTAACGATGATCCTTGCCATGAAGAGCCAACTGGCCGTAGAAATCATAAACTGTCCAATGTTGCCAATTGAAACCTTAAGCAGTCGGTCAATTATACGCCAATCAATTCTTATGTTTTCCCTATGAATTTTAATGATTCCTTTTTCCCCAGTGAGATAGTAAAGCTGATATAGTACACCCGCGCCTCTGCCGATATTGGTAGCAATCGCAGCCCCCTCCAATCCCATTGATGGAATGGGACCCCATCCGAAAATGAGGATAGGATCTAATACCATGTTGAGGATATTGGCAATCCACAAGGAATGCATCGCTATTGCTGCGCTTCCTGCTCCACGAAAAATGGCATTGATCAAAAATAACGAGACTATCGAAAAATTACCGACCAACATCCATTGAGTATAACCCGAGCCTACGAGCACAATGCTTTCAGATGCACCCATCAACCGTAGGATATCATCATAAAATAGAATTCCGATGGCACTAATAAGAAGAGACATTATTAAACCGATGTATAGCGCGTTCACCGCAGCAATGGCTGCACCAGGCCGGTCTTTCTCTCCAATTCGCCTGGCTACCATGGCGGTAGAGGCCATACCCAATCCCATTGCCAAAGAATAAACGATTGCTAATGTAGATTCGGTAAGACCAACTGCCGTTACGGCATCGTTGTTATTTAACTTGCTGATAAAGAAAATGTCCACAACGGCCAGTAGCGACTCCATTGCCATCTCCAAAATCATAGGAATGGACAACATAAAAATTGCACGGTTGATACTCCCTTCTGTAAAGTTCTGTTGATCGCCAATTATGGCTTGTTTAAAGAGGCGCAAGGCAGAAACTACTTTTCTCAAAACTCTCATGGTTAAAATTTAAGTAAAGATAAAAGCATCCCGGTAGTTACCCCCCTGAAATACCCAGTTTAGCCAATGCTCCTTGCTTGAATGAACGACCAAACGGAAGAAACTTTTTATTGATGTCTACCCCCTCTGCGGAGACAGTCGTAATTGTTTTTGTGGAAACAATAAAAGACCGGTGAATTCTCACAAAATGATTTCCTGAAAGCTTCTGTTCCAGCGCGCTGATATTTTCACGCGTAACAATCACTTTATCTTTTAAATGCACTTTGACATACTCATCAAGGCTCTCAATATAAAGAATGTTGTCAAAGGAAATTTTGTGGATCTTGCGATCAGCTTTTACATGAAGGAATGTCTCCTGGTTTCCTGAAGTACCGATCCTTGAACTAGTCGAAGTGGCCATTCGATCAAAGAATTTATTGACAGATTTTAGCAGTCGTTCAAAGGAAATCGGCTTTAACAGATAGTCCACCACATCCAACTCAAATGCCTCCGGAGCAAAATCGCGAAAAGCCGTAGTGAGTATAATTGCCGGAGGATGTTTAAGAGTACTAATAAATTGAAGTCCGGTAATTTCCGGCATCTGAATATCCAGAAAAATTAAATCAATCGAATGAGTTCGCAAGAAGTTACTCGCTTCAATGGCATCACCGCACTCGCCAGCTGATTCAAGACCTTCAATTTTGGAAGCATGTGAAGCGATTAACTTTCGCGCCCAAGGTTCATCATCCACAATCAGGTACTTGTATTTCATTTCTTCAGATTGAGAACCAAGTTAACTGAAAATTCATTTTGCTTAGTTGTATCCACCAGGAGAGAATGGCTTTCAGGGTACAAATGATTGAGCTGACTCTTTAGATTTTCCAATCCTATTCCATTTCCGGATTCTTTGCTATGCCAGCTATTACTAATGGCAATTTCGATCTTCTCTGTACTACATTCCACTTTCATTCTAATCCAAGACTTACCTGTTGCTTGCATGACTCCATGCTTGAATGCATTCTCGATCAAGGTTATCAAAATCATCGGGCCGATGGAATGATTGCTTGATTGTCCTGTTAGGTTAGTCTCTACATGAATACGATCTTCATATCGAAGCAACTCAAGCGAGGTATAATTTTCAACTTGCTTCAATTCCTTGTTTAGCGGAACAAACACAGTTTTGCTAGAATGCATAACATAGTCGAGTATTTCACTTAATTGTAGAATGGCTTGTGGCGCCTTATCAGATTTTTCAGAAGCAAGATAGTAGAGATTGTTCAGGGTGTTAAAAAGAAAATGCGGGTTGAGCTGGACTTTCAAAAATTTCAGTTCTGCTTCCACTTTATCGCGCATCAGTTTTTGATAATCGTCTTTTGATTTGCGCCAGTGCAACATCATCTTAATGGCCACTCCAAAAAAGACCACCATCAGCAAAGAAGTAAGCAAGAAAAAAATATCAATGGAGGCAGGGCTCATATCTTTTATTTTTATTCCTGCCATCACAATAAACGTGAGCATGGAAATCATCATCTCTATGAAAAGTGAACCAATGAGAGTATATATAGAGTAGAGTAAGAAAAATCCGTACCGCTCTTTCATCAAATAACGCGGAACCAGGTAATAGTTCAAAAAGTAAGTAGTGCCAATGGTCACCGGCATCAGCAATCCCACAAAGAAAAAGGTCAGTAAATAGTTGTTGTTTTTACGACCAAAGAAAATCACATAAAAGGCTAGAATCAGCAACCAAAAGAAAATATGAATAACCCAGCGCTGGCGCGAGAAAAGGTAATCCAGAAAATTTCCCAGTCGGTTCATTATTGCATAATTAGGAAAAATCTTTCGAGTTGAATCAAAAACGAAATGAAGAAGTAATGAAACAGTCCTTTCGACAGGTTTGAATACCCTTTCGCCATAACCCTATTTATTGAGGTTGTATCCATGCGAAGAAGCATTTCCGGTCAGAAAAAACAATTTGGTTTTGAATTCCTGCATAAGCTTGTAGAAACAAAAACTAAACTTAAACTTTACAACTATGATAGCAAGTTCATTTCTCAGTTTACATTTTGAAGGCGGTCCACCCTTCATGTTCCCTTTACTGTTGTTGTTTGTTCTTAACATCGGTATCTTCATTTACATTTTAATTGCCATGATTCAAAAGAAGCCGTTCAACCCGAAATGGTTGGAGGCAATAAAACAAATTGGGGGACTAGCCGCAGCTTATGGAACATTCGGAACGTTAATTGGTCTATTCTTTGCATTCGATGCTTTGGAAGCACTGGAAGTCATGATTCCTTTACAGGTTATTATGGGTGGCTTAAAAGTGGGACTTGTTACGGTTCTCTATGGGCTTATAATATTCTGCCTTTCATTGCTAGCTTATATTATTCTTAAATTAGCAAGCAGGAATTCACCTGACTAGTTTAGTCATGAAGATAATCTCTCATTGGCCAGAAGTTACGAAACACTTAACTGCACTTGTTCTTGGCTGGGGAGTATTTTCAATACTGCTTGGTTTGTTTTACGCCTTTGATATAATGGAGGCTTCGAAGGCTGTTTCATCCGAGGTAATTCTTGATTTCTTGAAAGTAGCTACCGTAACCTTCCTGATTGGATTAATTGTGTTCAGCATCCCCCTTCTTACCTGGAAATTGTTGAACAAGAAAAATGCTGAAAAGCCAGTATGAATTCGTCAAACTAAGTCGAGCCAAATAATCTATCGTCCATCGTTAACATCTGCGAAGCATATGTGCCAGGTGAAGAGGCAAGAGAATTTACATCGCCTTCAGATAAAGACAAGAAACATTAAAGTCAACTTAAGGCTTAAAAGTATAACGAACAAAAGAAAAAGCAACTGCTATAATAAATCCAATGGAACTAACCAAGCCTGCCCACAGCACCCACCCTACGATTTTGTTTAACTGTTTTTTTTCAGCTCCTTGTCCCGTTCGCCAGAGAAAAAACCCTGCAATTGCAAATGGGTACACCAAAAAAATATAACTAAGCTTAATTACCCATGTCCATCCTGCGAGTAAAAACCATAGGGCGAACACAAGGGCCAATACATTGTATATCCGTAATCTTTTTTCGTTAATCATGAAATTTAAGTTGGTATAACATTAGGCTGCGAAAATACACAAAAAGCGAACAAAAAAAGGGAGCCATCGCCCCCTTACTCAATAATTAGTCAAATGATTACAATACTAATTATCCAATCGCAACGCGCTTGAAATCAGCAACGCTCAAACCCTTGGAGACACTGTCCAGGTATTGAGCAACAGTCTTGGAGTTGTCTTTCACGAATAGTTGGTGAACCAACGTATTGTCCTTGAAGAATTTGTTCATTTTGCCTTGTGCAATTTTCTCAACCATGTTCTCTGGCTTGCCTTCGGCTAGAATAAGTGCTTTCGCAATTTCAAGTTCTTTGGCAATGATGGCCGGGTCAATGTTCTTCTCGTCCACTGCAACTGGATTCATGGCTGCAATCTGCATACCTACATCTTTTCCGGCCTCCGTTACATCTTTTCCGTTTACACCTTTCAACGAAACCAATACCCCTAATTTACTTCCAGCGTGAATGTAGGGAACAACAGCCTCCCCCGTCATATGAACATAAGAAGACACTTCGAGCTTCTCTCCTATTTTGCCAACCAATTCCGTGATCTTATCATTCAACGTTAGGTTTCCGGCTTTCTCGGTAAGTAATGCTTCCTTTGTAGCCGGCTTTTTTGCAAACGCTGTTTCTACGATCAATTTTCCAAGGGCTTGAAACTCATCGTTCTTGGCTACAAAATCCGTTTCGCAATTAAGGGCAATCAAGATAGCCTCCTTCTTGTCATCACTTACTTTGATAAACACAGAACCTTCTTTTGCATCTCTGTCCGAACGCGATGCCGAAACTTTCTGGCCTTTCTTTCTTAATATCTCTATGGCCTTTTCAAAATCCCCTTCGGCTTCGGTCAGTGCTTTTTTACAATCCATCATGCCGGCACCTGTCATGGTGCGGAGCTTATTTACATCTTGTGCAGTAATTGCTGACATAGTTATTTACGATTTAAAAATTACGAATTACAGTTCAACATCTATTCAAAAAAAAACACCGGCTTGAAAGCCGATGTCAAGTTATTTTATCGGCCAACGTGTGGCACGTGGTCAATGACCTTTATTTCGCCTCTTCTACAGGCTCGTCAACTTTTCTCTTTTCCTCTTCGTCCTTCTTGTGCCCAGCCTCTTCCTTATCTTTCTTACGTTCCATCAAGGCTTCCTCAATAGCCTTACCAACATAACCGGTAAGAATAGAAATGGACTTGAATGCATCATCGTTAGCCGGGATTGGGAAATCAATATCCGAAGGATCGGAGTTGGTATCTACCATGGCAAATACCGGGATGTTCAATTTCAATGCTTCCGAAACAGCGATGTGCTCTCGCTTTACATCGATCACAAAGAGAGCAGCTGGCAAGCGATTAAGGTCTGTTATACCTCCTAACAATTTCTCCAATTTTGCCTTCTCACGTGTAATCATTAAACGCTCACGCTTCGCCAAATTGTTGAAGGCTTCATCCTTCATCAGCTTATCGATTTGAGCAAGCTTCTTTAGAGACTTACGGATAGTTGCAAAGTTGGTAAGCATACCCCCTAACCAACGCTCCGTTACAAACGGCATATTCAGGCGGGTTGCTTCCTCTTTGATGATATCCTTTGCTTGTTTCTTAGTGGCTACAAACATGATTTTTCGGCCCGACCGTACTATATTTTTAAGAGCGTACGTTGCTTCCTCCAGACATTTGATGGTCTTGTTCAAATCAATAATGTGAATACCGTTGTTCTCCATGAAGATGTACTGAGCCATCTTTGGATTCCATTTACGGGTAAGGTGGCCAAAGTGGACACCTGCATCCATCAATTGTTCTGTTGTTAGTTTATTTGACATGCTTCTCTATCCTTTATATCGATTAACGCTTGCTGAACTGGAACTTCTTTCTTGCCTTCCTACGACCTGGTTTCTTTCTCTCCACCATACGCGAGTCACGAGTCATTAACCCCTCTTTTCTCAGAGCAGGCTTATATTCAGCGTTAATGTTAACCAACGCACGAGCAATTCCAAGACGAATTGCTTCTGCCTGACCTTTGCTGCCACCACCTTCAACATTTACGGAAACATCGTATTGACCTTCCGTTTTAGAAATAGCAAAAGCTTGCTTTACGGTTGTCTGAAGTATTTCAGATTTAAAATAGTCGATGAGATTTTTCTCGTTAATCTTAATATCACCTTTTCCGGGTTGTGTGTACACCCTGGCTATAGAGGTCTTCCTTCTTCCTATGGTATTTATTATTTCCATCTATGAGAATTTTATAACTTTTGGTTGTTGTGCTTCATGTGGGTGTTCCGTGCCTGCGTAAACATGCAAGCTTCTGTAAAGCTGACGTCCAATTGTGTTTTTAGGTAACATGCCACGGACGGCATGCTCAATCAAACGCTCAGGGTGTTTTGCTCTGATCATGGAAGGAGAAAGCTCGCGTTGACCTCCTGGATAGCCAGAATAGGTAAAGAGGACACGGTTGTTCTCTTTTTTTCCTGTCAATTTTACTTTTTCAGCATTGATCACTACTACGTGATCTCCACAATCTGTATTAGGAGTATAACCCGGCTTGGTTTTACCACGAATAATTTTTGCCACCTGGCTGGCAATTCGACCCAGAATCTGGCCTTCTGCATCAACCAAAATCCAATTCTTTTGCGCTGTCGCACTATTGGTGTTGATTGTCTTATAACTGTTGTGATCCACTTTTTTGCCTTTTAAATACAATAAAACACACTAACCCCTTTCAAAAAGGGACACAAAAGTAGACCCAAGAAACTGAATATCCAAGTCTAGCCTAAGATTGATTTGAGGCGGAATGGAAAGATTTTGGTTCCCGGGAGCCCATTTATTAGCGCTTATTTTCGCCCAATTGCTTTAGAAGTGCCTGAAAATCTTTAGGATAAGGTGCCTTCGAATTAATGATTTGACCTTTTAAATTTAGAAACTCCAGAGAAAAAGCATGCAGGGCCATTCTTTTGATAAAAGGTTGCTCCTTGGTGTTTTTCTCCAGTTTAAAACTTCTTTTCACCGAAGAAAGAAAGAAAATCTTGCCTCCATAAGTTTCATCACCCACAATTGGGGCTTTAAGTAGTGATAAATGAATACGAATTTGGTGCATGCGCCCAGTTACCGGTCGGCATTCAATTAATGTATGTGCCTTAAAACTCTCCAGTGACGCAAACCATGTTTGTGCTTCCTTACCTTCGCGGGATATTCTTACCGTTCCATCGTTTTGTTTTAAGATGGGAGCATCTACGCATTGATTTTGAAACTGATGCAATCCATCAGCCACCGCGTGATAAATCTTACTAACCTTCCGGTTCTCAAACTGCATACTTAGGTGGCGATAAGCAACGGGGTTTTTCGCAATCGCCAAAACACCAGAGGTGTCTTTGTCCAATCTATGGCAAACTTGTGCATCCGAAATTGAAGCTCTGGCCAGTGCAAGCAAATTTTCTTGAGTATTTCGGTCTTCCAGTGTGGAAATGAAAGGTGGTTTGTTGATCAACACATAGTCATCATCCTCAAAAAGGATAAGGGTAGCAAAATTTAATTTTTTAGGAGGCATTATAAGTAGCTGATTATTCTTATTCGGACTCTGTCTTAGAACGTTGAAGTTTAAAACTAAACATAGAACCCTTTCCTACAGTGCTTTCCACTTCAGGCTTTGAATTATGGCCTTCAAGAATATGCTTTACAATCGCCAGGCCCAGACCAGTTCCTCCTTTTTCCCGACTTCTGCTTTTGTCAACGCGATAGAAACGTTCGAAAATCCGAGGAAGGTGCTCAGCCGGTATGCCTTCACCTGTATCCATAATAAAAGTTGTAACATTCTTTTTTCCAACATCAAAACTTATGATCACATCACCACCTTCAGGGGTATAACTGATGGCATTGGATATCAGATTGGTCACTACTTGTGTGATGCGCTGCCAATCGGCATACACTATTATTTTGTGATTACTTCCTTTTAGAGAAAGATGAACATTTTTCTTGGTCGCTTTCTCCTCAAACTGATCAACTACCTCATGGCAAAGCCTATTAAGGTCAACATGCTCGAATCGCATTTTAATATCTCCGGTCTCAATTTGAGACAAGGTGAGCAGGTCTTGAACCAAAACATCGAGACCGTCTAAGCTCTTGGCAGCTTTCTTTAAAAATTTGCCCCGAACATTCTTATCGTCTACTGCGCCATCCAACAAGGTGTGTACAAAACCTTGCGCTGCAAATAAGGGCGTCTTCAATTCGTGGGATACATCGGCAATAAATTCCTTGCGAAATACTTCCAGTTTTTTTAATTCGTCAATTTCCTTTTGTTTGAGTGTAGCGAAGGAATAAATCTCTTCATTTATTTTTTGTAATGGATTCAACACACCAGATTTTTCTTTTAAAATACCCGAAAGTTCCTTCTTCCGCAGTTTGCCCATCATCTTATAAATCTTGTTGATCTCACGGAAAATTAGAAACTCCAATACAATAAAGATTAACAAATATGAACCCGCGAAACTGATTATGCCCGCTACAATAATACCTTGATTGTCTACTCCCTCCACCAAAGACAAAAAAGAAGCTGTTATAATAGCAATGCAGGTAGCCAATAGTAAAGCCAACGTTCGGGCGCTATAAACCATACCTGCCGATTATTGATATATGGAAATTTGAAATCATGGCGCGAAGGTAAGGCTGTTGGTGTTAAGCAACAAGGCACGCATTAATGATTGAGTTATCGTGTACGCTTAACATAGGGGAATAGCAAATATCACAGTAGGCAACGTTCACGCCTATGGCTTACTACCAACTGCCTAATTACCACATGATGAATAAGGATAGTGCAGATTAGCCTAGATTAAACTTATACCCCACACCTTTCACCGTTGTGATGTAGTCCTCTCCAATCTTTTCACGGATTTTACGTATGTGAACATCGACTGTACGTGCCAATACATATACATCTGAGCCCCAGATGTTACGCAATAAGTCGTCCCTGCTAAATACTTTATTAGGGTTTTGAGCAAGAAAAAAGAGTAATTCGAATTCCTTTTTGGGAAGATTGATTTCCTTGCCTTTGATCTTAATTGTATAACTGGTCCGATCAATAATCAAATCCCCAATGGTAATCTGAGCAGTTGGTGATTGTTTTTTAGATTCCCTTCTAAAAAGAGCACTGATGCGACTCATTAAGGCGCGCGGCTTTATGGGCTTTAGGATATAATCATCAGCACCTACATCAAATGCCGCAATCTCCGAATATTCTTCTGCTCGTGCCGTTAGAAAAACAATGAATGTATTTTGAAGATCAGTATTGGCGCGAAGCAAGCGACAAGTCTCTACCCCATCCATCTTGGGCATCATAATATCCAGCAATACAAGATCGGGATGAAACTTCTTTGCAATCTCTATTCCTGCCTGGCCATCTGAGGCAACACGAACCTCATAGCCTTGCTTCTCTAAATTATACTTCAGCAACTCTAAAATGGGCTCTTCATCGTCTACGACAAGTACCTTCTGCGATGTTTTGTTGCTCATTAAAATAACTTTATTTCCCCTGCTAAAAGTAGAGAGAAATTAAGCGAATTAAAAACCCATAGCTAGTTGTTAACAATTCCTTAATTCTAAGCTTCATTAAACTTAACAAGAGATCAGGTCCTATAAGAATGGATATTTTGATTGATAGGTTTTTATCATCAGTCGAATATTTCCCTTATGATTTTTTTCCATTTCATTTTTAAAGAAAATCTGCTTAGATTGATAGCGTCTATATGACATGAAGTATGTGTTGTTGGGTAATTTTTCCTGATAGCGAGCAGAGGGCTTTCGCATGGTATGAAATGTGAGGGTATCCATGGTTTCCACAATTTTGCGAATGGCCTTCTCCTTTTTTATCTTCTTACTTTCAACTGGCTCGTTCTTTATTGCCTCGTATAGACTGTCGAGCATTTTTGTGCCGCGAAGAACATGGGGATAATATCTTCGATAGTCCTGATCTTCGTACAAATACTTTTTGTACTCATTTGAATCCACTCCAAATTTCCATTTTAAAAAATCGTAAGCCGTTGTATCTGCAATAAATGAAGCCAGGTTTTCATTAAGGTCTATGCTGTCCTTTACAAAAAAAGTAGCATGAACCATCTCGTGAATGATCACGCTTGCCAAATCGCCCTCGCTTCGTGTAAGCATATCACTGAGAATTGGATCGGTAAACCATCCCAGGGTAGACCATCCTCCCGGATTCATGATATTGACATCCCAGCCCTCCTGTTCTAGCTGGGTTTCTTCAGCTTTCGCTTTTTCTTTATCAAAATATCCTTTGTATGGAACCGATCCGATCACTGGAAAGGACCATTCTTTCGGCTTCAGTTCAAAAGGAGCACAAGCCGTTACTACCCACATTAACTCCTCACCTTTCTGGTCATATAGTGTTTTATAATTATCGGTATCCTTCAGGCCAAGCGAATCTATCGCGAACTTCCGCATCTCATCAATCAATCTCAGTTTGGCCTTGAGGGAATCCGGAAACTGCGGATCAGACAAAAATTCCTCTACTGGCTTGGCATTCCACACAATGTTAAATTGGCCTAAACCCTGACTGATACCATAGATCAACAATGACCAATTCCATAGGATTAGAATAGCCAAAATCGCAAGAATGCCTAAAAGAGTTTTACGGACCATTACTTAAGTTCGGATGCAAAACTTAGGCATCCACTGAAAATCTTGTATTATTTAGCGGTTGCAAATGTGCAAATTTTTCAACTATCTCAATCTGGTCTCGTAATCTGAGGTTACAAAATCTTGCCTGCCAACAAAATTTGATTTTGGTAACTGAACTTGTAATTTGAACCCACTTTCGAAAAAAAATAACTACACATATGAGCGACAACAAAAGCGACAACAAAGAAAAACTAAAAGCATTACAACTCACCATCGATAAGTTGGACAAGACCTATGGCAAGGGCACTGTCATGAGGCTAAATGATCAAAAAGTATCTGATATTCCCGCGATTTCAACCGGCTCTCTTGGGTTAGACATCGCCTTAGGAATTGGAGGACTTCCCCGCGGCAGGGTAACAGAAATCTACGGCCCGGAATCATCTGGCAAGACAACCTTAACACTACATGCTATTGCTGAGGCCCAAAAGGCAGGCGGATTGGCAGCCTTTATTGATGCTGAGCATGCTTTCGATAAAGCCTATGCCGAAAAGCTGGGGATCGACACCGAAAATCTTTTGATCTCGCAGCCCGACAATGGCGAGCAAGCCTTGGAAATTGCTGAGCACTTAATCCGCTCTGGAGCAATTGATATTATTGTCATCGATTCGGTAGCAGCTCTGGTTCCCAAAGCAGAACTTGAAGGCGAGATGGGCGAGAGCAAAATGGGTTTACAAGCCCGGTTGATGTCTCAGGCCTTGAGGAAATTAACGGGCACCATCAGTAAAACCGGATGTGCTTGTATTTTTATCAACCAACTTCGCGAGAAAATTGGAATTGTATTTGGCAACCCTGAAACAACAACTGGTGGTAACGCTCTTAAATTTTATGCTTCTGTCCGTCTTGATATTCGAAGAATAGGTCAGATCAAAGAATCTCCAGATGACATCACCGGAAACCGCGTGAAGGTGAAAGTGGTAAAAAACAAAGTTGCGCCTCCATTTAAAGTTGTCGAGTTCGACATTATGTATGGACGTGGCATTTCAAAATCTGGTGAGATTGTAGACATCGGTGTTGAACTTAACGTGATCCAAAAATCTGGTTCGTGGTTTTCTTACAGCGGCAACAAACTCGGTCAAGGCCGTGATGCTGTGAAACAATTGATTGAAGATAATCCGGAATTGATGGCTGAATTGGAAAAACAAATCAAAGAAAAACTCGCTACACCTGACGGGTCCAAAGTTTTAGAAGATAAAGAGGCGTAATTCAGTCCACAGACCACAGTCGACTGTGGTCTGTGGACTTTTTTTATGGGTTAAGCTCGAATCGCAGCAACAGGATCAAGTCGTGCCGCCATTGCAGCTGGAATAATCCCAGACACTAACCCGATGATAGAGGATACTCCAAGACCCAGCACGATATTCTTAATAGTAAGTATGACAACCAGGTCGCCAAAAGGAGCTAGCGTTAGAAACCAAACCAAAATCAATCCGGCTAAACCACCAATCAAACTCAGGAAAACTGCTTCGAATAAAAACTGGAACAGGATGAAATAATTTTTTGCGCCCAGGGATTTTTGCAGGCCGATAACACTTGTTCTTTCTTTAACGGAAACAAACATGATGTTGGCAATTCCAAAGCCACCAACCAATATTGAGAAACCACCAATAATCCATCCGGCAATTCCAACCACATCAAACAAACCACTTACTGCGTTGGCAATAGCTTCCGGGCGATTCAAGGCAAAATTATCTTTGTCATTTGGCTTCAACCCTCTTTTTCCACGCATCAGTCCGCGTATTTCATTTTCTAATTCAACCAAACCAATGTCTGAGTCAAATCCTTTCACGCCAATACGAGAAGTGTTTTCATTCCAAAGTCCAGTCCCAGTCTGATACAACCTGCGATAGGAATGATATGGAATTATACTTCCGTAATCATTGCTGGGAGTACCTAAAAAACTCTGCCCTTCCTTTTTAACAACTCCTACCACTTTGAACTTCATGTTTTTAATCTTGATGTCTTTTCCAATAGGATCTTCACCGTCTGGAAAAAGGGCCAGGGCAACTTCGTGGCCCAATACCACCACATTTCTACCTGCTTCAATTTCATCCACGGTGAAGTATCGCCCATTATTTATATTGACAGTCATTATTTCATCGTAACCCATGCTGCCTCCCCTTAAGGCAATCTGGCCAATACTACTTGACCCGCGTTTGATAACTGAATTCCCCTTGATAGCGAAAATGGCGATAGCAGCTTGATTTTTAAGGTTTGCTTCCAAAAATTTATACTCATTATAGGATGCATTTGGTCTGCGCCAGTATTCCCACCACGGAAAATCAGGGCCGCCTATAAAGGGCCACTTCTCAGTGTAAATAACACCTGTTCCTAAAAAATCAAAACTGTCTTTAATATTTTTCTCCAGTGAATCAACTAGAGTAAGCACTGCAATAATTGCAAAAATGCCAATGGTAACCCCTAATAATGACAGAATGGTTCGAAGGATATTGGACTTTAGTGCACGCCAAGCGAAACCAAAGCTTTCAAAAATGAGTCGTAGAGTCAGCATCAGTTCTCTAACGGCATTTTACCAGTTAAGATTCTTATATTTTTTGCTTTTTACTAAGTTTTCCAATTCCTCCTAAGTCAATTGGATCTGATTGCTGCAACCGGATCGAGTCTTGCAGCCATCGCAGCCGGGATGATGCCCGACACCAACCCAATTATAGAGGAGACGCCAAGACCAAGGACTATATTTTTAAAGGTTAGGATAACCTCAAGGCTGCCGAACGGTACAAGGGTAAGAAACCAAACTAAAATCAGTCCGGCTAATCCACCTATTAAACTTAAAAAAATTGCTTCGAATAGAAATTGAAAGAGAATAAAATAATTCTTTGCACCTAATGACTTCTGAAGCCCAATAACACTTGTTCTTTCCTTCACGGAAACAAACATAATGTTAGCAATGCCAAAGCCCCCTACTAAGATGGAAAACCCACCGATAATCCATCCGGCAATTCCCACTACATCAAATAGCCCGCTCACTACGTTAGCAATGGCCTCTGGCCTGTTTAAGGCAAAATTATTAGTTTCAGTAGGCTTCAATCCCCTCCTCACTCTCATAATACCAGTGATCTCATTTTCTAGTTCAACCAAGCCCACATCAGTACTATTTCCCTTAACCCCAATGGTTGATTGCAATTCATTCCATGCGCCAGTCCCCGTTTGAAATAATTTGCGGAATGCGTTGTATGGAATAATCACGGTGTAATCATTACTAGGTGTTCCCAAAAAGCTCTGCCCTTCTTTTTTAATTACTCCAACTACCATGTATTTGAGATTTTTAATACGGATAGTTTGCCCTGACGGGTCCTCCAAGTCAGGAAACAAAGCCTTTCTTACCTCGAAGCCAATGAGTGCAATGCTCCTGCCCGCCTCGACTTCTTCTGCTGAAAAGTAACGTCCCTGATCCAGGTTTATTTCGAAGATATCGTTGTAGCCATGACCGCCACCCCGAAGTCCAATCTGGCCAATACTATAATTGTCCTTTTTAATAACAACATTGCCCTTGCCGGCATAAATGGAAATTGCACTTTGATTCCGCAAATTGGCATGCAGGAACTTATACTCATTAACGGAAGCATTGGGTCTCCTCCAATAATCCCACCATTTGTAAGGTCCATCTCCTTCTGGAATAAACGGCCACTTATTTACGTAAATGACTCCCGTGCCCAGAAAATTAAGGCTGTCTTTAATGTTTTTCTCCAGCGAATCCACGAGGGTTAGTACAGCAATTATGGCAAAAATGCCTATGGTCACACCCAGCAAAGAAAGGATGGTTCGCAGAATGTTAGACTTAAGTGCTCGCCAGGCAAAACCAAAGCTTTCAAAAACAAGTCGTAGTGTAAGCATCAGATCTTATACGGTCTAGCATTGAGTTGAGTTTGCGAATTTAGGACAGTAATTGGGGGTTTTTATGTTTTAATTACAAAAAGCATGATTTGTTCAATTTCCTGATCCTTTCGTAAGGCTTTTTGAATGAACAACAATTGCATTTCGAGGCAGTTTGCTTACTTTTGCATCCTTAAATTTTAAAATCCAGTCCCTATCCTTAGGGCAAAGCCCGTAAGCTTATGAAGTTATCTGAATTCAAATTTGAACTCCCAAACAGTCTTATTGCATCACACCCAGCGGAAAACCGCGATGAAGCCAGGATGATGGTAGTGCATAGAAGCACCGGAAAAATCGAGCATAAGATCTTTAAAGACATTGTGAACTATTTTGATGAAGGCGACATCCTGGTAGGTAACGATACCATGGTATTCCCAGCCCGCCTATACGGACGTAAGGAAAAGACTGGTGCAAAAATCGAAGTCTTCCTGCTACGCGAACTCAATGCAGAAATGCATTTATGGGATGTCCTCGTTGATCCGGCCCGAAAAATCAGAGTGGGTAATAAGCTTTATTTTGGGGATGGAGACCTTGTGGCCGAAGTTATTGACAACACCACTTCCCGTGGAAGAACAATCCGATTCCTTTTTGATGGCGATTCGGATGCATTCAATAAAGTAGTAGAAAACCTGGGAGAGACTCCACTTCCAAAATATATCAAACGCAAAGTAGAGCAGGCCGACAAAGAAAGATTTCAAACTATTTACGCCAAAAATAAAGGTGCCGTTTCTGCGCCAACAGCAGGCATGCATTTTACAAGGCAATTGCTTAAGCGTCTTCAGATCAAAGGGGTAGACATGACGTATGTGACTCTTCACATTGGTCTTGGCACGTTTCGCCCCGTTGATGTGGAAGACCTTACCAAGCACAAGATGGATTCTGAAAACTACATCGTTGGGACTGAAGCTGTAAAGATGGTGAATACCGCACTCGATAATAAAAACAAGGTGTGCGCTGTGGGAACCACAACCATGCGGGCATTAGAATCTGCGGTCTCGGCTAACAATAGGCTTAAGGAACGTGAAGGATGGACAGACCGGTTCATTTTCCCTCCCTATGATTTTAAAATATGCAGCGCCATGGTAACTAACTTCCATCAGCCAGAGTCAACACTGTACATGATGGCCTGCGCCTTTGGAGGTTTTGAGTTAATTACACAAGCCTATCAAACCGCCAAGAAAGAGAAATACAAATTTTTGACATATGGTGATGCTATGTTAATCATCTAAGAATTTTTTCAAATCGCTAGAAAAGCCTGGTGGGTAATCATCAGGCTTTTTTAATGAGTTTCTCTCGTCCTAAAATAAGTTGAAGAATGAACCTGCTTTTATTCAAATAGCCTACGAATTACGCACGAAATACAAGTGCAACGAAATGGCGACCGGGTACAAAAATAAATAAAGCAATGACGGCCTTATTAAACCCACTGCCATGGCCGTTGGAAGTAAAATTAAAAAAATACCTATACCAATCTTCCATCCTTTTAGGGAAGCATTTGACTGGTAAATCTGAAGTAGCCGGTAAATAAGATAGGTGACCATTGCCACATTAAATGCAAGAAGGAGCGTTCTTATAAGTCCCATACGGCTGAAAAAAGTAGTTGCCGTAAAACTATGGAATTTAAAGAATATGGGCTGATTGTTGCGAAAGGAAAGAACAACAGAACAAAAGCTTTTTTTAAGCATTAATAGATTACTCTCACTTTCGTAACTTTAAGGTATGATGACAAGGGAAGATGTCTTAACAATCTTGCGCAAACACAAGCCGGAGTTGCAAAAGAAGTATCCGCTGGCAAGCATTGAGCTATTTGGGTCCTACGCGCGTAATGAGCAAACCCCTGACAGCGATATTGATATTTTAGTTGAATTTAACCAGCCCGTTGGTTATGAGTTTATAGATCTTCTAATTGAGTTTGAAACAATTTTTGCCGGTCATAAGGTCGATCTTTTAAGTAAAAATGGTATTAAGCCACATTATCGGCCATACATAGTAGAGGATATTATTCATGTCTAAACGAATTCCAAAATTACTTATCATTGACATGCAAGAATGCGTTTCTGCATTGGAGGAATATACTTCCAACATAGATTATGAATCCTTTCTGTCGGATCGTAAAACAAAAGATGCAGTATTAAGAAATATTCAAGTATTGGGAGAAGCTGCCAATCGCCTGCCTGATAACCTTAAAGAGAATTATCCTGAAGTAGAGTGGGAAAAAATTATCCGATCAAGGCATATCGTAATCCATGACTATTCGGCAATTGATTACAGTATCGTTTGGCGAATTGCCACTGTGCATAGAATTCCATTAAAAGAAAGTCTTAAGAAAATAATCAAATCGTTTGATGCATAAAGAATATGCGCTGGTGGTAGCCGGAGGAAAAGGCACCCGTATCAAAAGCAAAGTGCCTAAGCAGTTTCTTGAATTGAACGGCAAACCCGTTTTACTTCACACGTTGGAGGCCTTCTATCGTTATTCTGAAAAGATCAACATTATCCTCGTATTGCCTGAAGATGATTTTGAAATCTGGAAATCGATTTGTGAAAAACATCAGTTCCACAAAAACATCATTCTGCAAAAGGGTGGCGAGTCTCGTTTTCAATCTGTAAAAAACGGTCTTGCAAAAATTGAAGATGACGCCTGCCTGTCGGACAGGCAGGGACTTGTCGCTATCCACGATGGCGTTCGGCCATTGGTAAGTGAAGATATTATAGGAGCTTCTTTCCGGTTGGCGGCAGTACATCAGTCGGCAGTAGCTGCTGTTCGATTAAAAGAATCTATTCGCATGACAGATAAAGACAACACAATATCCGTTGATCGCTCTCGCTTTCGCCTGATTCAGACCCCTCAGACCTTCCACATTCAATTGATCAAAAAAGCGTACGAAATAAAAGAAGATACAAGTCTAACAGACGATGCTAGTGTCGCGGAACGTTCCGGGCATATCATATCACTATTCGAAGGCAGTTACGAAAATATAAAAATCACCACGCCTGAAGATTTAGTCATTGCTGAAGCTTTGCTGAACTCAAAAGCCAGTCAAAAAGCCTTAAAATAAAATTGCCCAGCTAATGCCGGGCAAATTTCAAATCGAATAATCTTCAAATCAATACTCATCCTCGTTAAAGAAGAAATCTTCTTTCGTGGGATAATCAGGCCAAATTTCTTCAATGCTTTCATAAGGCTGGCCATCGTCTTCCAATTCCTGAAGGTTCTCAACCACTTCCAGCGGAGCTCCAGAACGGATTGAAAAGTCAATCAATTCATCTTTTGTTGCCGGCCATGGTGCATCTTCGAGGTAGGAGGCCAATTCAAGTGTCCAATACATATCTTATCCCCTTATTAATTTTCCCGCAAAAATAGAATTATTTAGACCATAGTCAAGGGCTGGCTGTCCATAGTAAAATATTTAAAAAAGTAACCCAAAACCATCTTTTTGGCACGATTTCATAACTATGGACAATTGACTTAAAAAAGCCATATTTGCGCCTGCTTTGCCAGTAGGCAGGCCTCTAAAAAGATATTACTCTACTCATGGCTGACGAAAAAATAATTTTCTCAATGACGGGTGTAAACAAGATTTACCCACCTCAAAAACAAGTTCTTAAAAACATTTATCTCTCCTTTTTCTATGGCGCAAAAATCGGGGTTCTTGGCTTAAACGGATCTGGCAAGTCCTCACTTTTGCGAATTATTGCTGGCATTGATAAAGAATTTCAGGGTGAGGTAGTTTCTGACCTGTCTTTTACTGTTGGACTTTTAGAGCAAGAACCTCTACTCGATAAAACCAAAACAGTACGCGAAATTGTTGAAGAAGGTGTTAAAGAAACAGTTTCCTTATTAAAAGAATTTGAAGCGATTAATGAAAAGTTTGGCGACCCAACTATCATGGAAAATCCCGATGCCATGGACAAACTCATCACCAAGCAAGGTGAAATTCAGGAGAAACTGGATGCCATTGGCGCCTGGGAGCTTGACAATAAACTTGATCGTGCTATGGATGCTTTACGGTGTCCGCCATCTGATGCCAAAATTGAATTCTTATCTGGAGGTGAAAAAAGGCGCGTAGCACTTTGTCGTTTGTTATTACAAGAACCAGATGTTCTTCTGTTGGATGAACCTACTAACCATTTGGATGCAGAATCAGTGTATTGGTTAGAGCAACACCTTAGGCAGTACAAAGGAACTGTCATCGCGGTAACTCACGATCGCTATTTTTTGGACAATGTCGCAGGCTGGATTCTCGAACTTGATCGCGGTGAAGGAATTCCATGGAAAGGAAATTACTCATCATGGCTTGATCAGAAACAAAAACGATTAGCTCAGGAGGAAAAAACGGAATCAAAAAGACAAAAAGCGTTAGAGCGCGAATTGGAATGGGTCCGTATGAATCCCAAAGGTCGCCAAGCCAAAGGGAAAGCCCGTCTCAGTGCCTATGAAAAACTATTAGGAGCGGAGGGTCGTGAAAAAGAAGACAAACTAGAGTTGTACATACCTCCCGGACCACGCCTCGGTAATAAAGTAATTGAAGCTCTTGGCGTTTCAAAAGCATATGGAGATAAACTGTTGTATGAAAACCTAACCTTTTCTCTTCCACCAGCAGGCATCGTAGGTATTATTGGACCAAATGGTGCTGGTAAGACAACACTTTTTAAAATGATCACAGGAAGTGAGAAACCAACTTCGGGAACTTTTGCGGTTGGTGAGACCGTCCAGATTGCCTATGTTGATCAGGAGCATGATGAC
Organism: Bacteroidota bacterium; assembly: GCA_038043425.1. Classification (GTDB taxonomy): domain Bacteria; phylum Bacteroidota; class Bacteroidia; order Cytophagales; family Cyclobacteriaceae; genus ELB16-189. The sequence continues at coordinate 54,369 of JBBTBZ010000010.1, forward strand.
TTAAAGCCTGAGGATACCGTCTATCAGGCCATCACCGGAGGGAATGATTTAATGCTAATCGGTGGAAAAGAAATGAACTCGCGAGCGTACGTGAGCAAGTTCAACTTCAGCGGTACCGATCAGCAGAAAAAAGTAAAAGAACTTTCAGGGGGCATGCGAAATCGCGCTCACCTGGCCATAGCCTTGAAACAAGGAGGAAATTTATTGCTGCTGGATGAACCTACGAATGATCTCGATATAAACACGCTTCGTTCATTAGAAGAAGCACTGGACAACTTCGGAGGATGCGCAGTAATTATCTCTCACGATCGTTGGTTCCTGGATAGAGTATGTACGCATATCTTAGCGTTTGAAGGCGATTCACAAGTGTTTTGGTTTGAAGGTGGCTTCAGTGAATACGAAGAAAATAAACGCAAACGACTTGGCGATGATCAGCCACACCGAATTAAGTATAAGAAACTAGTCAAATAATTAGCCAATTAATCGATTATCAATTAGCCAATTGCCTATACCCAATTGGCTAATCGGCACATTGATCATTTATGAAATCAGTTTACACCATAGTTCTTCTCATCCTCTCCAACACATTTATGACACTGGCGTGGTATGGCCATTTGAAATTTAAAGAAATGACATGGAGTCAGAATCTTGGTTTGATAAGTATCATTCTCATCAGTTGGGGAATTGCATTATTTGAATATGCTTTACAAGTGCCCGCAAATAGGATTGGCTTCAGGGAAAATGGTGGTCCCTTTTCGTTGGTGGAATTGAAAGTTATTCAGGAAGTAATAACATTAACCGTATTTGTTATTTTCTCGGTTTTGTTCTTTAAAAATGAAACCATCCGGGTGAATCATTACATTGGCTTTGTTTTTTTAGTGTTGGCCGTATTTTTTATTTTTAAGAGGTAGACAGCTTCGCCAATCTGACAATTGCGCAACGTCAGTCAATATAAAATCAATATAAACCATAATGGTTCGCATTGGAACTGCATACCACATTCTGAATTAATATTCTACACTTTATTAACCACTTTGTCATTCAAAACATGAGTATAGTCTTTCAGGATTTTTAAGATAATGTAAATCGCCACCCAGCAAAGACAGGCAATTGCCCAATAGGGCCTTATTGATTGAAGGTTCCCGTTAACAGCATACTCACCTGTGGTTGTGAAAATAAAAATGATTAAAAAAATATAGAAGAAAATATTCTTTTCTCCCCGAATTACCTTAATGATTTTAAACGGCCATTGAGGTTTTCTCCACAATCTGAAATTGAAAATAAAAGCTGGCGTCACGGAGGCCCAGTCGGTGTAACGTGCACCAAATTTTTTTGTCAAAAACTGTTCTTCCGCAAACATAATTCGTTCATAGTAGACCCAGTACAACATAACAAAAAAAAGTATAAACCATAAATTCTGTGTAAGCATAGCTATACCCAGCGAACAGAAAAAATTACCAACATAGAGTGGATGTCGCACGATGGAATAAATTCCGTTTGTGTTTACAGTGTCGGCCACTTGTGCATCAACATTCCTTCCGGAAGTATTTAATGGGGTATGTCCCACAGTATACGCTCGAATAAATCCACCCAGTAACGCTACTCCCAAGCATATGAACTCATAATATTGTTCGCTTATATAGGTTACTTCATTGCCTGAGATTTTAGTGTGTACATAAACTGCAAGACCTGCCAAAATGATAATTACCGGAAGTACTCCACGGTACTTGAACAGCACAAGTCCTTGCTGCTCCATTTCTTGAAGAAGAGGCATAATTTTTAAAGTTTAGATCGTTACAAAGAAAAGGATTTTTCGATACAATGCACTGACTAACCAAACTGGTAGAAATCAAAAATCCAATCAGACTTACTATCTTATAGAGTTTCAGAAGTTACTGGCCTTGTCTTCCACCGCTCGTGCATCCAGACCCACTGCGTTGGATATTTACGTATCTGTTCTTCAATGAAGTCTGAATATTTCTGGGTATTAGAGACAATATCGCTTCCTTCATCGCCCGTTTTGGTCAATGGAATTTCCGGAAGTACATGCATATGTTGCAAACCATCTTCAGCCAGATAAATGTAAGTTGGTACAACTGCTGCACCCGTTTTCATGGCAAGAACAGCTGCGCCAACAGGTGTTGCTGCCTTCATTCCAAAAAAATTAACAAAGCAGCTTTTTACATTGGTGTCTTGATCTATGAGGATGGCCATGGACCCCCTGCTCTTCAAAGTTTTAATTAGACGAAGTGTTTCTTTTCCCCTTTCCACTGCTATTGCCCCATGTGCATTTCGATACTGAACGAGCATTTCATTCAAGCGTTCATCCTTCAGTGCAGTACCGATAATATTTGGTTTAAGCCCGCGCAATGACATGTTGGTGATCTGTAAATCAAAGGCACCTAAATGACACGTAAGAAAAATAACACCCTTCCCCTTTGCAGTTGCCGCTTCGAAATTCTCCATTCCATGAGTCACTAAAATCTTATCCAGGTCATCCATTGTTCTCACGTTCATGGCACGCAAAATTTCACCAGCATTTTTGCCAAGCATTCTGAAAACTTGTTTACTTAATGAAACTACTTCTTTCATACTTCTTTCTTTGCTATATGCAAGACCAAGGTGGACTATTGTCAATTCCCGTGTCTCACGAAAAAAATGGTAAGCTATACTTCCCAACAAACCACAAAAATACAGCCACGCCTTACGAGGAAGTGCATTAGCAATAAAAATCAAGAACCTGACAAAATAATAGATGGTTGTGTATTTAATCCGCTTGTTAAGGGGTCGTTTTTCCATAAAAAGCAAAGATGATGTGCAAATTATCCAAGTGCAAATTTGATTTTCACTGGAATTAACTGATTTTTAATCAATTGTTCCTTTATGAAAACACTCTATCTGATTCGACATGCAAAATCCGATTGGGATGATCTTAACCTGAAAGATATCGACCGGGCACTTAATGAACGCGGAAAAAAAGATGCACCACGGATGGCCAAAAGATTAAAAGAGAAGCGCATTTTCCCTGACATTATGTTGAGTAGTCCTGCAAAACGTGCCCTCGCTACCTGCAAAGAAATGGCGAAGGTCCTTGACTTCCCCGAACAGAAGATACTGACGGACAACCGTCTTTATCATGCCAATAAACACCAGATTCTTACCATAATTCAGGAGATTAGAGATTTGGATGATGACGAAGAAGTGGTCATGATTTTTGGGCATAATCCTGGCCTCACTGAGTTTACCAACTCCCTTCTAAACAAAGACATCGAAAACATTCCTACCTGTGGTGTTGTTGCATCTGATGTTAATGTCAAATTTTGGAAGGATACCAAGTTTGGTAGTGGTGAAATGAAGTTTTTTGATTTTCCAAAAAATAAAAAGAATTGATCATTTTCTTTTAGCTGGAGCATAATCGATAGCGCGCCTCTGAAGGATACCTTTTTCTTTGAAACGATACCCCACCATAAATCTGAAGGTGCTGATTTCATTTGAAAAGGCAACTTGTTCGAATCGTAAATTTCGTGCCTGATTCGTTAAACTTAGCCCACCAAAAAAACGATCTCCATTATACCCGACTCCAATCCTGGCTGACTGAAACGTACTGATACGAATGTCATATCGCACCGGTCCAGCTTCTTCGGTATAACGAATCCAATAATGAGCGGGCCCAAGTATCAGCGTAAGGTTAAGAAAAAAGTCCCTATACACTAGATTGTAGCTGTACCCAGGTCCAATCCCCAAAGAGGTAAATTTCATTTGATAAGCTGATGACCCTGCTCCAAAAGTTGACCATTCACTTTGCTTAATCAAAGCAGAGTCTCCCTCCAGGTTAAAAGAAGAAATGATATAGCTGAAAAGAAATGAGCCACGGCTTTTCTGCTGACGTTCAGTAAACGTGTAAGCCGATCGTAAAGAAAATTTATCGCTATTGAATAAATATGAAAGCGACAACCCAAAATTCCGGGTCTGTAAATCATCACGATGTGGATAAGATTGATCAGCCGGGAGAATCAAACTGGGATTTGAAAAATAAAAACCAGAGTATTTTTGATGGTAGGCTTCCAACATCCATCGCCTGGAAATGGTATTGATCCGAAAATCACTGGCGGTGCTGGTTCCATACTTCTCTTGATTCTTGATGTTTATTGGAACAGACAACGATGCCTCCAGTCCAATTTCAAAAATATTCAACGAAAGTCCGATGCTGTAAGAACTATTCGGTTTGAATGTTAACCTTTTGTCAGGTTCGCGAATGCTTGAAATATCAAATGCCATGTTTCTTTTCTTAAGCACAGGGCCTAAGAAAAAATAGTCATGAAAGCTCTTGACATACTTGTTCCTTAGAGAATCTTCCTGACAAAGACTTTGCTGGTATAATGAACACAGGAGAACAATAAGTAATGCTGACCTTCTTAAAAACATATTGCTTTACTATTTCCAAAAACGAAATAGCGCTGATCCCAAACGACCTGACCCAAGAATTAATTCCATGATTGTCTTAGTTGCATGGTACCGGGAGGTTATAAAATATACTCACTCAGATCACGGTTCTTGGCCAACGTGCTCAGTTTTTCATTCACCATAGCTTTTGTGATATGAATTTTGGTGGTAGCCGGAATTTTATCCGGAACATCAAAAAGAAATTCATTCAGTAATTTGCTCATCACAGTATGAAGCCTGCGGGCACCGATATTTTCAAGATCGGCATTTATAGCAAATGCGGTCTGCGCAATCTCTTCTACGGCATCATCTGCAAATGAGATTTCAACTCCTTCTGCCTCAAACAAGGCGCTGTACTGTTTGGTTAATGCATTTTTTGGCTCCTTCAAAATCCGAATAAAATCGTCTTTCGTTAGGTTAGTGAGTTCTACCCGAATGGGGAATCGCCCTTGCAGTTCAGGAATCAAATCTGACGGCTTAGAGACATGAAAAGCACCGGCTGCTATAAATAAAACATGATCCGTTTTAATGACGCCATATTTAGTATTGACTGTACTACCTTCCACAATTGGAAGTAAATCGCGTTGAACTCCTTCGCGACTGACATCAGGGCCACCACCTTTACTATTGCTCGAAGCAATTTTATCAATCTCGTCAATAAAAATCATCCCTGCTTCTTCGGCCCTTCGTATCGCCTCTTCTTTTACCTCATCCATGTCGATCAACCTGGCAGCTTCTTCCTCGAGCAAAAGTCTCCGGGCTTCAGCTACTGTCACTTTTCTCTTCTTGGGCTTCTTGGGCATCATACCGCTAAGCATCTCTTGAAGATTCATCATGGATACCTCATCGATCATTCCTGCCCCCACCATGCCCACGCCTGGGCCACTTCCGCCTTGCTTTATATTAATCTCAATCTTGCGCTCTTCCAACTCCCCGTTTCTGATCTTGTCCCTAAAAAGATTTCTAGTGCGTTCATTTAACTCGACATCTGTTGTAGGTGCATTCAGGCTCTCCTCCTTATCTCCAAATCCACCGGCTTTGGATGAAGTCTGACGCATGGGTGGAATCAACGCATCGAGAATAATATCCTCCACGATAATGGCCGCCTTTTCTTTTACCTCCTCCTTCTTACGCGCTTTTACCATATTCACGGATTGCTCTACTAAATCACGCACCATGCTTTCCACATCTCGTCCCACATAACCAACTTCTGTAAATTTTGATGCCTCTACTTTAACAAAGGGGGCATCCGCAATTTTCGCTAGTCTTCTGGCAATCTCCGTTTTACCAACTCCAGTTGCCCCTATCATGAGGATATTGTTTGGAATAATTTCATCCTTCAACTCAGATGTGATGTTCATCCTCCTCCAACGGTTGCGCAAGGCTATTGCTACATTGCGTTTTGCATCGTGTTGCCCAACAATATACTTGTCAAGCTCGATCACAATTTGTTGAGGTGTCAAATATTTTGAATTCATTTCTTTAATTTAGAATTTTAATGATGTAGCCAGTTCTGCTCACTCACACCTCCATACGCTTAATGTGGGCTGCCACCCTGCTGAAAGCCCCTGTCCTTCGTTTTCAATTTCAATTTCTGATGTCGTAATAATTATGTCGTGCCAGAAGATTGACATTCTTATGAAGTAATATGTCTTCGCCTAAATTAGGCAACCTTTGGGTCTACCAATTCAAACTTAAGAGGTTTCTCTACTTTTTCTTTTAGCAAGGCAATTTTAAGTACATCATCCACTGTGTCGACATAGTGGAAGGTAAGTCCTTTGACGTAATGCTTTTCAATCTCAGAGATGTCACGTTTATTTTTTGCGCTTAGAATTATCTCTTTAATGCCACTGCGCTTGGCTGCTAAAATCTTTTCCTTGATCCCACCCACTGGCAACACTTTTCCGCGTAACGTAATCTCTCCGGTCATCGCCAGTTTCACTTTTATTTTTCGTTGTGTGAAAATAGATGCCAGGGAAGTAAGCATTGTAATCCCGGCTGAAGGGCCATCTTTAGGAACAGCACCTGCCGGAACATGAACATGAAGATCATATTGTTGAAACACGCGATGATCAATGCCAAGGGAAGTTGCATTTGACTTTAGATAAGAAAGAGCGGCAACAGCTGATTCTTTCATCACATCACCTAATTGACCGGAAAGTGTTAACATCCCTTTGCCTTTGCTTACACTTGACTCCACAAAAAGAATATCTCCGCCCACCTGCGTCCATGCTAAGCCTGTAACGACACCGGCAATATCATTTCCCTGATAAAGTTCTTCGTCAAATATTTCCACTCCTAATATTTTAACTACGAGGTCTGGCGTGATCACAGCTTCAAACTTCTCCTCCATAGCTACTGACTTGGCTATATTTCTAATCACCGAGCCAATCTTGCGTTCCAAATTACGAACACCAGATTCACGCGTGTAACTTTCAATTATTTTGAGCAAGGCCTCCTTCGTAAAGGAAACATCCTTTGGATTTAGCCCATGCTCCTTCAACTGCTTTGGCACCAGGTGCTTAATTGCAATTTGCTGCTTCTCTTCCACCGTGTAGCCCGTTAGCTCAATGATCTCCATCCGATCGCGTAAAGCAGGATGAATAGTGTCCAACGAGTTGGCAGTCGCGATAAAAAGAACTTTGGAAAGATCATACTCTACCTCAAGATAATTGTCACCAAATGCGCTGTTCTGCTCTGGATCAAGAACTTCCAATAATGCCGAGGATGGATCACCTCGAAAGTCGGAACGCACTTTATCGATTTCATCTAAAATAAAAACAGGATTAGAGGACTTTGCCTTTTTAATATTCAACAAAATTTTTCCGGGCATGGCCCCGACATACGTCTTACGATGGCCTCGGATTTCAGCTTCATCATGCAAACCACCTAATGACATCCGGATGTAATTGCGTTGCAGCGATTTGGCAATAGATTTTCCCAACGATGTTTTCCCAACTCCAGGTGGGCCATACAAACATAAGATCGGACCCTTCATGTCCTTCTTCAATTTGAGAACAGCTAAATATTCAAGGATGCGAATCTTCACTTTCTCTAACCCAAAGTGGTCCTTATCCAAAATCTTTTTGGCCCGCTTCAAATCAAAATCGTCAATTGTAAATTCCTCCCACGGAAGATCAAGCATGAACTCAACATAATTCATCGCTACCGGAAACTCAGCGGCTTGAGGATTGACGCGTTGTAATTTATCCAATTCCCTATTGAAGTGCGCCAACACCTGAGGTGTCCACTTCTTTTCAGTTCCTCGTTTGCGCAGTTTTTCAATTTCCTTATCGGGTCCATCAAAACCCAATTCATCCTGTAATACCCGTATTTGCTGGCGTAAAAAATAATCGCGTTGCTGTTGATCGATATCCGTATGAACCTTTTTATGGATTTCATGCTTTATTTCCAGCATCTGAATTTCCTTGAGCATGAACTGCAGTAGTAAAGTTCCTCGATCGCTAATATTGTTTGTCTCTAAAATTTTTTGTTTATCCGAAACTTCTACATTCAAATTAGAAGACAGGAAATGAATCAGGAAGGAAGTGCTTTGAATATTATCTAAAGCCAAATGGGCCTCTTGAGGAATCTCTGGATTTAATTTTAGTATTTTGAAAGCGGAATCTTTTAGGGACTGTACCAAAGCTGTAACTTCTTTACTCTTTAGGTCAAGCGCGGGTTCAGGCTTCAGTTCAATACGGGCAGTAAGGAATGGCTCATCCAACATAAACTCCTTTATTTCGAAGCGATTTTTTCCTTGAATAATAATAGTTGTATTGCCATCGGGTAGTACGAGCATTTTTATAATGCGCGCAACAGTTCCCGATCGATAGAGATCATCCGTGCCCGGTTCCTCGGCTTGTTTGTTCTTCTGAGCCAATACCCCAATAATTCGGGTACCCTGATAGGCCTTCTTAATCAGTTTAATGGATTTCTGACGTGTGACTGTTATTGGTATAACAACACCGGGAAACAATACGGTGTTTTTTATGGCAAGAATCGAGAGCTCTTCGGGCAAGTCCTCGGGCTTCAGATCTGACTCTTGTTCTGGATTGATTAATTGAATAAACTCCTCAGACGCTTCCTGCACCATAGACATCGCAATTGATCTAAACATGATTAAAATGCCAATTTGACATAAAAAACTTACCTCTACAATAATACCGCGAGGAACTTGTTACATGTCAATCGAAATGCCAAGCGTTGTAAATGAGGCAAATTTATATCAACTTTCGTATGCTGCACTAATCAATCGACAATCTGCAAAGAGTGAAAACCTTCCATTTGATCCTTTTGGGCTTTCTTTTTATGTGCTTAGGGGTTGATGTTCTCGCTCAAAAGGAAGGAAAACTAAAAAAAGCGAGCATTGTAGAGCTGAATGACTCACTGACCTCGTACAGTCAGTCTGACATATTCACGTTTCCAAATATGAACAGGGGTCTTTATTACTCTAATCCCACCAAACTTAAAAAAATACAGGAACTGGATAATTCAGGACAAGATGAAGTCATGTATCGTGAATTGAAAGTCTATATTTCAAATTTTGCTGTTGAGAATTTTAGTAAGAATGCTCCTCTGATTTGGAAGCTAGCCAAGCTATCCGAAAAATACGGTCCGCCAGGTGAAGCGATATTGCTGTACAAACTTGTTTTAAAACACCATCAACAAGGAATCAATATTGAAGAATTGTATAAAGTTTATGATTCCATCGAAACAGATAAAATGCAATACTACGTTCCACTGGATTTTTATTACAAGCTTGTAGAGTATAGAAAAGAAATTGATACATTACGTGCACCTCATGCGGTACTTGTTAATATGGGCGAAGGAATTAACTCTGCCAAAGAAGACTATGGTCCCACAATCGGAAACGTAGATAACCTATTACTCTTCACCTCGAAGCGCAACAAAAACAAGGATAGTTACGAGCCTGCTTATGACGAAGATATTTTTTATAGCATTCGCTTAGATGGCTCCTGGCAATATTCAGAAGAGTTTAAAAAAATTAATACCAGTTACAATGAGGGCTCTGCCTGCTTAAGTTTAGATGGTAAGTACCTCCTTTTTTCGCGTTGCAATGCTCCGGGTACTCTCGGAAATTGTGACATCTATTCCGCTGAATTGAAATCGGATAGCACCTGGGGTGACCTTAAAAACTTAGGTCCTAGTATCAATAGTTCTGGTTGGGACTCGCATCCATCGCTAACCCACAAAGGCGACACACTTTATTTTGCATCTAACAGAGTAGGCGGATTTGGTCTGTCCGATATTTATTATTCTTTAAAAGATAATCAAGGCAATTGGCAGAAAGCATTGAATGCGGGGCCTATCATTAATACGCGCAACAGCGAGGTAAGTCCCTTTTTACATCACAAATTCAATGTGCTCTATTTCAGTTCAAATGGTCATCCATTGAACTTTGGTGAGTTTGATATCTACAAATCCTCACGCTTACAAACAAATTGGTCAGAGCCTAAAAATATTGGCCCACTGGTGAATGGTTCAGGGAGTGAGTACTATTTTACCATTGATTCAAAGTCACTTGAATTGTTTTATGCTAAATCAAGTGAAGATGACTTAAAAAATCTGGATCTATTCTCTTTCCCGGTGCCGATGGAAGCCAAGCCGGAGGCCATTACTAATCTGAAAGGATCATTAACAGATGATGTGGGAAAACCACTGAAAGGAATTGTTTCCGTTATTGATTTGGATGAAGGAGTAGAAGTTGCTCCTAAATTTTTGCGTGAAGATGGGACATTTGATTTTAGTCTAATTAACAAACGAAATTACTTACTCATTATCCAGGGTGACGAATACTTCAGGATTGAAGAAATTTTCTTTATGAATGGTGATATTGAAATTAACAAAATTGCCGAGCCTATTGAAAGTAAAATTGCATTTGAGTCGTTAGAGTTTGAAAATGGTAAAGCCAACATCCTCATATCCATGCACAAAGACCTGGACAAGCTTGCCAACTTTATGATTGATCATCCGGAACTAAAATTAAGAATATCCGGTCATACCGATTCTGCAGGAAAAGAAGAAGCAAACCTTAAGCTTTCTCAGGCCCGTGCCAATGCTATTAAAAATTATTTGGTTTCTGAATTTAGAATTGATGACATCCGCGTAGAAGCCATTGGGTATGGAAGTTCCAAACCTATTGCGACAGAGGTGACAGATGAACACAAGCAATTTAACAGGCGGGTTGAGTTTGAAATCTTCAAAGCTCAATAATCCGCCTCTTATCAAATCTCTCTTTCAAATCGCATCTGCTTTTCTCATCTTTGATTTACCTAAATCCAATTTATGAATCGACTATTTTATCTCCTTGCATTGATGGTCTATGGATCAGACGCTTTGGCCCAAACCGAAATTAATCCTAAAATAAAACTCGATAAAGACAAACAATTTGTTACAACTGATTTGAATAAAAAATTCAATAGTTATAAAGAAGTGGCGCGCGACATTTGGAACTACGCAGAGATGGGATTTCTTGAAACCAAAAGCACTGCTCGCCTTCAAGATCTATTAAAAGGTGAAGGTTTTAAAATGGAAACAGGAATTTCAGGTATGCCAACGGCCTTCACAGCATCGTATGGTTCTGGCGGACCTGTTATTGGGATACTTGCTGAATTTGATGCCTTGCCTGGCCTTTCACAAGACAGCGTAGCTTTCAAAAATCCAATTATTGATGGCGGAGCTGGTCATGCCTGTGGTCATCATTTGTTTGGAACTGCCTCAACCGCAGCAGCTGTTACCCTAAAAGACTGGCTGATTAAAAACAAAAAACAGGGCACCATAAAAGTATTTGGAACGCCAGCTGAAGAAGGCGGGAGCGCTAAAGTATACATGGTGCGCGATGGTTTATTTGACGATGTAGATGTGGTACTTCATTGGCATCCAGCCGACAACAATGATGCAAGTCCGGAATCATGCCTTGCCATAAAACAAGGTATGTTCAAATTTTATGGACGGTCTGCTCACGCTGCTCAAGCGCCTCAGGCCGGGCGCTCGGCTTTAGATGGTGCTGAAGCAATGAACTACATGGTGAACATGATGAGAGAACACATACCACAGGAATCACGAATACACTACATCATTAGCAAAGGTGGATTAGCTGCTAATGTTGTCCCCGACTTTGCCGAGATGGAATACATGGTAAGGCATCCGGATGCGCGCGTAGTCGAAGAACTTTGGAACAGGATTATTAAGTGCGCGGAAGGTGCGGCAACCGGAAGTGAGACAACGATGAAATACGAAGTGATCTCTGGTTCATATAATTTGCTTCGTAACGAAACACTTGCAAGGCTTATGAATAACAATTTGAAATTAGTGGGTGGCGTAAACTATACTGCTGATGAAGTTGAGTTCGCTAAAAAAATTCAAAGCACATTTACGTTCAAAGCTCCAGCTATTACCTCAGCGCAAACTGTTGAGCCATTTAAGACAGACGGGTTTTTTTATGCCTCAACAGATGTTGGTGATATAACCTGGGTCGTGCCCACTACTAGCTTGGGCACTGCAACTTGGGTGCCCGGAACTCCAGCTCACTCATGGCAGGCTGTGGCAGCAGGAAATACAAATATTGGATTCAAGGCGATGATCAACGCTGCAAAAACAATTGCTATGACGGGCATAGATATTTTCAATAATCCAACTATTGTCGACAAAGCAAAAAAGGAATTACAAACATCTGTAGGTACAGATTTTAAATACAAGTCTATGATTGGAGATCGTAAGCCAGCATTGGATTTTAGAAAAGGGAAGCAGTAAGCTCAAACGAATCCTACAAAAAGAAGAAGCCCAACTAAATTAGTCGAGCTTCTTTTATTATGTATAAACAGATTTGTTTATCCCCCCGTAAACAACTTCGCGATATCGTTATAAAATACAAATACCATCAGCAACAAAAGCATCGCCATTCCAATCTTCAATGCGGTTTCAAAGAATTTCTCAGAAGGTTCTCGTCCACTAACCATTTCATATAACAAGAACATAACATATCCACCATCCAATGCTGGGATTGGTAAAAAGTTCATAAAGGCTAATACCATGGATAGCAGGCCGGTCATGCGCCAGAAGCGCTCCCAATCCCATTCAGTGCCAAAAGCCTGCGCCATGCCAATAGGACCTGACAATGATTTTCTGAATGAAAGTTCACCACCAAAAATTTTCTTAAATGCTTTTAATTGAAGGAAAATGACACCAAATGCACGCTCAGCGCCCAGTCCGATGGATTCGACTGAACCATATTCAATTACCGCTAGCTCCTTTTTGTCAATATTATTAGCGTAAAAACCAATGGACTCCTGATCCTTAAAGTATTCTTTAAATGTGAGCACTTCACCCCCTCGACTTACTTTAAATGAAACAGAGTCACTCACACTGTTTTTATAAATTGTTTTAATTTCGTCATGATACGTAACCGGCTGTCCATTAACCTCCAAAAAACGATCACCTTCTCTTAAACCAACCCTTTCTGCCAAGCTATTTTTTGAAACCATGCCTACTACGGGTGGAAGTCTATACCATGCAAAACTTCCTGCGGCTTCTTTCTTATTGAAATTATCTATAAAATTTCCGGGGATATTAATAATCTGTTCTTGTCCATTGCGCGATATGGTATAAAATGAATTTTGAGAAAGCAACATATCCAATTTTATGATTTCTGAAAAGTCATCATAGTCTTTGCCATTAATCTTGACAATCTTATCTCCTGTTTTTAAACCGAGCTGCTCGCCTAATTCGAAAACCTGAAGGCCACCGTGGCTATTTACATAATCCTTAGGAATGTATCGGTCGCCTAAAAAATAGGTAAGGCCAATGAAAATCAACACACCTATAAATAAGTTGACAATAATTCCACCCATCATGACAATGAGACGCTGCCATGCTGGCTTTGCACGAAATTCCCAAGGCTCCGCAGGAGCTTTCATTTGCTCTTTGTCCATGCTCTCATCCACCATACCGGCAATTTTTACATAGCCTCCCAGCGGAAACCAACCCACACCAAATTCAGTATCGCCTTTCTTAAATTTAACCAGCGAGAAATTGAGCACATTGGCCATCGGAAATAAAAAATCGAAGAAGAGATAAAACTTCTCCACGCGTATATTAAAAATTCGCGCTGAGATATAATGCCCCCATTCATGCACTGTTATCAAAATTGAAAGGCTCAGCAATAGCTGGGCCGTCATGATTAATCCATCCATATACTAATTTGAAAATTGATTGATTTGATGATCTTACGATTACATTTTTGTTCAGTTTATTACTTCCGTTGCCATGCGTCTTGTTTCCTTATCAGTTTCAACATAGTCGTCATAGCCTGGGCTGCTGATATAATTCATTTTCGCCAAACATTGTTCCACTATGTCAGGCATTTCTAAAAAAGTGATCTTCTCCTTTAAAAACTCCGCCACAGCAACTTCATTTGCCGCATTTAACACACATGGCATATTTCCGCCACGGTGCAAAGCTTCAAATGCGAGCGCAAGATTACGAAAAGTTTCCATATCGGGCTTCTCAAACGTGAGGGCGGGATAATTCGTAAAATCAAATCTTGGAAAGCTGCTTTTCAGCCTCTTGGGATAGCTTATCGCAAACTGGATGGGCAAACGCATATCGGGTAGCCCAAGTTGTGCTTTCACAGATCCATCTTCGAACTGCACCAAAGAATGAATAATTGACTGAGGGTGCACCACAACCTCTACTTGTTCCGGTTTTAACCCAAAAAGCCATTTTGCTTCAATTACTTCGAGACCTTTATTCATTAGCGTTGCCGAATCAATAGTCACTTTTGCACCCATACTCCAGTTCGGATGCTTCAATGCCTGAGTTTTTGATACCTGCTCCAAATCACCTTTCTTCTTTCCACGGAAAGGCCCTCCTGAAGCAGTCAATATTATTTTTTCAATAGGATTATGAAACTCTCCTACCATGCATTGAAAAATGGCTGAGTGCTCGGAATCCACCGGATAAATATTGACCCCCTTGTCATCAGCCAATTTTGTAATCAGTTCACCGGCAACTACTAATGTTTCCTTATTAGCCAAGGCAATTGCTTTGCCTGCTTCTATGGCCTTGATAGTAGGTTTCAAGCCAGAATAACCAACTAGTGCTGTCACCACAAGGTCAATTGTATCCATTTGAACAACTGAAGCCAAAGCACTTTCGCCAGCATATGTTTTAATATGCAAGGGTTCCAACGCTTCCCGGACCTTAGCATAGTGATCTTCGTTGACAATCACGACTGCATTTGGCTTGAACTTCTTCGCCTGTTCAATCAATAGATCTGAGTTATTTTGAGCGGTAAGCACTTCCACTTCAAAATCTTCCGGATGCGTTGAAATAACCTCCAATGTTTGCTTTCCAATGGAGCCGGTGGACCCGAGAATAGCGATTGCTTTCCTTGTATCACTCATGATCTAGCGAGCCAGTGGTTTGCTGAAATGTGTTGTATAATGCATAGTAAATAATCTGTCTGTAAAAAAATAAAGACTGGTTTTTGCTGCAATGTAAATCAATAAGAAATAGTTTCTAGCACGCATCGGCTTTGTTCGCCACGCGAGAAACGCGTTCCGCCAAGCTTCGTTCATTAACTTCCAATACAAATGAGTAAAGGCGGCATGACGAAAAATAAAGGAAGGATCTTCATCATATTTCTTAGTAATCGAAGCCAGGAATTTATCCACAACTTCTGGTTCATTTCTCATTAAGCTATCCGGTCGATTGCTCCTTCTTTCTGAACTCAAGAAAGCAACTGCCTCATATAAATTAAGGAAACGAACCGTTACACATTTACGTGATAACGAAGTTTTTAATATACGATAATAGTATAATGACACGGAGAGGTTAACCGCTTTAAACCGGTCAACAATACGAGAAGCAAGATCAGCATCCGCAATGTTGTCTTTAAAGTAGACTCTGTAAAATTCAGGAAAATATCCGATTACGCTAGTTCGCATGACAGTCGCTGCCCCTAAAAATTGGCAACGAAAGGGCATTTGTGCATACACTTCTGAGTAATCGCTTGGTAAGCGTAACTCGCGAAATAAAAATCCTTTGTCGTTCATTGCAGCATATGAGGTGCCGCACATCATTAGTTTAGAATCATTTTTGAGTAATTCCAGTTGCAACTGAAGGCGTATGGGGTGTGAAATATCATCCGCGTCAGTTATCGTGAAGAATTCTGAAGAGATCTTTTTTACAAATTCGTTTATCACTTCCACTCTTCCTCTATTTTGTTCAAAATAAAATTTCCTGACGCGCGTATCGGAAAATGATTCTATGATGTGTCTCGTATTATCTCGAGAGCCATCATCGATGATCCATAACTCAAAATCCCGAAAAGTTTGATTAAGCAAACTATCGATAGCCTCAACAATATACTCAGATGCATCAAAGGCTGGCATTAAAATAGTTAACTGCGGCATAAGACTCTTACAGATTGCCTTATAATGCCTCAAGTGAAATAATCAACAAAATCAAAGGCGTGCCATAATTATTTCGATTTCCTTTTTCTGAGCAGGAAGAATATCCATTACCACATCCCATACCAATTGCAAGTCGACTTTAATATAATCATGAATAAGTTTGTCTCTTAATCCTGCCATTTTCACCCACGGAATTTCGGGATTCGCCATTCGAAATTCTAACGAAACTTTCTTCGTTGCCTCTCCAATGATTTCAAAATTCCTAAGAACAGCATCAGTGACCAGTTTGCTTCTATAAAAATCCTGAGCACTCATGCCGTGAGTATAATCAAGTATTGATATTATGGCTTGGAGTATATGATCCAGGTAGATTTTATCACTCTTCATTAACCATCAGCGGCTTAATATCCTTCTCAACATATGGCTTTACCATAGGATCTATCGAACCTTCTGTTACCAAATCTACCTTAATTCCTAATGCGTCTGAAAGCTCTTGCTCAATCCCAATAAAGTCCAAAAGATTTATCCGTTTTCCTAAATTCACCATCAAATCTAAATCACTATCAGATTTATTTTCACCACGTGCGTAAGAGCCAAAGACCCAAACTTTGACTGGCTTGTAAGGGCCTAGTATTTTGAAAATTACTTTTTTCTGAATCTCAGATAACACGATTCTGCTTTTTAGCATTCAAATTTAACCAATTCCACCGCAATTTTCCGATCATTGGAAAGCCGGGGCACTTTGTTTTGCCCTCCCAATTTTCCCACCGATTTCATATAATCGATAAAAGAATTTTTCTTTAAAGAAATGATGCTGAGTGTGCGTAAAATATTTCCAGTAATCAAATCATCATAATAAACATTCAATTGGCGCAATTGGTTATCAAGCTCAATACTAAATCTGTTCATGTCTTGAGGTGGGTTTGCAAATTCGATTAACCATTGATGATGCGGCATGCCATCTTGGGGAGCAACATTGGGAGCCACGGTAAATTCAACTACCTCCACTTCCGGAAACTTTTGCATGGTAAGTTTCATTGCCTTCTCTACCTCTTCCCCAATGACATGCTCGCCAAATGCTGAAATAAAATGCTTAATTCTGCCACTTACTACAATCCGATATGGATTTTTGGATACAAATTTTACAGTATCGCCAATAGAATATCCCCAAAGACCTGCATTGCTATTTATTACTACAGCATAGTTTTTTCCAAGTTCAACTTCTCCGATACTCAATCGGTTAGGATGGTCATTGAAATATTCTTCAGCCGGAATAAATTCAAAAAATATTCCTGAATTAAGTAGAAGCAACAGCCCTTCATCATTCTGCGAGTCCTGATAAGCAATAAACCCTTCGGATGCAGGAAAAAACTCAACTGAATCAATTTTTTTTCCAATCGACTCAATTAGTCTCGCCCTGTAAGGCTCGAAGTTCACCCCTCCATACACAAACAAAGAAAAATTTGGAAAGACGTCCTTGATTTTTTTTCCGGTCCTCGCCTGTATCCGGTCAAAGTACATCTGCACCCAAGGGGGGATTCCCGAAATAAATGTCATATTCGCTCCAAGTGTTTCATCGATAATCCTTTCCAACTTCTCTTCCCAGTCTTGAATAATGTTAGTTTCATAGCTTGGCTTCTGGTTACCCCTGATATAACCAGGAAGGATATGATTGACTATTCCCGACAACCGTCCGGTATTAATACCTGCATTTTTTTCAAGCTCAGGACTTCCTTGCAAGAAGATAAGATCCCCATCTGCAAAAGACGCATTTCCGGTTTCATGGATATAGTTCAATAGTGCGTTTCTTCCGCTGTTAACATGGTTGGGAATTGAATCCTGTGTAATAGGAATATATTTTATCCCAGATGTTGTACCCGAAGTTTTAGCAAAATAGGCCGGCTTGCCTTTCCATAAAATATCTGTTTCGCCATGAAGCACTTTTTCTACATACGGTTTCAGGGCTTCATAGTCACGGATGGGAACGTACTTCTTAAAATCTGCATGGGTTTTAATAGATTCGAAGCTATGCTCTTTTCCAAAAAAAGTATTTTCTCCTTTTTGAATAAGTGAATTGAATATCCTTTGTTGATACAACTCTGGCTTCATGGACCATTCCCTGGTTTGGTTGGCGATATAAGCAGCAAAAGGCCTGGCAAGAAATGAACGAATACCCATAGCCGGTAAAATTAAGAAAATAGAGGGATACAAAATTTTACGCTTTGCTTAAATACTGACAAAATTTCACACTGTAGGTTTGGGTTGGTTTTTGTGTAGGTATAACAATGTTGAATAACCATGCGTTTCAACTTAAAACAGTGATGGAATGAAAACAATACAAACAATTGTGGTTGGATTTTTGGCAGGATTGGCTGGAGCCTATGCTTTTTTTTATTACCAGGAAGAAAAGAAATCCAGTAAAGGAAATACAGAGCAATATCAAGTTACAAATTACGAACCTCAACCAACCTATAGGCCTAATATCAGTACCCCACCCATGTCGAATCCCCTGGAGAATGTGGATTTCAGTGGTGCGGCAGAAAAATCTATCCCAAGTGTAGTGTATATCAATAGTATTTCACAAAGTGGCGTTTCGTATTCGTTTTGGGATCAAATGTTTGGAATGGGTGGTCAGCAAACTCAGGTTAGCTCTGGCTCGGGAGTAATCTTTAGTTCAGATGGGTATATCGTCACCAACAATCACGTGGTCGAATCTGCTGAAAGGATACAAGTAATATATAATAAAAGAGCCTATGAAGCAGAACTGATTGGTACTGATGCTTCCACTGACCTGGCCGTTTTAAAAATAAAAGAATTAAATCTTCCAGCCATTACGTTGGGGAGTTCAAAAGCACTTGCTGTGGGTGAATGGGTGGTGGCAGTCGGAAATCCATTTTCATTATCATCAACTGTTACGGTAGGTATTGTGAGCGCCAAAGGCAGAAGGATTAATATTGTTGAGGATAAATTTCCAATCGAATCATTTATTCAAACTGATGCTGCAATCAATCCCGGAAACAGTGGCGGAGCATTGGTGAATAAGAATGGTGAGTTGGTCGGAATTAATACCGCCATTCTTTCCAGAACTGGATCCTATACAGGCTATGCCTTTGCGGTGCCAGTTGATATTGCTAAAAAAGTAGTTAATGATTTGATCAAGCATGGCATTTCTCAAAAACCCATCTTTGGAGGCAATGTGGAAGAATACGATTATCAGAACGCTGCGAAGTATGACCTTGACATCAATGGTAAGGATCTAAAAGGTGTGTTGCTGGGTGATGTTGATCGCGATGGAGCCGCGCATGAGGCGGGACTTAGGGAAGGTGACATAATTATTAAGCTTAATAGTGCTGATATAAACAGTGAAAGTGCTTTTGAAGAAGAGTTGAGTTTCCGATCACCGGGAGATAAAATTACAATTACCTATTTGCGCGATAATAAAATTGGATCAGCCACGGTAACCTTGGTGAATAAGGCTGGCGATACTAATATTATCAAACGCAAAATTTACAGCGATACCTTAATCGGTGCGAACCTCGAAGCCGTAGACTATGGCGTAAAAGTTACGAAGATCCGAGATGGGCTATTCAAGAAACTGGGTCTGCCAGAAAACTATACCATCATTCAAATCAATCGGCAGCGAGTAAAAGATCCACAAACGGTAATTGACTTTTTTAGTAAGTACAAAGGCAAGGTACTGTTGTATGGTGTAAACAGCTCTAAACAAGAATATCCACTTTCTTTCTATTTGCAGTAGCAGAAGTTCCAATAGGATTAATGTAAAAGCATATACATGATGTGCCTAAGCAATCGTCAGATGGTAAACATCCTCCTTATTTCGCAGAATATCCTGTACGAAGAAGCCACCCGGTTGGGTTATATCTTCAATGAAATCAAATCGTTCACAAGATTTCGGCAATGAAGAAAAGACAAGGAGAAAATGAAAGGTGCCGCCATCCGCAATTAAGGTCCATTGCGGGGCTATTGAAATATTCTCGGCATGCAGTAACCCAGCACGCACACCAGAGGCTTTGTCTATCAGAAAAGTAGTTTCCCAAATTCTGATGAGCATATCTTTATAGATGTTGTCAAAATAGCAATGCACATAGATATGAGAATCTTCCAGTGTGTGAGGCTGTATAGAGGTCAATACCTCCATACCAATTTCTGGCTTCGGTTTGACGGATGGTTCTTTTATGCCACCACCTTTCCGGCTAACTATATCAGGATTATCTGTCATTTTGCAAATTTCGGGTTCTAATTTCATCTAATCAATACTCCTAATAGATTATTATTCTTCATCATCGTTGAATTCACAGCCTGCCTTTCTATATTTGTCAGATCATTTGAAGTCAATTGAAGAAGAAATACTTACATATTATTATCAGTTATTTTCTTGTAGCCAATGTGCTGCTTGGACAAATTGTAATCAATCTCCTTCATGATCGACATGATTTTCATGAAACAGTACTAAAGTCGGAAACCTCATTGGTAACACATGGTGAGCATTGTAAGATTTGTTCGCTTGACCTTCTTTTTAATTTATTAATCAATCCAGTAGCACGGCATAATGTTGTACCAGAAGAGATTCTCTTGTTGACATTTCTCTCTGTCGATGTAAAACAAATTCAGGTTTCCTTCTCGCAAAACAGGGCTCCCCCTATTTTCATATAATCCATTCTTTTTCCGACCGTATTAATGGTCTGGTGAGTTTGTGCTAGCCGTACGAATTCATTTTAGTGTTTTCTAAATTATATTTTCTTGAATCTAGTCGTAAAAATATTTCTCGTAGCCCTGCTGTCACCATGGTATGCAATCGCGCAAACCAATTGCTCCTATACGATGAGTGGCAAAGTGTTCGATGTCGAAACCAAAGAAGCATTGCCGCTTGCCGATGTCTTTGTAACAGAACTCAAAATAGGATCTTCAACAGATGGCCAGGGTAAATTCACAATCAATTCACTTTGTGCTGAACGGTACACAATAGTTTGTTCGTTCGTAGGTTACAAAACAATATCCACTCAAATCTCCATTACAAAAAACACTTCAATGGATTTTTCTCTAGAGCCTGAGATTACCCAAATGAAGGAAGTAATTATAGAAGAGAAACTTGCCAAAGTTGAAGGTGTTCAAAATTATGTTAATCTTAATGAACAACAGTTAGCGGAATCAGCCGGCAAAACACTGGGAGAATCGCTGAAAGAAATTCCAGGCGTAAATTCTATTCAATCGGGACCTGGCATCTTCAAACCAGTAATACATGGTGTGCACAGTCAGCGTGTACTTATTCTAAATCATGGTATCAGACAAGAAGGTCAGCAATGGGGCGCAGAGCATGCTCCTGAGATTGATCCGTTCATTGCAACCAATGTGGTGGTGATCAAAGATGCATCAGCTATTAAATATGGAACCGATGCGTTGGGGGGTGTGGTCGTTGTAAATCCTCCGGAATTACCAGAGAAAGCTGGTATGGGTGGTACTATTAATGCCATCGCGCAAGGTAATGGACGCTCAGGCACTATTTCGGGAATGCTAGAAGGTGGTTTAAAAAAATATGATGGATGGGGTTGGAGAGTACAGGGAACGGCTAAACAATCTGGCGATTTCAAAACACCTACTTATCATCTGACAAACACCGGCATTAAAGAACTGGACTTTTCTGGAGCAATGGGTTATCATGCAAAGAAATATGGGGCAGAAATTTTCTATAGTCATTTTCAAACTCAATTGGGAATTCTCAAAGGAACTTCCATTAGCAATCTGGACGATCTTGTTGCTGCAATGGAACGTGAGCCACCACAATACACTTCGGGTTTCAGTTATACAATTAGTGAACCACGACAAGAAGTAAGTCATAATCTGCTAAAGCTTAATGGCCACCTTCAAACTAAAAAAGGTGAGTGGCAGTTTCAATATGGATTTCAAAATAACAATCGCAAAGAATTTGATATCCGGAAGGGTGGCCGCTCTCAAATTCCGTCTATCGATTTACAACTTAATACACACACGCTTGAAACAGAATATGAAGTAACGAATAACAAGAGCAGTACACTTTGTATAGGGGTTACTGGAATGTACCAGGACAACAATAATATTCCGGGCACACAACGAATTCCGTTTATCCCAAACTTCACTAGTTTATCGGGCGGAGTTTTTGTCATCACCCACTTACAGCTACAGAAATGGATTGCGGATGTTGGCGTGCGCTATGACTATCGTTCCTATGATGTTATTGGATATGACTTTATTAATAAGCTATACAAAGACAACCTTATATTTAAAAATCCGAGTGCCACCATCGGTGCTACTTTACCCATCGATAAGAAACAATCCTTTAGCACCAATCTTAGCAGCGCTTGGCGACCACCACATGTAGCCGAATTATATAGCTTGGGAACACATCAAAGTGCTGCAGCTATCGAGTATGGTTTGTTGTTGAATGACTCCACTAACGAGGTGATGAGTCTAAATGATGTTTCATTTAAAAACGAGCAAGCCTTAAAATGGATAAATACTTATCAGTATCAGGCCAATCCCTTTCAGTTTGAAGCCACCGCTTATGTGAACTATATTTTTAATTACATCTACTTGCGCCCCACTGGCATAACACAAAACATCAGAGGCGCCTACCCCTATTTTCGATATACTCAAACAGATGCATCGTTCCTGGGGCTTGACTTTTCCGGATCGTGGCAAATTAGTCAGCGTGTTAAACTCAGTCCTAAAATGTCTTTACTGAGGGCTGCTGATGATCGTAACAACGATTACCTTGTGTTTATCCCTTCCAATAGATTTGAAGTTGCTATCCGTTTTGAAGAACCGAAGAATTATGCACTTAAAAATTTCTTCTTTGAAACTAAAATAAAATATGTTGCCCGGCAATACCGCGCCCCACGCGTAGTGACTGCACGTGAAATACAAGAAGCCAATGAACTTGGAATTGATCTTTTCGCTAACGACCCTTCTAATTTTGATTTTATGGCGGCACCAGCAGGGTACTTTCTATGGAACGCTTCCACAGGCTTTTCTATCAAAAAAGAAAAAGTAAGATATGATTTTCGCGCAGCGGCCGAAAATATTCTGAACTCTACTTACCGCGAGTATACCAACCGTTTTAAGTATTATGCCAATGACATTGGATGCAATTACATCCTCTCAGTAAAATGTATTTTTTAACCCTACACTAAATTATGAACCACAATCTGATCAAACCACGAACACGTATTACAAGCCTCCTGGTACTCACTTCTCTATTAACAACGTTAATTGTTATTCAAGGATGTAAGGAAAATGACCCAACAAAGGAGGATGTACCTGAGCTGATCACCAAAGCTACCCTAACGTTCTCGCCCAATGGCGGAGGCACACCAGTTGTAGTTACCGCAACGGACCCTGATGGCGAAGGCGTACAGGATATTAAAGTCGATGGCTCCATAAATTTAACTGCTACTACTTCATACGTACTTAGTATAGGATTGATCAATGGGTTGGCTGCACCAACGGAACCCGAATACAATGCAACTGTTGAAGTGGAAAAGGAAGGCGATGAACATATGTTTTTTTTCGCCTGGACGAACAACACATTCTTTGAACCTGAAGGCAACGGCAACATAGATGCCCGTGCAGATGCTGTCAATTATACTGGAGGGACTAATTCCACAGATGTCAATGGAAGACCATTGGGTTTAACAACCACGTGGACTTCGGCAACAATAGCAGGGACAGCCTCACTTTCAGGCACATTCAGAATACTGTTAAAACACCAACCTACTTTAAAATCTGATACATCAGATTCAAATACTGGTGAAACTGATTTGGATTTGACCTTTGCTTTGAATATTCACTGATTGATTGATTCTCGGATTTCATCATTTTTTGGAGCAAAACCGACTCCTGAAAATTACTTCTGTATTTTATTTTTTAGATTAGACTAAATTTTTATTTTTGCCTATATAAAAATAAAATGAGAAGGCTCTGTTTCCTATTTCTGTGTTTTTTCTGTATCGCTTGCGAACAATTTGAGCCAACGGCACCCGGCAATTCCTCGATTCTTGATGGTGCTGTCGATGGCCTCAATGAAGCCGAGAATCTTCAATTCCTGCGTGGCGATGCGGCTTTCAACAATCAAATATTCACAGCTTCCACTGGCTTGGGGCCATTGTTTGTCGCTACATCATGCGGCAGTTGTCATGCCGGTGATGGCAAAGGACATCCGTTTTCTACACTCACCCGTTTTGGCCAGGTGAATGAAACTGGTAATCAATTTTTAAATCAAGGTGGTCCTCAATTGCAACACCATGCTATCCCTGGTTTTGCACCTGAGCAAGTTCCGACTGGTGCTACTTTTACAAAACTTCTACCTCCTGCCAATACAGGTCTTGGTTTTCTGGACGTGGTAAGCGATGCAGAGATACTAGCCTGGGCAGATCCCAATGACGTGGATGGAGACGGAATTAGCGGTGTTGCTAATTGGATTGAACTTAAAAGTTACGTTTCACCCCGTGCAGAAAGCATTTCACAAAATGGAAAATACATGGCGCGGTTTGGCAAGAAAGGCTCCACTTATGATCTTTTGCAGCAAACAGCTCAGGCTTATAATCAGGATATAGGAATCACTTCATCGTATGAATCCATTGATACCCAATCCGGAGTTGAGTTTGATCCCGAAATCTCAAACCAAATCATCCAGGATGTTGTGTTCTATCTCAAGACACTTAAAGCACCTGTTCCCCGCCAGCAAGATGATGCTGTGCTAGGAAAAGATTTGTTTCTAAGCATTGGCTGTGGCAAGTGCCATCGGGTAGAGATGAAAACAGTAAATACCCCTATCCAATCTCTGGCGCATAAAACATTCCATCCCTACACTGATTTGCTCTTGCATGATATGGGCAGTGGATTGGATGACGGATATACTGAAGGATCAGCCACCACATCAGAGTGGCGTACTCCTCCACTTTGGGGTTTAGGCTTATCTAAAAATTCGCAAGGCGGCCAATACTTTTTATTACATGATGGACGCGCAAGCAGTCTAGAAGAAGCAATACTGCTTCATGGCGGTGAGGCCACTCAAATAAGAAACAATTTCAACTCTCTCACGGAAGAAGAAAGAAACAACCTGATCAGGTTTTTAGAAAGCTTATAAAAATGAACAGACGCGATTTTGTAAAACAAGGCTGCCTCCTTTGCATGGGTGGTGGCATTCTACCAGTTATGTTGTCGGGTTGCCAAACTACGCACTATGTAAACGGAATTGTCGATTCAAATGGAATTGCAGTTTTAAAATCAGAATTCACATACGTCCAAAAAGAAAAGGCGCTAACAAGACAGTTCATTATCATACAGAATGATAAACTGGAATTTCCTATTTATGTATACAGATTTTCAGAAAGTGAATACAGTGCAGTATGGATGAAGTGTTCGCACCAAGGGGCTGAGTTACAAGCTTCCGGTGATCACCTTCAATGCCCGAGCCACGGTAGCGAATTCAACAATAAAGGAATCGTTAGTAATGGCCCGGCCGAGCGAGATCTTCGTTCGTTTCCTGTTTCTATAGCCGATGACAAAATTATAATTGACCTGCGTCAGTCATGAAAAAAAATCTATCATTTCCTATTCTCTTTTTATTAACCGTAACCTTTGTTAACGGGCAGATTGACTCCACTTTGTTTAGAAGAACACAGAAAGATACGTCCAGACTCCTATTGAACATGGACGCGGTGTACAACCGTCCTTTTTTATCTGTCAGCAAAGTGCCTGTTGCACTGGGTGGATATGTGGAAGCAAACTGGCAACACTTAGGAACTGATGGCGTTACCGAAGGCCATCAATTTCAAATGAGACGGCTCACTCTCTTCATTGCATCTGGTATCTCCAGACGGATCAAATTTCTTTCCGAAATTGAATTTGAAGGTGGCACAAAAGAAATCAATATTGAATTTGCCTCAGTTGATATTGAATTTCATTCCTTGTTCAACGTAAGAGGTGGAGTAGTAATGAATCCCATTGGTGCCTTCAATCAAAATCATGATGGGCCTAAGTGGGAATTTATAGATCGCCCATTTTCAGCCACGCAACTTCTGCCAGCCACCTGGAGCAACGTTGGCTTTGGAGTGTATGGCAAGAAATATAATAAGAACTGGGTGTATGCCTATGAAGTATATTTGACTAATGGTTTTGATGATCAGATTATCTCCAACTCAGAAAACAAAACTTTTCTTCCAGCTACCAAGTTAAACTCTGATCGGTTTGAAGAAAGTTTTAACGGAGTGCCTTTGGTTACAGCAAAAGTAGCCTTTCGGAATAAAAGGATCGGAGAGCTAGGGCTTTCGTATATGGGCGGTGTCTATAACAAATTTCAGGATGATGGCTTGACCCTTGATAGCCGAAGAAGAGTGGATACCTGGGCAATTGATTTCAACACCACCCTTCCGATGATTAAAACATATATTGTTACAGAATGGGCTTTTGTAAATGTTGACGTACCGGATACCTACACACAACAATATGGCAAAAAGCAAGCAGGCGGATTCCTGGATATTGTTCAGCCAATCATGAGAAATAATATTTTTGGATTTGAGAAGTCTGTCGTGAATGCTGTGTGCCGGTTGGAGTATGTAGATTGGAACATTGGCAAATTCAACGAAACCGGAGGGAATATCAGTGAAGACTTTGTATCAATTGTGCCAGGCATTAGCTGGAGGCCAACTTCTCAAACAGTCATCAGGCTTAATTACCGTTACAACTGGACAACTGATCTATTAGGTAATCCCCCATCAAAAACTGCAGGGTTTCAGTTTGGGTTTTCGACTTATTTCTAAAACTATGTGTTCTATGTACCTATGTGGTAAATTATTTTGTTGTGCGAATCAAAGCGACAAAGTAAGATTAATGTTGTCATTATCTTGAAACAAAAGCAGCCACCACACCTTGTTAATTTTTAATTTCCTCCATCTTTGCAGTCGCTAAAGATTTATCGACCAGATGAACCAACTTCGAATAATTTTTATGGGTACACCTGAATTCGCTGTGCCGAGTTTAGAAATACTAATAGAGAATAAATTTAACGTGGTTGCTGTCATCACTGCACCCGATAAGCCACAAGGTCGCGGACAAAAGTTGACACCATCTCCGGTGAAAGAATGCGCATTAAAATACAACGTGCCTGTCATTCAGCCAACTAATTTAAAATCACCAGAATTTATAGAAGATTTAAAAAGCTACCAAGCCAACCTTCAGGTGGTAGTAGCTTTTCGAATGTTACCGGAAATAGTTTGGTCAATGCCCGCGTTAGGAACATTCAATCTTCACGCTTCCCTCCTTCCCCAATATCGTGGTGCCGCACCCATCAACTGGGCCATCATCAACGGAGAAAAAGAAACAGGTGCAACTACTTTCTTTCTCAAACATGAAATTGATACAGGCAGCATCATCTTTCAGGAGAAAGAAACCATTCTAGATTCTGACGATGTAGGATCACTGTATGATCGCCTAATGAAAAAAGGAGCTCGCTTGGTTTTAAAAACAGTTCAGGCCATAGAAAAAGGAGATTATTCTTCAATCGTTCAGGCTTCGAATGCAGAGATCAAACATGCACCCAAGATTTTTAAAGAAACCTGTCAGATCAATTGGAACCAATCAAGTGAGGCCGTCCGAAATTTTGTGAGAGGACTTAGTCCGTATCCGGGAGCGTGGGCTGTCCTCAATGATAAAGTTTATAAAATATTTAAGTGCGAGGTGAAAAAGTCGGCAGTAGGCACGGGGAAGTTAGCAGTAAGCCCCTTGCAGACTGATGCCAAAACTTATCTTTACGTGAAAACTGCAGATGGTTGGCTTTCTATTGAGGAACTTCAGCCAGAAGGAAAAAAGAAAATGAACATTCAGGAATTTTTAAGAGGAAACAAAATCTGATGCTGGATTCTTGATGCTGGCATGGAACATCCAGAATCAAACATCCAGAATCAAACATCCAGAATCAAGCACCAACATCATGATCATATCATTAATAGCCGCCCTATCCAAAAACCGAGTCATCGGTAAAAAAAACGATTTACCGTGGCACTTACCTGACGACATGAAGTATTTCATGCAAACCACCAAAGGTCATCATGTGATTATGGGAAGGAAAAATTACGACTCGATTCCAGAAAAATTCCGGCCCTTGCCTAACCGAACAAATATTGTAGTAACCCGTCAAAAGGATTTTAAAGCAGATAACTGCATCATTGTTCATTCTGTAGAAGAAGGAATTGAACTGGCTAAAAAGAATACTGAACAAGAAGTATTTATAATCGGAGGGGCAGAAATCTATAAACTAGGATTTCCGTTTTCAAAACGATTATATCTGACCGAAATTGACGCCATATTAGAGGGCGATACCTTTTTTCCTGATTTCAATAAGCTAAACTGGTTGGAAAAATCGCGAGTCCATCATGCATCAGATAATCGGCACATGTATTCTTTTGATTTTGTCATCTATGAACATAAAGTCTAATAACTCATTTATAATTAACTTCGAACATGGAAACACACAAACGCATACTCGGTATTCTCTACATTGTTTCAGGATCAATGCATATTCTGTTTATTCTTTTCTTGTCCGCACTGTTCTCCGTTCTATTGCCATTCATATTTGAACATGCTAAATTAGATGAGCAATGGGTTCTGGTCTACATTGTTCCATTCATCCAAATCATAGCCACTATCACAGTACTTCTTTTTGCAATCCCATCCATAATTGGTGGTGTTGCACTATTGTACAAAAAGGGATGGGCACTCACATTAGTCCTCGTGTTGGGATGCTTTAAACTATTCTCATTTCCACTAGGCACCGCCTTGGGCATTTACACTATTTGGGTGTATTCAGAAAATCATAAACAAAACCTTGCTAATTCTGCCAACTGACCTCGATGTCCTCTTATCTTCAAAACAAAGTAATCTGGCTTACGGGTGCCTCCTCTGGAATTGGGGAAGCGCTTGCTTATGAACTAGCCCGCAAGGGTGCTAAGTTAATTTTGTCTGCCCGAAGAAAAGATGAACTGGATCGGGTTAGAGGGAATTGCATTCCTCAAGCTCATGCTAATATACGCGTGTTACCACTGGACCTTGCTCAACCTAGCACTCTTAAATTAAGCACGGAAGCTGCCATTCAATTTTTTGGACATGTCGATATCCTGATCAACAATGGAGGTATAAGTCAACGAAGTTTGACGAAAGACACCACCCTTGAGGTTGACCGGCAGATCATGGAAGTAGATTATTTTGGCTGCATAGCATTAACAAAATACCTTTTGCCCCATTTTCTGAAACGTAAATCCGGCCACTATGTGACAGTATCAAGTGTGAATGGGAAACTTGGGATCGCTCGCAGATCCAGTTACGCAGCTGCTAAACACGCCCTTCATGGTTTTTTTGATTCACTACGGGCAGAGTTGTGGAAAGAAAGCAAAAACATTCACGTGACTTTGATTTGTCCCGGCTGGATCAATACCAACCTAAGCATTGCTGCCTTACTTGGAGATGGCTCGGCTCAAAACAGAAAGGATGAAACTCACGAAAAGGGAATGAAGCCCGTGAAATTTGCAAAAAAGATGATTCGAGCAATTGAAAAGAAAAAAACGGAAGTGTTCATCGGTGGCCGGAAAGAGGGCCTGGCCATTTACCTGAAAAGGTATTTACCTGGCTTGTTCACCAAAATTGTTCGGAATGCAAAGGTTAAATAGTTTCACGTTTCAAGCTACCTACATCTGAACCAGAAACCTGGAACTTGAAGTACGCTGTAACATTTTCTTATTAAAACTGTCTTCGCTCAAACAGCGCTATGATAAAAGTAATACTGGGTTCGTTTCTATTATCCTTACAGAACATTCGTTCGCGCTTTTTTCATACTATACTTTCAGTCTTGGGAATCGTTATTGGTGTGGCCGCCCTGGTAAGTATACTCTCGTTGATTGATGGCATGGAGAAATTCGCCAAAGATCAAATCACACAGACTACATCACTCCAGGCGATTATAATAAGGACAGAGCCCTATAAAACAATCAACAATGTCCGTATTGAAAGGGATTCTTTCAATTATATCAGCTATGAAAGGTTTGTCGCTCTCGAAAATACCTTGACATTGCCTGTAAAAAAAACATTCCGGGTCTCCTTTCCAGCTGAAATAGAAGTAGCTACCAAAGCTGTTTCAATGGGAGCGCAAATAAAGGGAATGAACACAACATTACATTCACAATTAAAAATCAGGCAAGGAATAAATATTTCAGATGAAGATATTATCAATCGCAATCAACTTGCATTGGTCAACCAGGTTTACGAAACAGAGTTAAAAAACAAAAACATAAACAATCCCCTTGAAAACGGAATCGTCATTAAGGGTAAAGAATACAAAGTGATTGGCATTTGGGAAGATGAAAAATCAGGTAGTCCTGAAATCATTATTCCCATCTCCACCATTTCGGATGTTGAACTCAAAAAAAATCTTCCGGCTTGTATTGTAGAAGCCAAAAATATTGAGGACATCAAAGTCCTGAAATCTCAAATCAATAGTTGGATAGAAAAGAATTTTTCCAGTGACCGATCAGATATTAGCGTGGTCACAAATGACTTCCGCATTGATCAGGCTGAGAAGGGATTTCTATTGTTCAGAATTATCATGGGCCTTATTGTTGGAATATCGGTGGTCGTAGGCGGGATAGGTGTGATGAATGTCCTGCTCATTTCTGTTACTGACCGGACAAGTGAAATTGGCATACGCAAAGCTGTGGGTGCGAATAAAAAAGCCATACTCTATCAATTCTTAACAGAATCCATCACCATATCTGTCTTTGGTAGTCTGTTGGGATTGATCGTGGGTGTCCTTTTTACGATAGCTGCAATCCCCATTGTAAAAGCATTGACTAAAATTCCTTTTCAAGCGGAGTACACCCTGAATACCTTTTTGGTGGTCTCTTTTATCGCCATTCTTGTGGGTATTGTTTTCGGAACCTATCCCGCTATTCGTGCGGCCAGGCTCGATCCTGTTGAAGCAATCCGAAAGGAATAACCATTGCCCATAAACCGAAATCCATATCTTGCATAGAGATTTTCGATCTATGGCTTGGTATGAATATCCGCTCATCATTCTTGTTGGTTTTTTAGCTGCCTTTCTCAACACAGTAGGTGGAGGAGGATCTTTATTCTCAGTTCCCATTCTTACCTTCATGGGCTTGCCTATCACCATGGCCAATGCTACCAGCCGGGTTGCCATTCTGTTTCAGAATATGTTTGCTGTAGGCGGATTTAAAAGCAAAGGCGTTGAACTTCCGTGGCCCTACAGCATCTACCTTGGGGTGGCATCGTTAGGCGGTGGACTCCTGGGTTCCCTACTCGCTTCAAAGGTTGCTGACGAAGTATTCAGCAAAATATTTGTTGGCGTTATGATATTCTCCGTGTTTTTAATTCTATACGATCCCTTCAAATCGAAAGGCGAAGAAAAATTAGATGCAAAGAGTCAATGGCTTGGAGCATTTTTCTTTCTCTTCATTGGAGTCTATGGTGGGTTTGTTCAGGCGGGCATCGGTTTCTTAGTGATTGCTGTATTGAGTCTTGTTAATAATCTTAGCCTGGTTAAAAGTAATTATGTAAAAGTATTTGCCGCTATTGTTTATACCGGAGTATCCGTAGCCGTGTTTGCCTACGAGGGAAAAATTGTGTGGAAGATTGGTCTTATCCTGGCCATCGGCCATGCGTTGGGTGGATGGGTCGCCAGTCGTTGGTCCGTAAAGGCAGGTGATGTATGGATCAAGCGCGTGATGATTGTTTCGGTTATCGCCATGGCGATTAAACTTTGGTTTTTTTAAAACTTGCTGTTAATTCTTGTGATATGAAAAAACTAATTCTCTGTTCTTCCATTCTGATTCTATTTGCAAGCTGTCAGAAAAACCAACCTTCGGAAACAGAAACGGTCACCGATAAGGAAAAATATCGCCCGGGTTATCACTTCACTCCAGAGAAAAACTGGATCAACGATCCAAATGGATTGGTCTATTACGAAGGCGAGTACCATTTATTCTATCAATACAATCCTTACGCGAATACGTGGGGTCACATGAGTTGGGGACATGCCGTGAGTAAAGACCTTCTGCATTGGCAACATTTAGCCGTTGCTCTTGAAGAATATCCTGATCCACCAACTGGCGACAGCACTATGATTTTCTCCGGTACAGCGGTGATTGATAAAAATAATACGAGCAAATTGTGCGATGGAAAGGATTGCATGATCGCCATCTATACTTCAAATTTGCATAAAGACAATCAGGGATTAACACAACATCAAAGTCTGGCATATAGTAATGATAAAGGACGCTCGTGGAAACGTTATGATAAAAATCCTGTTCTTGACATCAAGCGCAAAGATTTTCGAGATCCAAAAGTCTTTTGGTACGAACCACAACAAAAATGGGTGATGGTTTTAGTCATTCCAGATGTTTATAAGGTTCGTTTTTATGAATCCAAAAATCTGTTGGAGTGGAAACAACTCAGTGAGTTCGGCCCACTGGGAGATACCACCCGCATTTGGGAATGTCCTGATCTATATGAACTCCCGATCGAAACCAATCCTGGCAAAACTAAATGGGTGCTCTCCCTTTCCGGTGGCCATCCACAAGGACCAAAGTTTGTGGGCATGCAATATTTTGTGGGGCAATTTGATGGAACAAGCTTTACACCCGATGATCCAAAGCAACCGGCTTCATATGTGGATTACGGAAAAGATTTTTATGCGGGAATTGTGTATAACAATATTCCGAAGGAAGATGGGAGAACGATCATGATCGGTTGGGTGAACAACTGGACTTACGCAAATCAAATTCCTACCTCAGTTTGGCGTGGAGCGATGTCGGTACCGAGAAAACTCTCATTGAAAGAAACTGAAAATGGAATCCGGCTCATTCAGTCACCAATAAATGAAATAGCAAGCTTGAGAGGTGAAGAGGTCACCGATTCTCTTGCATCCGAAAGTTCTGCAGAAATTGAACTGGAACTCAACACCGAACGATCTGAAGAAGTGGGAATTAAGTTATTTAAAAGTGTTGGGGAAGAAACTATAATAGGATATCGTGTAAAAGATCAGGTCCTGTTTCTGGATCGGACAAAATCCGGAAATGTAAATTTTAATCCTGACTTTGCCAGCATTGAAGAAGTGAAGCTAAAGCCTATGAACGGAAAAATTAAACTTCACATTTTCATTGATCAATCCATTATAGAAGTATTTGCCAACGATGGAGAAGCTACTATTAGCGACTATGTATTTCCGGAAACCCTGACTTCCGGACAGGCAGGAGCTGATTATAATATTGAAACCTACTCGAAAGGAGGAAGCCGAGCACCTGTATTTAAACTCTGGAAAATAAAATCGGTGTGGACGAATTGATTATCTTATTGGGCAGACTTTGCCTTGAACCGGGTATTGAAAATTGGAAGAACTCTTAACCCCCTTCGATTTTCTTTTACAATGTTGATCAACCCAAACTGAACTCCTTTGATGGTGTGGGTCCTGTTCACCACTCCGAATGTTACACCACGCTGTTCTCCTTTGACATTGTTATAGGCACTAACCGATACGCCTGTAAAAACTCCTTCTACATCCGTTCGTTCTTCCGTTCCGTCATCACGAGTGTTTTTGTTGGAGTAGCCCACCATCATGTATGCAGGTGCAATGATTAAACCTTTCATTTCCTGACTTCCAGCTGCAAGTGCAACGGCAATTGCTTTTACCTTTGGCGCACCTAATGCCACTCCGGCAATGACCAGGCCTTTTAATTCCTTGCCGGCCCCAACTCCAACAACACTTACCGTGATGCCTCTGATCACGCCCCCTGAACCAACACCAATTCCGCCAACATTGAGCCCCGAAAGATCACCGCTGGCGCCTACACCAAGTCCTCCAATATTGATGCCGGATACTTTGCCTCCGGCTCCTACACCTAACCCGCCAAAGTTCAGACCTATTAAATTTCCTCCAGCCCCTATGCCAAGACCTCCCATGTTTATACCGATAACATTTCCACCAGAGCCTGCACCAAGTCCTCCAACATTTATTCCTAGCAAATCACCTCCGGCACCAATGCCCAGGCCCCCGATATTGATTCCGGAAACAGAACCACCGGCTCCAACACCCAGCCCTCCAAAATTAAATCCGGATAAATTCTTTTTGGCACCCACACCCAATATACCCAGGCTCATCCCGCTCTTATTCTCTGTGCCCATAGAGATTGGCAAACCCAGCGACAAACCACTAACGGTTCCGGTTTGCTCGTCTTCATTTTTGGGTTGCCAGATCGTTACATTGATGCCGGATATTTTTTCAACATTGCGATCGATGTAATTAAACCGTATCCCCCAAAAGTTGGGTAGATTGCCAAAACCAATCCCACCTTTTTTGGATGGGATACCAAAACCCTGCGAGTATGATTGAACTGAGAAAAGGGTGAGAAGGGAGAATAAAAAAAATCGGGGGAACATATTCTTGAATATACTCCTTAGACTGCTTTTCAAAGAAAAAGGTTACGTCAGATTTCGCTCCGCTCACCTTTTTCAATAAATTTTTGGATTATCCAACCGCCAGGCACGCGATGACTCATCCTGGTAAATATTTCTTTCTCGCCATTGATGCCCTCCTCGATCACACTGCGCATTCTTCACGTGGGAGCCCAAGACGAGGTTCCTTTAAGAAATATAATGTTATTGTCCCTCAAAAAAGTCTTCATCAATTTGCTTAACTTCATAAATAGTTTTTATCTGAACGCCAACATTAAATTGATGCATTAACACTACTAGCTTTTTTCCGTCAATTAATATTATTTTATGGTGTGCATCATGAGCTTTTTGAATTGCCCCTTTGTCAAAATCTGAGGTAGTGACAAAAACACCTTTAGTTGTATCACCACTCATTGCTCCAATAAAGTTCCTAATTTCCTTTTCACGAACTTTGTTTTCTTCATATCTTTTTGCTTGAATGTAGATCCTATCTAACCCAAGTTTATCTTCATTTATAATTCCGTCAATTCCTCCATCTCCAGATTTTGAATCATGTTGGATAATCTTGACTCAGACATTTCAAAATTCATTTTCCTCTGACTATCTGACAAGCCCCCAATGACGTTGAGCATCTTATCCTGAATTTCAGACAATATATTCACCGCTTTGACCATTTTATCCTGAGATTCTAACAATCCTTCAACAGCCTTAAGCATTCTATCCTGAGATTCTGACAAAATTCCAATTACCCTGCTGTTCTCTTCCTGTGACCTGGCTAATCTATCCACTGTAGGAATCAATTCCGCCATTAAAACAGTTAGCTGTTCGACTTTGTCCTCCAATTTCATACTGTAAATATTGAGAATTAATACTTTAATGTCAACTCACCTTCACCGGTTCCCGATGCCCCACCCAGGTAAACCGTTTTGTTACATATTCTGGATTGGTGAATGAAGCATTGCCAGATGGGTTTCCTCCCGTTACATGAAAATCTGAAAACGCAGCATTCTGATTCATATAAATTCCTCCACTAAGATTGAACGATACAGGTGTGGCGGCCAACGCCATCTCATCAGCAATCTTTTCGCGTACAGTTGGATCGGTTGTGTAAGCACCGCATGAAATAGCGCCATGTTGTATCGCCATCTCTTGTGCCAGTGCAATGGACTGATCTGTATTTTTAGTTTTAATCAAAAAAGCGATGGGGCCAAACATCTCTTTACTATACACTTCTTTCTTTGCGGCATCCACTTCTACCACTACAGGCGTAGCTAAACGAGCATTCTTAAACATGGGATTTTCAAAAGATCGTGATTTCAACCACACTTTATCTGGAAGTTTTTCCGCTTCCAATACTCGCTCAGAAGTTTTTTTATTCTGAACAGCACCCAACACAAATGGTCCGGCTTTCGGATTATCAACCAGGCTATTGATATTCGCCACAAATTTCTCTGCAAACTGATCGAACGTAACTTTACCTGCCGGTGTATTAATTCCATCTGCTGGAATGTAAAAGTTTTGAGGTGCTGTGCACATCTGTCCGCTGTATAGATTAACAGAGAAGGCAAGGTTAGCAGCAGTCTTGTCAACATCATCAGTTGAGTCGAGAATAACAGAATTCACTCCCGTCTTTTCTGTAAAAACAGTTTTACCTGGCAATGCCTCGAGATAATTTCCAAAAGCAGAGTTGCCGGTGAAGTCAATCAATTCCACGTCAGGATGTTCGGCCAGTTCTTTAGTAATCATTTTATCAAATGTATCGACAGATAGTTGACAAATGTTGGGATCAAGATTATTCTCTGCCAACACTTTTTGGATCTCCGCCACAACAATGGCAATAGGAAGAACAGCTCCAGGATGAGGTTTTACAATAACTGTATTGCCTGTAATCAAACTACCATAAATTCCCGTCACAGAATTCCACGTTGGGAAAGTGGAACAACCAATCACCAGCGAAATTCCTTTTGGCACGGCACGCCACTCTTTGTTAAGGCGGATATTGAATTTACCCATAGGTTTATCCCACAAGACTTTTTCAGGGAAACGATTCAACTCTTCATAACCAGCAGCAATAGCTTCCAATGCGCGATCAGCCGCATGTGGCCCTGATGCCTGAAATGCCATCATGTAACCCTGGCCGGTCGTGTGCATAGTCGCGTAGGCGATTTCAAAAAATCTTCCTTTCATCCGATCCAATGATTCCATTAAAATACCGACCCGGTCTTTCGCACTTACTTTCCTCCATTGATGAAAAGCTTTCTTAGACCGATCAATTAAAATAGAAGTTGAAAACGTTGGGTATGAAACATTCAGTAGCTCTTGTAAATAAGGAGACTCCTCCTGCCCTGCCCATCCTTCCGGGTTGGATTGCTTAAGGTCTTCGAACTTCTGTCCCAACATCGCTTTGAATTTTGCCTGGCCATCTGCATCTGCTGTTTCTCCATACACTGCCGGAGACGGGTTTTCAGGAAAGGCAGCATAAAAAGTGCGGGCGTGTAAGGCCTCGATAGCTTTGGAAATAGTAGGATGATGTTTTTCGAACAGTGTCATGGCTTCCTATTTAGTTCTTTCAATGTCCTATTTAGGGCTTCCAAAAACCCTTTTCAATAAATCCGATGTTCTTGCCATCGGATCTTGCCTGATGTTCTTCTCTTCTTTGGCAATCATAATGAACAAACCCTGGATGGCCATATCGGTAGCGTACTCATTCAAGTCAGGGTTTACTTTTTCAACCAATGGGATCTTATTATAAGTCCCAACAAGATCACCGTAGTATTTGGTGGCACTCACTTTGTCAAGAGATTTTTGTACCACCGGTTTGAATTTTTCTTTCAATTGAGAAGTGGTAGTCTTCTTCAAAAATTGTGTGGCTGCATCTGGTTGTCCCTTTAGTATGCCAAACGCATCATCGATAGTCATCTGTTTGATGGCCGCCACAAAAATAGGTTTCGCTTCTTTGGCAGCATCTTCTGCTCCACGGTTTAGGGTCATAACAAATTTATCCACTTCACTTCCTAAACCCAATAGCCTCAACTTGTCTTCTACCTTCTTCACTTCAGGGGGAAAGGGGATCTTTATTTCAGGATTCTTAAAATACCCATCCATTTGAGAAGTCTTATCAGCTCCCTTGCTAATTCCATTAATTAAAGCTTCCTTCAAGCCTTCTCCAACCTCTGCAGAAGTTAGGGGCTTATCTCCGTTCATTGATTTGCTGGCACCAGATATGGCCTGATTAATCTGTGCTGTCGTGCAAGCGCATAAAATTATGGCTAATAAAAAGATTAGTTTCATTTGATCTTAATTTTTTACAAGGTAGGAAAAAAGTATTCAGGCAGAGTCGGGATTTCAATGGCATTTAACCAACCTCCAAGGACCATTGATGCCAGCATTCAAATTTATGATTTGGTGATAGAAAATATGCAAGCTAGATTTAAACGGAAATTGTAGAAAATGGAAAAAATACTGGCGGAACTGCTCACCATTGGTGACGAAATCCTATATGGACAGATTGTAGATACTAACTCACAATGGATGAGTGTGGAATTGGATAAAGTGGGCTTTAAAGTTATCCGTAAAACTACGGTAGGCGATGTGGAGTCAGAAATTCTTACCGCCTTAGCCGAAGCGGAAAAGCGGGCAGATATTATTTTGATAACAGGTGGCCTTGGCCCAACCAGTGATGACCTCACTAAACCACTGCTGGCAAAATATTTTAACTGCGAACTCAAAATCAATGAAGAGGCATTACAAGAAGTTACCGAGTTTTTCAAAAGTCGTGGTCGTGAGTTAACGGAAGTCAATCGCCAACAGGCGGCCTTGCCAACTGCATGTGAAAAAATCGCAAACCCCAATGGAACCGCTCCGGGTATGTGGTTTGAAAAAAACGACAAGGTGTTTATGGCCATGCCGGGAGTTCCACATGAAATGAAAAAGATGATGACCGATAGTGTCATCCCAAGACTTAAAAAGACATTCGACACACCAGTTATCTATCACAAAATGATTCGCACCATTGGATTAGGTGAATCATTTCTGGCTGAAAAAATTTCTGGTTGGGAGAAAGCCTTACCCGATCATATCAAGTTAGCCTATCTGCCAGGTTTAGGTGAAGTAAAGCTTAGACTTAC
Source organism: Bacteroidota bacterium (assembly GCA_038043425.1). Classification (GTDB taxonomy): domain Bacteria; phylum Bacteroidota; class Bacteroidia; order Cytophagales; family Cyclobacteriaceae; genus ELB16-189. The sequence goes on from JBBTBZ010000010.1 coordinate 92,890, forward strand.
TTCTTTCGGAGATTCAAATGAAAAACTTGAACAGGAAGTCAACGACCTCACGGAAAAACTAAAAAGTCATATTGGTCCCTTCATTTTTGGTTATGGTGAAGACTCGATTGAAATGGTGATCGGAAAAACCTTGCGGGAAAAGAAACTAACATTGTCCGTGGCGGAAAGTTGTACAGGCGGTTATCTCTCTCATCTGATTACCAGTGTGCCAGGAAGTTCTGATTACTTCCTCGGTAGCATGATTCCATATTCTTATGAAATAAAAATGCAGCAGTTAGGTGTGAAACCCGAAACACTGGAAAAATACGGAGCGGTCAGTGAGCACACCATCAGCGAAATGGCAAGCGTGGTGCGTGCGCGATTCAATGCGGACATTGGAGTTGCCACCAGCGGCATTGCAGGCCCCGGGGGCGCTACACCTGATAAACCTGTTGGAACAGTGTGGATCGCCTATTCCGATAAGTATCAAACCGTGACAAAAAAACTTCAACTGTCAAAAGACAGGATGATCAACATTCGTATGGCTTCCGTTGCTGTACTAAATTTAATTAGGTTGAGCCTGCCTGGCTCCTAAGAAAAACTCTTCTAACGTTTCCTGGTCGTTGGTGATGGCAGCCCAATGCGGAGGCAACCCATTATTCTAAATTAACACCCAATCTTCCATTTTTATCCTGAGCAAGCCAATCAAAATAAGTATATAATTATGTATTATCGTCCAACCTTTTTCATCATTTCATTTTAGGACTTTTATCATATTTCCCTTGTTCTGAAATGCTCAATTTAATAGCCAATAACGCGGTCTATTATGAGCCTCCATTCCTTACAGAACAATCGATTTTCCGTTGAGCCTGCACGCTCAGGATTATTGTCAGAACTCTGGCGATTACAACTCTTGAACAAACATATTTCAAGAGAGTCAATCAAAAGCCTTGCTCGTCAGCATGAGCTTGCTGAAATTGAAGTAGAGGGGGTAACCTCCTTTTATCATTTCTTTCATCAGAAACCAGCTGGCAAGCACACCGTCTACATCAATAACAGCATCATATCAGAGTTAAAAGGATTCGAACGAATAAGAGAAACCTTAGAACGTGAAACTGGTGCGCATCTTAATTCTGTAGATCCAAGCGGAACGTTTGGTTTATTCGCAACTCCCTGTATTGGATTAAGCGATCAGGAACCAGCTGCCCTGATTGATTTCTATCCATTCACAAATCTGAATGCACTCAAAGCCAAAGAGATTATTCAAAAACTGAAGCAAGGAAAATTGCCAGAGGATCTGTGCGATGCTCCTCAAGACAACATCCGGTATACTCCCCATAATAACCGTACCCTTTTCTTCGCGCCCTATGAGCGGGGTCAGGCCATCAAGCAACTTAGCGGATTAGGCCCGGATGGCGTAATTGGGCAATTGCGACTTGCGGAACTCTCTGGTCGTGGCGGAGCCGCTTTTCCAACCTGGAAAAAGTGGGACACTTGCCGCACCTATAAAGATTCTCCGAAGTTTATTGTCTGCAATGCTGATGAAGGTGAGCCTGGTACTTTTAAAGATCGCGTCTTACTCAATAATCAGCCTGGCTCCGTGTTGGAAGGAATGATCATTGCCGGTTATGCAGTAGGGGCCTCTTATGGAATCATTTATTTGCGGGGTGAATACCGGTGGTTGCTCACTAAATTAGAAAATGAAATCGTAGCATTTCATGATAAAGGAATACTTGGCTCCGATGTAGGAGGAATCAAAGGATTCAACTTTGACATTCGTATAGAAGTAGGAGCAGGCGCCTATGTATGTGGTGAAGAGACAGCTCTGCTTGAATCCATTGAAGGAAAACGAGGAGAACCCAGAACCAAATGGTACTACCCCGTAGAGAAAGGATATCTGCAACTTCCCACTGTTGTCAATAATGTAGAGACTTTCGCTGCAGCGGCCCGATTACTTCAACTGGGCTCTTCCGAATACCTGAAACGAGGTATTCCCGGTTCACCGGGTACCAAGTTGATCAGTGTTTCTGGTGATTGTAAACTCCCCGGCATTTATGAAATAGAATGGGGAATGACTGTAGCCGAGTTACTGGATGTATGTGGTGCCGAAGATCCTTTCTTTATCCAGGTAAGCGGACCATCCGGTGAATGTATTTCACTTAAAGAGAAATACAAACGCATTTCCATGCTTGACCTGATGGCTCAAAAAGACATCCGTTGCGGAGGCTCTTTCATGATCTTTAACAGTCACCGCGATCTCGTACACATTCTCATGAATTTCTCTGAATTCTTCAAACACGAATCGTGTGGGGTATGTACCCCTTGTCGTGCCGGCAACTTCATCATAGAACGCAAACTGGAACGCTTGAACAACGGTCTGGCCGATATGAACGATCTGAAAGAATTGAAAAGTTGGGGGACTATAATGAAGTCAGCCAGCCGGTGTGGACTAGGCAAAACAGCCAGTAATACGATTATTCAATCTCTGGAAAAATTTGATGATTATTTCAAGGCACGCTTTTCCGAAACTGATAACAGTACTTACAAAAAATTTAATCATTCAGCCTCTGTTGCTGAATATGAACAGTATAAACCTTAAATCTTATGGCAACCTGCACATTTTGGATTGACGGAAAAAAATACGAAGCCGAAGAAGGCTCAAACCTGGTAGATGCTGCCAAAGAAAATGGAGTTTTCATACCTTCCCTTTGCTACTTCAAGCATATTGATCCGCCACTAGGCACCTGCCGGACCTGTACCTGCAAGATTAACGGAAAGTTTAATCCTGCCTGCACGGAAAGTATCCGCGAAGGACTTAAAGTGGAGGTGAATACTCCTGAATTAGTTGATATACGGAAAGCTCTGATTGAAATGATGTTTTCCGAGGGAAATCATTTTTGTCCTGCCTGCGAAAAAAGCGGTAACTGCGATCTTCAACATATGGGTTACGAATTAAAGGTTTCCGTCTCACGGTTCCCACACTTGTTCAAAGACAGGCTAATCGACTATATACCCAAACGCATGGTGATGGAACACAACCGCTGCATAAAGTGTAGGCGGTGCGTGGAAGAAGTATTTACATCTGATGGCAAACGTGTGTTTATGTATATCAACCGAGGGAACGATACGATGGTAGGCATTGACTACGAGCAGGAAGCTAAACTATCTGAAAGCGAAGCAGAAAATGCAATGAAAATCTGTCCAACAGGAGCCATCATAGTGAGAGGAAAGAGTTTGTCAATACCATTTGGTGATCGGGTTTTTGATCTGCAGTCTTCACAAAAGCATTTCAAGCACAATGTGATTGAAAAACCCAAAGGCGCAAACTTCGAAAAGAAAACCATTGCCACCGTTTCACTGGCTGGCTGTTTTGGATGTCATATGTCCATGCTGGATATTGATACTGAAATACTGGATATAGCAGAGTTAGTTTCCTTCAATAAATCACCACTAACCGATATTAAAACATTTACCCAGCGATGCCACCTGGGTCTGGTTGAAGGTGGATGCTGCAATACAGAAAATATTGAAACACTGAAAAAATTCAGGGAAATGTGCGACCTGCTGGTGGTAGTGGGTGAATGCGCCATATGGGGTGGATTGCCTGCCATGCGCAACACTATTCCATTAGGTGAATGCCTGGAAGAAGCGTATTTGAATAGCGTTACCAGTGAACCCGGTGAGAACACCGTTCCTTACCATGAAGATTTGCCGAAGATCCTGGATCGTATATATGGATGCAATGAGATCGTTAAAGTGGATTACACTATACCCGGCTGTCCTCCATCACCCAATCACATCTGGAAAGTAGTAAGGAGTCTCTTATGGGGAGAAGATTATTCGTTGTTGTATTCAGAATTTAAGTATGACTAATTATGAAAAAGAAAATTACCATTGATCCGGTAACCCGCGTGGAAGGTCACGGACGAGTAACGATACACCTAGACGAGTACGGCAAAGTAGAAGATTCATTCTTTCACATTGTGGAGTTCCGGGGTTTTGAGCGATTCATTCAGGGCCATCCGTATTGGGAAGCACCGGTTTTGGTGCAGCGCTTATGCGGCATTTGCCCGGTAAGTCACCACCTCGCAGCCGCCAAAGCCATCGATCAATTGGTAGGTATTGATCCAAAAGATTTATCACCGGCAGCGCTGAAGTTAAGAAGACTGATGCACTATGGTCAGATTTTTCAATCTCACGCGCTACACTTCTTCTATCTCGCTTCACCTGATTTACTCTTTGGCGTTGATGCCCCCGTTGAAAAAAGAAACGTATTCGCTGTAGCTATCGAAAACAAAGAGCTCGCAAAAAAAGGCATTTTGATGCGCAAGTTTGGTCAGGAAATCATCCAGGCAATAGCAGGAAAAAAAATTCATGGTGTTGCAGCAATTCCCGGAGGCATGCATAAAACCTTTGATCCTCGCGAGCGCGAATATTTCTTATCCGGAAAAGATATTCCCAATGTTGACACGATGATTGAATGGTGTCAGGAGATTATCGAATTCATCAAGGGTTATCACGAGAAAAATAAAGTGATGCTCGACACCTTTGCTGCTTTTCCTTCAGGGCACTTGGGTATGGTGGACGATCGAGGCAATATGGAACTCTACCATGGAAAACTCCGTGCCATCGACAATGCCGGAAAAATTACATTACCTGATATATCAACTGACGATTATCAAAAATATTTTTTAGAGGGCGTAGAGCGGTGGTCGTATATGAAGTTCCCCTACCTGAAAGAAATAGGCCGCGAAAAAGGATGGAACAGGGTAGGTCCACTAGCTCGCATTAATATTTGCAAGGCAATTCCAACTCCACTTGCGGAAAAAGAACGTCTGGCATTTTTTGCTTTCTCAGGCAAGAAAGTAAATAATAGTACGCTCTATTCACACTGGGCGCGCCTGATTGAGATGTTACATTGTGCTGAGTTGATTAGGGAATTGCTGCATGATGACGAAATCATGAGTTCTGATTTGGTGCGCGAAGGGAAACCCAGACTGGAAGGTATTGGAATCATTGAAGCTCCACGGGGCACACTCACCCACCACTATCAGGTAGACGAAAAGGGAATGATAACCCGTTGCAATTTGATTGTATCCACAACGCATAACAACGAAGCCATGAACCGTGCGGTGAGGTGGGTAGCTGATAATGTGATCAGTCAGAAAGGGACAATTACAGATAGCATGCTCAACCAGGTGGAAGTAGCCATCCGCGCCTACGATCCATGCCTGAGTTGTGCTACACAGGCCTTGGGACAAATGCCTTTGCGGGTGGAGTTAATTAATCATAAAGGTGAAGTAATTGATGAACGAATTAAAAACGGAGCATAAAGTTCTCATGATTGGCATTGGCAACAGTGGCCGCAGTGACGATGCACTGGGTTGGAAATTTGTTGACCAATTTACCTCTTATGTAGACCTATTCGATATTGAGCAACGGTATCAATTGCAAATTGAAGATGCACTTCTGCTTACAGAATATAAAAAAGTAATTTTTATTGATGCTTCACACAAAACCTATAAAGACGGCTTTTCATTTTATAAATGTATTCCCACCCGTACCGAAGCCTTTACAACCCATAAACTGGAGCCAGAAACCGTTCTTTGGCTGGCGAATGATTTGTTTAATCAATCGCCCGAAGTTTACGTGATGGCCATAACTGGAATTACTTGGGAATTACATCAGGGAATGAGTGATGTGGCCCAGCAGAATTTTGAAAAGGCTGTTGCTCATTTTAAAAAGTGGCTAGTAAATACTGCCTGCCCGGTTCCGGTTTAGACGGCTGAAGCGTTCAAATTGGTTGTGTTGCAAAAGAGTATGTGCTACAATTGGAAACCACAAGAGCCAATTTTCTATACCCACCACCAAAATTCTATATTTTTAAAAAATTGTAGGAATGACCTACGAATCGGAAAAAATAACGAGGAAGAAAGAATTGATAAGCAGCTTCAAGCAGCTGATTGGAGTATAATTCCCCCTCACAGGGAATTACTATTTGCCATGACAATGTTTATACTTCTTACCACTTCCACAAAAACATAAATCATTTCGACCTGGGAGCTTGGTTGAAATTAAGGGCTGACTATCTTTACCTGATTGAACAAAATCAAACCTTTGCATTGACGGGACTCTAAAGGTCATTACCGTATTATTTTGAAAATTACTGATTACAAAATCGCCTCTTGTGATTATATCCATACCAATCAAAAATCCAGCTGATTTGTCATCAGTTAGTTCATCACATTCAGTGACGGGCAGAGTAAAAGAAACGTTTTGATTGTTTAATACAATTTTGACAGCGTAGACACTTACACCTGCCTTTATACCATGAACCCCCTTAACTTGAGTCTGACCAATCTTGACTAAACCTAACTTTTGAGATAGGGATTTAGTAATCGCTGATCCGGTCGCTCCAGTATCCCAAATTGCTAAAGTGCTTTCCTTCTGACCCGTTGATGTATTAAAAATATCAACCGGAGAATGAATGACACGAGATATTCCCTTGAATGATCTCGTTAACGAATTGATTTGAATTTGCTTTTCGGATGGCATTAAGTGAAAACAGCTCTCGTATGAAATGTTTGTGTATAGCTATCTTCACCAGGCAGACATTGTTGAATCAGAAATTTGCCTATTTCATACTTTTTTTGAGACTCAGACAAAGCATCTTCAAAAGAATCGTAATTGGCAACAACTTCATCTCCTATAATTACAAGAAACTTTCTATTGTACTTCTCGACAAGTTCCTTTTGATGAGTCAAGTAATATTTAAATTCTTGCTCTAACATAGTGGTGGTCATTTATTAAGCTATTTACGAAAAGGCCTGCAAAGGTAAAACAAATTTTTGACTTAAAAGTTCTGAGATTACAGCTAATAGCCGAAATCGCCCCGGTCCATTGCTGCACCTAGCCCCAACTATTATCCAAAGCAAATGGCATCCGTGTTTAAATTCTTTAATAGTGGTACGAACCCACAATCGTGTAGACGGACTTGCAAGTTGTAATTGACGTGGTGTCATCTCAAACCAGGTGGACATCCCAAAAAGTGCAGGCATTTCTACCTGCACTTCTGCACTAACTCTTGCTACTCAACTATTTTGTCAACAACCTCGCGTGTGCTGCTGCCATACGTGCAACCGGCACCCTAGGGCCCGAGCAAGAAACATAATTCAAACCTATTTCATGACAGAACATGATGGATTCCGGATGACCACCGTGTTCGCCACAAATACCTACTTTCAACTCCTTGTGATTCTTACGACCATCATCAACCGCCATCTTCATCAATTTACCCATCCCTTTCCGGTCCAGTACTTCGAATGGATTGTTTTTCAACACAGCCTGTGTAATATAGAAAGGCAAAAACTTATTTTCAGCATCTTCGCGGGAGAAAGAGAAGGTTGCCTGTGTAAGATCGTTAGTTCCAAAAGAGAAGAACTCCGCCACACCAGCCAACTCATCGGCCTGCAGGCAAGCGCGAACCACTTCGATCATGGTACCAAACTTAAAATGAAGTTTAATCTTCTTCCTGGTTTCAATCTGTGTCCTGATTTCATCAACAAACACTTTCACTTGTTCCAGTTCTTCGGCTGTACATACCTGAGGCACCATAATTTCAGGTCTCACATCAATGCCTGCCAACTGACATTCAGCGGTAGCTTCGAGTATTGCCTGAATTTGCATTTGATAAATTTCCGGGAAGCTCAAACCAAGGCGTACACCTCTATGGCCAAGCATAGGGTTTACTTCATGCAGTTCGCGCACTTTTCTTAACATCTGACCTTTTTTTTCAATGGCTTTTTCGACTAACTCCACACCTGCCATCGTAAATGGTTCGGCTGATCGTTCAGCAATTTTTAAATCAGCATTCAGTAATCTCAAGCTGCTGAATAAATCTGTTACTCCACTTACTGTTCCTTTTAGTTTCTGTAGATGTTCCAGTTCGTCTTTTAGTACATCTTCGGTGGGAAGAAACTCGTGAATCGGAGGATCTAATAGGCGCACCGTAACCGGTTTGGCCGCCATAACGGTAAATATTTCGCGAAAATCTTTGCGCTGAATTTCCTTCAGACGATTCAGTGCGGATTCTCTCTCTTCTTTCGTAGCGGCTAAAATCATTTCAACCACAATAGGTAAGCGATCAACATCATTGAACATTCTTTCCGTTCGACATAATCCTATTCCCATTGCTCCAAAAGTCAATGCTTTGTCAGCTGCCGAAGGGGTGTCCGCGTTTGCAAACACTTTCAACTTGGCTACTTCATCAGCCCAGCTCAACAATTTTTTGAGTTCGTCTGAAAAAGTTGGCTCCACCGTGGGGATCACTCCTTTGTACACAAAACCGGTACCACCATCAATGGTGATGTAATCACCTTCGTGCAATACTTTGTCACCTATTTCGGCTTGACGAAGTTTAACATCAACCTTAATGCCCTCCGCGCCTGCTACGCAAGGCTTACCCATGCCCCTTGCTACAACTGCAGCATGTGAAGTTTTTCCACCACGACTTGTCAGAATTCCCTGAGCGGCAAAGAATCCGTGGATGTCTTCTGGTTTTGTTTCTTCCCTGACCAAAATCACCTTTTCACCTGCATGCCCCAACAGTTCTGCCCGGTCTGCATCAAATACGACATGGCCTGATGCTGCCCCCGGTGAAGCCGGCAGCCCCTGTGCGAGAGGTTCCGATTTATGCGAAGCATCTAATCTTGGGTGAAGCAGCTGTTCTAACATATCAGGTTTAATACGCAACAACGCTTGCTCTTTAGAGATTAAACCTTCCTTGACCATCTCCACGGAAGTGCGAACCATTGCCACTGTATTCATCTTACCATTGCGGGTTTGCAGACTATACAACACACCTTTTTCTATGGTGTATTCAAAGTCCTGCACTTCTTTATAGTGCAACTCCAACTTGTTTCGTAAACCTTCAAGCTGTTTGTATAAATCTGGCATTTCAGTAGCCAACTGAACAACTGGTTTAGGCGTGCGAATACCCGCTACAACGTCTTCTCCTTGCGCGTTGGTGAGATATTCACCAAACATCACATTTTCACCCGTGCCAGGGTCACGTGTAAAACCAACTCCCGTAGCACAATCATTACCCATATTACCGAAGACCATGGTTACCACATTTACAGCGGTACCATTAGCCATTTCTGGAGTGATTTTAAATTCTTTCCTATAGTCAATTGCACGCTTGCCCATCCATGAATTGAAAACAGCTTTGATAGCAATTTCCAATTGTTCGAATACATCTTCAGGGAATGGTCTGCCAGTATGCTCTTTTACTACACCAAGGAATCGTTCGCTGATATCCTTTAGATCAGAGGTGTGTAAACCAACATCTACTTTTGCACCTGCCCGGCCTTTTACTTCTTCGAAATGCTTGTCAAATTTTTCATCGGGTACACCTAATGCAACTTTTCCGAAAAGTTGAATAAATCTACGGTACGCATCGTACCCAAAACGCTCATTGCCAGTTTGTTTAATCAAACCCTTTAACGTTTGTGAATTCAGTCCGAGGTTTAAAATAGTGTCCATCATCCCTGGCATCGACATGGCTGATCCGGAACGTACTGAAACCAGTAGCGGATTAACGGGATCGCCAAACTTTTTCCCGGTTGCTTTTTCAAGTGCCCTCATATTCTCTCTTACCTGATCCATAACACCTACTGGCAATTTCTTGTCAGGTTCGGACAGGTAAGTCAAACAAGTTTCTGTGGTTACCACAAAACCAGCAGGAACATTGAGACCAATCTGCGTCATCTCACACAGGTTGGCTCCTTTGCCTCCTAGCAATTGTTTGTTCTTTCCATCGCCTTCATGAAAAGAATAAACAAATTTTGCGGTTTTTGATACATCCGGCTTTTTAGGCGAGGCTTTTTCAAGTATTTGAGTGTCCATGGTTTTCTATGATTTAATGTTCCCGAAGGTCAGACCAATACCAACTATAAAGAATGATTTCTATCAGGCCGATGGAAGATAGAAATCAGTTTAACTAAACTTTTTGAATGGTGGACACTTCCTAAAGGTAGTTCAGGCAGTGTTTTATCTTAAAAATTAACGATTCAGCAAACAGAATTTGGCGATATGATATGAATGCAGAATTGAAAGACGGTTATTCGAATCAAGTCAAAAATGCTAACTTGCGATTGCAAAACAAACGATTGAATCATGGCACTAGTAGAATTGATCATGCCTAAAATGGGTGAAAGTATAATGGAGGCTACTATCATTTCATGGCTGAAAAAACCTGGTGATAAAATTGAGCAGGATGAATCGGTATTGGAAGTAGCAACAGACAAGGTAGATACTGAAGTTCCTTCTACATACGGAGGAACACTGACAGAAATCTTAGCGAAGGAAGGTGAAGTTGTAAAGGTGGGGACCGTAATTGCCATTATCACTACTGATGTAGCGGACACAAAAGCACCTGTTATTCCGGTTTCAGAAGCTAAACCTGTCGCTCCTGCAAAAGCACAAGTCAAAGAAGCACTATCTCCAACGACTACAAATGGAACGAGTCAATCGCATAGTGTTGATTACAAACCTGCCCGTCCGGCTGGCGGGTCATCATCTCGTTTCTATTCACCCCTGGTCAAAAATATTGCAAAAGAAGAAAGCATTGCCATTGGCGAATTGGACACTATTTCGGGATCAGGGGCGGAAGGAAGGGTCACCAAAAAAGATATCCTGTCTTATGTCCAATACCGCAAGATTGGCCAATCTATTTCAGTTGGGCAACAGCGAGGCAGTACTACAACTCCACTTGTGCCTGCATCCTTGAATGCGGGTGATGAGATCATTCAAATGGATCGTATGCGTAAGATGATTGCCGAGCGCATGGTGGATTCAAAACGTATTTCGCCACATGTTACCTCGTTTGTGGAAGCTGATGTTACCAACGTTGTCTTCTGGCGGAACAAAGTAAAAGGTGAATTTCAAAAGCGTGAAGGTGATGGACTTACGTTTACCCCAATCTTTATGGAAGCCGTTGTGAATGCTATAAAGGATTATCCCATGATCAACATTCAGGTAGACGGAGACAAGATTATTAAAAAGAAGGACATCAATGTGGGTATGGCCGTAGCCTTGCCTTCCGGAAACCTGATTGTACCTGTTATCAAAAATGCTGATCAATATAATCTGACTGGATTGGCAAAAGCAGTAAATGAGCTGGTGAAACGTGCTCGTGAAAATAAACTCAAACCGGATGATTTGGCAGGTGGTACGTACACCATTTCCAATGTGGGTACATTTGGAAATGTGATGGGCACCCCGATAATTATGCAACCGCAGGTTGGAATTTTAGCGATTGGCGCCATTCAGAAAAAACCTGCAGTGATTGAAACACCATCTGGAGATGCAATTGCCATTCGCCAAAAAATGTTCCTCTCCCATTCATACGATCATCGTGTAGTGGATGGAGCGCTAGGTGGCAGCTTTGTAAGACGCGTGGCAGATTATCTGGAGAAGTTTGATATGGATAGAATTATCTAGTAATATCAATGCTCGCCAGTACTAAACCCTAAAGCCTGCTTTAGGGTTTAGTTATTTATAAGATTTTAATGTGCTATATAACCAAATCATAATTTTCTCAATACCTATTAACCTCTTATCAAAATGAAATTCGGAACCAAAGCAGTTCATGCTGGCGTTGTGCCAGATCCGTCTACTGGAGCAATAATGACACCTATCTATCAGACCTCAACCTATGTTCAGGAATCCCCATCTGTGCATAAAGGTTATGCCTATGCTCGTGGTGCCAATCCTACACGCAATTCGTTACAGAAAAGTATCGCTGCCCTGGAGAATGGTAAATATGGAATTTGTTTTTCATCGGGGATGGGTGCCACGGATGCGGTAATCAAACTCTTAAGTCCGGGCGATGAGGTTATCACCAGCAATGACTTATATGGCGGTTCTTACCGGATGTTCAAAAAAATCTATGAAAAATTCGGAATCAAATTTCATTTCATTGACATGATGAATGCTGCTAATATTTCATCGTACCTGAATGCCAAAACCAAACTGATGTGGCTGGAAACGCCATCCAATCCGCTCATGCGCATTACCGACATAATAGCTTGTGTAGAAATTGCTAAAAAGAACAGTATCCTGGTGGCTGTCGACAATACGTTTGCCTCTCCTTATCTGCAAAATCCCCTTGACCTTGGCGCTGATATTGTGATGCACTCGGTTACCAAATATTTAGGAGGTCACTCCGATGTGATCATGGGTGCTTTGGTTGTTAACGATGAAAAACTTCAGCAAGACCTTGCTTTCATTGCCAATTCATGTGGCGCGGTCCCAGGCCCACAAGATTCTTTTTTGGTATTGCGCGGAATCAAAACACTCCATCTGCGCATGGAGCGTCATTGTAGTAACGGAAAAAAGATTGCTGAATTCCTGAAAAGCCATCCGAAGGTAGGTCATGTGTTTTGGCCAGGTTTCACCGATCACCCCAATCATGAAATTGCCAAAAAACAAATGCGTGACTTTGGCGGTATGCTTTCCTTCACCCTTAAAAATGATAGTCTGGAAAATGCTACTAAACTCATGGAAAGTGTTGAACTCTTCTCCTTAGCAGAATCCCTGGGAGGTGTGGAGTCGTTGATCAATCATCCGGCATCCATGACACATGCCAGTATACCCAAAGAAGAGCGGGTTAAGAATGGACTAAGTGATTCCCTCATTCGATTGAGTATCGGAGTTGAAGATGTCGAAGATCTTATTGCAGATCTAGAGCAAGCGCTTCACAAAGTATAAACTTGATAACTGATATTTACCTGTCATTAAACGGCCGGAATCATTCATTTGCCGCACAAACGAATATAGGATGGGAGCAAGTCATTGATCTTTTTTCATTACTCTTCATAAAAACTCAAATCTCTTCCAAAAGTTTCATCGATCGCCCGTAATGCAATGACGGCAATAATCACAGTGAAGACGCCCACTGCCAATGCACCATTCAAAACACCGATCTGCTCTCTAAACTCCTTAAAAAGATACGTGATCGGAACGACCGTACCCCGAATGATATTAGGCACTGAAGTAGTAACGGTTGAGCGTAGATTGGTGCCAAATTGTTCGGCCGCTATGGTCACGAACAACGCCCAATAACCAACACCCACTCCCATGAGAAAGCACGTAAAATAGAAAAAGGTTGGGGTTCTGATGGGCATGTATAAATACAATACAAAAAAGGCAAGCGTTAGCATAATGTACAGGCGGACTACTTTCTTTCTTGAACGCATGGCTTGACTTATAAAGCCGCTTGCCATATCTCCCACGGCCAAACCAATATAACTGTACATGATGGCATCACCTGCGATCACGCCATTTGTAATGTTAAGCGCTTTTGCAAACTCAGGTGAAAATGTTACCAATATTCCGATCACAAACCAAATGGGTAAGCCTATAAAAATGCACCCCATAAATTTCTTAAAGCGCCCCTTGTTGTTAAAAAGTTGAAGGAAATTACCTCGCTCTATATGCTGTTCCTTTTCTTTTAACTTAAGAAAAACACTGGATTCGAAAACGCTGATTCTCGCAATGAGCAACAGCAGCCCTAACCCACCTCCAATAAAGTAGGCAATCTGCCAATCAAATTGTTTTGCAATGAAATTTGCAAATACTGCCCCCATCAAACCAACACTGGCAACCAATGTTGTTCCATATCCCCTAAGTCGTATCGGTAAAGACTCAGAAACTAATGTAATGCCTGCGCCTAATTCCCCGGCCAGTCCTATGCCCGCGATAAAACGTAGTACGGCATATTGGTTGACGGAAGTAACAAGGCCATTAGCCGCATTCGCCAGGGAGTAGAGAAGAATAGAACCAAAAAGAACTGACAAACGTCCTCGCTTATCGCCCAGAATTCCCCAGATAAATCCTCCGATCAAAAGGCCAATCATTTGAGAACGTAGTAAAAATTCTCCCTGAGAGAGCAAATCACTTTCCACCACACCCATCGATCGCAGGCTCGGAATCCTTACAATGCTGAATAAAAGCAAATCATAGATATCTACAAAGTAACCGAGAGCGGCTACCACAACAGGTATACTGAACAGTTGCTTCAAATTACTGGTCTTCACGGGCAAAATTTTGCTGAAAATAGCCGAGTTTGGTGAATATTCAATCTCTGTCCGACACTTACTCCATTTTACCTTTTGTAAAAAAATAAATGTAAAATTTGAATTTTAGGAGTAATCTCAAACCTTAACAAGCAAATTCTACAGATGAAAAGAATAGTTTTCCTACTATCATTTGTTTTGTGCTTTGGTATTTCGGATGCTCAAAAAAAATCCGCGAGTGCAAGCACAAAATCAACCGTCAATTATGACGAGAAATTATACAATGCCATTGAGTGGCGCAGTATAGGTCCTTATCGTGGAGGCCGTTCTGCAGCGGTAACGGGTGTGCCCGGCAAATCAAATCTTTTCTATTTTGGAAGCACGGGGGGTGGTGTATGGCGAACCACTGATGGAGGCAGCACGTGGGCCAATATTTCAGATGGCTTCTTTGGCAGTTCCATTGGATCCATTGCTGTAAGCGAATGGGATAACAATGTTATATACGTTGGCCAGGGTGAGGTCACGGTTCGGGGTAATGTGTCGTATGGAAAGGGAATGTGGAAATCCACAGATGCAGGAAAAACATGGACAAATATTGGATTGAAAGATTCAAAACATATTCCCCGCATCCGCATTCATCCTAAGAACCCGGACCTGGTGTATGCAGCCGTCTTGGGAGATTTGTTTAAGTCATCGGAAGAACGGGGTGTATTCCGTTCAGAAGATGGCGGGAAAAATTGGAAACGTATTTTGTTTGCCAATGCCGATGCTGGCGCTGTTGACCTTGTGATGGATCCAACCAATCCAAGAATACTCTTTGCTTCTACCTGGAGAATAAGAAGAACTCCTTACAGTTTAGAAAGTGGTGGCGAAGGTTCTTTCCTATGGAAAAGCACTGATGGTGGCGACACCTGGACCAACATATCTAAAAACGAAGGGTTGCCAAAAGGTCCATGGGGAATAGTGGGTGTCACCGTTTCACCTGTTAACTCCAATCGTGTATATGCCATTGTTGAAAATGATAATGGTGGAGTGTACCGTTCTGATGACGCGGGAAAGACTTGGAAAAAAATGAATGAAGATCGTAACCTGCGTCAGCGTGCGTGGTATTACTCTCGCATCTATGCGGATACAAAAGACGAAGATATGGTGTATGTTTTGAACGTATCGTACCACAAATCAAAAGATGGTGGCAAAACATTTGATGCATCTAATGCCAACCACGGAGATCATCATGACTTATGGATTGCACCAGAAGACAATCAACGCATGATCATTGCCGATGATGGCGGTGGTCAGGTTTCCTATGACGCAGGTGAAAACTGGAGCACGTATGAAAATCAGCCAACCGCCCAACATTACCGAGTGGTCACAGATAATCATTTTCCATACCGCATCTATGGCGCACAACAAGATAACAGCACACAGCGCATCGCACATCGCACGGATGGCTTTTCAATTGGCGATCGCAATTGGGAACCGACAGCGGGCGGGGAGAGCGGACATATAGCCGTTGATCCCAACGACAATGATGTTGTTTACGGAGGTAGCTACGATGGATTCTTAACCCGAAAAAATCATCGTACCGGTGAGGAGCGTGGCATCAATGCATGGCCCGATAATCCGATGGGACATGGAGCAGAAGGAGCGAAATATCGCTTTCAGTGGAACTTCCCCATTTTCTTTTCTCCACACAATCCTAAAAAATTATATGCAGCTTCTCAACACCTCCATGTAAGCTACAACGAAGGGGAGAGTTGGGAATTAGTAAGCCCTGATCTCACCCGGAATGATCCCTCGAAACTTGGGCCTTCAGGTGGCCCGATTACAAAAGATAATACCTCCGTAGAATACTACTGTACCATCTTTGCAGCTGCGGAATCGCCCTATGAAAAAGACTTAATCATTGCAGGTTCGGATGATGGAATACTTCACATTACAAAAGACGGAGGTAAGACCTGGGAAAAAGTAACACCTGCCGGCATACCCGAGTGGACCATGTTCAATAGCATAGAATTTGATCCACTTGTTAAGGGAGGAGCATATGTTGCAGCTACAGGTTATAAGTCTGGGGATAACAGACCATATCTTTACAAAACAAAAGACTATGGCAAAACCTGGACGAAAATTGTAGATGGAATTGATCCAGCGCATTTCACACGTGTAGTACGTGCAGATCCTAAGAGAGCGGGCTTACTCTATGCTGGAACTGAATTTGGCATGTACATTTCATTTGATGATGGAGCAAGTTGGAAGCCGTTTCAGTTGAATCTCCCGATTGTCCCGATCACCGACCTTACAATAAAGAACGACAACTTAATCGCAGCAACCCAAGGCAGGAGTTTCTGGATGATTGATGACCTGACTCCATTACATCAACTAAATGATGGAGTCGCCTCCAGTAACACATTTCTATATAAGCCTATACCCAGTTACCGTATGAATGGCGGTCAAGCAGGAAGAAGGGGCCAATCAAAGACAGAAGGCATTAACCATCCTAACGGAGTTACATTTTACTATTTCCTTAAAGACACTGTGAAAGCACTTGCCTCAATGGAAATATTGGAGAATAATGGAACACTGATTAAAAAGTTCGCCACTAAACCTGACAAGAAATTAAAAGAAGAGCAATTACAAATCAAGCCGGGCATGAATAAGCTCAATTGGAATATGCGCTATGCTGATGCCGAGGGTTTTGAAGGATTGATAATGTGGTCGGGTTCTCTGACGGGGCCAAAAGCTGTTCCTGGAGTTTATAAGGCACGTCTTACGGTAAATGGCACCTCCATAGAGACTGAGTTTGAAATACTCAAAGACCCACGCACCAGCAGCCCAGTTTCTGATATCAAGGCTCAGTTCGATTTTGCAATTGGTATTCGAGACAGGCTTTCTGAAACAAATAAAGCGGTTAAGAACATTCGCGCAGTTCGTGACCAGATTAACCGGGTTACAGAACCCATGAAAGGTAAGGACGACATGAAAGACATCACCGAAATGGCAAAATCAATTTTAGAGGACATGAAAAAGATTGAAGAAGCATTATACCAAACTCAGAATAAAAGTGGTCAGGATCCTTTAAACTATCCTGTCCGATTAAATGACAAATTAGCTGGACTGGGTTCGGAAGTTGATGGTGGAGATTACCGTCCAACCCAACAGGTCAAAACTGTTTATACCGAGGTCACCGAAAAAATCAATGAACAGTTAAATGCACTCAAGAAAGTAATGAATGATAAAGTGCCTAAATTCAACGACCTCGTAAAGCAAAAACAAGTCAGCGCAGTAACGCTCGATGTCATGTAAATAAGAAGAATTCAATGCCACAATAAAGGGAGGAAAAAAATCTCCCTTTGCCTTATTTAATCTTCATCCCAAACCGAAGTCACTATCGAAACTACTTCTTACCAATAAAATAGTAGAATAATGGTCCAAGCACAGGCAGGAATATGACGGCAATAATCCAGAGTATCTTCTTCTCCATATCCTTATTGCCTTTCAGAATATCAACAACCACAACCACGTCTATGATAAGAATAATTAAACCAATTAGTCGGCCCATAACAAAAAAAACTTAATTAGATCCAAGAATTTTAAACAACTCATCAAGGTTAGGCGTGACAATAATTTCTGTCCGTCTGTTCTTTTGCTTGTTTTGCGAATTGTCATTGAGAGCCAGTGGATAATACTCACCTTTGCCGGAGGCGGTAATTTGATTAGCCGATACGCCCGCTTTGGTCAATATCTTGGTGATGGATGTTGCCCTCATTACGCTCAAGTCCCAGTTATCTTGCATGTACATAGACTTTTTGGAGATGGGCACATTGTCGGTATGGCCTTCCACCATAATTTGAATATCTCGTTGATCCTTCAAGGCCTTTCCAAGTTGCTGCAAAACAGTAACACCCTTGGCATCCACTTCAATACTACCCGATCCAAACAAAAGCTGCTCTGCAAGTGACACATAAACTTTACCATTTTTTACATTCACAGTTAGATCGTTTTCCTTAAAATTTAGGAGCGCATTACTTATACTGTTCTTTAAATCCTGGACTGCTTTTTCTTTGTTGCTAAGTACTACCTCCAACTCTTTTACTTTCTTCTCACGCTCCAGCAAGCTTGTACTTAATGAGTCGTTCAACTTTCTGGTTTTCTCCATGTTTTCCTGTATAGCCAATAATTGATCTTTCTGTTGAGCCAGGTCACGGTTTAGCTTTCCACTATTATTTAATAGATTTTTATAATAAGAATTTAGCTGTTCATACTCATTATTCAGCTCACCCAATTTTTGACTTGCGGCCCGATAGGATTGTCCCAAATCAGATGTGTCCTTTTTCAATACTTTTAACTTTTCCTCTGCCTCTTTGAGGCCAGTGGAAGTCTTATCCAATTGTTTTGATTGTTCAATCAGATCTCCATCTGTTTTTACTTTTTGGGCCAGCAAATCATCATATTTTTTCTTTGTAACAACGCAGCCTTGTAATAGGATAGTGACTAATAACAGAAGTTGGATAAAATTTCGCATGTTGTACCAATTGTTTGTTTAAACGAATACGAAACTAGTTTCTATTGAGCTTAATCCAAATTATCACGATCATTTTCTGAACATTATTCAACCAAAGAATCGGAATAACGAATCTTTGCCAAAGTCTTTTCATTATTTGCAGGTTACCAGTAGGCAGCGTAAGGTTTGCTCTTTGTAATTTTTTTTGATTTAGTTCAAAAAAAAGGGCAATGTGCTGATAAATAGTTGGTAGAATTTTGTTCAAAACTTTTTTTGGTAAGCCCAATGGCTAAAAAAACTCATTTCCATTAACCAATCAAACGTTTTGTTATGGAGTCGACAATTATTCGGTAAGCTTGAAAAAGTTTAGTGAAACACGTTTCACTAAACCCCCTAAAACACAGAGCGCAACTTATTGGTATACAATCGTTAAAGCGAGCGATCACCAACTATCGATCAGTAATATGCCAAAAAAAGAGCCTTGTTTTTCAACAAGGCTCTTTGATAAAAAAAGGCAACGA
>JBBTBZ010000011.1:0-131116 GCA_038043425.1 Bacteroidota bacterium
TTCTGGCCAATTTTTTTGAAAAAATCAAAATCGATGACTTTTTGAGTGAACCCTACTTAACCAGCCACCACCGTGAATGAAAATCACCAGGGGTAATTTTCCTTTTGCATTGGGAGGTAAATATATGTCCAACAGGTGTTTTGGTAGGTTATCATTGTTATATGGAATGTTGCCATGCAAAATAGTTTCCTCAGGGAATGCTTCGAGCACAGGATTGGTTTGAGACAAGCCCTGAGTTACTGCTGTGAAAAGGAGAAAAGAAAATTGAATACTTTTCAACATAGAAATTTTATTTAGCATTGCCATTTATCCGTCACGAAAGAGTAGAGACAAAAGGTTGATTGTAAATCCGCTTCCCGGTTGCTTTATACAACGCATTGGCAAGTGCTCCAAAAGTTGGTGGGTACGTTGGTTCTCCCATGCCCGTTGGGTCAATATCACTTTGCACAAAGTGCACATCAATCTCCTTTGGTGCCTCACTGAAACGAATCATCCGGTACTTGTTAAAGTTATTCTTATCCGGCACGCCATCCTTGAAGGTAAGACTTCCATACATGGCAGTGCCTACTGCGTCTACTATAGCACCTTCGGCCAGGTTGGTTGCCGCATCCGGATTGATAACAATGCCACAGTCCACTGCACAACATACCCGTTGTATCACCGGCTGGCCTTTTACCATAGTAAGATCGAGAACCTGGGCCACGTATGAGTTATGACAGAAGTATGCCGAAACTCCGCGATGCGTGTTCGCCACTTTTTTGTCCCATTCCGATTTTTCTCGTGCGAGTTTCAACACACCGGCATATCGATTGGCATCGTAATCGTTGCGTGTGCCAACCGGTTTTTTCATGGCGCGATCCAGAAGTTCAAGACGGAAATCAAACGGATCTTTTCCCATCGCTTCTGCTACTTCATCCAGAAATGCTTGCTCTGCTGCTGCAATAAAGTTCGATCGTGGTGCACGAAATGATCCGGTGGTGAGGTTTGAGCTTATGATAAATTCTTCCGCGAGGTAGTGATCTATCGCACCGGCAGGAAAGCGGTTTGGCTCCAGTGGGCTTTCCGGAATTCCGCCTGCTTTCACGTGAAAGGCAATCAAATTATTATTGGCGTCCAATGCCGCTCGGTACTTAGCGCTATAGGTGGGTCGGTAAATGCCCGAAGTCATATCGTCTTCGCGCGTATAGATGAGTTTCACAGGCGCACCTACTTTTTGTGAAATAAGAGCCGCTTCCAAAAGCCAATGGGCATATGACCTCCGTCCAAATCCGCCACCGAGGCGCGTCATCTCAATTTCAATTTTATCCAACGGCAGGCCTAAGCGTGCCGATAAAGTTTGTTCAGTCAGTTCGGGTTTTTGGAGTGGACCAATGAGCAATGCTTTCTCTGCCGTAACATCCGCAAAGAAATTCATTGGCTCCATGCAGTTGTGCGCCAGAAATGGACCGTTGAAAGTTCGTTCGATGATGCGTGCAGCACTCTTAAATGCTTCTTCCGGGTTGCCGTCTTTTCGAACGATCGTGGCAGGCTTATCCATAAACTCTTTTAGGGAAGCATTATGCTTGGCTGTACTTTCAAGTCCACCAGGAACTGTCACCGTCAGCTTTTGACCAAACGCATTTCTCTTAATCGAGTAATCTGCAAATGGTTCCCACTCGATCTTCAATGCTTTCTTTGCATTCATTACCTCCCAGGTAGTGCTGCCAACAATGGCTACCACTTCAGGGAATGTACACGTGTCAAAAAATTGTCTTTCATAATCATCATTCATGGATTTGACTGTGAAAACATCTTTGATGCCCGGCATCGCTTTCGCACTCGCATCGTTGATTGATTTTAGTTTCATACCAAAGGCGGGAGGATGTACGATCATCGCGATGAGCATGCCCTCGCGTTGGGTATCCATTCCAAAGAGGGGTTTTCCGGAGACGATTTTCAATCCGTCCACATTTTTCTTTGTCGTGCCGATGATCCTGAAATCTTTTTTGTCTTTCAGTTTCACTTCTTTGGGCACTTCGATTTTGGCAGCGGCAGAAGCCATTGCGCCATACGTAACAGACTTGCCACTACCTTTGTGATGGATAACACCTTTTTCGGTGGTGATCTCCCCGAAAGGCACTTGCCATGATTGTGCGGCAGCGGTGCAAAGCATCTGACGCGCAGAAGCACCGGCAGTTCTTAATATATTCCAGCTTTGGCGAATAGCCTGACTGCCACCAATAAATTGACGGGTGTAGTATTTCGTATCCAGGTTGGCTTGTTCTACGACTACATCCTTCCAATCCACGTCAAGTTCTTCGGCCACAATCATAGGCATGGACGTTTTTACATTCTGCCCGCCTTCCGGATTAGGTGACATGATGGTGACCCTACCATTCGAAGCAATTTTTAAATAACCATTGATGAAGGTGAGGTCGTTTACTTCATCAAAGACGTGAATACTTTTTTCTCCCAAAGAAGGAATCCATCCAAAGCTGAGCATGAGTCCACCTCCTGCCAACGCGGAGGTTTTCAGAAAGGATCGCCTGCTTATTGAAGTGTGTGATTCGGTCATAGCGTTATTTGATTGATGCTGTTTTTTATAGTCTTTCAGGTTTATAAGAAAGTATTATTTATACCTAATGTAGCTACTCAGATTAAACATTACATAACGAAAATCAAACAGTTCGTTTAAAGGTCGATAAACGGGAGTACAGATCAGTTTGTACGACTCTGTGAAAATCAACCAGAACGAAATTTTGTTGGGTTAATCTGCGTGTGCTTTCTGAAGAAGTTGTTGAAATGGGTTGATTCGGTAAAACCCAAAACGTAAGCAATCTCAGCCACGCTCAAATTACTAGTATGCAAAAGAATTTTAGCTTCCTGCAGAATGCGTTCAGAAATAACTTGCGTGGTGGTCTTGTTCAGGGTCTCCTTGATTGCTCTGTTCAAATGATTGACATGGATGTTTAGCTTGTCGGCAAACTGAGATGCATAGCGCATGCGAATTGGACGTTGATCCTTGATTGGAAACTGCTGTTCGAGCAGCTCCAAAAACGCAGCCGAGATTCGCTGTGATGCTTTTACTATTTGATGTTGCGTTTCGCTCACAGTTGCTATCGCTAATCGTCTTGGAATACTTAGGATCACTTCAATTACTTCTTACGAAAACTCTTTTTAAATCTTCCCATGACTACTGTTTATTGCCTATCGATCCTATACAACTTGCCTGCATCCGTAATAGCATACAACGCCTTGTCTGTGCCCTGTGTTATATCCCTGAAACGTTGACCCTCGCCTGCAAGCAATCTTTCTTCACCAACCACTTTATTGTTGCTATCGATGACAAGCCGAGCGATGTGTTGACCACTCAGCGCACCAATAAACAGATTGTTTTCCCACTCGGGAATTCGGTTCCCTTTATAAAATGTAATTCCGCTTGGCGAAATAACCGGATCCCAATAATATACAGGCTGTGTCATACCCTCTTGCTGCTGGATTCCTGCGCCCATGGTCTGACCGTTATAATCGATCCCATACGTGATCACAGGCCATCCATAATTTGCACCGGCACGGATTCGATTGATCTCATCACCGCCACGCGGTCCAAATTCACTTTGCCATAGCTCCCCGGTTTTTGGATGAATAGCTAAACCCTGGGGATTTCTGTGACCAAAACTGTATAACCCTGGCAGTGCTCCTGCAGCACTAAAGGTTGGATTTCCAGCTGCGGGTTGTCCATCCTTTGTAATGTGAATGATCTTACCTAGTCCGGTACTAACCGATTGAGCTAAATCCCTGGTTCTTGGCCATGCGCGCTCTCCCGTGCTTATAAATAGATCTCCATTGGCATCGAACAGGATACGGCCGCCATAATGTGCCTCGCTATTGTCGGCTGGAGTAGCACGATAAATCACCGTTGGGTTTTCGATGGTAGTTTCATTATCTGAAAGCCTACCCTTGGCGACTGCCGTCAAATTCCCATCCGTACTTCGTTCAGAAAAAACCCAGTAGACCATTCTGTTCGTGGCAAACTGCGGATCGATGCATAAGCCCAGCAGTCCTCCCTGACCACCTGAATTTACAGCGGGAAGGCCTGTGATCGGATTGCTTACTGCACCCGCTGTGGTAACTATGCGGAGTTGTCCACCCTTTTGTGTTATTAATAATCTCCCATCTGGAAGACTGGTAATGCCCCATGGCGCACTTAATGCTGAAGTGATAACGGTGGCTTGAATTGCAGTAGTTGTTTTTACTCCACCAATTCGTGTTTGTCCTGCGAAAGCAGGTGTGTAGTTTGTATTGGCACGATTTGTTTCAACCGGAATACCAACCGGAGTGACAACCGCTGGATCTGAATCTTTGTCCTGACCTGAACAACTAAATATCGTCAGACTACTGATGAAATAAAGAAAAATTTTTGCTGTGTTCATGTGTTTAATTTTTAATTGTAAAATCCCGTTCCACTTATATCGTACTACACTCAATTGACCGCAATGAGTATTTTACTTTATCTCAACTGCCTTCTCAATCACATCCAGCCTTGCTTTTTCTTTCGTACCGCTAGCCGATCCATCTATATAACTTCAGCGGTTAAATACCGCGTGATTGCAGACGAGCCCGCTGCCTAAATGCCTTTTCAATCACATTAAATCTTGCTTTCCGCGGATCGGGCTTGATGACTGGTTTACCATCTAACTCAATATCCATGATCTCTTCTTTTTGAGTATCATAAAGAGGCCAAACCGGCACACCGGTACCATTAGGATTACCTGTTTTGGCGAAGTTTGTCCAATAGGTGTTCATGATTCTCGCTAACTCTTTCTCTTCAGGTGCTGCCTCGCCAGGGGCTCCCCATCGGGCATTGAGCGTGTTGAAGACAAAAGAAACTTCAGATCCGTGACCGGCACCATACGGAGCCCGCGTCCTCATTGCGGCAGGGACGTAACCGAATTGATACACGTAAGTTGGTGCACCTTTGGTTACAAAAGCTCTTGCTGTCATCCGTGCTGGCTCGCCCCATACCCAGTCTGTGTTAAACTTTGTGAGTACCTCAGCGAATTCTTTATTGCCTTCAGGATCGAAAGCGGCTTTAGCCTCCGCTTCAAGTTCGC
Organism: Bacteroidota bacterium; assembly: GCA_038043425.1. Taxonomy (GTDB): domain Bacteria; phylum Bacteroidota; class Bacteroidia; order Cytophagales; family Cyclobacteriaceae; genus ELB16-189. The sequence continues at coordinate 5,094 of JBBTBZ010000011.1, forward strand.
CAAAAAGTGCAAATAATTCTTCCTTTGACTTGCTGGTACTAACAAAGGCTCCGCCTATTTCCGCACTGCAATTTCCGATAATGAGTGGAACACGTGCCGGCCTGCCTGCCTTGTAGGCGCTCTCCGCTGTTTCTACCACCAGTTTACCATCGAAAATTGGACCTGAATAAATACGAACGCCAGAGCTATCGTTTTCCTGACCTCCATCCACAATTTCTTCCACGGTCAATGAGCGAAGCTTCGCCAACGCGGACGCGTCTGTGGTCTGAATCTTATGCTTGCGTGCAAAGTTTATTCCGATTGTTTCCGCTGAAACAGCATAGAGAGGATCTGCATTTTCTTTATTGATCGGTCGGCCGGTAAGAACACCATCACGTCCGCCACTCGATTCTCCTATAGCTTTATGGAAAAGTCCTTTTGCAGCGGGTATTGTTAGCAGTGAATGTACTGATACTCCACCTGCGGAAAAACCAAAAATTGTTACGTTATTCGGATCGCCCCCAAAGGCGGCAATGTTTTCCTTGATCCACTTAAGCGCGGCAATCTGATCCATATAGGCGTAGCTGCCCTTAAATTCTTCCGGATGTTCTTTGCTCAATGCGGGGAATGCAAAATGACCGAGGCGGCCAAGTCGGTAATTGATAGTGGTCAGGATGACGCCTTGTTTGGCAAACGCATCACCTGCAGAGCCAGGGCCGGAGCCACTACCGCCTGTGAAACCGCCTCCGTGGATCCAAACCATGACTGGCAATTTTGATTTCTTCGTAGCGGTAGTCGGTGTCCACACATTAAGAAAAAGGCAATCTTCGGATTGGATTGCTGTGGAGCCGGGCCAGGCACGCTGCGGACAATCAGCACAATCTTTGGTTGCATCACGAACTTCCTTCCATGGAGTTACTGGTTGCGGTGGACGTCAGCGATTGACACCCACTGGTGGTGCAGCATAAGGAATGCCCTTGAAAGACGCGACATCTCCCTCTTTCGCTCCGTGAACAATTCCAGATTTTGTTTTAATATCTGTTGCAGCAGTCTGTTGAGCATGTGAACTCCATGCGAAGAGTAGCAACGTAATTCCTATTGATAGTTTTTTCATTTTGCTTGATTTATAGTTATGGGATGGTGTCCGTTGTTTAATATTCTTTTTTTGTTGTCTAAGCCATGCTGCTCTCCTTGAAATCTTAGTTTCTGGATAAGATTTCTGAAAGTACTTTTCGGGCCGCATCAGCATCCGCTTTGCTTACCCATTTTTCAACCAATGCAAATACTTCTTCAATTTGCTTCTTAGTCAGTCCTTGCTTCATTGCCAAACCAATATGTGAGCCTAGCATCGGTTCAACTCCGCTACCAAGCGCAATGAGCACAGATATGGAAGTAAGCTCGCGCTCGGCATAAGTCAGAACATCTCTTGAAAAAAGGTCTGCGAATAAATGCTCTTTGAGAAACCGATCTATCTCAGGACTAAAAGCTCCATAGCCACTTGTAGGTTTTTCTATGGGGCCGTCTGTCGGACGTCCACCAAGTTTTGCGAGGTTCTTCCACCCCGTCTCGTATTTATTCGTGTCGTTTATTGGAGTGGCCGCTTTTCCAATATTGTCTTTGATGCCTTTTGCTTTTCTTTCGTCAAGTGTAGCTATTAATGTATTGAGGCCTTGTATACTTCTTGGAAATCCGCAGTACGCGTATAAATGAACTAACACTTCTTTGCATTCATTGATCGTAAGTCCGGCATCGAGGCCTGTATTGAGTGCTTGCTTTAGTTTCGGTAAATCACCTTTTGTTGTGAATGATGAGATTAAAGTTATGGCCCGTTGCTTCTCCGTAAGCGTTTGTTTTGCTTCAGACGCACTCTGTGCATTTGTAACTTCACCATTCATAAACAATAATGAAAAAAAAGATAAGAAGTATGTTTTTATTTTGAACATGATGAAGTTGTTTGGGAATTTTATCAGTTAACCATTCCAATTTTCTGCAACCACTTTTTGACTTCGAGTTGTGCTTGTTTTTCTTTGTCGCCTTCCATCACGAAAAGAATCCCATCCCTTTCCACTCCGCCTTTGATAGAGAATCCTTCAACGACTGTACTGTTGGGACATAATTCTTTAACTGTGTCGAACGTACTTCCGATACCATAACCACCATTGGTATTGAAAGGGACAATTGTTTTTCCGCTCAGATTATATTGTTTCAAAAAGCTTTTCATTGGAGGTGGCAATTGCATACCCCAGGTTGGAAATCCGACAAACACAACAGCATATTTTTGAATGCTGTCAATTTTTGTTTTTAAAGGTGGGAGAAAACCAGTTTCGTTTTCTCTCGCAACCTGATTGACAATAGCCTTATAGTTTTCCGGGTATGGATGATCCAACTCTAACGCTACAAGAGTTCCACCAACATTGTCATGAATGATCTCGGCAATTGCTTTCGTGTTGTTTGTTCGCGACAAATAGACGATCAGTATTTTTTCCGAACGATTAGTAAAATCCTCTTTCGGTTTGGTGTCATTCGTCTGTGATGAACAACACATAGAGATAAGACCAAAAAATACCGTCAGTAGCTTCGTCATTGAATTTCTCAGTTAGCTCTTCGGTTGCTCAGCGGGTGGTGTCATCGTTTTGGTAAATGAAAGTGTGCTGCACCGTGAAGACTGTGCCCTCCGAATCTTAATTTTTGTCCGTAAAATCATTTATAAACGGTTGATTATAAAATCGTTTGCCCATGTTTTTATATAATGCATTTGCCACTGCTCCAAAAACTGGCGGAAATGGAGGTTCGCCCAAACCGGTTGGATCAATATCATTTTCTACAAAACTGACATCAATTTTTTTAGGTGCTTCTCTGAGTCGGATCATTCTGTATCGGTTGAAGTTGTTTTGTTCCGGAGCACCATCTTTATGAGTTAACCCTCCATAGAAAGCATTTCCTATTCCATCCACTACAGCACCTTGCACCATGTTAATTGCTCCATCTGGATTAATTACAACGCCACAATCCAAAGCACTGAAAACCTGTTCAACATAAGGTTGACCATCCTTTTTTACTATATCCACAACATGAGCCGCATAAGAAGCGTGACAGAAGTAAGCAGCAACTCCACGGCTGTATTTTTTATTTTCCGGATTATTCCATCCGGATTTTTCTTTAACCAACTTCAAAACACCCGCATACCTGTCAGCATCATACTCATTGTTCTTCCCAACCGGGTTTTCTTTGGCTCTCTTTAAAAGTTCGAGCCTGAAATCTATTGGATCCTTGCCCATAACTTCAGCCAATTCATCCAGGAAAGATTGTTCAGCAGCTGCATTGAAGTTTGATCGCGGAGCCCGGAATGCTCCAATCGTTATGTTTGATGGTATTGTCCAACCTTCAGCGAGGTAGTTATCAACGGCACCAGCCGGAAACCTGTTTGCATGAATGGGATTCTCAGGAATGCCTCCCCCTTTCACATGAAATGCAATTAAATTTTTATTTGCATCCAATGCTGCACGATAAGTTGCCGTGTACATAGGCCGATAAATTCCGTAGGTCATATCGTCTTCACGACTATAAACTAGTTTAATAGGGGCTTTTACTTTTTTAGAGATAAGAGCAGCTTCTGTAATATAATGTCCGTAAGCTCTAAGGCCAAAGCCTCCACCCATCCGGGTCATCTGGATTTCAATTTTATCGGCTGGCAGATTCAAAATTTTTGATAATGTAGGTTCTATCCAACCCGGTGCCTGATGAGGTCCTATTAGCAAGGCTTTTTCTTCTGTAACATGGGCGAAGAAATTCATAGGCTCCATACAGTTGTGCGCCAAAAATGGAGCGGTATAGGTGCGTTCTAGAATTTGGGCTGCATTTTTGAATGCAGTTTCAGGGTCTCCGTCTTTTCGTAATTGTTGCGCTGGTTTCTTTGCGTAGTCGGCCATTTTTTCCAACTGCGTACTGGTACTTTCAAGCCCCGCTGGAATAACGACCTCAGTTTTACCACGAAAACCTCCAATGATTTCTTTTGTTTCGCTGTTAGGTTCCCACGTTACTTTTAGTTTTTTACGGGCATTCATAACTTGCCAGGTGGTATTGCCTACCACTACCAGCAAATCATTAAATGTTCGGGTATCGAAACCAGCCTGTTCGAAACCGTCTTCATACAATTTCATGCTGAAAACATCTTTGATGCCAGGCATTTTCAGGGATTCAGATGCATCAAAAGATTTAAGTTTCTTCCCGAAAGCGGGTGGATGTTCAATCATGGCAATCAGCATTCCTTCATGCGTATAGTCCATTGCAAAAAGAGGTTTACCGGTTACGATGTTCAAACCTTCTACATTTTTCCTGGAGCTTCGTACTATATTGAAATTCTTTACATCTTTTAGCACGACCGCTTTTGGTATGGACATCGCAGCAGCCTTTGATGCAAAGTCGCCATACTTTCCTGACTTGCCGCTTTTTACATGATTGAGCATCCCGGCTTTTGTTGTCACTTCTTCCACTGGTACACCCCAGGTTTGTGATGCAGCCTCTCTCAACATTTGGCGCGCTGCGGCACCTGCCTCCCGGAGTGGTTTCCAATACATCCTGATTGAATTGCTTCCACCTGCAAATTGCGGCCCTAATTTCACATTGTCGTGCGGCCCCATTTCTACCACTAATTTTTGCCACTCCACATCCAATTCTTCTGCTACAATCATAGGGAGTGAGGTCATCACATTTTGTCCAAATTCCGGATTAGGATTAAGAATTTTGACGATATTGTCATTGGTAATTTTGATATAGCCTGTTATTTCATTCCATTGATCAGGAAGATTAGCATCAATTATATTTTCCTCAGGCCTTAATAGTGCCAATCCGCTAAAACTAATCATCAGGCCACCGCCTGCAAGCATTGATGATTTTAAAAATGACCGTCTGCTTAGTGAAGTTTTAATCTTTTCCATCTTTAATTAGTTTATAGTAATGATATTTCGGTCCATATTAATTCTGTTCAGCCACTGATTTGATGGCCTCTTTTATGCGCAGATAGGTACCACACCGGCAAATATTTCCTGACATCGCATTCTCAATTTGAGTATCAGTCGGATTGGGGTTTGTTTTTAACAAGGCTGCTGCTGTCATGATCTGACCTGTTTGGCAATAGCCACATTGCGCTACATCATGTTCAAGCCAGGCTTTTTGAACAGGATGTTCACCATTTGCTGAAAGCCCCTCGATCGTTGTCACCTCCTTGTTGCCAATGGTGCTAACCGGTAATTGACAAGACCGGACTGCCGTGCCATTCACATGAATCGTACATGCACCGCACATGGCAATGCCACAGCCATACTTTGTGCCTGGCATATTCAGATGCTCCCTCAATACCCAAAGAACAGGAGTGGCGGGATCTACATCAACTTGTTTTGTAGTCCCATTAATCTTTAAATTATAAATAGCCATGGTGGAAGATTATTTTTTTACGTTAAAGTATGCTTTATTCATTTTCTAAGAGCTTTTCAAATCGATAATCCGCTTTCAGTTTGGCGTCATCGTTTTGGTAAATGAAAGTGATCCCAATTTCCACTTACCATTTTCTTTTACATACACTTCCGTTACAATAAATGGATTGGTGACTTCATTGCCGCCCACTACAGCCAGCAGGGTGATCCTGTTTAATACAATAGCGGTGTTGTCAATGATTTTCACGGATACATCATGGATATCCGCTTTCTTATAATGGATTCCACCGCTTCCAATGACATTGAGTTCCTGTGTTGTTCCCCAGGATCCTCCCATATGTACAAATTCAGCCTTCTCATGGAAAAGATCTTTCAGTTTATCTACATTCTTGTCTGCCATCCACTGCCATTTATCTTTGGATAGGTTAATGATTTCCTGTTCAGTTGTAGAACTTTGAGCAAAAGTATGTGCACTCACAAATACTAATATTAGTCCGGGAATTAATGTTTTCATATAAAATTATTTTAATGATTTAAAAATGATTTCGATTAATGCTTAATGACATGTGTATCCCGCACACTACTAAATGTGAGGGCTAACAATTTCCACTCCTTCTTTTCTTTTTTATAGGCTTCGGTTACCGTAAATTGTGTTGTCACCTCATTGCCGCGAACATCAGCCAGCAGCGTAATGCGGCTCCAAACGATAGCGAGGTCGTCAACAATTTCTACGGCAACATCGTGAACATCCGTTTTCTTGTACCAAATACTGCCGGTTTTAATAATTTCGAGTTCCTCATCCTTTTTCCACGTTCCACTCATGTGTACAAATTTTGATTTTTCGTGGAAGAGTGTTGCAAGCTTGTCCACATTCTTGTCTGCCATCCACTGCCACTTCTCTTTAGAGAGATTGATGATCTCTTGTTCTACGGCCTGATTTTTAGAAGAAGTGTCGGAGTTTGTTTGTGCTTGTGATGATTGTATTGTTATCAATAAAAAGCAAAGCGCTAAAGTCGCTGATTTCATAATGGTATTTAATTAATTGAACATTATTTTTAGAAAGTACGTTATTATCTCATAGTCATCTTACAAAGATGTTGTCATTTTCCTGTTAGGCACTTATACAGATTACAGATTTACCTACCAATTTCACCGATTAGTTCGGTCGGCAGCGGAATAGAAGTTAGAATTCTTAATATTGAGGTGAAATTTCAAAGCCGAATATGGAAGAGATATTAAAGTTCGATACCGTCAGCCAATACAACACATTCAACAATCATGAAACGCTGCACCCTCTTGTAAGTGTGATTGATTTTTCAAAAGCCGCCCCGAGGAGATTAAGAAAAACCTATTTTGGGTTTTATCTGGTTTTGTTAAAGGATGTTCAATGCGGTGATCTTCGATATGGAAAACATACCTATGATTACCAGGAAGGCACAATTATATTTATAGGGCCGGGCCAAATGCTTGGCAACAATGGTGGCCCAGAGTTGCATCAACCTAAAGGATACGGTATCGCGTTTCATCCGGATCTAATCAGAGGAACTTCATTGGGACGTCATATTGATGACTACACGTTCTTTAGCTACAATGTCAATGAAGCACTTCACGTTTCTGAACGCGAACGCCAACTCGTTTTAGATTCTTTTTCTAAAATCAAATATGAGTTAGAACATGCCGTTGACAAGCATAGCAAAGTATTGATTGCGGACAATATAGAACTACTCTTAAATTATTGCGTTCGATTTTACGATCGCCAGTTCATTACACGCGACAATGTTCATAAAGGAATTCTGGAACGGTTTGAAACCTTGCTCAATGAATTTTTTACATCCAAAAAACCACAGGAAGTTGGGTTGCCATCTGTTGCATATTGCGCGAGTGAATTGAATCTCTCCGCAAACTATTTTGGCGACCTTATCAAAAAGGAGACAGGTAAATCAGCGCACGAGTACATCACACTGAAATTGGTTACTGTTGCAAAAGAAAGAATTTTTGACGCAAATAAGTCGCTGAGTGAAATTGCCTATGAGTTAGGATTCAAATATCCGCAGCACTTTACCAGATTGTTCAAACAACATGTTGGTGTCACACCACTAGAGTATAGGAGTTCTTTGAATTGATGCAGTTTAAACCTTATCCAACATCTTATAATGCTCTAATTTCCGAAACACCTCAGCACTTTTTCGCATTCTTCTTTCTTTGGTGAGAACATCGCATTCATAAAGTCCAAATTTCATTGCGGGTACCAGGTGCCATTCAAAATTGTCCCATGTGCTCCACCAGAAATATCCACGAATGTCTATTCCATCTTGCAAGGCCTGATGTAAAATCTGTGCATAATCAACGATTGCTTTTTGCCTAAGCTCAGGTTTTTTTTTAAAAGGAGGGAAGAAGCCGGTGATCCATCCGTTGCTGGCATATACGTTAGGTTCATGGTATTCCAATGACTGACGTATTCACCAAAAGTATCAACTGCTTTCTAGGCAAAGTCAACCCACAGTTTGATGTTCTCTTCCTTTTCCCAGCCACCACGTTTGGCAAACCAGGTTGGGTTAGTAAAATGATGAAGCACCATCATGATCTTGGTGCCATTCATCTTTAAACTATCTAGAAACGATTTGTATTCGATAATTGTTTCCGGATGAAAGTTTCCAAAAGGTTCTCGTTGCAGTTTGCTCCACATCGGTCCCATACGATAATAGGGTGAAGTGATGCAAAGATTTCAGCATCTTCTTTAAAGCGAAGTTCATGATCGGTGGTGCGATCAAAAACATTTCCATCGTTTGCCTTTACTCCTTGCCAGTCGTGGTCAAAGGCGGTTTCAATTTGTGCTGCTGCCGTACTGGTGCCAAAGATGAAATCGTTGGGAAAAAGATATTGCATTACTTCATCCTGGAGAATTGCATTATTTTCAAAAAATTGATGCAAAAATAAGAATTTCAGATAATTAGAGTTTTACCTTAAGGTGACCGCCACGTTTTGCGAAGGGTAGATGCACCTCCATCAGACAATTCTTTGATTCGCTCATCTTTTAGTTACTTTGGAATTTTAACAGCCTAAGATATCAATTGTTCAATGACTCCCGAAGAAAAGAACCAATTAGTGATTGACCATTTTGCTCAGTTCATCTCTGAGCATAAAAAAACATTTCTTGAAAAAGTGCTGGAACAGCGCACCCGCTACATCACGGTTGTTTTAGAAGATATTTTTCAATCGCAGAATGCAAGTGCTGTTGTACGCACCTGCGAATGTATGGGTTTACAAGATATTCATGTGGTTGAAAGTAAAAGTTCCTACTCTGTCAATAAGAAAGTAATTAAAGGTGCAAACAAATGGATTGATCTTATCCGATATAGGTCAAAAGGTTCCAATAACATTGAGGAATGTTTTAAAAATTTAAAAGGAAAGGGCTATCGGATTTTGGTAACTGAGCCGGAAGCAAATGGAAGCTCCATTGATGAAATATCTGTTACCGACCAACCCCTTGCCATTGTGATGGGAAATGAGTTGGATGGAGCTTCTAAGTATGCTCTGGAACATGCCGATGTAAAAGTTAAAATCCCGATGTATGGCTTTACGGAGAGTTTAAATATTTCTGTCAGTGCAGCCATCTGTTTAAATACGGTCATCCCTAAACTTCGTCAATCAAATGCTTCGTGGCAACTAACGACATCAGAAAAAGAAATCTTGCGATTGCAGTGGTATAAAAAGATTGTGAAGCGATCTGACATCATCGAGAAAGAGTTTCTCCGGTCAATTGAGTAGCTTTGCACACCTGTGTATCGTACTTCGATTCTCAGATATACGCTTTAATCTATTTTTTGTCTATGGTTTTTTGGAGGAAGGTTGTGTGGCGACTGTTTCTGTTAATCGCATTTCTTTTATGCGTGGTATGGGTTGGAAATATCTGGGTGATTAAAAGCACAGAGGATAAAGTGTTCTCGGATTACCGTCAGCTACCGGTGAATGAGGTAGGCTTGGTACTTGGCACAAGCAACAAACTTACCAGTGGATTGCCTAACCCATTTTTTGAAAATCGCATAAAGACTGCCGCTGCCCTTTATCATGAAAGGAAAGTGAACCATTTTATTCTTAGTGGTGATAACCGGACCAAGTATTACAATGAGCCAATGGAGATGAAAAAGGCACTGGTGAAATTAGGTGTCCCCGCATCTGCCATCACTCTGGATTACGCAGGTCTTCGTACGCTTGACTCTGTTGTTCGAAGCAAAGAGATATTTGGGCAAGACAGGATTACCATTATAACGCAGCCTTTTCATTGCTACCGTGCTATTTTCATTAGCAATTATTATAACATTGATGCCGTTGCAGTAGTTGCCTCTGAGCCGGCACAAGAGGAGGTATTTACCGTTTATTTTCGCGAATATTTCGCCCGCGCGAAGGCCATTCTTGATCTCTATATTTTAAAAACTGCCCCACGTCACCTGGGGGATAAAGAACCACTGGATATTTAGAACTTCAAAGGTCAAAATAATTCCTTTGAGTTTTTACCTGGCAATTCAATCAAACGTATAAATGATTAATTTTACCTTTTAATCATATCTGTGAGACGTTTTTTTGGGCTGCGCGTACTAGTTTTTCCTTTAGTTCTTTTGGTATTATTCACCAGTCTGGCAAAGGCACAAGAAACTATTGTTGAAGGCAAAGTAACGGATTCCAATTCCGGAGACCCTATTCCCTTTGTCAATGTTATTTTTAAAGGCACTTCTGCCGGTGCTACCACTGACTTTGACGGTCATTTTAGAATAAAGACAACTCTCCGCGTGGATTCGATAACGGCCTCGTACATTGGATACAAACCACGAGACAAAGGCATCAAACGTGGGATTAAGCAAGTTGTTAATATTCAATTGGAGGAAAATATTATTAAGCTTCAAGAAATTGTTATTAATTCTGGCGAGAACCCTGCTTTTGAAATTCTCCGAAAAGTAGTTCGTGAAAAAAATAATAATGACAAGCGCAAACTGACCGCTTACGAGTATGACACCTACACGAAAATTGAAATTGATGCTGACCATCTTACTGACGAATTCAGGAAAAGAACGGTTATTCAAAAGATTACCCAAGTCTTAGACAGTGTTGAGAGAATGGCTGGTGAAGATGGTAATCCTATACTTCCAGTCTTTATTACAGAGAGCGTTTCCAAACTATACTACCGGGACAACCCTTCTCTTAAGACGGAGAAGATTCTAAAATCAAAGATTAACGGAGTGGGAATGGAGGATGGCACTATGATCACTCAGTTTATTGGATCCTCTTTTCAGGAGTATAATTTTTATCAGAATTGGCTAAATATTGCTACCAAAGAATTTGTTTCACCCATAGCAGATGGCTGGAGGCTTTACTATGATTATGATTTAACCGATAGTCTTTTTATTGGCAATGACTATTGTTATCGTCTTGATTTTTTTCCGAGGAGTGAGCAGGAGCTTGCCTTCAGGGGAACGATATGGATTACCAAAAATGAATTTGCGCTTAAGCAAATTGATGCGAGCGTTGGCAAGGAGGCAAATTTAAACTTCATCGAGAAAATTCGAATTCAACAAGAGTTAGTTACTACTGAATTAGGCCCCTGGATACCGCTCAAGAATCGAGTATTGATTGATGTAGGTGAACTAAGTCCAAATTCAGCCGGTATGCTGGCGAAGTTTTATACAAGTAATAAAAATATTGTAGTCAATGAACCGCATGACTTGACTTTTTATGAAAGGCCTATTCAGGTAGCTGAAGATGTTCGCCAGTATGAGGAAGAAAAATATTGGGACACCCTTCGCCATGAGCCTTTGAGTGAAGCGGAAAAAAATGTGTATAAAATGATTGACACGCTTCGCAATATACCTGTTGTAAAAACCTATACGGATATTATTAAAGCTGTTGTAGATGGTTATGTGAAAGCGGGCAAAGTAGAGATTGGCCCATATCTTGGTTTTATGGCCTGGAATAATATTGAGGGTTTACGTTTGAATTTTGGTTTCAAGACGAACATGGAGTTTAGCAAGAAGTGGATTTATGCCTGGCAAATGGGCTACGGTTTTAATGACACCCGGATAAAGTATATGGCTTCTGCTCAACGGATTATTTCCAGGGATAAGTGGACCACAGTATCATTTCGTGTACGGAGTGATATCGCCAGAATAGGTGTTGATGATGAAACACTCGCGGATAATCCATTGTTCCTGGCAGCCACACGTTGGGGTTTTTACAGAAGGGCGTATTATTTTAATGAATACAGAGCGGCCTTTCAGCGGGAATTATTTAAAGGATTCTCTCAGAAAGTTTCATTTCGTCATTGGACATTTGAACCGACCTATAACTTTGGGTATCTGGAAAGCCCAGGTGATTCAAATTCGGAAGTACTGGAAAATTTCCAATCGTCAGAAGTAACGCTTGAGTCCCGATACGCGCGTGATGAGTTTTTTATTTTAAACGATAACGAACGTATTAGTTTAGGCACAAACAAATGGCCTGTAATTACTCTAAAGTATACTCATGGTGTTGAAGGAGTTTTCGGCTCTGACTTTGATTACGACAAGCTTAGATTGACCATTAAAAAGCGGATGAAATGGGGTCCATTAGGGTATTCTTATTTGACATTAACTGGCGAGAATGTTTTTAATACACTACCTTACCCAATGTTGTCCCTTCACCTCGGAAATCAGTCACCAATATATTCTACAGTCACGTATAACTTAATGAATTACGGTGAGTTTGTTAGTGATCATTTCGCGTCATTGCAATATCAACATTATTTCGAAGGATTTTTACTGAATAGGGTCCCCTTACTCAAGAAATTGAATTGGCGATTACTGGGTACTGTAAATGCGATTGTTGGAGGTATGCGTGAATCCAATCAAGCCATAATCTCACCCGTCACGGCAGATGGGGAAGAGGCCCTTCCCGTTGGATTTTTTATCAATGGCAAGCCTTATGTGGAATTAGGGTATGGCGTGGAAAATATTTTCCGGTTTTTACGGGTAGATTTTGTTCATCGTTTATCCTACCTGGATCATACTATAAATAATCAGAAAGCTCGCAAATTTGGAATCCTTTTTACAGCGCAATTCCAATTCTAATCTGCACCGATTTTTACATCCCATTTTAATTGAAGCACAGAAAACAGCATATTTGCACCTGAAAATTTTACCAAATGAGTATTGTAAAGATTACTCTTCCGGATGGTTCAGTCAAAGAATTTCCGAAAGGGGTTAAGGGCATAGAGATTGCAAAGAGCATCAGTGAGGGACTTGCACGTAGTTCACTATCTATTGAGGTGAATGGTGACAACTTGGACTTGGGCCGTCCGATCACTGCAGATTCCACTATCAAAATATTTACCTGGAATGATAAAGGTGGCAAATATGCTTTCTGGCACTCTTCTGCTCACTTGTTTGCTGAGGCACTTGAAGCGCTATATCCTGGAGTCAAGTTTGGCATTGGCCCTCCCATTGAAAATGGTTTCTACTACGATGTTGATTTAGGTGAAAGACCTTTTGGCGATGAGGAGTTGGTTGCTGTAGAAAAGAAGATGATCGAACTGACAAAGACTAACAGCACGTTTGTTCGAAGCGATGTATCAAAGAAAGATGCAATTAATTACTTTAGTGAGAAGGGTGATGAATATAAATTGGAATTGATTGATGGCTTACAGGACGGATCAATTACATTTTATAAACAAGGTAATTTCACTGATCTGTGCCGTGGCCCTCATATTCCTTCCACCGGATTGATCAAGGCCATTAAGCTTCTGAATGTTGCTGGCGCATACTGGCGAGGAAATGAAAAGAACAAAATGCTTACTCGCGTTTATGGAATTTCATTTCCAAAACAAAAAGAACTGGAGGAATACCTCTTTATGCTGGAGGAAGCAAAGAAGCGTGACCATCGGAAGTTAGGTAAAGAGTTGGAGTTATTCGCTTTTTCAGAAAAAGTAGGTATGGGCTTACCTCTTTGGTTACCCAAGGGAACTATTCTTCGTGAGCGCCTGGAACAGTTCATGCGTAAAGCACAAATTAAAGCGGGCTACGATCCGGTGGTTACACCACACATTGGAAGCAAGCAACTATATATCACCTCGGGCCATTATGAGAAATATGGTAAGGATTCGTTTCAGCCAATCCATACACCGGATGAAAGTGAAGAGTTTCTCCTGAAGCCAATGAATTGTCCTCACCATTGTGAGATTTATAAAGTGAAGCCAAGATCATACAAGGAACTTCCTATTCGTTATGCGGAATTCGGAACTGTATATCGATACGAGCAAAGCGGAGAACTACATGGCCTGACACGTGTTCGTGGGTTTACGCAAGATGATGCTCACATTTTTTGCCGGCCCGATCAGGTGAAAGAAGAGTTCATCAAAGTAATCGATCTTGTTCTCCATGTATTCAAATCATTGGGGTTTGAAAACTTTACGGCCCAGGTTTCCTTACGAGATCCTGAAAATAAATCCAAATATATTGGTGAGGATGCTCTTTGGGATAGAGCAGAAAAGGAAATCCAGGAGGCCGCAGATGAACGAGGACTAATTACGGTAGCTGTTAAAGGCGAAGCCGCATTTTATGGTCCTAAACTAGACTTCATGGTGAAAGATGCATTAGGCCGTAGCTGGCAATTAGGGACCATTCAGGTGGATTATCAACTGCCACAACGTTTTGAACTTGAATATATCGGTTCGGATAATCAGAAACACAGGCCAGTTATGATCCATCGGGCTCCCTTTGGCTCGCTGGAACGTTTTGTAGCGGTTTTGATAGAACATTGCGCTGGTAACTTCCCTTTGTGGCTGGCGCCAGAACAGATTGCGGTCTTGCCTATTTCTGAGAAGTTCAATTCATATGCCCAAGAGGTGATTGATACTCTGAAAGCTAAAGATATTAGGGGCTTCTTGGATGATCGCGATGAAAAAATAGGTCGTAAGATCAGAGATGCTGAAATTAAGAAAGTGCCATATATGCTTATTGTAGGTGAAAAAGAAGTATTGGAGAAAAGAGTGGCTCTTCGAAAGCATAGTGCTGGTGATCAGGGTTCTATGGGATTGGATGAATTTGCTGCCAAGTTCGCTGATGAGGTTGCACCTCCAAATTAGGCTTTAAGACTTAATTATCAGGATTTTAGTAGAAGGAATTAGGAGTCTTTCTGAACCTTGCTACCGTAATCACTAAGACTCAATGGGGTCAGTCCAATAGGTGGAATTTATTTTGAATAATGTAAATATTGGCGATATTTGCGCCCTGCTTGGCGAAAATGAATCCAGGCAGCTTAAAGATTTAGAAAAACTTAAACCCAATAGGTGGCAATTTTACCAGGTAGTAGCAGTAGTAACAGACCTTTCAATAGGGGACCAAGGCGGTTCGTAGAAGAACCCTTCAAAGTAAATGAGAGAATCACAGCTCCTCGTGTACGGGTAGTTGGAGAAAACATCAAAGTCGATGTGTATACGACATCCGCAGCCATTAAAATGGCTCAGGATCAAGGACTCGACTTGGTTGAGATATCACCTAGTGCTGATCCTCCGGTATGTAAGATTGTTGATTATTCAAAATTCAAATACGAGCATAAGAAGAAGCAGAAGGAGATCAAATCAAATGCTCAAAAAACGGTCTTGAAAGAGATTCGTTTTGGCCCAAACACTGATGACCATGACTTTAACTTCAAAGTTAAGCATGCCATTAACTTCCTCAAGGAAGGTGCGAAAGTCAAGTCGTATGTGCATTTTGTAGGAAGATCCATCGTGTATAAAGAACGAGGAGAAATTTTGTTACTCAGATTTGCGCAGGCACTGGAGGAAGTTGGAAAAGTAGAACAGATGCCTAAGTTGGAAGGAAAGCGAATGTACCTGATGCTCGCCCCAAAATCGGGTAAGAAGTAATACGGATGACCACGAACAACTAATAACGATTATAAAAATGCCGAAGTTAAAAACCAAGTCAGGAGCTAAGAAACGTTTTAAGGTTACCGGTACCGGTAAGATTAAACGCAAAAGAGCCTATAAAAGTCATATCCTAACTAAGAAAACAACGAAACAAAAAAGAAGACTGAGCCACAAGACCACCGTTAAGAAAGTTGACGAGGGTAATGTTAAAGCGATGCTTCCGTATTTGGTTTAAATAAAATCCGGCCGAGTTAATTTCGGAAGGTTGTCTGCCTAGCTTTACGCCAAGGTGGATAAATGGTTTATATGTTCAACCCGGTTTTTGGCAAACAAGCTCTTTGAAACAGAAAGGCGCCACCGACCAAAAAATTAAAAATTTATGCCACGTTCAGTAAACAGTGCAGCATCACGGACAAGACGCAAACGCGTACTTGAGTTGGCCAAAGGTTTCTTTGGTCGTAAAAAAAACGTTTGGACTGTAGCGAAAAACGCAGTCGAAAAAGGATTAGTGTATGCGTATCGTGATCGCAAAGCAAAGAAAAGAGATTTCAGGGCGCTATGGATTCAGAGGATCAATGCCGGAGCAAGACTCCATGGTATGTCGTATTCTGAGTTGATGGGTAAGTTAAAAAAAGCAGGCGTGGATTTGAATCGCAAAGTGCTTGCGGACCTTGCCATGAATCATCCCCAGGCTTTTGAAGCTGTGGTGAAGAAAGCAAAGTAATTGATGTAAAAATCAACATAAAAAAAGGGGTACGACCCCTTTTTTTATGAGTTGCTTAAGTGGATTACTTTTACGCCCCGGAATAAATCATAAACTTCATGTCTCGCTCAAAAAAAGTGTTTACGGGCTTTGCTGTTTGTTTTTTCTTGGCGCTCATTTATCTCAGCTACGATATCAGCAGCCGTACTACCTTTCCGGGATCTAAGCCACAACTTAAAGAAAGAATCATCAAGCAATATCTGAAGCAGCCTGCAATACCGGTCAGGGATACCATGATAATGGACACGTCCAAGTCAATCCATCGCTAAAAAAAGCAATTCATCTGCTTTCACGATCCAATAATCGTATTTGGATTTGTAAGCATATGTTGTGAATATACCTTAGTATCAGATTAAAGCCAACTATAGACAAGATTATCCCCCGGGGTCCAGGACTTTGGGGGATTTTCTCATTTAAGACCTTCCTGAATTCACACGTAAATTCCTTCTTACGCTGTTTCTTATCACCTCATTCAAGGTATTTTTTTAGCACGCATACCCAAATTTGATTGAGTAGGATAGCCTGACTGTTGAATTCCTTAAATTTGTTTAAACATCATTTTACGTATGAGCTTACTCAAAAATTCACTGCTTGCAATCTCTTCTTTTAGTTTTGCTATAATGCTTTCATCGTGTGGCAACGATGAGGAAGTGGCAATTGATTGCGCCAAGTCAGGCCTGGTGCTAAAACAAAAAACGGTTACCGACATAAGTTGTGCCGATGCTACTGGAAAAGTGGAGGTTGTTGCAGAAGGAGGAACTGCACCTTATTCCTATGATTTAGCTGGGGCAAAAAACAATACAGGTATTTATTCATCATTGGGTGTTGGCAAGGTCTCGATTACAGTAGCAGACGCCAATCAATGCGAGGCAACATTGGAGGTAGAAGTAAAATCGCTTATTACCCTAAACGCTTCAGTTGCCACAACAGCAAATAACCAATGTCTGATCAGTAATGGTTCTATCACGGTGTCGGCATCATTAGGAAAAGCTCCTTATCAGTTTCAACTAGATGAGGGAAGCTTTGGATCGATAGCTGTTTTTTCTAACCTGAACAATGGAGACCACACGGTCAAAGTTAAGGATGCAGAAGGATGCATAATCTCGGTGAGTGCCCCCGTAGCCCGTGGTAATACAGGGATTAGTTTTAAGGATGAAATCAAGACAATTATTGATACAAATTGTGCTGTAAGTGGCTGCCATAATGGAGATAATGGCGTATCTCGGAACTGGTCTGTTTTCGAGACTCTCAAGAGCAACGCAACGAGTGTGAAAGAACGAACTACCGCCAAATCAATGCCTCCGGCAGGAAAGACTGCGTTAACAGATGAGCAAATTGCCAAGATTGCTTGCTGGGTAGAAGATGGGGCAGCCGATAACTAATTACCACACTTTTTCTTTACCTTAGATTCTTTAAATAGGTCGAACTTCGATCTCTATAAACCGAACTATGTTTAATCTATGATACATCTTGACCTTGGAAAATTATATCCTGTCTTATTCTTGTTTTTATTTTCCTGTGCATACAACGACCTGTCAGAGTCTTTTGACTGTACGCAATCTGATCTTTCAATAGTCCTTGAATCCAAGCAAGACGTAACCGGCTGTAAGTCCATCGATGGAAGTATTACAGTTTCGGCATCTGGAGGAGAAGGACCATATGATTTTAGCTTAAACGCTGGTGTGTATCAGACCTCCGGGCTTTTTTCTAACCTTGGTCCTGGCTCTTATACGGTAACAGCTAAAGATCTTTTTGGGTGCACAAGCACCCAGGTTGTAGAACTCACTTCTTCAGGTTCTACGCTTGTTGCAGTTGCCGCGACAAATCCCGATACCGATTGTTTTTCTGATAATGGATCAATTACCATTAACGCATCTCAAGGTAAGCCACCTTACAAATATCAATTTGACACAGGAAGCTTTAGCGATGTAAGCACATTTGAAAATTTGAAATTCGGAAATTACACCGTGACAGTGAAGGACGGAGATGATTGCCCTCTGTTATTGAATGTGACTGTACCCCGAGGTAACTCTTCCATAAGCTATGCCAATGACATTAAAACTATTCTAGATACTAAATGCAATATTTCTGGCTGTCATAATGGCTCACTGGGATCAACACGTGATTGGAGTACGTATGCCACCGCAAAAGCAAATGCAAGCGGCATTCAATCACGGACAGCAAATAAGACTATGCCGCCAGGAACACCCCTAACTCAAAATCAAATTGACCAAATCACATGCTGGGTAGATGATGGGGCACTTAATAATTGATTTCATAAAGCTGATTATATGAAGAAGATCATACTTGTGTTTATTCTGGTAGGACTAAGCCTGTTTTCTCAAGCCCAAAAGTATACAGCAGAGAGCAGCGCTGTTAGTTTTTTTTCGGATGGTGCGATAGAAGACATAGCCGCTAAAAATTCAAAATCGGTGAGTATTTTAAATGTGACAACGGGAGATGTGGTCTTTTCTATTCCCATCAAAGATTTTGAATTTGAAAAATCTCTTATGAAGGAGCACTTCAATGAGAAGTACATGGAGACAGAAAAATTTCCTAAGGCTACTTTTCAAGGTAAGATTACTGGTTTTCAAAATACGGCAGTAGGAGAGCAGCAGGCTAACGCTGCTGGGAAACTGACAATGCATGGGGTGGTAAAAGATATCGAGGTCTCAGGCACAGTTGAGTTTATTAATGGAAAAGTGGTAATGAAATCAAAATTTATAGTGAAGCTTGCTGATTATAATATTGCGATTCCACAACTCTTGTGGCAAAACATAGCGGAAGAAGTAGAGACAAAAATAGAATTTACGTATAAAGCCCAATAACTAACAGAATGAAAAAGATTATAACACTCTTGATCAGTTTGCTTTCGTTCACCTTGGTGTTTGCTCAAGAGGACTTAATGAAAGAATTGGAGGCAAGTCAAAAACCCGAGATCACGTATATAGGTCAAACCTTTAAGGGAACGCGAATCATCAACGGTCAATCCGTTGAAACCAAACCAATGGGCGCTCTTGAGTTTATTTTTTCCCACCGTTTTGGGACTATTAATTCCGGTGCTTATACGCTCTGGGGACTTGATGATGCTTTCGTCCGCCTTGGTTTCGAATATGGATTAACAGACAAATTAGGTATCGGTATTGGCCGCAGTTCCACAGATAAAACGTATGATGGTTTCCTACGTTACAAGATCGCACGGCAAAGTACAGGAGCGCGTAATTTTCCAGTTACCATTACAGCTATGGGCACGACCAATGTAAAGACGTCCCCCAGCGAAGAAGAAAATCCGTTGATAACATTTGAAGATCGCCTGTCTTATGTTGCCCAGGTTATGTTCGCCCGCAAGTTTTCAACTAATTTCTCCGCTCAGATAACACCCATTTTTGTCCATCGCAACACTGTTGAACAGAGCGAAGAAAATAATGATGACATAGCAATTGGTATTGGGGGTAGATATAAAATAACCCGAAGTCTTGCGTTAAGTGGTGAATATTATTACCGACTCAACCCTCACGAAAATACTCCGTATTATAATTCAATCGGTTTTGGTTTGGACATTGAAACGGGTGGCCACGTGTTTCAGCTATTATTTACCAATAGCCTTGGTATGATTGAGCGTGCAGTAGTGGCCGAAACAGATGGTGATTTTGGCGCTGGTGATATTCATTTTGGATTCAACATTAGCCGCACGTTTCAGATCAAGAAGCCCAAATAGAAAATAAATGCCTTGCAGCACATTGTTTTGAGATTGGAAATTGGAAAAAGGTATATGTTTTTTACTTTTATTCTTACTCCAGAATAAAACCTGACTTGTTACTTTTTTCTATCATTGCCTATCTTGCCCTTACCATATTGGTGGGGTATTGGGCTTCGCGCAAAGTAAAGACATCCGGAGACTTTATGTTAGCCGGTCGCAGTTTGCCGCTCATGCTTAGTTCTTCCGCTCTGTTCGCAACATGGTTTGGATCAGAAACTGTTTTTGGTGCTTCATCAGAATTTATAAAGGGTGGACTATATTCTGTAATAGAAGACCCATTTGGCGCCTCTTTATGCTTGCTGTTGTTCGGATTGTTCTTTGCCCGCAAACTGTACAACATGAACCTACTCACACTTGGTGATTTTTTTAAAGTACGTTTTGGCAAAAAAACAGAATTAGTGGCCAGCATTTTTCTGGCCCCGCCTTATGTAGGCTACATTGCAGCTCAACTTGTGGCAATGGGGTTAATCCTCAATGTGGTAACCGGAATGGAAACATGGCAGGGAGTTGTGATCAGTGCGTTAGTTGTAACATTCTATACATACATTGGGGGTATGTGGGCCATTTCGATTACTGATTTTATTCAAAGCATTATTATTATCGTTGGTCTTGCAATGCTTGCTTTTATTCTTGCAGATAAAGCTGGAGGTTTTATGACAGTCTTAAACGATGTGCCAAAGGAGAACTTTAAATTTTTTCCTGCGCTTGAATGGAAAGAAGTGACCACCTATCTGGCAGCATGGTCGGTGTTGGGCCTTGGTTCAATTCCATCGCAAGATGTCTTTCAGAGGACCATGTCTTCAAATTCAGTCACTACAGCAGTACGGTCTTGTTACATTGCCGCCTTGTTATACCTGACGGTGGCCATGCTGCCATTATTTATTAGCCTTTGCACAAAACAATTATATCCTGATCATCTCTCAGGGGATCACCAATTAGCGCTGCCAAACATGGTGCTGGCACATACTTCATTGCCTATACAAATTCTTTTTTTTGGATCGCTACTTTCCGCCATCATGAGTACTACTAGTTCTGCCATTCTTGCCCCGGCTGCCATTTTTTCGGAAAACATATTGAAGCCCCTGGCTAAAGAAAAATATACGGATAAACGACTGTTGTTAATCACCCGTATTTCCGTCTTGGTTTTTGCAAGCATGGCGACTATAATGGCCTGCATGCGATCTAATATTTACGAATTGGTAGGGGAGTCTTCTATCCTAAGTCTGGTATCTTTGTTTGCCCCATTGATGTTTGGATTGTACTGGAAAAGATCAAGCAGTTATGGAGCCATGTCTTCCATGATCACTGGGCTTTCTTCCTGGATTTATTTTCGTGTTTATGAAATTTCAATTCCAGCTCTTGTGCCTGCCACTATTATTAGTTTGGGCACATTTGTAATAGTAAGTTTAATTTATCCTGATAAAGAAAAGTAGCATGGTAAAGATAGAACTCAATCGTGTCAGCGATGATTTCCATTTGGAAGCCGTCAATGAAATCGGCAATACCGTTCACATCGATGCATCTCCGGATATTGGAGGAAAGAACAAAGGAATGCGGCCAATGCAACTATTACTTGCAGCTATGGGAGGGTGTAGTTCGATTGATATCATTAGCATCTTAAAAAAACAGAAACAGGACTTGAAGGACATTAAAGTGACGGTAACAGGGGAGCGCGAAAAAGATGCAACTCCTTCTTTATACACTGAAGTGCATGCACACTTCAAGCTTTATGGTATGCTGGATCGCGATAAAGTGCAGAAAGCAGTAAGTTTGTCTGTAGAGAAATATTGTTCGGTGGCGAAGACATTGGAGTCTACAGCAAAAGTGACGTATAGTTTTGAAGTCATTACAACATGAGCAAAGAAGAAAAGAATCGAAAGGGCAGCTACTCGCAGACAGATGCGATACGCTCCCAACATGAGCGAACTGATTTTCGTGAGCATTCTGTACCACTTTATTTAACCTCCAGCTTTGTTTTTGATGATGCTGAACAGGCGCGCGCTTTATTTGCCGATGAGGTTCCAGGAAATATTTACACAAGGTTTTCAAATCCCAATAATACTGAATTCATTCAAAAGCTTTGCTTGCTCGAAGGTACTGAAGATGGAATTGCGACTGCATCAGGTATGGCGGCCATGTATATTAGCATGGCATCTATTTTGAAGACTGGTGACCATATTCTTGCTTCCCGTTCAGTGTTTGGATCAACCCATCAGATATTGAATGTCATTTTTCCTAAGATCAATATATCCTATACCTATGCAGATATCACCGATCCTGAATCATGGGAAGGGAAAATTCAACCTAACACGAAAATGATTTTTGTGGAGACACCATCAAATCCCGCGTTGGACATAATTGATATCGAGTGGTTAGGAAAGCTTGCTAAAAAGCACAATTTGATTTTGAATGTGGACAATTGCTTTGCTACTCCTTATTTGCAGAATCCTGCCCAATGGGGAGCTCACTTAGTTACTCACTCCGCTACAAAGTTTATTGATGGACAAGGCCGGGTGATTGGCGGTGCAGTACTGGGAACAAAGGAGCTCATCAAAGAGGTAAGATTTTTTGCCCGACATACTGGTCCATCGATGTCTCCCTTCAATGCCTGGCTACTTTCAAAAAGTTTGGAGACCTTGGCGGTGCGCATGGAGCGCCATTGCCAGAATGCATTAGAGCTTGCCACCTATTTAGAGGGCAATTCTGCAATATTGAGAGTTAAGTATCCATTTCTTAAATCACATCCTCAGTATGAATTGGCAAAAAAGCAGATGAGACATGGTGGTGGTATAGTGACTTTTGAAATTACGGGAGGAATTGATCGCGGTAGGAAGTTCCTGAATTCTCTGAAGATGATTTCGCATTCTGCCAACCTTGGCGACACGCGAACCATCGCTACACATCCAGCTTCCACCACGCATTCGAAATTAACAAATGAAGAACGGGAAGCAGTAGGTATTACTCCAGGATTGATCAGAGTCTCCGTTGGACTGGAAGATTTGAAAGATGTTATCGCTGACCTTGATCAGGCCATAGGAAATAGTCAATAGTGATTTGTGATTAGATCTTCAGCATTGGGTAAATTCAACTTAAGCTACATTTGCCCAATGGCATTTTTACCTTCGGCCGATAGGTGCTGTAATACCCAGCCATGGAATAGCGATGAATGTTTCCAGCTCGGACATAAAGGGTATAAAGAGACCAAAATCCAAACCCATGCGTTTAACAATTCTCCTCCCACCCAAGGAAATTAAGACTGTTTGTTCACCACCGGCATTGATGTAGTAATTCTCTGTAAGAAAATAACTGCGTGGACCAATACGCATCATGCTGCTAAACGTTATCATCGGCTTCTTGGCCCAATCCCCTCCTGCATAGCCATATCCCAATCCTATGCTCGCATTCTTATCTCGCGAGCCAAACGTCATAATGCCAAAGGCAATGCCGAATCCACTGTTATCTTCACCCAGCACAGTACCCGAAAAGATACCGGCCCCAAGATTGATTTTGTCTTTTTTAATGGGAACGGAGACTTTTGCGGTCATCCATACAGGCGTAGGACTTGAAAACAAGAATAGTGGAATAGTGCCCACGCCAATTGAAAAGTAATCAGAAGGCGCATATGTCACCTGATTGAAAAGTATCCAAATATTTTGATAGTAACCTTCACCTTTTTTTATACCATAACCATTGGGCGCCCAGAAATAGCGTGATGCTTGTGGGTTATCAAACCAGAGTACTCCTCCTTTTATCTGCTGCACATTTATTGATTCGATATTTCGAATGTCATTTTTACGAATCGTTATTTCACCTAATTGTTCAGTTTTCAAGAGTAATTTTTCCTGATCCTGTGAGGTAATAAAACCGATGTATTCATTGCCATTGGTTGTTTCAATGCGATACACCAATGAATCCTGACCTGCAGTCACTTGCCCAAAACGCGAAAGATTTCCTTGCCGTGTGATGGTTATGGAATAAATATTACTGAGATACACAATCAATTTAAAGGGATCCTGCTTCATTGTCACTACAAGAGAAGTGTCAGTTAGCGATAGGATTTTCGTGTTCAGTGTTATGTCGGGCCTTTTGAATTTTATAACCACATCATCACCAACCATCACCCTGACCTGTTTTTTTGTGTTGGTATTTTCAAACTGAATTTCTGTCTTCACATTTTCCTGTGCCTTTATGCTCGTAGCAAGAAGGAGGATAAGTATAATTGAAATAATGGTTTTCATAAGACGATGTTTAGGTTGCCCCTTGCGAAATAGTGAGTCAAATGTAAACCGAAAAATGAAGCATGCGATTTTTAAAGTCTGCAAGTTTGCTTTGAAAAGTTTGCAAAAAACCATCATGAAAATCCAGAAAATTGGGAGATTGCCAATTTATTGCAGATAGTAATAAATTATATATAACCCTCATTTCCATTGCCGAAAATCCTCCAAGGTCTGATTGCTTTTCGCGAAAAGACCTTGGAGGACTCACCGACCCAGGAATGGTTATACAAACTTCGTTGCTGGCCTTGGCCCAACGTGAGGAATTTGAAACGAACCAGTTGCAATAAACGCAACTGGCTAAAAATTCATTTTAAAAATGGATGAAAAGCGGACCAAGTCCCCCTACCTTGATGCCAGCATTATCTAGTAAACCGGCATGCTCGGATCAATTTCCTTGGCCCAGGCCAGCACGCCACCTTTAAGGTTGCTAAGATTTTCATATCCTTCATATTTCTCCAGCCATAAAACCATTTCCCCACTTCGCTTACCACTTCTGCAATATATAATCACTGGCTTATCGCGTGAAATTTTATTGGTGCTGCTGGGTACCGCTGCCATAGGGATCAATTCTCCTTCAAGGTTACAGATATCGTATTCATGAGGCTCACGAACATCGATTAATTGAAATTCGGCACCTGAATCTCTTAGTCTTTTTAATTCCTGAACCGTAGTCTCTCTCATTGGTCTGTTTTATTGGAAACTCAAATATTTGTTATTCTTTTGATTAATACCACAAAAATCTTCACAATCAAGAAATTATTTTAGGAACCGAAGCCAGTTCAATTTGGAGTGCCTTTACCACGAAGTTTTTCTGTGATTGTTATTCCTATACTAAATGACAGCTATAGCGAATTAATCCCTGATCGCTTACCTTGTCTGTGATTTAATCAACTAAAATGTATGTCAGCAAGAAAAAACTTTTCGTCTGGTGCAATATGGGAGGATATTGTCGGCTATTCACGTGCAGTTCAAATTGGCAATCAACTGGAAGTGTCAGGAACTGTTGCCACAGATGAAAATGGTGTGGTAGGAAAAGGTGATTTTTATACCCAGACGAAATTCATCCTTCAGAAAATTGAAAAAGTACTGAATCAGGCTGAGTTTACGATAGAGGATGTTATCCGCACCCGGCTATTTGTTACGGATATCAGTCAGTGGGAGGAAATTGGGAAAGCACATGGAGAATTTTTTAAGAATATCAAGCCTGTTACCTCAATGATAGAGATTAGCGCATTGATCGATCCGGATTATTTGGTAGAGATAGAAGTTACGGCTATTAAGTCAGGATCAGGTACCTGGTACTAGAAGAATATTATTGCACAAAGTCATAGTCTCTTCAGCGCCAGCGCAGACACAGTTTCACCAATTGCCAAGGAGGAGGTTGCAGCAGGAGAGGGAGCATTACACACGTTAATTACATGTTTTTCTTCCAGGATCAAGAAATCATCTACCAGGCCACCATTGCGATCACATGCCTGAGCACGAACACCAGCCCCGCCTTCAACAAGATCTGATTCTTGAATTTCAGGAATTAATTTTTGCAATGCTTTTGTAAAAGCTGCTTTCGAAAATGAACGATACATCTCTCCAAATCCTGTACGCCAATACTTGGCTGCCACTTTTTGAAATCCCGGCCAAGCCAACGTTTCGGCTAGCTCAGAAAGATTGATGTCTGATTTTTTATAGCCTTCGCGTTGAAAGGCAAGTACTGCATTGGGTCCAGCCTCAACTCCACCTTTAGCCATACGGGTAAAATGCACACCGAGGAAGGGAAAATTTGGGTCGGGCACAGGATAAATTAAGTTTTTAACCAAATACTCTTTCTCTTTCTTTAGTTTAAAATATTCTCCTCTAAAGGGAATTATTTTCACGTTCAACTTTGGGACAGTCATTCTGGCAACTTTGTCGGAATATAAGCCGGCACAATTGATAACAAGTTTGGTGGTATAGCTCGCCTTTTGCGTAATGACAACACTGTTAGTATCTGATTTTTGAATGTCCAGTACCTTTTCGTTTAACTGGATTTGGCCATCCATTTTCTGAATCAACTCTCCATACTTTTGTGCTACCTTTTTATAATCGACAATTCCGGTTTGCGGAACAACAATTCCGGCAAGACCAGTGACATGAGGTTCGTAATCTGTGAGTTCTTCCTTTCGTAATTTCTTTAAATTTTGAAGACCATTTTGTCCACCGCGGATAAAAAGATTTTCTAGTAAGGGCAATTCTTTTTCTTCAGAGGCCACTACAATCTTTCCGCAAAGATCAAATGGAATTTCATTTTGTTTGCAGAAATCAACTAGCAGATGATATCCATGAATACAATTGGAAGCCTTTAAACTACCTGGCTTATAATATAGACCAGAGTGGATAACACCACTATTGTTGCCCGTCTGGTGCTTTGCCAACTCATCTTCTTTTTCGATAAGGACAAGTTTGAGGCTTGGATTCGAATTCTTTAACTGAAGGGCGGTTGCAAGTCCTACTATGCCACCACCGACTATTACAACATCGTATTGCACTGTCTATTTTTTTTGGAAAATTAAAACTTAATGATGGGATGTGCTAATATTCTACGTCATCGCGAATACCAGCGCTGGAAAGCGCGATGGACTGAAGCGATCTCCCAAAATCGAAGAAGAGTTTTTGACTGCTTCGCGCTTCCGCACAATTCCACTCTGATGCTCGTAAAGACCCAGATCATTGCCTATTGTTTATTACCTACTTTTCAAGCAATACAATCGTTTGATTTTAACAAAAAGTTGTTGCTTTATGATCTATCTTCGAAATGGGTTATTATTAAGGTGAATTAGCCCAACTAAAATAATGTCAATAAAGGTTGCCATCAGGCATCAAACCACGTATGAGTATGACCGTCCGGTAAATCTGTCACCACATACCTTTCGGTTACGGCCAGCCGCACATTGCCGTACTCCTGTTTTATCCTATTCCTTAAAGATAAAACCGGAAGAAAATTTTCTTAACTGGCAGCAGGATCCCTTCGGAAATTTTTTGGCACGGGTGGTCTTTCCAGAAAAAACCACCTCGCTTCAATTTGAGGTGGAAGTGATTGCTGAAATTATTGTGATCAATCCGTTTGATTTCTTTATTGAAAACTATGCAGAAACGTTTCCGTTCAGTTACACAACACAACTCAAGAAAGAACTACTGCCCTATTTTGAAGTATCAGAAAATGGGCCTATCCTTCAATCATGGGTAAAGAGAATTGATAGGACAAAGAAAGTCCGGATGATTGACTTCCTGGTGTATCTCAACCAAGAAGTACAGAAAAGTGTTGATTATACAATTAGATTGGAACATGGAGTTCAGACCTGTGAGCAAACTCTTGGCATTCATAGTGGATCTTGCCGTGATTCGGCCTTGCTTTTAGTTCAAATTTTCCGGCATCTTGGTATGGCGGCACGTTTTGTTTCAGGTTACCTGATTCAATTGAAAGCAGATCAGCAAGCCCTTGATGGACCCTCTGGTACGGTTGTCGATTTTACAGATTTGCACGCATGGACGGAAGTTTATGTTCCGGGTGCCGGATGGATCGGACTTGATCCCACTTCTGGTTTATTTGCAGGTGAGGGTCACATCCCTTTATGTTGTACGCCTGATCCAGTGAGTGCCGCCCCCGTAACGGGTATGACCGATGTATGTGAAACAAAGTTTAGTTTTAAGAACGAAGTCTTCCGTATCCATGAAGATCCGCGTGTAACCAAACCATATAGTGAAGAACAATGGGCAACCATTATTGGCCTTGGAAATAAAGTTGATGAAGATTTGCAAAAAGGTGATGTCCGCCTCACAATGGGTGGGGAGCCTACTTTCGTTTCAGTGGATGATATGGAGGGAAAGGAGTGGAACACTACTGCGGATGGCCCGCACAAAAGAATTTTAGGAGCACAATTAATCAATCGGCTTCGAAATTCATTCGGGCGAGGAGGACTTCTTCACAAGGGCCAGGGAAAATGGTATCCGGGTGAGCCTCTTCCGCGATGGCAATATTCCGCCATTTGGCGAAACGATGGGAATCCGGTTTGGAAGAATGATGCTCTATTTGATGTTGAAGAAGGCCGTTCAAATTATTCAATTGAAGATGTACAGAGACTGGCTACTGAGTTGACGAAGTTTCTCAATATTCCTGCAGAACATATTCATCCTGCCTTGGAAGATGCTTTCTTCTTTCTGTGGGAAGAGGGAAAAGTTCCAGCCAACCTTGACCCTTACCAATCGAATCTTAATGACTCATTAGAAAGGAAAAGACTTTCTGAGCTTTTGGCAAAAGGATTGGGCAAGCCAGTAGGATATGTTATTCCGATGGAGTGGAATTTTTGGAATAACCGGTGGATATCGTGCCATTGGGAATTTCGAAACGATCGCCTTATCCTGATTCCCGGAAATTCAGCCATCGGCTTGAGACTTCCATTGAAATCATTACCCTATATAAGCAAAGCAAAAATTCAGAAGCCGGTAGAGCGCAGCCCGTTTGAAGAGCTTCCATCACTCGGGAATTTTCATCACACTGTTGCCAATCGTTACAATGCTCCAACATCTTCAGAATTACCAAGAGAATTTGTGCAGCCGAGTTCCCTCTCCTCTGAAGAGGGTGAGGCCGAAAAAGAGAAACCTGGAACGAATAAAAAGATTGTAAAAAAAGAGAAAGAAGAAGTGCATGTTCCTGCTGTAGAAGTATTTACAATCAAAACGGCCTTGTGTATTGAAGTACGTGAAGGCAAGATATATTTCTTTATGCCCCCCCTTCAGTATGCAGAACATTACTTTGATTTACTTGCTTGCATTGAAGCAGCTACACAAAACCTAAATTTGAAAGTGGTCATCGAAGGTTACGAACCACCCCGCGACAATCGGGTCACAAAACTTTCACTTTCGCCTGACCCAGGTGTTTTGGAAGTGAACATTCATCCTGCTAAAACATGGAAAGAGCTGGTTAACAATTATGATATCCTTTTTGAACAGGCAAGATTGAGCAGACTGGGATCCGAAAAATTCATGTTAGATGGAAAGCATACAGGCACAGGGGGAGGCAATCATATTACGATCGGTGGAATAACTCCTGCGGATAGTCCATTACTAAGAAGGCCTGATTTGTTAAGAAGTCTTATTACGTATTGGCAAATTCATCCGGGCTTGTCTTATCTTTTTTCTTCTCAATTCATTGGGCCAACCAGCCAGGCACCTCGAGTGGACGAAGGCCGTCAGGAGATGTTGTATGAACTGGAGATTGCCTTTAGCCAGATTCCAGATGATAAAGAAGTTCCGTTTTGGATGGTGGACCGCATATTCAGGAATCTACTTGTAGACATTACAGGAAATACACATCGCGCAGAATTTTGTATCGATAAATTATATTCGCCTGATAGTTCTACAGGAAGGTTGGGTATTCTTGAGCTACGCGCTTTTGATATGCCACCCAACAAGCAAATGTGTATCGTGCAGTTGCTGTTGTTGCGATGCCTCGTAGCTTGGGTTTGGAAAAATCCATATAAACGAAAATTAGTGAGGTGGGGCACTATGCTCTACGATAAATACATGTTGCCTCATTATGTGCAACAAGATTTGGAGGAAGTGATGAATGATTTGCAGGCAGCAGGTTATCCGTTTCAACTTCAGTGGTTAGAACCATTTTTTGAATTTCGATTTCCGCTTCACGGAAAAATAAAGGTTCAAAATATTGAATTGGAATTGCGGATGGGTATCGAGCCATGGCACGTACTGGGCGAAGAATCAGCTAGCGGAAGCGCAGCCCGCTTTGTGGATTCATCCGTGGAAAGAATAGAGGTTAAAGTGAAGAATTTTAATTATGAGCGATACATGATTACTTGTCACGGAGCTCCTGTACCATTAAAGGAAACGCCTGTAAAAGGCGAGTATGTTGCAGGGGTTCGATATCGGGCATGGAGTCCACCTTCAGCATTACACCCGACCCTGGATAAAGATGTCCCGTTAGTCTTTGATATTATTGATACGTGGAACAGCAGATCAATCGGGGGTTGCACGTACCATGTCACGCATCCTGGCGGAAGAAATTATGATTCATTTCCGGTAAATTCATATGAAGCTGAAGGCAGAAGAATTAGTCGCTTTTGGACTGAGGGACATACCCAGGGTCCTCTAACACCAGCAGTAATTTATACAGGTATTGCCCGGTATTTGGAAAAGAATGATGTTCCGAAGAACTTTGATCCACCACCATTAAAACTAAGTCCAGAATATCCGAACACATTAGACTTGCGACAACTATGAATCCTGGAAGCATGGAGCAAACAAACACTAAAGCATTATCAGGAGCAATGCCGCGCGGCTATTTTGCTACTGAATCGTTAATAGATGAATGTTTTGGATTTGATGGTGAGGTGAAAGAGCATTGGAAAAAATTAATGTCCAATGTTGAGGGTATCGGGACTGTTGAGCTCAAAAACAGGCAGCAGGAATTACTTAAGCTCCTGCAGGAAAACGGAGTTACCTATAATGTTTATGGAGATTCGGATGGACTTAACCGGCCGTGGTTATTGGATACTATGCCGTTGATAATTTCCGCAGCTGAATGGCGGATAACGGAAAAAGGGATGAAGCAACGGGCCTTTGTGTTGAACAAGATACTGGAAGATTTATACGGAGAACGAAAATTATTAAGGCAGGGTATAATACCACCAGAATTAATTTATGCTCACTCTGGTTTCCTCCGTCCGTGCGATAAAATAAGATTGCCGGGTGAAAATCAGTTGATCTTGTATGCTGCCGATCTTTCGCGAGGCCCAGATGGCCAAGTCTGGATATTGAAGGACCGCACGCAGGCCCCTTCAGGAATGGGTTATGCAGTTGAAAACAGACGTGCTCTTAGTAGGGTAGCACCAGAGATTTTTAAAAATCACAATACTACTAAACTTGGTGGCTTCTTTAATAGCATAATGCATGCTTTTGTCGAGATCGCCCCTCAGGAAAAAGAACAGCCACGAATTGTGCTCCTTACTCCTGGTCCAAGAAATGAAACTTATTTTGAGCATGCTTTCCTTGCCTCTTCTCTTGGATTCACTCTGGTACAGGGTGAAGATCTTGTTGTACGCAATGGATTTGTCTGGATCAAAACAGTTGAAGGACTTGAAAAAGTGGACATTATCCTGCGAAGGGTCGATGACAGTTTTTGTGATCCTCTGGAATTGCGGGAAGATTCTCATCTCGGTATACCTGGTTTGCTCGAAGCGATACGAAAAGGAAATGTAGCTGTTGCCAATCCTCTTGGGAGTAGCATTCTTGAAAATACGGGCCTGATGGCGTTTATGCACAACATCTTCAAATATTTTCTTAATGAAGATCCTATTTTCCAAATGGTGGCCACCTGGTGGTGTGGGCAAAAAAAAGAATTAGATCATGTCATTCAGAACATTGATAGGTTAGTTATAAAAAAAATCGACCGGTCGTTGGGATTTGAAACGGTAATGGGAAGCAGACTAACCAGGGCATTGAAAGCGGATCTAGTCACACAAATCAAAGCTCAACCGTACCTATATGTTGGACAGGAAGAAGTAGGGTTTTCTACCACCCCAGTTTTTACCAATGGCAAGCTTGAACCCCGCTATACAGTATTTCGAACTTTCCTGGTTGCTGCGAAAGGAAAATATGAAATTATGCCAGGAGGTCTAACCAGATGCTCCCCTGAGAAAGGAAGCTTCTTGGTTTCAAACCAGGACGGAGGGATCGCAAAAGACACGTGGGTAGAAGTTCAAGTGCACAATTCTGGACCTTCATTGCTCCATAATTACGATTTAAAAAGGAAATCCGTCCTTCCCAGCCGTGCTGCTGAAAACCTTTTTTGGGTAGGCCGCTATTCACAGCGGGTCCTTCGCACCTCCCGGTTTGTTCGGATAGTTCTGCGAAACTTGAGCCAGACGGGCTATCTGAACAATGGGCAAGAATCAGAAGCGCAAAAGGCGCTGCTTCGTACGGTGACACATTTAACAGGAACTTATCCTGGCCTTTGGGAAGAAGAGAAAGACGATTTTCTGGTAGAAAACCGATTAAAGGAATTGCATCAACTTATTTGTAACCCCGCCTTGCAAGGCGGGATCCTTTTTACGCTCAACAATTTATTGAAAGCCATGTATGCAGTGCGAGACCGGTGGCCGGTCGACAACTGGAGGATTATTGATGATGTTGAAAGTGTAAAACGAAGACTGGCGTTGCTGGAACCGCAAGGCATCCGGCATGTGTTTGGCCTGCTCGACCGGATGAATGGTAGCCTTTTATCTTTTTTAGAGATGAACCGCCAAAGTATGTACAGAGGAGAGGGTTGGGTTATGTACAGGATTGGCCAGCTTCTGGAAGAGTTGTCTTTGGAGCTTACTCAATATCGGTCGCTCTTAACTTTCCAGTACGAAGAAAACGATGAGTTTCAGGTATTGGAGGCTCTTCTAATTAGTAATCAGAATATATCTAATTACCGCTCGGTGTACCGCACGTATTTTGAGGTGGAACCCGCACTTGATTTATTGTTTTTGAATAAACAAAATCCGATTTCAATTCTCGCTCAGCTAGAACAATTGCAAAGATTTATTGACCAGCTTCCGAAAGGTGAAAATAAGGGTCGTAATAATGAGATAGCAAACCTTTCCTTTGAATGTTATAGCTTGGCACGACTCATTACAATTGATAAATTGATTACGCTTGATCCTGAAAGCAATTACAGAAAAGAACTTGATCTTTTTTGTGAAAGTTTGAGTGCTAAACTTTCTGTTTTGTCTGGTAAACTAAACGCACATTATTTTAGCCACTCTACCTATCAATACCAGGGAGAGAAAAATGGATTTGATCTGGAGGTTTAAGATGATATACAATGTCTTCTATATAGCTGGATTCAAATATCACGAGCCAATAGAGCTTACTTTAGAAGTTTAAGATGAGATATAAAGTCCGCCATATAACCGAATACAAATATCAGGAGCCGGTAAGCGCCTGCCACAACAGGCTATGCTTAACTCCACTGAATTTACCTCAACATCAGCGTATTTCTGCTGAGATAAAGATTTTACCTGTGCCTGATGAGATGAACTATAGGACAGATTTCTATGGCAATTCTTTGTTATTCTTCTCCAGCTACAAAGAACATGATCATCTCGAAATTACATCCTTGAGTGAAGTAATTATAGATGGCGGGACCAATGCGGACCTTGCAGTGGTATCTGGTGTTTTGTCGAAAGAGGTAAAACAAACGCTTTTGCAAAATCCTGAGGAGAACCAGGATGAAATTGAATTTGTACTTCCTTCACAATATATACCAGACAGTGAAGTGATAAAGAATTTTGCGTCAGATTGCTTTTTTGACGAGACAACACTCTGGCATAGTTGCCAGGCACTCATGCAAAAAATTTATAGGAGCATTGAATTTAAGCCAGGCTTCACCACGATCAACACACCAGTGGAGACTGTAGTGAAAGCGAAGAAAGGCGTATGTCAGGATTTTGCTCATTTAATGATCGCTTGCTTGCGCAACATGGGCATACCTGCCCGTTATGTGAGCGGCTACATAGAAACAATGCCACCTCCAGGCAAAGAGAAATTAGTCGGCAGTGATGCTTCTCATGCGTGGGTGTCTGTCTACTTTCCGGACATCGGATGGGTTGAGTTTGATCCTACTAATTGTCTTCTTCCATCCGATAAACATATCACGGTTGCTATTGGCCGTGACTACCACGATGTGGCGCCCATCAAAGGAATTGTGTTCAGTTCGGGCAAACAGACTTTGGATGTAAAGGTAGATGTTGAACGTGTTTTGTCTTAGAGACGAAAAATTTTACGTCTTTGCACATTTGCGTCTTTACATATTTGTGACATTATAATTTGTTCAACCTCTTTAGGAATTCCTGCAATGATTTTGGTTTCCGGGTTCCAATAAGAACCTTGTAGCCATCAGTTGTCTCAATTTGCAAGCCGTACTCACTGAAAAGATGATAAGCAATACCTCTTTTTCCAATTGGTATTGCGCCTGAACCTATGGCTTTGAATTCGCCCAGCTCGTATTTCCGAATATAAACTTTGCTAATCTGATTCCAAGGAATTGTTCTAGTGATAAAGACTGGGTTTAGTTTAACAACTATTTCATTTTCGTTAAACTCAGTCTTTAATCTTGCGAAGAATAAGAATACGGCTAAGACAACAGGAATTGAACTAAGAATAATGAGTTGGCTGTTTATTTGGTCGTCATAACTTGCGCCTACGGAGTTTATTAAACCCCATATTTCAAATAAAGCAAACGGAATAAAAATAATCCAATACCACCAAACTTTCCTCAGCAGTTGTATTTCTTCAAACTTCTTCATGAGATAAGCAATTGCCAAACTCCCAGGGCTTGGTCCCCAATACCTATGACCCAATGCCTTCAATTATGCTTTTATTGGCCGGACTTTAACATTTAATGACTGCTCAATTATTACAAAATGATTGGCCGGAATCATCGTCCAACTTTTATCATCGGTAAGTTTCTCGGAGACTATTAAGACTGCGTGATCATCATCTTCTGGGGCCTCCATTTTAGTAATGCCATCCTCAACCACGTACCGGCTTCCTTCTGAATGATATAATGTAAGGGGCTCTTCTTTAGCATTAGTACAATAACGAGTGCCCACAATGAATAATCCATTGGTGATTACCATATTCAA
This sequence comes from Bacteroidota bacterium, assembly GCA_038043425.1. Lineage (GTDB taxonomy): Bacteria > Bacteroidota > Bacteroidia > Cytophagales > Cyclobacteriaceae > ELB16-189. The sequence continues at coordinate 39,879 of JBBTBZ010000011.1, forward strand.
ATAGGCTTCTTCTTCAATACCGTAGTCATTCATTAATTTTTTCAAAGTAACAAATGTATTTTCGAATGCATCCACTACCGCCTCTGGGTTAACCGTTTTGTGATTTTTAAATAAGTAGTCAAGCAGGTAGGCAAAGATATGTTCAGAGTCAGTTTGGCCTTTTATCCAATTGTAAAGTTCATCATTAAGGGGCCCTCGAATATGGCGTTTAATTCTTCCAAAATTTTCCACGCCTCCATTATGTGCCATCAACAGGTTTTTATACTGGAACGGATGGCAGTTTGATTCGGATACTTCACCTACACTAGCTGCGCGCACATGAGCGAGCATACATTCGGTTTCAATTTTTGGTGCGAGATTGCGCAGATTTCTGTTACTCCAGGCTGGATTTACCGATACGAACGTAATGGGTTCATAATTAATTTCAGGCACATACCAGCCGATACCAAATCCATCGCCATTGAGTGGCTCCTCGATTTCCCTCGCATTACTGCTTTGATTGACCAACGAGTTCTTGGGTTGATAGAGCAACTTGTCCATGATAATGGGGGTGCCTTTGTAGGCCATGAGTCTGCACATAGGATTTCAGTTTTTTGAAAAGTTAATGAAAATCCCAATTCAAAATTTATAAATTCAAGATTGATCGCCCTCTCATTCTTGAATTTTGAATCTTCAACTTTAAATTTATTGAGTTATTTCTTTTCAAATTTCAAAGAAACGGAATTTAAGCAGTAGCGAAGCCCGGTTGGCTTTGGGCCATCTGGGAAGACATGACCCAGGTGACCACCGCAGCGACCACATACTACTTCATCACGCACCATACCGTAGCTGTTATCGGTGCCTACAGATACCAGGTTTTCCTTTATGGGTTTATAAAAACTTGGCCAACCTGTTCCTGATTCAAACTTTGTTTCTGAATTAAATAATTCCTGATGGCAACCTGAGCAGTAATAAATCCCCTTTTCATGATTGTTCCAATATTCTCCTGTAAAGGCCTGTTCAGTTCCTTTTTCTCGCAAAACATCGTATTGAAGAGCACTAAGTTCTTTTTTCCACTCTTCATTCGTCTTTTTCTTGAATTCATTGTCTTGCTCTACAACCTTTTCATCAGTCTTTTTTTGAGCGCAAGCGGAAAGAGAGATTAAAATGATGGTTAATGAAAGGAATTTGATTTTTCGCATAAGCTTTGGAAGTTTGCTTAATTAACTGCTAATGTGCAAAAATGGTTTTTAAAAAGTAACAGAAGGTCATATTAGCGACAATGTGTTAACCGCAAATGCTGAAATATTGCTGCTCAAACGCGAATTATTATGTCAGATTAGCATGATGAAATGAAGTATTGAATAATTCCTCGGTCTTACCAGAAAAAAAATGAACTGCAGCTAAATGCAAAAAACCCCTCCGTCTGAGGGGTTTTTTGTTTACCTAAACCTAAACCTATGAGAAGACCTCTCTGCTCATGTACAGTTCAACGAACTGCAAGTTCAAGGGTTTCAAAGTTTTGAATTTTCTCTTGATTTTATTGATTAGCGGCTGAATTAAGATAATTACAATCGTTTTGCCGCCTATACCGCCACTAGGAAAGCTGTTTTAATTTATCACTAAATCGTTTTTTGAATTTATCCACCTTTGGCCTGATTACATATTCGCAGTAGCCCTGACTGGAATTGAGCGCATAATAGTTTTGATGATAGTCTTCGGCTTTGTAGAAATTAGGCAATGAACTAATCTCTGTTACAATTGGCGCTTTGTAAGTGCCAGAGACTTCCAACTGCTTCTTATATTCACTCGCTGTCCTTTTCTGTTCTTCGTTGTGATAAAACACCACCGACCTGTATTGGGTACCTGCATCTGCACCTTGACGATTGAGCGTGGTGGGATCATGCGTATTCCAAAAGATTTCAAGGAGTTCTTCAAATGAAACAATTTCAGGATCAAAGGTAATTTGAGTTACTTCTGCATGGCCGGTTTTACCAGTGCAGATCTCTCGATAGGATGGATTTTTTACTTGTCCGCCAGAGTATCCCGATTCAACTTTCGTGACACCTTTCACACTAAGAAATACAGCTTCTGTGCACCAAAAGCAACCTGCGCCAAACGTTGCTGTTTGTTTTGATTCATCCATAATTTCTATTGCCAGTTTTCGGGGTCATCAATTCGACTTCATAAAATAATCAACCGGTTTTACTTAAAAAAGGTTTTGATAATTATATATAACCCCTCATTTCCATTGCCGAAAGTCCTCCAAGGTCTGATTGCTTTTCGCGAAAAGACCTTGGAGGACTCACCGACCCAGGAATGGTTATACAAACTTTGTTGCAGGCCTTGGCCCAACGCTGGGAATTTGAAACGCGCTGAACCACTAAAACTCAATATTGACTGTAAAAGCCTTTTAACTCCGCACTCAGGTTTTTGTCTAGTTCTGCTTTTACTTTGTTCATAAGTTCGGAAGCGGAAGGGTTTGATTCTTTTTTTTCACAAAGCTTCTTATGGCGATCAGCCAAAGCGCGGACATCTCCTGTAAATGAGGCCCAATTTGTTTGCCAATGATAGGAGCCTGATATAGAAGAATTTTTTATTGTTGCTCCATTTTTATCAGTGATAATAATCGTCACTTCACCACGCGCAAGTACGCTTTTGTCGTAATATGTAATTTTTGCTGTCACTTTTTGGTAGGTCGGAGTCTTCACTCCATTAACTGTTTTTTCACCAGACTTCACACTATCGACTAAGTTTTCAGTTCGGTTTGTTATGGTGGGTTTCCCTTCCGCATATCCCGCTAATATGATTTTTAAATTTTGATCAATCGGGAGAGTACCGTTTTTTGCTTCCTGCTCGGGATAGAATTCAAGAAACTGCCGCTTTACTGAAGTCACTGCGGGTTGTAAACTGCCCAGGTTGTAGCGTGTGGTATTTAATTCCTCGTAGGCAACTCGCAAGGTGGCATTGTATTCTGCCTGATTCATCATTTCGATAGATTCGCGATAGCCAGGAGATAGTGTGCCAGCTTCTTTGAATAAAAAGTAAGCCTGCTTGGCATCCTGCCGTGTGTTTTTAAGCATAGCATTCACACCAGCTTCATAACTTTCTTCAGCGGCTTTGGCTTTTACTTCAGTTAATTCATTGTACTTATTTACAGGGTTGGGAATAACTCGCAGCGCTCCCGGGGAGGTACGGATTTCTTCGTATAACTGATTGATTTTTTCATAGTTCTGAACAGCTGAACGCCATTTGAAATTGGCATTTGAAGCAATTTGATTTTGGGCATCAGTTTCCAAATAATTGATGGCCGGTTGGTAACTCAGGCTAAGTACTTCTTTGGATTTTTTATGATCGGGATTTTGACGCAATCGCTGAACAGCAGTCAGTACAGCTTCAAAGTAATCACCATGTTTATATGCACTTTTTCCTGAGCTGCAAGAGTTAAGAAAAAGAACAGAAATGAGCAGAGAAGAAACTAAAGGATATCTCATCAAACGATTTTGGAATAGTGACAACAAATTCAATGCCTTAAAATTAATTGTTCTTTTGTGATATTCTAAGCGTGTTGACTGATTTGGTTTTAGGTGGCTACTTTACTCCAAAAAAATCAATCAGGATGTCATCAATTAGATTTCGCCAGTTTCCCCACGAATGGCCTTCATTTGTTTCACGATAGGTATAGATGCACGAATTTTTTTCTAAAATGGTTTTCATCCTACGTGTGCTTTCGCTCGCATCATGAATTACACCTGAGGTCATTGAAATTTTTGTTGTTGAGTTTGAGACGGAATCGCAAAGAGAATAAATCTGTGGTTTTGACCAGAACGAAGGTGATTGGATTCCGGCCATACCAAAAACCTCAGGCCTGGAAAAAATAAAGTAAGCTGACGTAAGTCCGCCCATGGAAGTTCCGAGTATAGCGCGATTCTCTCTTCCTTTTGTAACCGGATAATTTTGTTCAATAAGTGGTATAAATTCAGCCGTAAAAAATTTCATATACTTTTCATTCATCGCCAGTTCGTCCATTCTCCGATTATTAGATCGGTTAACAGGTTCCCGATGATCGATGAAAATTGCGATGATTGGAATTATTTTTTTATCTAGAATCAAATTATCTAAAATAGTAACCATGTTGCCCATTTTAGGATGCATATATTCGAAACCATCAGTCACGTATATAACAGGAAGATTACCCAAGTCTTGATAGCCATAAGGCAAATACACACTATAGGTAATTTGATATCCAAGTGCTTTACTTTGAAATAAAATTTCGCTTTTAACTTTTCCGTGGGGAATGCCATCACGATGTTCAAGTGCCGTATCTTCTTTCCAATCAGGCATTCTCAACTCTGAATTAGGACTTCCGCCACCAACCCCTGACCACTGTTGATTGGGGTTTTCAGGATCCAGGATGTAGGTATATCCGCCTAACACAATTTTGTAATCGAGCCTGGCATTTTTAGGGAAGGATGCCTTTAAGATCCAAACATCTGTATTTGAAATTTGCTTTCCTTTGTTATTAAACTTTTTATCATACCCCCATCCGTTGAAATCTCCCATCCACTCAACAGATTTCGCGGCACCCCGATAAAGAAAGGCCACCGAGTCGCCCGCCACAAATGGAATTTGATTTGATTTTTTTAGGCTGCCCCACAACTCATCGATAGCAGATGGTTTTGAAAAAGCCATGCTCAACTGATGAATAGGATCTGTATATTTTGTGAAGTCTTGCGAAAACCCGTAAAGTGAAAAACAAAGAAAAGCAACGAGCGAAACAACCTTCATAAACCGAATTTAGCTAAAGGTAATAACCCTATGCCCGGATTACAACTTCGTCTTTGTCATCTACTCTCAGGCAAAGTACACCTGCGATAATCATCGAAATGCCCCCTGCTACTAAAATGAATATAGGTTGCCCATCGAAGAAATTATTTAGCATAAATCCAAGTATGGTGCCTGCTACGATTTGAGGGATAACAATAAAAAAATTAAAGACTCCCATATAATATCCCATTTTTTCTGCAGGCAACGAACCAGATAGGAGTGCATAGGGGATGGATAAAATACTTGCCCATGAAATTCCGATACCGATCATTGAAAACCATAACCAAAACGGATCGGATACAAAGTAAAATGAAATCAATCCTATTCCTCCACAAAGTAAGGCGCATAGATGGGTTATTCTTCTGCTGGTGTATTTGGCCAGAATGGGTAGAAAAAGCGCTGCAATTGCTGCAATACCGTTGTAAACACCAAAGAGATTTCCTACTAAGTCAGCACCTGTATTGTAAGCTTCAGAGGTTGGCTCAGTAGATCTGAAAATATGACTGGTGACGGCAGGAGTTGTGTAAATCCACATGGCAAATAAAGCGAACCAGGAGAAGAACTGTACCGAGGCAAGCTGTAACATTGTCTTCGGCATGGTATTGAAATCTTTTACAATATGAACAAGACCAAGATAGGATCTGCCTTGCTTGATGTAAACAGCAGAAATTGAGTGAGCCAATCCAAATAAGCCAAATCCGAAACCTAAAACATACAGCTCTTTTTCCAGGTGTAAAAAGAATACAATTAATGATATTATAATTCCTGCACCCAATAAAGACCAACCTGATTTTGAGAATTTGTTTTGATAAAATAACTCGTCATCAATTTTTCTTTTCTCACGGTTCCGAAGATTTTGTTCAGCCTTTTCATCTGGAGGATATTCTTTTGTGCTGAAGACTGTCCACATCACCGTAATGAAAAGCATGCCTCCCCCGATATAAAAAGAATACTTCACAGAATCAGGAATGGTATTAGCTTCTGCCGTGTTGGAAATACCAAGCCAGTTTGTAAATATCCAGGGTAGGAAGGAAGCAACGATCGCCCCTGTTCCGATAAAGAAGCTTTGCATAGCAAACCCTGTTGTTCGTTGCGAAGGGGGCAACATATCGCCCACAAAGGCCCTGAATGGTTCCATACTGATGTTAATGGAGGCGTCCATGATCCATAAAACGCTTACCGCCATCCATAGTGCAGATGAATTTGGCATGATGAGCAAGGCAAGTGACGCCAGAAGTGCACCCACGGCAAAGTAGGGTCTTCTGCGTCCCCAGGTTTTGTGCCAGGTTCGGTCGCTGTAGAAGCCTATGATGGGTTGAATGATGAGTCCGGTGATGGGAGCTGCAAGCCAAAACATAGCGAGTTCGTTGGGCTGTGCTCCAAGTGTTTCAAAGATGCGGCTGGTATTTGCATTTTGTAAAGCAAAACCAAATTGAATTCCAAGAAATCCGAAACTCATGTTCCAAATCTGCCAGAAGGAAAGTTTAGGTTTTAGTGTCGCCATAACTTTTTATAGTTTATACCTCAAGATCAATATTCAACATTAAAGAGACTTTGAATTTTTAAATCTTGAATTCATTGCTGTCTCTAAAATTGTTATCAAAAACTTACCAACTGATTTCAATTTTACTTTTTTGATTTTGAAATACGAAAGTTAAAACATCTTCTTCAAATACTTTTTCCGGATCATGGATTGGATCATATTTTTCATACGGAATAAAGAAACTAGTTTTTTCTTTTTGAACACTACTATGTTGTTGGCCTAAATTAATGTGCTCCATGGAAAATCCGTGAAGCACAAGTTTAATTTTAGAATAGAGGGATTCAAAACTTCCCTCTGTTTCGTCCAGGATGATTTTTTTCTTAGCACTACGGAAATGGATAGATCGTTTCGAGAAGGCCCCTGTTTGATAACGGAATGTACTTCCGTCATCCTCATACAGTTCAAATGAACTATCTTCTTTTCCTGCGTAAATATGAAGATCAAGTTGATCTACTTTTTCTTTTGTATGGCTAACCGCCCTTTGCATTGGCAGGATGGCCCCTGCTTTAATAAATACAGGTAGCTTATGAATGGGGCAATCCATATAGAAGTCCTGTTCACCATCTATTTTTCTGGAGTCATGTAAATAATACCATTCTCCCGCTGGTAAATAAACTTTCGTAACATCTTTATTACTTTCCACCGGGGCCACGAGGATAGAAGGGCCAAACAGGTATTGATGTTGAAACTGGTGATCGTATATCCTTGCATTAAATGAATAACCGATTGCCAACGAGCGTTGCACAGGCATTCCGGTTTGCGAAGCATCATGAAATAACGAATAGATATACGGTAGCAGTTGATATCGCAATCGAATATAGTTTCTGGCAATTTGTTCTACTTCTTCGCCATAGGACCACGGCTCTGAGTCACGACTATTGATCATGGAATGGCCGCGGAAGAAAGGTGAGAGCGCTCCAATGGAAATCCATCGTGCAAATAGTTTAGAAGAGGCATCGCCTACGAATCCGCCAACATCATAACCTGCAAAAGCAATTCCGGTCAGGCCCATACTGTTCACCAGGCGTATACCCAGCATCATATGTTCATCATAGGCAACATTATCACCCGTCCACACAGCTGAATAACGCTGAACACCTGAGAATGCTGATCGGGTTAAGTTGAACGGCCGTTTTCCATTAAGTAATTTTTTTGTGCCCTCATAAGTACTGCGCGCCATTTGAAAGCCATACACATTTCGGCCCCTGCGAGTTGTTGCTTTATTTCCATCAAAATCAAATTCAATATTTTCAGGGAGGGTATTTCCCCATGTGGCAATTTCATTCATGTCATTCCAGAAACCTTCTACACCAATGTCAACATAGCTTTTGAATTTTTCAGCCCACCATTCTCGCGTTAAGGCGTTGGTGAAATCAGGGAAGTGACACCAGCCAGGCCAAACTTGGCCGGAATAATTCTCTCCATCCGGATATTTGAGAAAAGCATTCTTCCTTACTCCATCTTCATAGGGCTCATATCCTTCTTCCATTTTTATTCCGGGGTCACACATGATCACCACCTCAAACCCCATTTCCTTTAAAGCATCGATCATGGCTTTGGGGTTGGCAAAATTCTTAGAATCCCAGGTAAAGATTTTGTATTTGTCCATGTAATGGATATCAAATACAATGGTATCAGCTGGGATTTTTTTCTCGCGGAATGTTCTGGCCACATTCAGTACTTCAGTATCCGGATAATAGCTGTACCGGCATTGCTGGTAGGCGATACTCCACAAGGGTGGCAATTCCATACGACCCGTGAGCCATGTATACTGTTGAATAATTTGCGCAACGCTTTTTCCTGCCAGGAAATAATAATTCATTTCACCCGCATCGGCAGAAAAGCTGGCGAAACGATTATTAGAAGCACCAAAATTGAAAAATGTTTTATGCGTATTGTCCAGGAAAATACCGTATACCAGTTGATGATGAATGCCGATGTAGAAAGGCGTGGAGCAATACAGCGGATCTGTGCCTGAGTGATAACCGTAGGCGTCAGTATTCCAATTCTGGTAGCCTGAACCTTTCCTGTCCAAATGGCCTGTCTTTTCTCCAAGGCCGATAAAGCGCTCTCCATCTTGCAATTTCTTGTAGGTGGTTGATTGCTCACCTATCCACGCTGTGCCTAATCCTTTATCATCTTCATTTACAATGTTACCATGCAAATCCGTGAACGTAAACCGCACGGGATTTTTTGAAAAAACAAGTTTGGTCTCCGAAGTTGAAATTAAGACTTCATCAGAATCATCGACCAAGTCGAATATTGAAGGTGTCGGTTGCCTAATTATGGAATAAGAAAAGTCTTCGAATTGTGGTTCCGATGAAATACATACCCTAATGATAGAAGGAGTATAAAGGGTTATTTTAAAATGTCCATAATCGGTAGTGCCTGTGATTTCGGTTTCTGATCGCGTAAAGGATTTTAAATGACCCAGGCTTTTACTGGTGACAGACTTGAAATTCATTAGGGTTGGTGAATAGTTGTTCCCTAAAGTAAAGGCTTTGCCGACTACTTAACCTACAAAACCTTAGTTAATAACATAGAAAACGATTGCGCTATTTTTTCTTGCCAGTTTTGCGAAGTGAAGAGTTTCTAATAATCAGCCGGGTTTTAAGAATTTTGGTTTCAGGCTTGTAATCTTCCAACTCCTTTTCTTTCATCTCGATTTGTTTAATGAGAAGACGAGCCGCTTCCTGACCCATCTCAAAGCCAGGTTGATCCACTGTTGTCAAAGAGGGTTCCATCAATTCTCCTAAGAACCAGTTGCTAAAGCCAACAACGGCAACATCCTGAGGTATTTTAAGGCCAAGTTCTTTAATGGCCATCATAGCGCCCATTGCCAAAGGATCATTATTAGCAAAAATGGCGTCAGGTGGTTTTGGCATGGCCAGCAATTTCTTTGTCATCGCTTTGCCTTCTTCAAAATTTCCGTTGGGACAATCAATAAGCAGATCACTTTTAAACTCCATGCCGTTCTCTTCTAATGCATCCTTATATCCACGCAGTCGATCTTCACTCAATAGCAGTTTTGAGGCACCTTCAAGATGTGCTATTCTTTTGCAACCTTGCTCTATTAGGTGCAGCACCGCTTCTTTGGCGCCTAAATAGTCATCCACAATTACATTGCTGGTATTGGGATTTTTATACATCCTGTCATAAAAAACAATGGGAACCCCTTTAGAGATGATAGACTCTATATGATCGTAGTTTGTCGTTTCGCGTGACAAGGATAAGAGCATACCGTCTACACGGCTATTGAAAAGTGCCTTCATATCGGTCACCTCCCGCTGATAAGATTCATTAGATTGCGACAGAATTACACTGTAACCACCTTGATACGCAACATCTTCGATGCCACTAATTACGGTAGAAAAGAAGAAGTGCACGATCTCAGGAATAATAACACCAATTGTATTCGTCTTTTTCTGTCGCAGGTTTAAGGCTACAATATTGGGCTGATAGTTTAATTTTTCAGCGAGATCGTTGACTGCTTTTTTGGTGGCACGACTAATATCCGGATGATCTTTGAGGGCCCGTGAAACGGTGGAAGGAGAAATACCGAGTTCCCGGGCAATGTCTTTGATGGTTACTTGAACAAATTTCATTGGTTTTTCTAAATAGGATATAAAGATAGTCAAACATTACGCAAACGGTTGCGATGCCGTTTACATTATTATTTCTGAAAAAAAGGGCATTTTTTTGTTGAGAACCAGAAATTTCAAATTAATATTGATTTTAGTTTTAATAGTATTTATGCCATTAAAATTAACAATTAGAACTCAGTAATCACTCAAATAATAAACCTAAACTCAAAAATGTATGATTAGATTGTATCTGTCGATTCGCAGGTATACTATCTTTGTGTTGCTTTTTGCCTCATTCGTGGCAACGGCTCAGGAAAGGGTAGTATCAGGAAAAGTTACATCAGCTGATGATGGCGCAGGGATTCCAGGGGCTAATATCCAAATCAAAGGGACCAGCTCAGGAACTGTGTCGGATGCTGATGGTAACTTTAAAATCAATATTAGCCCTAATGCTACTTTGGTTTTTTCTTTTATTGGTTATGCTACTCAGGAAATTGTTGTTGGAACACAGAGCACGATAAATGTATCGATGCTAACTGATGTTGTTTCCTTAAGTGAGATCGTTGTAACTGGATACGGTACTCAGGAGAAAAAGGAGATTACTAGTTCTGTGGTGGTCCTGACCGAAAAGGAATTCAACCAAGGTAACATTAACGACCCTTCTCAATTGTTGGCAGGAAAAGTTGCAGGTCTTAGCATCTATAACCGAGGCGGTGACCCTAACTCAAATGCAACCATTCGTTTAAGAGGTATTTCAACCGTTGGATCAAATACAGAGCCATTAGTAGTTATTGATGGTGTTATTGGTGCATCGTTATCAAATGTTGACCCCAATGATATTGAATCCATTAACGTATTAAAGGATGGATCTGCCGCTGCTATCTATGGTAGTCGTGGTTCTAGTGGGGTAATTCTTGTTACTACCAAAAGAGGTTCAAAAAGAGGCGGTGCTGTTGGCTTTGAATATAATGGTTACGTTGCCGCTGCAACTCCAATCAGAATGCAGCCTAATATGAGCGCAGGCGAATATGTGGCAGCAGGAGGTAACGACCTGGGTTCAGTAACGGATTGGCAGGATGAAGTTACCAGAACAGGTGTTTCAAACGTACATAACATCGCTGTTTCCGGTGGAACTAAAAGCACCACATTCAGGCTGTCAACAAACTTCAGGAATATCAATGGTATTCTTGAAAAATCAGGTTTTGATCAGATTAACACCAGAGCAAATTTATCTCACTCTGCCCTGGACGATAAACTGAAAGTAGACCTGAATATGGCATTGACAAACAGAAAGAGCAATTTCTCATTTAATGATGCCTTGCGTTATGCTGTTCTTTTCAATCCAACAGCACCTATCAAGTTTGATAATGGCGATTACTATCAGGCTATCTTGTTTGATAACTTTAACCCGGTTGCAATCCTTGATCAAAACGTGAATGAGGGTAAAAGAAAGAATATTAACTATAATGCAAAGATTGATTATACCATCGTAGAAGGCTTAACAGCAACTGCAAACTTTGGTCAGCAATTTGAAACCAACCTGAACGGTGAATATTACTCAAGAAATTCATTATACAGAGGTTTGAACCGTGGCGGTTTGGCCAGAAGATATACTTCAGACAGGCAATTCACTTTATTTGAAGCCTATGGAACCTATTCCAAAGACTTCAATAAGGTTGATCTTAGCGTAACTGGTGGATATTCATTCCAGGAAGATCAGTTTGAAGACATGTTTCTTGAATTTGGAAACTTCCCGAGTGATGACCTTGGATACAATGCCTTGGAAAATGCCGGAGATAGACTTTCAGGTCTCGCCAGTCTTGTTAATGTTAACAGCAGTGCTTCCCCTAAAAACCAAATTACTGCGCTGTTTGCACGAGTTAACTTAACTATTGACAAAGGTATATTTTTTAATGCTTCTGTAAGAAGGGAAGGATCCACCAAACTTGGTGAGGATAACCGCTATGGTATTTTCCCTGCGGCCGGTGTTGGAGTGGACATCTTACACTATGCAAACATGAATAGTTTCAAGGCCCTTAAGGTAAGAGTGGGATACGGTGTTACAGGCTCGCTTCCAGGTCAGTCTGGTTTGGCTCAGGACTTGTACACTTACTCATTTAACCAGGGAGGTAACATTACCAAAACAAGAGATGCCAACCCTGATTTGAAGTGGGAGCAGAAGGAGGAGATTAACCTGGGTGTTGATTTTGGCATCGGTACCCATCTGACGGGTGCGTTGGATGTTTATACCAGAAATATCAAAGATTTCATCCTTGAGAGAGAAGTTGATCCAGCTGTTTATGCTTCAGGTTTTCGGTTTGAGAATGCCGGCAAGTTGAAGACCAATGGTATTGAATTGACATTGAACTATAATGACATCAACCTCGGTCAAGTACGCTGGACACCAGGTATTGTGTTCAGCAAATATAACACTACCCTGGAGGAATTCATCGTAGATAAGCAGGTTCGTGGAGAATTGGGTGCTCCAGGACAGAATGGTACATACATGATACGCGTAGCTGAAGGTGAAAAAATTGGTCAGATTTGGGGACCTGTATTTGACGGTGTTGAAGGAAATGGAGCTCCTCGTTTTAAGGATCTTAATGGTGACGGTCAGATAATTTCAGCTCCGGGTCAAGCCTTAGCTGATGATGGTGACTTTAAGGAATTAGGACAAGGAATCCCTGCAGCTGAATTTGGTTGGACAAACCAGTTAACCTTTAAAAACTGGGATTTGAATGCATTCTTCAGAGCTGCATTTGGTCATAGCCTTGTAAACAGTTTCCGCGCTTTCTATGAGCCGTTGGATCCAGGAGCTATTAACTCATACAATAGAATTCAGACTGATAAGGCTGTTGCTGGCTTAACTTCCGCACAGTATAGCTCCTTGTATGTGGAGAAAGCCGGTTTCTTTAAGCTGGATAACATCACCCTTGGATATAACTTTAAAACTTCGTCAACTGCATTTAAGAGCATTAGGTTCTATGGAAGCGTGCAAAATGCATTTGTAATTACTAATTATACTGGTGTTGACCCCGAGCCACAATTGGCGGATATTGGGGCAGTTGATAATGCTAATTTTGCGCCCACATCACTGGATGTGTTGTCACCGGGAATTGACAGAAGACAAAGCTACTTCCAGTCCAGAACATTTACTTTTGGTATTAATATCGGTCTGTAATAAAAATGATGAAGAGATATATGAAAAATTTATTTAAATCTACATTGATAATTGCACTTTCTTTTGGTGCGTTCTCTTGTACTGATCTTGAAGAGGAGATAGTAGATAGCTATACCAAATCGATCACGCCAGCTAACCCTGGTGTTGGTACTAAAACCAACGTGAATAAGCCTACACCAAACGATGGTCTTGGTGGTGCATTTTCAAGAGTGCTTAATGGTACTGGAGGTCACGGAGGCTATTTCTCCCTACAGGAAATTCCATCTGATGAAGTTGTGGTCACCCAGAAAGGTGGCGACTGGTATGATGGAGGTGAATTGATCGTTTCACACCAGCATAACTTTAGGTCATCGGGTATGATTGGTGTTGAGGGTGCATGGAATGATGCCTATGGTGGTATTTTCCAATGCAACGACTTATTAAAGGAGGCCGGTCTTCCGCTTGAAAAGCAGGCGCAGTTGAGAATGTTAAGAGCTTATTTCTACTGGAGATTACTTGATCTGTATGGCAATGTTAAAATTGTTACCACTCCGGGTGTGGACGTTTCGCAATCAAACCGTCTCGCTGTTTATAATTTTGTAGAAGCCGAACTATTGGCTTCTATTACGGATCTTCCTGCAGGTAGAGGAGAATACGGCAGAGCCAGCCAGGGTGCAGCCTATGCATTATTGGCAAGATTATATCTGAATGCCAAAGTGTATAAAGACTTGGCTGCTTTTGATGACACCGATCTGCAGAAGTCAATTGATGCAGCTGATATGGTTATCAATTCCGGTAACTACTCACTTGAACCTGACTTTAAGAAAGTGTTTTCACCCGATAATGTGGAAAACGTGGAGCATATCTTCGTTGCTCCATTTGATGAGGCCACAGGCACTGGAATGCAATTTCCTTATATGACGCTTCACTACCCAAGCCAGCTGACCTTCAAACTTGCTCAGCAGCCCTGGAATGGTTATTCCACATTGGAGGCATTCTATAATTCTTTTGAGGATGCTGATAAGAGAAAGGCAGCTAGTTTTATTTCAGGACCACAGTACGCCTATAATGTTGATCCCGAAGTTAAAACTCCTATCCTGGATCTTGCTTTTGATAAAGCAGACCCAGATGGTGCACCAATAAATTACACTCCGTTCGTCAATGAATTATTTCCTAACGGTTCACGTCAGGGGGGAGCAAGACTTGGAAAGTTCAGCTTTAAGGTTGGACAAAACCCCGATGCGGATAATGATTATCCTTTGTTGAGATTGGGTGAAGTCCTTTTGAATAGGGGAGAGGCTTTGTGGAGGCAGGGTAAGACAGGTGAAGCTTTGATCGAAATTAATAAACTGCGCGCGCGCGCTGGAGTTTCTGATCTTCCTTCAATTTCTTCCGATGGTGGTGATTTATTAGCTGAACGTGGAAGAGAGTTGTTCCAGGAAGCATTAAGACGCACTGATTTGATTCGTTTCGGTGCATGGGGAAATGCATGGTGGGAAAAACCTGCACATAATGATCCTAACAAGAATCTGATGCCAATTCCAAACTCAGCAATTGTAGCAGCAACGAATCTTACACAAAACCCTGGTTACTAATTTTTAGTTGCTGGTAGTTTTGTAATTTTGAAATAGCGTTCAACCTAGGTTGAACGCTATTTTTATTTAGCAATGAGACTATGTTTGATTTCCTTACTTTGTGTTTTGTGTGGGTGCTCGCGCGAACGCACTCAACCACCATCGCTTTTCACCAATATTACCCGGGAGAGTGGTGTTGATTTTCAGAATACCCTCACTTTTACTGAACAACTAAACCCCTATACCTACCGGAATTTTTATAATGGCGCTGGCGTTGCCATAGGGGATATTAATAATGACGGTCTTGCCGAAATTTATTTTGCAGGCAACCAGGCCGATAATAAATTATATCTGAACGAAGGCAACCTTCGATTCAAAGACATCACTGAAACCGCGGGCGTAGCATGCAAGGGAGTTTGGTCTACCGGAGTAACTTTCGTAGACATCAATGCCGATGGGTTATTGGATATTTATGTCAGCAAATCCGGTAATCCGGATGCACCCAACCGAAACAATGAATTATTCATTAACAATGGAGACTTAACGTTTTCCGAAAAGTCGAAGGAGTATGGATTGGATGTTATCGGGTTGTCAGTGCAGGCAGCTTTTTTTGATTATGACAAAGACGGTGACCTGGATTGCTATCTGCTGACTAACTCATTTAAATCAATTGGTAATTATGATCTGGTCAAGGACCAGAGATCAATTCCTGATCCGCAAAATGGTGGAAATAAATTTTTCATAAATGAAAATGGAAGATTCAAGGATTACACAGAGCTGGCCAATATTTATAGGAGTAATATTGGTTTTGGGTTAGGTATCACCCTGGGTGATTTTAACAACGATACCTGGACGGATATTTTTGTCTCCAATGATTTTTTTGAAAGAGACTATCTATACATCAATGATCAGGGAGGCGCGTTCACTGAATCATTAACAGATTATTTCGAATCCATCAGCTTGGGCTCTATGGGTGCTGATTTTGCTGACCTCGATAATGATGGAGAACCGGAATTATTTGTAACAGAAATGTTACCGGATTCACTTAACCGGAAAAAGACCAAGATGGTTTATGAAAGCTGGAATAAGTATGAATTGAATATTCAAAATGGATATTATCATCAATATCCGCGAAATGTCCTGCAGAAGAAAATTGGTGAAACGGAATACGTTGATATCGGAAGATTGGCAGGGGTAGCCGCTTCTGAATGGAGTTGGGGTGCCTTGTTATTTGACATGAATAATGATGGCAGGAGAGATATATTTATTGCGAATGGCATTTATAAGGATTTGCTGGATAGAGATTATCTGACCTACACCGGTGCCGAGGATAATGTGAGGAAAATAATCAAAGAGGAAAAGAATGCGATTGTTAAGTTGATCGATTTAATGCCCTCCTCTTCATTTATTAATTATGCCTATCTAAATGATGGAAATTTTAATTTTAAAAGTATAGCACACGATTGGGGTCTGGATGAACCCATGTATTCCAGCGGAAGTGCCTATGGCGACCTCGATAATGATGGAGATCTTGATTTGGTTGTTAATAATATGAACGCACATTCCGTCATCTATAAAAATAACACCGATACATCCCAATATAAAAGCATCAGCGTTGCGCTGACATCCCGGAGTGGAAATTCTTTCGCGGTAGGATCCCAATTAACCGCCCATTGCGGATCAAAGACATTTGTGGCAGATAATTTTGTAACACGAGGTTATCAAAGTTCTGTGCAACCCTTCATGACCATCGGTCTGGGCGAGGATGTCACGGTAATAGATTCACTAATAATCCGGTGGCCGGATCATGATTACACCGTACTTTACAACACACCTGTCAATCAGAAACTTCAAATCGCTAAAGAAGATCACCAAAATATGCGCCACAATGTGGCAAAAAAATCAGGAGAAGGTAATGATTTTAAAATGGATATAGTGTCCAATCATTTATTGAGGCACGTGGGTAGTGGATTAGTTGATTTTAACAGGGATCGTTTACTCCCGATGATGTATAGCAATGAGATGCCTTACTTGTTAAAAGGTGATATTGATCAGGATGGGGCTGATGAGATTTATATGGATGGAGGAAAGGATCAGCCTGGTAAATTCCTACACATTGGTATAGAAAAGATTGACTTTTTCGAGTCCGATGCTCTAAGTAAATTGGCCTTAGCTGAAGAGACGAAAGGGGCGCTGTTTGATGCTGATGGCGATAGCGATCTTGATTTTTACATGGCAACCGGAGGTCGATTTTTCCCAAACATATCCAATGCCCAGGCAGATAAAATTTTTCTTAATGACGGAAAGGGAACATTAACGGAGTCTCCTTATCCCTTACCTTTTGGCGCTTTCTCAACAAGTATGGTCATGCCAATTGATTTTGATAAAGACGGAGATCTGGATCTTTTGGTGGGTGAGCGATTTGATCCATTTGTTTATGGCTTTGAAGGAAGGGGATTTTTGTTACAAAATGATGGCAAGGGACAATTTGAAGATGTTACCAGCAATTATGCACCCGATCTGTTAAATATAGGAATGATAACTGATGCGGCAATAGTTGATTTTGATAGCGATGGATGGAATGATGTAATGATTGTTGGAGATTGGATGCCGATCATCGCACTAAGAAATGACAAAGGAAAATTATCAAATGTTTCTACTGATTGGAAATTATTGAATACGGAAGGTTGGTGGCATGATATTGAAACGGCCGATTTGAATAAGGATGGCAAGCCTGATTTTGTAGTAGGAAATCAAGGACTCAATTCTTTTTTTAAACCAGGCGACAGAATGTACTTCGATGATTTTGACAGGAATGGTTCGAAAGAACAAATTTATTGCACCCAACAGGGCGATAAGTACTTTCCTATAGTCGATAAGGATGAGTTTCTTTCTCAGCTACCTTCCTTTAAAAAGTCCCTTTTGTATTATAAGGATTATTCAAAAAAATCGATTGATGAACTGTTTCCTGGGGACATACTTAAGGATTCTAAAATCTATCAGGTTAATCAATTGGCTTCACTAATGTTGCTTTCCGGACCAAATGGATATGAAAGAATAGAACTACCTTTGCGGGCACAATTTTCAACTATCTATTGTCTATTGATTGGAGACTTTGATAACGATGGAATAAGTGATTTAATAGCAGGTGGAAATCAGTACCAGGTGAAACCACAGTTTGGCAGGCAGGATGCGTCACATGGATGGTTTTTTAAGGGTATACTTAAGGATCATCGATTTATGTTTAAACAAGGTCAGGACCTTCGTGTAACCGGACAAATAAGGGATATTGAATATGTCGAAGTTAATGGGGACAAATTTATTTTATTTGCAAAATATGATGATGACTTGGAAATTTTTAAAATACGCAAGTAGCATTTTTACTATGTGTTTAATTTTGAGTGGATGCTTTCAGTCTGACTATACAAAGCTCGTGAAGTCGGAACTTTCCAAAGGCATCAGAATGGATTCTATTGTGTTTGGAATTAATCTGGGAGACACTAATGATGAGTATTTTGGTAAATGCTATGATTTAAACAAACAACACATGATTACAGCCGGCCCTTACAGTGGCACGGTTCAATATGACTTCGTGGACTCCCTGGTACATGACCAGCCTACCTCCATGCGAATGCTTTTCATACCGGTGTTTGATAAGAACAATAAAATCATCGAAATGAACCTTGAATTTAGCTACCCATCCTGGGCGCCATGGAATGAGCTATTTCAATCTGAAAAGTTAAAAGAGAAAGTCCTGAAATTATTGATGCTTGGTTATAAGGGAAATGAATTCGTGACTGCCACTATAAATAGCAAAGATTATCCAATCAAACTAGATGGTAACCGGAGAATGGTAGTTTACATTAAGGATGAGCAAAATGTTGTTGTTAAAATTCAGGATATTCTACATCCTAAGTATCAGCATTCAATAACGAAAGACGTTGTGCCAAAGATTGATATTTAGGAGAAATGAGTGTAAAGTTCTCTATTTATTTTTTTTGCACCTCGTTGTTGGTATTGACCATCAGTTGTTCCCGGCAAGTTCAGGAGAAGAAAGCAAAACTATTTACCCCGCTTTCATCAGACTCTACTGGTGTAAATTTTAAGAATACGTTGATATTCAGCCAGGAGTTCAATATTTATACTTATCGGAATTTTTATAATGGTGGTGGTGTTGGGTTAGGCGATGTAAACAATGATGGTCTTATTGATATGTACTTAACTGCCAATCAGGGTCCTAATAAATTATACCTTAACAAGGGAAATTTCAGATTTGAAGATATCACCGACAAAGCAGGAGTATCGGGAACAAAAGCATGGTCAACCGGGGTAAGTCTTGCCGATGTGAACGGTGACGGTTGGCTCGATATATATGTTTGTAATTCGGGAGACATCAAAGGAGATGACAAGGAGAATGAGTTGTTCATTAACAATGGTGATCTTACGTTCACCGAGCGGGCAAAAGAATTTGGAATTGCCGATAAAGGGTTCACCACGCATGCCGTATTCTTTGATTATGATCGGGATAATGACCTGGATTTATACATTCTGAACAATTCCTATCAGTCCATTGGAAGTTTCAACCTGATGAAAAATGAACGTCCTAAACGTGATCAGTTGGGTGGAGATAAGCTAATGAGAAACGATGGTGATCATTTTACCGATGTGAGTGAGCATGCCGGCATATTTGGAAGTATCATCGGCTTTGGACTTGGCGCCACCGTGGGTGATGTGAACAATGATGGATGGTTGGACATTTATGTATCCAACGATTTTTTTGAGCGGGACTACCTCTATCTGAATAATCATAATGGCAAGTTTAAAGAGTGTCTGCCGGAACAAATGAAATCAATCAGTGGAGCGTCCATGGGTGCCGATCTGGCGGATATTAATAATGATGGTTGGTCGGATATATTTGTCACCGAGATGCTCCCGGAAAGGAACGACCGAATAAAAACGGTGACTACATTCGAAAACTGGGACCGATACCAATACGGTGTTACCAACGATTATTACCACCAGTTCACACGCAACATGTTTCAGCTAAATAACGGAAATGACACCTTCAGTGAAATTGGCCGGCTCATAGACATGGAAGCCACAGACTGGAGCTGGGGAGCATTAATGTTTGATATGGACAATGATGGATTGAAAGATGTGTTTGTCGCAAATGGTATATACCAGGATTTAACTAATCAGGATTATTTGCAATATGTTTTAAACGAAGAAGTGGTGAAATCTATTGTTACAAACAATCAGGTTAATTATCAGAAGTTGGTAGAACTAATTCCTTCTAATCCGGTTCCGGATTATGCATTTCATAATCAAGGAAATCTTTCGTTCGTGAATAAGGCAGAAGAATGGGGTTTGGGTGGCCCAAATTTTTCAAACGGCTCTGCATATGGAGACCTTGATAATGACGGTGATCTTGATCTTGTGATCAGTCATGTTAATGAGACGGCATCGGTAATACGCAATGAAACTAATGTTTTAAACCCGGCAAACCGTTACTTAAAATTTTCTCTTCAGGGGATTGGCAAGAATTCATTTGCCTTTGGTACAAAGATTGTCATCGAACATAATGATCAACTCTTTTCCATAGAGCAGATTCCGAATCGTGGTTTTGAATCATCGGTAGATCCAAGACCCAACATTGGTTTGGGTAAATTAGATACCGTTAACCGGGTTCGCATTCAATGGCCGGATGGCAGAGAGACGGTGCTTCAAAATGTGGCTACGAATCAGAATTTGATTTTAAATCAAAATGATGGTGTTGAAGTCATTTATGAAAAGTCAATTCCTACAGCGACCATGTTTGAGAAACTTTCAGAGACACCGTTCAATTACATCCATCATGAAAGTGAATTTGTTGACTTCGATCGTGATAAACTTCTCTATCATATGCTTAGCACGGAAGGACCAAGAATCTCGAAAGCAGATGTCAACGGAGATGGACTTGAAGACCTTTATATCGGAGGAGCAAAGGATAGTCCTGGCACCATGTACGTTCAGACAACGGATGGAGGATTCAAATCAGTAAGCGAAACGGTATTTCAAACTGACAAGATATCAGAAGACCAGGCCAACTTATTTTTTGATGCTGATAACGATCAGGACATGGACTTATATGTTTGCAGTGGCAGCAGTGAATTTGCTACCATTTCCAATGCGCTTGCTGACCGCTTGTATATCAATGATGGCGAAGGCAACTTTGCGAAATCGCCTCAGGTGTTGCCCACAACAGCTTTGGAAAATTCCTCAACAGTGCAGGCAGGGGATTATGATCAGGATGGTGATCTTGATTTATTTGTTGGAATAAGAGGTCAGTCATTTTTATATGGACTCCCCACGAACGGATATATTTTAAATAATAACGGGAAAGGTGAATTCTCAGACGTAACGGCTTCGGTTGCCCCTGGCTTAATTAAGGTGGGGCTGATAACAGATGCTTCCTGGTCCGACATTGATGGAGATAACGACCTCGACCTGTTGGTGGTGGGAGAGTATATGCCCATAAAAGTCTTTATTAATGTGGCAGGAAAGTTAACGGACAAGACAGAGTTTTCCGGATTGAAATTAACCAATGGATGGTGGAATAGAATTAAAGCCGCTGACCTTGATCAGGATGGTGATATTGATTTTGTATTCGCTAATCATGGCCACAATACACGGTTCAGAGCGTCTGTTGAAAAGCCGGTGACCATGTATGTAAATGATTTTGATAAAAATGGGACCAGGGAGCAAATCATATGCACGTATAATGGTAATGCGAGTTATCCGATGGTGCTTCGTCATGACCTGTTGATGCAGATTCCATCCTTAAAAAAGAAGTATCTTAAATATGAAAACTATAAAGACCAGACCATTCAGGATATATTTACGGAAGAAGAACTGAAAGATGCGGTTAAACTTGAAGCATTTGATTTCTCCACCGGAATCATGCTTAATGATGGAAAAGGTAAATTCACATTTAAAAGCCTCCCCGTTGAAGCACAATTCTCCACCATGTATGCCATTGAAGTTTTTGATTTTGATCATGACGAAAACCTGGACATACTACTTGGAGGCAATTTATATCGCGTAAAACCGGAAGCCGGCCGATATGATGCCAGCTTTGGTGTATTTCTTAAGGGAGATGGAAATGGAGAATTTAAAGCGGTGGACTCGAGAAACTCTGGCTTATCGATTGACGGAGAGGTCAGGGATTTCACAAGAGTAAATCTATCAGGAGCAAAGCTACTTGTGGTGGCTCGCAATAATGATTCAGTGTTGTTCTATAAGATCAGATAAGTTGAAGTATCAATACAGTTTATTCTCGGTATGGAAAATTTGGATGATGACCATCCTGATACTATCAGCGTGTCAAATCAAAAAGGAGCACGTTCCTGCAAGCCAGTTTACGTTGATTCCGCCTTCTCATTCTTCCATTAGTTTTCAAAACAACTTAATCGAAGATGAAGAATTTAACATTATCGAATACCTTTATTTTTATAATGGAGGTGGAGTGGCCATTGGCGATATCAATAATGATGGCTTATCAGACATTTATTTTTCCAGCAATCAGGGACCTAATAAGCTATACCTAAACAAAGGCAATTTTAGGTTTGAGGATATCACTTCAAAAGCAGGCGTGGAAGGAGGTGGAAACTGGAAAACCGGGATAACCATGGCGGATGTGAATGCCGATGGTTTACTTGATATTTACCTGTGTGGCGTTGGCCGATATAAGAATTTCAATGGGTTTAATCAGCTGTTCATTAATAATGGTGATCTCACATTTACCAAAAGCGCAGATGCATTCGGATTAAACTTCGAAGGATTCTCTACACATGCCGCTTTTTTTGATTACGATCGGGATGGAGATCTGGATATGTACCTGCTCAATCATTCCGTTCACCCTCAACGATCCTATGGCAATATATCCATGCGAAATCAGGTTGATTCATTATCGGGCGACCGGTTATATCAAAATCAGTATACTAAGACAGGCGCATCGTATTTCAAGGATGTAACAAAGGAAGCGGGGATATTGTCGAGCCAGCTAGGATATGGATTAGGAATCGGAATCTCTGATTTTAATCGTGATGGCTTTCCTGACATTTATGTTTCCAATGATTTTGCTGAGAATGATTACCTGTACATAAATCTGAAGAATGGCACATTTTCGCAAGAGTCTGATAAAAGCCTCGCACATACCAGCAGATTCAGTATGGGAAATGAAATGGCAGATTTGAATAATGATTTGTGGACCGACATATTAACGATGGATATGTTGCCTCGGGATGAAGCAGTCATAAAAACATCAGCAGGTGAGGATTCATATGAGGTATATAAGTTCAAACTGAATTTTGGTTATGGTAAACAGGTTTCACGCAATACACTGCAGGTCAACCGTGGCCGGATAGACAGTGGCCGTGTTGTTTTCTCAGATGTGGCCCAGGCAGCAGGATTGCCTGCTACGGATTGGAGCTGGTGTCCACTGGCTGTGGATTTTGATGGCGATGGACTAAAAGATGTTTTTATTTCCAATGGCATCGTTCGAAGACCAAATGATCTCGATTACATTAACTTCATTTCCAATGACTCTATTCAGGAGGCCAGCAAGGAATCCGATTTTATTTTGGCGAACATGATGCCGGAAGGCAAGGTGAGCAACTTTATTTTTAAGAATCGAGGTGATCTTACTTTTGAAGATAAGACAAAAGAATGGGGGCTGTACCTTCCTGGATTTTCGAATGGTGCAGCCTATGGCGATCTTGACAATGACGGAGATCCTGACCTGGTAGTAAACCAGATAAATGGTGATGCTCTTCTCTATCAGAATAACTCAGCTAGCGCAAATTTTTTAAAGGTCAACCTAAGCGCAAAATCCATCAAGGCAAATCAGAAGGCAGTGGGTGCTACAGTAACAGTCACTAGCGGTGATCAGGTTCAGATGCAGGAATTATTTCCATCACGCGGCTGGTGTTCTTCTTCCGATTATGCAATGACTTTCGGGCTTCCCACAACAGACGATTCAGTGAATGTAAAGATTATCTGGCCTGACGGAAAAGTTTCCCAGCAAACAGTTAGCTCCAATGAAGTTATAATTGAATACGATCATCGCAATCAGTTCGGTGAGTCTCTGACCTTTCCGACACCATTATTGCAGCTAGTATCCAAAGTGAACATAAAACACAATGAAGATGACTTCAACGCATTCAATCGTGAGTCGTTGATTCCGCATATGCTGAGCACGGAAGGCCCTCCGCTTGCGGTCGCTGACATTAATCAGGATGGTCTTGATGATTTTTTTATTGGCGGAGCGAAAGGACAAGCGGGTTCAATCTTCAAACAAAAACCGAATGGTGAATTGGTTTTAGTAAAATCCAATGCATTAGCGATGCATGTATTAGCGGAAGACACCGATGCCGCTTTCTTTGACGCTGATGGCGATGGTGACCAGGATCTTGTTGTGGTTTCTGGAGGACAGGAAGAGATGAAAGAATTTGATTTGCTCACCCCACGACTTTACCTCAATGATGGTAAAGGAAATTTTACCTATTCATCATCAGCATTCTCAAAAATATTGCTTCACGCCTCTTGTGTAAGGCCTTACGACTATGATTCGGATGGTGATGTCGATCTGTTTATCGGTGCTTCCGTCATGCCATTTTTATATGGTATGAGTCCCGTCAGTTTTCTTTTACAAAATAAGGGCAAGGGTGTTTTTCAATTTGATCCATCCTGGCTTGGGCAAAGTACCTTTGATAATCCAACACAGGTGAGGCCTGGCATGGTGAAAGATGCTGCGTGGATTGACATTAATAAGGACAATCTTCAGGATTTGGTTTTAGCAGGAGAGTGGATGCCCGTAACGGTGCTTATACAACAGAAGGACCATCGCTTTTTAAATATGGCAAACGCGTATGGCCTGGATAATACAAAGGGATGGTGGAATACAATTGAAGTGGACGATTTTGATGGCGATGGTGATGATGATTTGATGCTCGGCAATCTTGGATTAAATTCAAGAATAAAAGCCTCCCAGCAAAAGCCCTTGTCAATGTATCTTGGAGATTTTGATTCAAATGGTGGATCTGATCATATCATGGTTTATTTTAACGGAGATAGCAGTTATCCGTTTAGTTCGCGTGATCAGCTGGTAAAACAAATTCCATCACTGAAGAAAAAATTTCTGCATTACATGGACTACCGTGATGTAAAACTCGAGGATATCATCACTCCTTTACAGAAAGGTAATTCGGCATTGATGAAAGTTGAACAACTTAAATCTGTGTTCTTAAGAAATGATGGTGATAAATTTGAGTTGATTCCGCTGCCGATGGAAGCGCAATACTTTCCTGTTTATGGTATAAAATCCTGCGACCTGAATGATGATGGAATTCCTGATGTGTTGCTGACAGGAAATCTAAGTGCCACTCAGCCAGATTTTGGTTCCTACGATGCAGGCGTGGGCCTGGTCTTGATGGGAGACGGAAAGGGAAATTTTGAACCCATACGACCCGACCAGTCTGGATTTATTACCCTTGGTGAAGGGCGTGATATAGCCATCATGAAAGAGGCAGATACAGGCAAGCTTATCTACCTTGTTTCCAGAAATAATCAAACGCTTTTGACTTTCAGGAAAAAGTAATCGTGTTAGAATTGAAAATGACCTGAATTTAATTTTCAGTTTTATTCTGGAAGTTTGTATTTCAGTATGATTGGCTTAAAATATGGTATGACGGCTCGAAGCTTTGCGTCCTTTCCACAAGCCAAGATGAGGCTGCTATTAGTAGAGTATATGGAGGGATACATTATAAGCCTGCTTGTGAGGTTGATGTTACACAAGGAACTGCAGTGGGTAATTTCATTTTACGTAAAATAAGAACGCGCAAAATGGAATAGATAATTATGTACCAAAATAATTCCGACAACATCTCTTGTTAGACTCTTATTTCTCTGAAGATACGAGAATTAAATTTAGTGTAGATAGGACGCAATTAATTGATTATCACTTTAAATGTTAATATATTTCACTTTCAACTTTGCAATTCATGATTTGGTTTTAGCTTGTTACCGGGTATCAAAACTATCATCATGACTTCGGGTTATTTTTCCGCAGGGTATTTATGTTTAAAAGAAGACTACTTTTAATATTATTTTTTTGCCCTCTTTGGATAGATGCTCAAATTCTTTACGTAAAACTTGATGGCTCTGAACAAGGAAAGCCACTGGCCACGGTTCTCAACGAAATGTCTCAAGAGAATACGGCTAGATTTTATTTCCTCCCAGAATGGATTATTCCAATCACGGTCTCGCAGAACTATGAAGGGCAGACGCTGGCTCAAGTATTGAACGAACTTTTGTTGGGAACTGATCTTAACTATTTCGCAATGTATCCGAACGCGATAGTTTTTATTAAGGACCCAACTCAGGCTTTTATTCACAATACTGCCATTGAAACGGCTGTACGCCAGAAAAAGAAAATAGAGAGATATCACTTTGGGGAAATCGGGGACGAAAAAATGGGTCAAAAGATTGTTATTTCTGGTAAGGTAATAGATTTGAAAACTGGCGAGCCTTTGCATCGAACGAATATCCAAATCAGTGGCACACAGGAAGGAACTACAACGGATGAAACGGGTAGGTATACTTTGACATTTACACCAGGAGCGCACGTGCTAAGCTTCAGTTTTGTTGACTACGAAACTAAAGTCATTGACTTGGTGGCTTATAAAAATGGAGAGATCAATCTGGATATGGAGAAGGTTCCATTCTTACTTGATGAAGTAGTAGTTCAAGGCCAGGTCATTCAAGAGATAACCACCAGCGGAATCGGCCAAACTCAACTTTCCATGCAAGAGTTGAAACGCGCTCCTTCATTTTTAGGGGAAGTAGATCTGATAAAACAAGTGCAGAATTTGCCTGGCGTAACTACAGTGGGTGAAGCAGCTTCTGGCTTCAACGTTCGCGGTGGTAGTGTAGATCAGAACCTGATCCTCTACGATGGGCTGCCTGTATTTAACAGTTCGCATCTATTTGGTTTTCTTACAGCATTTAATCCGGAAGCCATCCGGGATGTTTCCTTTTATAGAGGTGGCATTCCTGCCGAATTCGGGGGCAGGGTTTCTTCGGTGCTGGATATTCAATCAAAGGATGGTGATTTAGAGAAATGGAATGGCAAAGCCGGAATTGGATTGATCACCAGTAACTTCATGATTAATGGTCCCCTCAGCAAGGAAAAAACTTCAATTGCTGCTTCGTTCCGATCTACCTACTCCAATTATCTGATCCGGGCCATTCGAACCGACTACATTGATCTTCGCAACAGTTCAGTTTTCTTTTATGATGGAACGCTGAAACTTACACATATTTTAAAGAACCATTCAAAGCTTTCCTTTACCGGGTATTCAAGTAAAGATAGTTTTAGCCTGGCAGGAGACACTACATATAAATGGAACAACCTTCAAGGTTCTGTCCGACTTGATCATCAATTTTCAACTACGTTAAGTTCGGAGTTTGTGATGGGGCTTAGTTCGTATGATTATAAAGTAGATAACCAAAATTATCTGACAGCGTCATCACTTTCATATCGAATAACTTCCACAGTATTAAAGGCGGCTTTCCATTATAATAAAGGTAAACACAAACTTAATTATGGATGGCAACTTGTGTATTATCGGTTTAATCCGGGATCACTTAAACCCGAATCACCACAATCTAATGCAAAGCCGGTATCAATGGATAAACAAAACTCTATTGAGAACGCACTCTATGTATCGGATGATTGGTCAGTCAATGAGCGTATATTTGTTGAAGCAGGACTTAGACTTCCAATCTTTTCTTCCTATGGACCCGCCACAATCAACCTATATAAAGAAGGTGTTGCACGCGAGATTACGAATGTAATAGATACTATGTATGTGAAAAGTGGACAGACCATCAAAACATATTTCGGGCTTGAACCACGGCTATCACTTCGATGGATGGCGAGTCCCACAGCTTCCTTCAAGCTGGGCTGCAGTCGGATGTTTCAATACCTGCATTTGGTGACCAATTCAACCGCAGTTACACCTGTAGACATTTGGCAACCCAGTGGATATTATTTCAAACCTCAACGCGCGGATCAAATCTCCGTGGGTTACTTTAAAGATTTTAGTCAACGAAAATATGGAACCTCTGTTGAGGTATTTTATAAGACTATTAATAACATTCTTGATTTTAAAGATGGGGCACAACTGATTTTAAATCCGCTCCTCGAAACAGATTTACTCCAAGGGAAGGGTGAGTCTTATGGTGTTGAGACTTTTTTATCGAAAAATACGGGCCGGCTAACCGGATCATTAAATTACACCTACTCACGCAGCTTTCGGACAATAGCCGGACCAACCTCAAGCGAATCAATCAATAGTGGCAAGCAATACCCGGCTAATTTTGATCAACCCCATATACTTAACTTGGCTTGGAAAATTAATCTCTCGCGCAGACATTTCTTTACAGGAAACTTCACCTATCATACTGGTAGACCAGTGACTATCCCACTTTCGGCTTTTGTTTTAGAAAATACTACGGTTGCTTTTTTCTCTGCTCGTAATCAATACCGGATTCCGGACTATCACCGACTGGATGTCGCACTTGTGATTGAAGGAAATCATAAACTTAAAAAACTGTTTGAAGGAACTTGGGTCATATCCGTTTACAATGTTTATGCCCGTAAAAATCCTTATACTGTTTTCTTTAAGAGCTCGGGAAATGGGATTCCGAAACCGTACCAGCTTTCCATTATAGGAACTATATTTCCATCAGTCAGTTATAATATCAACTTTTGATGAAGCCAAAGCAGACTTTCATGATTGAGTCAATAAAGGTACGATGGCTGATTACCTTTCTCATGTTGAGTGCTTGTGTGGAACGAATTGAATTTGATGTTCCGGAAGCTCAGCTCCTCACAGTAGTTGAAGGAATGATCTCCGACAATCCGGGACCCTATACCGTCACTGTTTCAAAAGGAATAAGTCTTGATGCAGACTCTTCGTATCGGGTACCTGTGGAAAATGCAAGCATCAAATTATTTGATGATGAGGGTAATGTTGAGGAATTTTCTGAGATAAGACCAGGTTTGTATAGCACCGGAGGTTCCATGCAAGGCCAAATCGGACACTCCTATTATATACGGATTGAATCATCTGAGGGTCTTGTCTTTGAATCCGAACCTGAACGAATTAATCAAGTTGGAGAGATTGAGAATATCCGATTTGAGTTCGAACCCAGAACAATAGTGGAGAGTTTTGGAGAAATAAGAGCCGATGTGTTTAATGTTTTTGTGGATGCAAAGTCTGGTAGTGATGCTGGGACCTACGTTCGTTGGAAGTACACAGGAACCTATAAGGTAATTACCTATCCTGAACTTCACTTCACCAATACTCCTCCGTATAGGCCCTATAAAGATCCCTTTCCGTGTAGCGGTTATGTTATTGTGCCTGGACCTAGTGGAGGGACTTTAGAACGGAGAGCCGATTGTACCTGTTGTACCTGCTGGGTAAATGATTTTGAAGAAGCTCCGCAACTTTCCGATGTACAATTCATAACAGCCAACCAATTTAAAAATATTAAGGTGGGCGAAGTGCCGATTAACAATGCAACGTTCCATGAAAAATATCTGGTTGAGGTTGAACAAATGAGTCTTTCAAGAAAAGCATTTGAATTCTTTAAAATCGTCCGTGCTCAAAAGGAAGGTGCCTCCAGTATATTTCAACCGCTGTCCGGAGAAATCAAAGGAAATATCAAATCGATTAATACGAATGAATCAGTGGTTGGTATATTTTGGGCAACATCATCCCTAAAGAAAAAATTGTATATCTATCCGAGAGACGTTCCTTATCTACTTACTCCCATTGATTTTCTTACGCTGCCGTGTTATCAGTTTTATCACAACGCCTCTTCAACAAAACCAATTAATTGGGAATGAGCCACGCTTGGATAACTATTATTTTTCTATTCATCCTTGTAAGAAGCAGTGCCCAATCCATAAATAAGCAACAAGTATTACAACGGTATGATGCCTATCAGGCCATATGGTCTAAAGCGTATGCACATCTAGTGTTCAACCAGAATAAGTATTCACCTGGAGATACGGTCTGGTTCAAAGCCTATTTTCTTAACGAAGACCTGACTGGAGTACCCGGTAAACAATTGATTGAACTTAACCTGATTGATTCAATAGGTGCTAGTAAACTCCATCTTTTATTTAGTGTATATGACGGTGTTGGTCACAATCAATTTGCTATACCCGATGCATTGCAGGCCGGCATGTACCTGGTTACGGCTCATAGCAGTTGGATGAAAAATTTCGGTCCCTCATCTGTATTCAAAAAGGAAATAATAATTACAAGGGATAACGAAATTCTTCCGGACACAAAACCATTTTTCAGAGTAAAATCTGAGGGCGGACGTTTGATTGGCAATGTCTCTAATAAAGTTAGTATCTGGACACACCTTGCAGGATCGGTTGTACAGATAGTTTATGCAACCGGACAGGAGGTAGGCCAAACACAAATTGATTCTAACGGATTAGGCAATATTATCTTCACTCCAGCGCCCAATGCTTCCTATTTCGCACAAGTGTTGGGTGAATCAATGAAGGTTGAACTTCCTCCAATCGAAGCAGATGGATGTAGCTTGTTGCTTCAACCTTCATTAGAAGGTGAGCCCGCTAGAGTTGTTATCACATCGCCTGTTGATTCGGATCTTCGCAAAAAAGAATTATTGATTGTGGTAAACACACAAGGTAAAATTCTCCATTCTGATGTTTTCCAACAAGAAAGTAAGGACTTTGTAGATGTTCAGATACCGATAGAAAAATTTCCGGAAGGCATTGCCCACTTGTCAATACTTGATCAGGATGGAAAGCTATTAGCGGGCCGGGATTTTTACATACCACCTGTTCGTTCTGTGATGGCAAATATTTTAACGACAAACGCGACTTATAAAAACAGAGAAAAAGTTAAAGTTGAGCTCTCCTTATTGGATGAAAATGGGCAACCTGTTCAAGGCGAGTTCTCGATGAAGGTGCTGAATGCTTCACTCTTTGATGATACTGAGAATTCTTTTGTTGATGACCTTATTACTCTATCGAATGATCGGAACAAACTGCATATTAATCGATCTGACTCCAGCTGGGTAAAGCAAGTAGATAATTTTCTTATTCTGGAAACAGAAGAAGTTCCGTGGAAGAAGATAGTATCTAATGATCTTGAAAAGCCCAGGTACACCTTTACGAGTGGGATTCAAAGGATGGGACAAATCTATTTCAATGATCCTCCTGAACCTGTTCCTGATTTAACACAGATTATGTTTTATCTCCAAAAGAGTAAAATGCGTTATCAAACATTTACCTTAGAAAAGGGAAAAATGGGACTGGCTATTCCGGATATTTTTGAAACTGATGAGTTTTTTTACATGGCACACTCAAAACAAAAGGAAATTTCTAATATAAAAGTTAAGTGGGAAGATTCATTGCTTCAATTACCAAACCCACCAGCCTTCCGGAAAACAGAAAATCCTGATCGCTATGCTTCTTTTAATAAAAAGTGCAGATTAATTGATAAGTCGTTTGATATTTATTCATCATCGCCCGAAGTAATAGAAGATAACGTTAACAAAGCAAACGAAGATTTTGAAGATGAAATCAATGCAGCAGATATAAAAATTAATTTGAAGGATTATGTCCTAATGCCAACGATGGCCGAGGTGATCAAAGAAGTAATCCCTTCCGTCTATCATCGAAAAACCAGTAAGAAAAGCATAGTACGGATTTCCTTACTATCACCCATGGCCATGCCAACAGATGATCCGCTTTATATTATTGATGGTATTGCTACAAAGAATACTGATTTTTTTCTTTCGCTCAATCCTGCCGATTTAGTTTCGGTGAAGATTGTAAATACTCCTAAGAAATTAATACCTCTTGGCCTTATGGGGAGGTGTGGAATAATAATTGTTCAAACAAAGAGAGGTAATGTAAGAGAACCCCTTGACGATGTTTCCAAGCTTGTGCAAGGAATATGTAGACCCCTTGCGTTCAATGCACAGAATCAAAAGCATAGCCAACCCAACAAACCGGATTTTAGATCGACAATATTTTGGAACCCGAGTATTACAACTGATGCTGGTGGCAAAGCCACTGTAGAATTCTATTGCTCTGACGATGTTGGAGAACTGCAGATTCGGATAGAAGGTCTAGCAACCGGAGGAAGGCCCTTTTCAGCAACCCATAAGCTAGAGGTTGTAAATTAATTTCTAAAAAATGAATCGGACTAAGGGGTTAAAAGGATCTAGCTCGGGTTTTAATATCTCAGTATTTTCAACCAAATTGTAAACAAATTACACATCTGCTACTGTATTTGTACGGTTTTGTCTTTTAAAGTTAGTTATGGCTGGGCGATTCTTTAATATTACTGTCTATAAGACGAGAGCTGATTACAAGTTCATCGAGAATAGTTGAACCAGGCTCCATCTAAAAATCAAATATGCAACGTGGACTTTTTGTTTCCTCAAACAATGGCAACAGTTGGTCTATAACTAGCCAAACAGATAATATTATTTCTTTGGCCTCTAATGGGATAAACATATTTGCTGGAACATTGAATGGCCCCTAT
The DNA here is from genome assembly GCA_038043425.1 of Bacteroidota bacterium. GTDB lineage: Bacteria > Bacteroidota > Bacteroidia > Cytophagales > Cyclobacteriaceae > ELB16-189. Next base: position 72,188 of record JBBTBZ010000011.1, read on the forward strand.
CTTTCAACGGATGAGGGAACAACTTGGATAGCAATAAATTCGGGACTACCAGCATTGAATCATGTGTTTGTTTGAGAGTACTGTTGGATATCTGTCACTGTTTGGGTAGCTATTATGAAGACTTCAAATTCTGAATCAGGACTAGTTGTCAAGGGAGAGGGCAGGGACATCGCAGTTGTTCGCACTTCGAAAAATGGAAAGGTTTATCTATTTTCACAGAATAATGACAGTCTCAAAGCTTTTAAAATTAAGTAACATGAAGCATCGCTTAAATATTGTTCTTTTAGTTTTAGTTACTTTTTCCAGCTATAGCCAATCAGACAATTGGATTATTGAAGCTAAGAATATTGATCCGGCTAATTATTATGGTGTTACAGTAGCTAATGGTATAGTGGGTCTGGTGTCGTCACCCGAACCGATGAAGGTGAAGGATGTTGTGTTGAATGGAGCGTTTGACACGTACGGCAGGGGCAGAGTTGATAATATTTTGAAAGGGTTCAATTTTATTAATATGAACCTCGATATAGACAACCAGCGCATTAGCTCCAAAAACATTTCAAAATTCAGACAATACCTGGACATGAAGAAGGCGTTGCTCATCACCGAATTCGATTATCAAGATAAAATTCATGTGAAGCACTCTCTAGCAGCCCTGCGGCATTTGCCATTTAGCGCACTTACCATAATTGAAATTGAAGCAAAGAAAGACGTAATAATAAGCCCGGCAAGTGTAATTGAATCACCAGATATACTTCGCGATGTTAAAAACTTGTATGCTGTTATTGACCGACCTCATGTGAAGATTCCTTTAATGACTTCAGTTGGAAAGAGTCCTTCGGGGAAACATACGGTTGCTGCATCAACTAGTTTTATTTTTGATAAGAATGAAATTCCGCCTCTCGTGCACGAAGATTGGGATTACAACATGCATTTGACAAAATTCGCAAAACAATTGAAGGCAGGGGAGAAGTTTAGTTTCTGTGTGGTAGGATCGGTGATTTCATCCGCTCATATTTCGGATGCACACAATGAAGCAGAGCGACTAACTATTTATGCAATGTTAGAAGGTCGCGACAGATTAATGAATGCACATCTGAGAGCATGGGAAGAACTATGGAATAGCGATATAGTAATTGAAGGTGATCCTCAGGCTCAACGCGATGTTCGTTTTGCACTGTATCATCTCTATTCTTTTGCCCGTGAAGGCACAGCTTTCAGTTTGTCCCCAATGGGTTTATCGGGTCTTGGTTATAACGGCCATGTTTTTTGGGATACCGAACTGTGGATGTATCCGCCTCTGCTGGCGTTGAAACCGGAGCTGGCAAAGTCATTGTTGGAGTATCGTTTTCAAAGATTGGATGCAGCAAAACAGAATGCTTTTAGCCACGGATATAAAGGAGCAATGTTTCCCTGGGAATCGGCAAGTGAAGGTCAAGAGGTGACACCTGTGTGGGCACTTACGGGTCCGTTTCAGCAACACATCTCAGGCTGTGTTGGTTGGGCATTCTGGAAATATTATCAAGTCACAAAAGATAAGCAATGGCTGCGCGATCGCGGCTATCCTCTCCTAAAAGAAGTTGCTGACTTCTGGTCGAGCAGGGTAGAGCGTAAAGAACCAGGCCGGTACGAGATTAATAATGTTATCGGTGCCAACGAATGGCAAGAGAACATTGATAACAATGCCTTTACCAATGGCATGGCCATCACTGTATTGAGATATGCAACTCAATCCGCGAAGGAGTTGGGCATTGCTCCAAACGCTGATTGGGAAGTAGTAGCTCAAAATATTCCAATCCTGAAATTTCCTGACGGCACAACCAAAGAAAATGAAACATACGATGGTGTTGAGATTAAACAAGTTGATGCAAATCTCTTATCTTATCCATTAGAGATTATTACTGATAAAGCTCAAATTGAAAAGGACCTGAAGTATTATGAAGCTCGTATGTCGCCCGATGGACCAGCCATGGCGCACTCGGCTCTAGCTACACTTTACGCCAGAATCGGAAATCCAGAGAAATCATATGAACTGTTTATTAAAAGTTATAAGCCAAATGAAGTTCCACCTTTTGGTGTATTGGCTGAAACAGCAGGAGGCACCAATCCTTATTTTGCAACAGGTGCTGGGGGCACACTTCAATCTCTGATTTTCGGGTTAGGTGGATTGCAAATTACAGACACAGGTATTCAGCAGCTTAAAACAAAGTTGCCCTCAAAGTGGAAAAGTTTAGAGATAAGAGGTGTTGGTATAAATAGATTGAATTACGTGGTCAAATGACTTGCCTTTGTTTATTGATAAAACTGACAAAGATCATTTCAATTGGATCTCCTTTGAGGTAATATTGCTAAATTTTATACTATAAATTTTTATACTATGAATCGGCTTAAATGGGTTGTTTTGACGCTGTTGGTTTTTGGATGTGCTTCCAATTCCGGAGAATACAAGACAAAGGTGCAAAATCCAGATTTTTTGCATCGTACTTTAAAAAAAGTAACTGACCTTATTGTCTATGATATTTTTTCGCCACCTGTAGCAAGCAGGATTTATGCTTACGTCAGTGTGGCTGGTTATGAAGCACTGGTACCGCAAGATAAAAAGTTTTTGTCTCTGGCAGGTCAGTTAACCGGTTTGGATTCGGTGCCTCAGCCTGAACCTGGAAAAGAATACTGCTTCCCTCTTGCGGCTGTTCAATCCATGATGAAAGTTGGAAAGGCGCTTGTTTTCTCCGAAGATAAGATGGATGAATTTTACACACAAATTATGCAAGAGTTTAAGGAAACAGGAATTCCAGATGATGTATTTGATCGATCTGTTGCCTATGGAGAAGCAGTAGCCGATCATATTTTGGCATGGTCTTCAAAAGATAATTATAAGCAATCCCGTTCTTTCCCCAAGTATTCGATCCTAAGTGATCCATCAACCTGGAAGCCTACACCACCTGCTTATATGGATGCTATTGAACCTCATTGGAATAAGATCAGGCCGTTTGCGATTGATTCGGCAACGCAGTTCATTCCGGCTAAGCCAACGCCATTTTCTACAGACAAGAAATCACAGTTTTATAATGACGCTAATGAAACTTATGAAATCGGAAAAAGCCTGACGGAGGAACAGTCTAACATTGCCTTCTTCTGGGACTGTAATCCATTTGTCATGAATGTGAAGGGGCATGTTATGTTTGCCACAAAAAAGATTTCTCCAGGTGGACATTGGATGAATATCACCAGAGTAGCCTGTCAACAATCCAAATTAGACATGGTTCAAACTGCCGAAGCGTATGTAAGAGTATCCGTTTCATTAATGGATGGCTTCATCAGTTGTTGGGATGAGAAATATAGGAGCAAATTGATCCGACCTGAATCGTATATTAATCAATACATTGATGAGAATTGGGTGCCATTATTACAAACACCGCCATTCCCGGAGTATACCAGTGGGCATAGTGTAATTTCAAGTTCAGCTGAAGTTGCCTTAACTGACTTGTTTGGAGAAACATTTGCCTTCATAGATTCAACCGAAATGGAGTATGGTATGACGGCCCGAAGCTTTGCGTCCTTTCAACAAGCCAGAGATGAGGCTGCTATTAGCAGGGTATATGGAGGGATACATTATAAGCCAGCCTGTGAAGTTGGCAAAGTGCAGGGCAATGCCGTTGGAAGTTTCATCAAAAATAAGATCAGAACACGTATGGAAGAAGCAACTGCTAATTAATCTCTTCAAACATTCCCAAAGTATATTTCTTTTTCAAATTCATTAGGGTTCACATAAATGAATGACCTACTTCTAGCCAGTTGCCAACTACAATCCAGGAAGATTATCCCGCTTACCAGGAATGGGCAGACCTGAAAAAAATAAAGTGTGCAGAAATAATTTTGCCAGCTTGGATCGTCTGTAGATGAAAGTCTTGCTTTAAAAACCCAAAATATAGTATTAAGTTTAGACAGAAGTGTTCAATTATCTGTTTAATATTTATTCCTAGCCGATGTCCTTCAAGCCACAACTTTCCTTCTCACAAATCATCAATATGAATGTCGGTTTTCTTGGCATTCAATACAGCTTTGGCTTGCAGCAGACTGCGATCAATCCGTTGTACACTTTTTTGCATGCCAGTCCCGATGAACTTCCTTTGTTAAATTTGGCAGGACCCATGACCGGGTTGCTGATCCAACCTATTATTGGTGCCTTAAGTGATAAGACCTGGTCACCTAGATGGGGGAGAAGAAAACCCTACTTTTTAATAGGCGCTATTTTCTGCAGCCTTTGCCTGTTCCTTTTTCCATTCAGCAGGGCATTGTGGATGGCTGTGGGATTGTTGTGGATATTGGATGCGGCCAACAATACTGCAATGGAGCCCTACCGTGCTTTCATTGCTGACAAATTAAATGCGCAACAGCGGGCCACAGGTTTCTTAACTCAGAGTTTTTTTACCGGACTGGGTATTACGTTAGCCAATCTTTCGCTTTATTTTTTTCAAAAATTAATTACGGGCACCACCATGACGGATGACGGTCAGTCTGGAATTCCTTATTGGGTATTCGGCTCCTTTTTTGTTGGCGCAATCTGTTCCATTGGTTCGGTTCTATGGTCAGTTTCTACCACTCCGGAAATTCCTCCAACAGAGGAAGAATTGAAGGCACTTAAAGCTCATCCCAAGGGCTTGATGGCTCCGGTTAAAGAAATTTTTTCTGCCATTAAGGATATGCCTGCTCCCTTATGGCAATTGGCACTTGTTTATTTGTTTCAATGGTATGCCATGTTTTGTTATTTTCAGTTCATTTCTCATAGCATTGCTAAGTCGGTGTGGCATGCCACTTCAAGTGCCGATCCAAAATTATACGAAGAGGCCGTTGGCTGGACGGGTTTGGTCAATGGCTTTTACAATATTGTTACCTTCACGTCTGCCTTTGGATTAGTTTGGCTAGCCCGAAAAATTAGTGCGAAAAATGTACATGCCATGTGCCTGGCATTTGCAGCCATTTCTTTGTTTATCGTGCCACATATTGAAAACAAATTTTTACTCTTCGCCCCGATGATTGGTTTCGGTGTGGCGTGGGCAAGTATGATGGGGGTACCGTATATCATGGTAGTTGGTAGCATACCAAAGGAAAGATATGGTGTCTATATGGGAATTATTAATATGATGATTGTTATACCAATGATCATTCAGACCTTAACATTTGGTTATGTTTATAAAAATTTACTGGGAGAAAATCCAGGCTACGCTATAACTTTCGCAGGTGCATTACTTTTGATTGCATCGTTTGCTACTATGCTTGTGAAGGTTCAAATTTCTAATGAAGAGGCTCCCACTTTTTCGGGAGGTCATTGAGATGTTTAAACATAAAAAATAACCATGAACAATTATGCAGCAGAATTTTTTGGTACTATGCTCCTGATCATTTTAGGAGATGGTGTGGTAGCGGGTGTAGTACTCAAGGGAACAAAATCTGAAAATGCTGGCTGGCTTGCAATTGTTGTAGGCTGGGGATTAGCCGTTGTACTTGCTATTTATGCAGTTGGTAATATCAGTGGGGCTCATTTAAATCCGGCTATAACATTAGCATTTGCCATCACAGGTGATTTCCCAACTAACCTGGTAGCTGGCTATATTTTAGCTCAGATTTCAGGTGGTTTTGTCGGAGCCACCGTTGTTTGGTTGCACTATTTACCACATTGGAAAAATACACTTGATCCATCTACTAAGCTTGCTGTATTTTCAACGGGACCAGCAATCCGAAATCATTTTGCGAATTTAATTAGCGAAATCATAGCTACGGCTGTATTAGTTTTAGCCTTACTATTTATTGGCGCCAATAATTTTACAGAAGGTTTAAATCCAATTGTTGTGGGATTATTGATCATATCAATTGGTTTAAGCCTTGGTGGTACAACTGGGTTTGCGATTAATCCGGCACGTGATCTTGGACCTCGAATTGCTCATTTTATTTTGCCCATCGCAGGCAAAGGAAGTTCAGATTGGTCGTATGCCTGGGTCCCCGTTGTAGGGCCAGTTATCGGTGGGTTAGTTGGCGCTTGGATTCATCAGTTAGTCTTCTAAGATTTACTTATGTCAAAATACATTATTGCACTAGACCAGGGCACTACAAGCTCCAGGGCCGTTCTTTTCGATGAGCAGGGCGCTATCAAGGGAATTGCCCAACAGGAATTTCAACAGATTTTTCCAAAGTCCGGATGGGTAGAGCATGACCCTGAGGAAATATGGAATTCACAATATGCTGTATTGAATAAGTTGATTTCTGATTATGCTGTTGATGCCAACTCCATTGCCGCAATTGGGATTACCAACCAACGCGAGACAACCATAGTCTGGGATAGAAAGACAGGTGTACCAATTTACAATGCGATTGTATGGCAAGATAAACGTACTGCTTCTAGTTGTGAAGAGTTAAAGTCAAAAGGACTCACCGAGTATGTACGTGAGGCTACGGGGCTGGTAATCGATTCTTATTTTTCAGGAACAAAGATCAAATGGATACTTGATAATGTAGAGGGCGCGAGACAGAAGGCAGAGAAAGGAGAACTGGCTTTTGGCACGGTTGACACCTGGTTGATCTGGAAACTTACAAGCGATAAATCTCATGCAACAGATTACTCCAATGCCTCCCGCACCATGTTGTTTAACATTCGTGAACTCAAGTGGGATGAGAAACTCTTGAAAGAATTAAATATACCAAACTCAATTTTACCAGAAGTAAAACCTTCGGCAGCTAATTTTGGATCTTGGACATGGAAGGGAAAGGAAATTCCTATTGCAGGTGTAGCCGGTGATCAACAAGCCGCTTTATTTGGGCAAGCGTGCTTTGAACCGGGTATGGCAAAAAATACCTATGGTACAGGCTGCTTCATGTTGATGAATACGGGTTCAAAAATTCAATTATCAAAAAACGGATTGATAACCACCATAGCATGGGGGCTTGATGGTAAGGTAGAGTATGCTTTAGAGGGCAGTGTGTTTATTGCAGGAGCTGCTGTACAATGGCTTCGCGATAGTCTCCGCCTGATTGATCAATCAAAAGACTCTGAGTATTTTGCTACAAAAGCCTTGGGTTCAAATGAAGTATACGTTGTTCCCGCCTTTGCCGGTCTTGGGGCTCCTTATTGGGACATGTATGCGAGGGGTGCCATTTTTGGGTTGACGCGCGATACCGGCAAGGATCACATCATTAAAGCCACGCTAGAGTCTTTGGCATACCAAACCAAAGACATTCTAAATGCAATGCAGGAAGATGCCGGAGTAAAACTGGCCATCCTGAAAGTTGATGGAGGCGCTTGCGCCAATAATATACTGATGCAGTTTCAATCCGATATTTTAGGATCAGAAGTTGAGCGACCGGAGGTCATTGAGTCTACTGCTATGGGTGCTGCTTACTTTGCCGGGATTCAAATTGGATTGTGGAAGAAAGAAGCAATTCTTAAAAACAGGAAAATCCAGAAGCGCTTTACGCCCCAAATGGACGAACCAACAAGGATAAAGCTCTATAAAGGCTGGCTCAAAGCCGTAGAGAGAACTAAAGGTTGGGTAGATTGATGGACAACTTAAATTTGGTGATTTTGGATTTTATTTTAACACATTTCTACTTCCTTATTCAATGAGCTATTCAATTTTTGAAAGACCTGCTATTGTTTCAAAACTTCGATCCGAAAATTTCGATCTATTAGTTATTGGAGGTGGGATAACAGGTGCGGGCATTGCGCTGGATGCGGCCTCGCGTGGATTGAATGTTGCATTGGTTGAAAAGAATGATTTTGCTTTTGGCACCAGTAGCCGCTCCACAAAATTAATTCACGGTGGCCTTCGCTATTTAAAGCAGCTTGAGTTTGGACTTGTAAAAGAAGTAGGTAGTGAACGTGCGGTTGTCCATTCGTTGGCGCCTCACTTGGTGGTGCCTGAAAAGATGCTGCTTCCTCTTTCTGAGAAAAGGGGCATGGGTTATTGGCTAACTTCTATTGGACTTAAAATGTACGATTGGCTTGCCGGGGTAAAACGCGAAGATCAGCGAAGGATGCTTACCAGACTCCAAACGTTAAAACAGGAGCCATTACTACGAAAAGATGACGTGAAGGGTGGCGCCATTTATGCAGAATACAGAACAGACGATGCCAGACTTACCATAGAAATTATTAAGACTGCAGTTCAACATGGCGCTACAATCATCAGCTATGCTATCGTTACAGATTTTATCTATGATAACGGAAAAATTTCGGGTGTAAAAGTGAAGGACCTGCTTACGGAGGATTTGATTTTAATTCAATCAATAATGGTCGTGAATGCGGCAGGACCTTGGGTAGATGAACTGCGCGAGATCAATAAGTCTAAGGAAGGTAAGACTCTGCGCCTCACAAAGGGTGTACATATAGTGGTGCCCAACAAAAAACTTCCAGTAAAGCAATCTATTTACTTTAATGTGGAGGATGGCCGAATGATTTTTGCTATTCCACGCGGACGAAGTACCTATGTCGGAACTACGGATACCAACTACTCCGGGGATAAGAATGAAGTTTTCACTTCCCATGAGGATGCCCTTTATTTGATTTCAGCCGTTAACATGAATTTTCCATCAGCGAAGTTAACCTTACAAGATGTGGAATCAAGTTGGGCTGGGTTGCGACCTTTGATCCACGAAGAGGGTAAATCTGCTTCTGAGCTTTCCCGGAAAGATGAGATTTTCGAATCAAAAACAGGGTTGATCTCAATTGCCGGAGGTAAGCTCACTGGATATCGAAAGATGGCTGAGCGCGTGTTAGATTTGGTAATTGAAAAAAGTTTTGACAACAGGAATCTTAAACCTTGCAGTACTAGCCAAATCAAATTAATGCAATCCAGTTTTGTTGGTTATAATGATGTGAAGACGTACATTGATACTGTCGCCAAACGACTTAATCAACTGGGACTTTCGGAAACCAAAGCAAAGTATCTGGTCGAAAATTATGGAAGGCAAACAGATCAAATACTGTCTACTTTGGAATTAAAAAAAGAATTTTCGGAACTTTCATTGCTGATGGCGCAATTGGACTTTTGTTTACAAAATGAGATGATTTGCTCATTGCAGGATTTTTTAGTGCGTAGAACTGGTCTAATGTATTTTGAAATTAATTTGGTAAAAGAGAATTTATTAGCCATTGGGCATGAAATGAAAATCAAGATAGGCTGGAGTGATAAAAAGTTTGATCTTGAATTAGCACAAATCAATCTTCTCATTAAGAATATAACCACTTTTGAATCATGAAGGTATTTTTGTTTGTTTTTGGACTTCTGATTTTACGGGTAATCGAAATAAAATTTTCTTAAGACCGAGCCAAATGCTTAAAAGAACTTGGTGGAAAGAAGCAGTGGTTTACCAGATTTATCCGCGAAGTTTTAACGACAGCAATGGTGATGGTATAGGTGATTTGAGGGGGATTATTCATAAGCTGGATTACATTAAGAGACTGGGTGTTGATGCTGTTTGGCTGAATCCAATTTATAAATCTCCCAATGATGATGGAGGATATGACATTAGTGACTACTATGATATTCAACCAGAGTTTGGTTCACTGCGTGATTTCGATGAACTGCTTTCCGGTCTTCACGAAAGAGGCATGCATCTTATTATGGATTTAGTACTCAATCACTCGTCTGATGAGCATCCGTGGTTTGTTGAATCCCGGAAGTCAAAAAGCAATCCGTACCGTGACTATTATTTTTGGAAATCCGGAAAAAATGGAAATCCACCAAATAATTGGCCCTCATTTTTTGGTGGGAATGCCTGGCAACTTGATGAAACGACTGGAGAATATTATTTGCATTTGTTTTCAAAAAAGCAACCGGACCTGAATTGGGAAAACCCGATGCTGAGGAAAGAGGTTCAGGGACTTATGAAGTTTTGGTTGGAGAAAGGAGTGGATGGATTGAGGCTTGATGTCATCTCGGCAATTTCTAAACGTATTGATTTTCCGGATACTGATACTCCCGATTTTAATGAAACCATAGAAAAATACTATGCTAATGGCCCACGGCTAAAAGAATTTATTCGTGAGGCAAATGAAGAAGTTTGGAGCAAATATGATGTGATGACCGTTGGCGAAGGACCTGGCATAAATCCTCAAAATGCATTGGAATATTTGGACGATGATCATGGGTTAGATATGATTTTTCATTTTGGTCATATGTTTATGGACCAGGGTACAGGCGGGAGGTTTGACCCCAAACCCTGGTCAATGAATGATTTCAAGAAAGTATTTTCCACCTGGGATCAGGCCTTTGAAAGGAAGGGATGGGGAAGCGTCTTCCTTGGCAATCATGATTTTCCCCGAATGGTTTCTCGGTGGGGAAATGATAAAGAGCATTGGGAAAAGTCATCTAAACTTCTAATCACCCTTATGCTTTCGATGCGAGGTACTCCCTTTATTTTTCAAGGTGATGAAATTGGTATGACCAACACAAAGCTGAATGCAATATCTGAATCAAAGGATATTGAAACGATAAGCGGCTGGAAAGTAGCCGAAAAACTTGGTGTTCCTGAAGGCGAATTCTTAAAAGTGGCTAATTACGCTGGCCGTGATAATGCCCGAACACCCATGCAATGGAATGCCGGACCGGAAGGAGGCTTTACCAAGGGAGAAGCATGGATGAATGTCAATACAAACAAATCAACCATTAATGTCGAAGTTCAACAAGGGGATGAAAATTCAGTTTTGAATTATTTCATTCAAATGGTGGCCCTGCGAAAGGCTAATCCGGTTTTAACTTACGGACAGTATTTGCCCATGGAAACTGAGCAAGAGAATTTGTTTGTATTTGCCCGTGAGTTGGAAAAAGAAAAACTCTTCATCATGCTTAATTTCTCCAATCATACTGTTAAATTTCCAAAGAATGGCTTCGGAGTTAATGATCGCTTAATCGGTAATTATAATGACGTGGACCGTGAGCTGATGAGGCCATGGGAAGCAGTTGTATTCAAATTTTAGAACTAATAGCATAGACAGATGAACAATACTCTATGGGGAATTGACCTGGGTGGCACCAAAGTCGAAGGTGCCATTTTGAATTCTGCGGTTGATCCAAAAGTTATATTTAGAGATCGGTTGGCTACGGAAGGGCACAAGGGTTATGACCATATTCTTGGCAGGATAAAATTAGTGGTCGATAAAATGGAAGCTTCGGCTGGTTATAAACCCAGGAAGATTGGCATTGCCACACCGGGAACACTGGATCCAGGCTTGGGCCTGATGAAGAACAGTAACTCAACCAGCCTGAATGGAAGACCTCTGAAGAATGATCTTGAAAATCTATTAGGCTTGGAAATTTCAATAGCAAACGATGCCAATTGTTTTGCATTAGCTGAGGCCAATATGGGTATAGCCAAGGAAAAATACCCAAATGCAAAAGTCGTATTTGGAGTAATTATGGGAACCGGAGTGGGAGGTGGAGTGGTAGTAGATGGAAAGGTGATCAACGGGTTACAGGGAATAGGGGGAGAGTGGGGTCATAATTTTTTGGATGAATCGGGTGGGTTGTGCTATTGCGGCAAGAGTGGATGTGTGGAGAAAGTATTAGCAGGGCCGGCTTTGGAAAAATACTATGCATCCATTAGTGGTCAGCAAAAAACGATGCGTGACGTATATGAATTATACAAAGCAGGGGCCGACCCATTTGCGAAGCAGACAATTGAAAGGCTTGTTCATTTTTTTGGATTAGCATTGAGTGTGATAGTCAATATACTGGATCCCGATGTAATTGTCATTGGGGGAGGTGTAGGTAATATTGATGTTATTTATACAGAAGGAAGAGACTCATTAAAGAAACATATTTTTAATAATCGATTAGATACACCCGTACTAAAGCCTAAACTTGGTGATAGTGCAGGAGTATTTGGAGCAGCATTCTTAGTGGCTTAAGTTTACTTGAATGTTTTACTATTACGGGTCAATATCTTGATGTATTTATCATTTTTAATATGAAACGAATTGCTGTACTTGGTCCAATCCCGAGAGATCACATTGTTACCCATCAGGGTGACTTAATCCAAAAGTGGGGTTGTGTTACACATCCGGTAATAGCTTTGTCAGTCATGGCGGGAGAGCAAATTGAAATTATCCCAGTAGTCCATCTTCGTTCTGTGGATAAAGATAATGTGATGGAAGTATTGAAGGGGTATGCTGGGATAAACACAAAATACATTTCAAACAAAAACGATCAAGGTGATATTATTAGCCTTCGATTTTTAGATGTTAACAACCGTGTTGAGCGACAAACTGGATTCATGGACCCAATCGTTCCGGAAGATGTAAAAGAGATTTTGGATTGTGATGTATTTGTTTTCATCCCAATTAGTGACTATGAAATTTCGCTGGACACACTGAAATATTTAAAAAAGAAAAGCAAGGGGACTATCATTTTTGATGCACATGGCCCCACAACTGCGTGTCTGGCAAATGGGGAACGTCAACGAAAGTTTTGGATAGATCGAGATCAGTGGCTCCCGTATATCCATGTCTTAAAAATGAATTTAGAAGAAGCTCAGGCATCTTGGTTTAAGAAGGAATATGAGCGACAGGATTTTACAACTTCGGAAGAACCCGACCGTGATGAACTTTTAAAGTTTGCTACTCATTGCATACAGCTTGGGGTTAAATGCGTTTGCATCACCGTGGACTCCAGAGGTTGCCTCGTTTATTACAAAGTAAGGGGTAAGATTAAAGAGGTGATGATACCCGCTGTAAAAGTCAAAGAGGTAATTGATACGACTGGCTGTGGGGATTCTTTTGCAGGAGGGGTAGGATTTGGATTGCTGCAACAGCCTGGTGATTATATTAGCGCAGTGCAGTATGGAAATGCGCTGGGTGCTTTGCGAACACAAGGGAAAACCTTTGCGGTATTTAAATCACTTGAAGAAACAGATAGAATCATTAAGGAAACCTATTTTTAGCCCCTATTAAAATTTATAATGTGATAAAGGCAGCCATATTCGATCTTGATGGTGTTATTGTTGACACTGCGCGTTACCATTACCTCGCCTGGAAAAGATTGGCAAGTGAACTGGGTATAGATCTAACCGTTGAACAAAATGAGCTGCTGAAAGGAGTAAGCAGAATGCGCTCATTGGAAATCATACTTGATTTGGGTGGAATTAAGGTATCGGATCATGAAAAAGATCGATTGGCCGATAAAAAAAATGGTTGGTTTGTAGAATTTATAAATACAATTAAGCCGGAAGAAATGTTTCCCGGAGTGAAAGAATTACTCAATGGCATCAGATCGAAAGGCCTTAAAGTTGCGCTGGCCTCAAGCAGTAAAAATGCGGCTACCGTAATTAAGCTACTTAATATTCAAAATGAATTTGATGTCATTGTCGATGGCACCATGACCACCCGAAGCAAACCTGATCCGGAAATATTTTTATTAGCAGCTTCAAAACTTGGGGTCGCTCCTCGTCACTGTGTTGTTTTTGAGGATGCGGAGGCAGGAGTGGTGGCAGCAATTGCCGCTGGCATGAAATGCATTGGAATAGGTACTATGAGCAAATTGGGAAAAGCGAACTTAGTTATCAAAAAGACTGGTGATTTTAAGCTTGAGACTTTAATCACTGAATTTTAATTCTTTAATCTTGAATTTATTATATGAAGCAGTATTTAAAACATCATCCGTGGCACATTATTGAAGAAGGATTTGACCCACACTTAAACCGCATTTCGGAAAGTGTATTTAGCATCGGTAATGGTCGTATGGGACAGCGAGCTAATTTTGAAGAAGACTATTCAGGTGATACACATCAGGGGACCTATGTGGCAGGGGTTTATTATCCTGACAAGACTCGCGTTGGATGGTGGAAAAACGGTTACCCGGAATATTTTGCTAAAGTATTGAACGCACCTAGCTGGATTGGGATTAAAGTAAAAATCGGTGACCAGAATCTTGATTTGGCGAAATGCAAAGCGGAGAATTTTGTCCGGGTTCTGGATATGAAACAAGGACTTTTACATCGGTCGTTCATGGCAACATTTGCTGATGGGAAAAAAGTAGCTATTGATTCAAAGCGCTTTTGTTCGATGGCCGATGGTGAGATAGGGGCTATTCACTACTCTATCACAGCGCTCAATTTTTCGTCCAAAGCTACGATTACTCTGCCTGTGGATGCAGACGTAGTTAATAAGGATTCTAACTACGATGAAAACTTTTGGGATGAAGTCTATCAGGAATCTCAGATGGGATGGGCAATAGTTACTACTCAAACAAAAAAAACATTTTTCCATGTATGCACAGGAATTGAATACCATTTAGAAACAGGCGGCAGGCAGATTAAAGGAAAAGTGTTTACGAATACAAGAGAGAAATACGCTGACAATGTTGTTGATATAGAACTGAAGGAAGGTGTGGAGTTTAGTGTAACCAAGTACGCTGCTGTTCTTTCATCAGAGAACCACCCAAAGGAATTTATCGTTAACCTTTGTCGTGCCAAATTGGAGGAGATTACGAAGAAAGGGTATCAAAAACTTTTTGAAGATCACGCGGCCGTTTGGGCCCACAAGTGGGAGGAATGTGACATTACCATAGATGGTGATATCGCAGCGCAGCAGGGTATACGTTTCAATATCTTCCAACTTACTCAAACGTATACTGGCGAAGATGAAAGATTGAACATTGGCCCCAAAGGGTTTACCGGTGAGAAGTATGGTGGAAGCACCTATTGGGACACGGAAGCCTATTGCCTTCCATTCTTTTTAAGCACGGCAGATCCCAAAGTTGCCCGCAATCTTTTAGTGTACCGGTATAAGCACTTACCAAAGGCAATTGAGAATGCAAAGAAACTTGGATTTACAGGTGGAGCAGCGTTCTATCCATTTGTAACCATGAATGGAGAAGAGTGCCATAACGAATGGGAAATTACTTTTGAGGAAATACACCGTACAAGTGCGATGGCCTATGCCATTCGTGATTATATCAACTACACAGGCGATGTAGCCTATCTCAATGAATACGGGTTGGAAGTATTAATTGGCATATCTCGTTTTTGGGCACAGCGTGTAAATTGGTCAGCCGATAAAAATAGGTATGTTATGCTTGGCGTAACTGGCCCTAATGAATATGAGAACAATGTAAATAATAACTGGTACACCAATTATCTGGCAGCCTGGACACTCAGGTATACAACCTGGGCTATTGAACAGGTTAAAAAATCGGACGGCAAGAGATTTAATGAAATTGCCGGATTGACAAATTTTACGGAAGTACAGGAAACAGCTAAGTGGAAAGACATTATCGATAAAATGTATTATCCCGAGGATACCAAACGAGGGATTTTTCTGCAGCAAGATGGTTTTCTAGATAAGGAGCTTCTAAAGGTTAGCGATCTTCGCCCGGAAGACAGGCCATTAAATCAAAAGTGGTCGTGGGATAGAATACTTCGTTCGTGTTTCATTAAACAGGCCGATGTATTACAGTGCATGTATTTATTCGAAGAAGATTTTTCGAATGAACAGATCAAACGCAACTTCGATTTTTATGAACCGATGACGGTTCACGAATCATCATTGTCTCCCTGCGTTCATGTTATTCTAGCTTCAAAGATTGGGTACAAAGATCATGCGTACGACTTCTACTTACGAACAGCGCGTCTTGATTTAGATGATTATAATAATGATACGGAAGATGGATGCCACATCACATCTATGGCTGGCACGTGGATGAGTCTGGTAAAGGGATTTGGTGGTATGAAAATTTTAGATGGCAAGCTTCATTTTAACCCGTACTTACCAAGTCAGTGGAAATCCTATTCTTTCCGAGTAGAATTCCGTGGCCGTGTTATCAAAGTGAAAATTTCAAAAGACAAGACGGAGACACTTTTGGAATCAGGCGAATCATTGATCATTCAGCTTAATGATAAGGATGTATCTTTGTAGATGGGGCAGGAGCTTGAAACCAGATTTAAGGAAGTGTTGAAAGAAATACGCACTTTACGAAAAGAAATGGAAGAACTGAAAAAGATGCGAAGGTTACTTTTTTAAGTATTCGCTATCAAACAGATTGTATTTCAGAATACAGTAGATAGCGCGAAAGCCATCTTTCCACTTTATTTTCTTTCCTTCTTCATAGGTTCTTCCGTAATATGAAATCCCAACTTCATATATCCTTATTTTATTGAACTTGGCAATTTTAGCAGTCACTTCCGGTTCAAATCCAAATCTTTTTTCTTTCAAAACTATTTTTTGAATGTATTCCCTGCGAAAGCACTTGTAGCAGGTTTCCATATCGGTCAGGTTTAGATTTGTAAATACATTTGAAATGGAAGTAAGAATTTTATTGCCGATAGAGTGCCAGAAGAAAAGAATCCGATGAGGGCGGCCACCCATAAACCGCGAGCCGTAGACGACATCCGCCACTTCATCAAAAAATGGTTTAAGAATAAGGTTATACTCATTGGGGTCATACTCCAGGTCAGCGTCTTGGATGATTACATAGTCTCCCGTTGCCTTGTTTATGCCGGTGTGAAGAGCAGCACCTTTTCCTTGATTTATGTCATGGGAGTAATACCTCATATTCATTTCCTTGTGCTCGTTGATATAATGCAATACACGGTTTTCGGTCAAATCAGAAGAGCAATCATTTACAACGATGATCTCTTTTCCGATCCCTCCAATGAGGGTTACATTTTTTATTTTGTCGAGAATCTTATGTACGGTCTTCTCTTCATTGTAAACAGGTATAATGATGGACAGAGTTGACATGCGTTTCAGATTATAATTTAATGAGGCACTTTCTTTTCAGAGTCTCTTCCCGAGTTGCTGGGTTTAAAAATTTCATTCTGGGCGTTGATACGGGATACTCTCCCATGCAATGGATAACTTGTAAGTCAGGCCTTCTGCTTCTAAACTCTTCGAGAAACTCTTCTCTTGTAAAGATTAGAATATTTCTTTTTACGATAAGGTTTTCAAAGTCGTCAGTTGCAGGTATTGTCATATCTGTATAGAAATTCATGGCCCATGGTTGCCCAGCCTTAAAGCAGTAGAAGTTTCCTTTTGTCAGACCATTCTCTAAAGCCTTTGTTGCCATTTCAGACCCAGCTTGGTATTTGAGTAGTTCTGGATAAAAGTAAGTGTTTAATATCAGGTTAATGCCTATTGCTGAAATTGTGCAAACCAAAATTAGCTTGTGCCGGGTCCTTACAAAAAAAGTTAAGCCAAGGAAGGCAGTCACCAACGTAACATAAATAATAATGGCCACCAGATTTTGCTTTGGAAAACAAAACCAAACAAGCGCAAAGACTACTATCAATAGAATAAACAGAACAATAGTCTGAATGATGTAAAGTAGCCGAGCATAAGAAAGCCCCGATTCATAGATCACTTCTAATATGTATTTGCTAGTAATAATGGCGCCCAGTGGAAAGACAATAAATGCATAGTGTGGCAATTGATAGGCGCTGGCAGATAAAGCCATAAAGGGAAGTAAAAAACCAAAAAAGACTAAGAATTCTTTTTGCTTGGGTTTTCCTGTCAGCTGTTGAAAAATATTTTTTGCTTCTTTAATTAATCCAAGCGCAAGGAAAATGCTCCATGGAAAAAAGGCCCAGAGTGTGCTGTGTAAGAGAAAAAATGGACCAGCATTATTATTCCAAGCATTCTCGCCTGTTATCCTGCCAAAGCTCTGAGTCCAATAATAAAATCTGAGTCCTGAAACTCCGGTTAATCCATTCACAATTTTTTCAGGGTGCTGATCAAATTGAGTATACAATCCATAGGACATGGGTAGGAGAACAAGGGCTAAAATCAATAGTCCGAACATCCAAACAGGATTGAAAAGAGTTTTCCATTCTTTTCTTAATATGAGATGCATGAATATGCCAAGACCAGGTGCCACTAAACCAATGGGTCCTTTTGCTAGCATGGCTAGCCCTATTCCTATAAAGGCCAATATAAAATGTAGCGGTTTTTTGTTTTCAAGATAGGCTGCCACTTGCCACATACTGAAAACAAACCAGCAGATCAGGTTTGTATCTGTCCTTACATCATGATTAATAAGAAAGGTTGCTTGTAAGGTTGCCAGGATCAACGCAGCGAGATAACCAGTTTTCTTATCGTAATACAATGTTGTTAATTTGAAAGTAGAATAAAGGGCCAGCAGAGTAGCCAGAAACGCTGGGATACGAAAGGCAACATTATTGATTCCAAAGATTTTAAACGAGATACCACTTAACCAAAACAATAGGGGAGGTTTATCCAAATATTCACGACCCTGGTCTGTAAACGTTAGAAAGTCTCCCCGCTCCAACATCTCTCTTGTAATCGAAGCATACTGCGCGGAATCAGGATCCATTACATTGATGAACCAGCCAACAACATAGACAACGCTTGCGCTAAGTATTCCCCAGAAAGCAATTTTCTTTAAATCCTGGGTGATATTGGTGGAGGAATTTTCAGGCATTCAAATCGTGAGTTTAACAATCCGCGAAAATAAGAAAGTGTATGTCCAAATAGAATGCGAAAAGAAGTTTCTAAAATAACAACCAAACTAATATCAAAAATAAAAAGGATGCCGATGAGACATCCTTTTCAATGTTATGAAGACCAACTGAAGATCTGTATTATTTGTGTTCAATCAATGGGCTGCTGGTGATGCTGCTTTGATTTTGCGCACCCAAATAAGTAGTATGGCGAACAGCACGATTAATATCGCTGGGAATGTAACCATGGTTTGAAGAGTAGCTTGCCCAGCCGCTAATTCCAGTGCATCACCTTCCAAATTCATGGCCGCAGCCTCCACACGCGAGCTGTCAATCCAGCCGCCAATGATCGGTTGCCAGATGGAGGTTGAAAACATACCAAAAGCACCTACGATGGACATCCCTATCGCACCACTTAATGGTATTTTTTCAGCTATGAATCCAATCATGTTTGGCCAGAAATAACATACCCCCATAGCAAAAAAGATGGCAGCTACATAGGCCATCGGACCAGTCTGCGTGCTGAACAGAAAGATTCCAATCGCAGTGAAAACCGCGGAACCTAATAGTACACCGGTCTGATCAAACTTATGAACGAACTCGCCACCGAAGTATCTTCCCACAGCCATTAGTCCTGTGACTAAAGCTAAGATTACCATGGGTTCAGCACCACTCTTCGCCATAATTATGCCAGTCCATTGCTGTGGTCCGAACTCAGAAATAGCGGTTAGGGTCATACAGACACACATGAAAATAAAAAGTGGTGTGGCCATCGCTTTCAGATTTTGGGTAAACGAGGCAATCTCCTTTTTTGGTTCTGGAAAAGCTTCTCCATAAAACAGGTAGGCGTAGATCACAGTAGGAATAAGAATAATCCATATTTGTGCTGCCCAACCCAAATTCATTTTTGTCATTAGAAGTGACACTAAACTTCCAAGTACGATGCCACCAGGAAACCACATGTGAAACCGATTAAGCAACGTATTCATTTGCTTCCCGGTATAGGTAGCTGCAATCATGGGGTTACAAGCAGCTTCCGTGCATCCATTACCAAGTCCAATCAGTAATGTGGAGATCAACAGACCCATATATCCACCCGAGAAAATCGTTAAAAGAATGCCAAGAGTATGGGCAAAAAAGGCAAAGATCATGATTCTTTTGGGCCCTATTGTTCCGTAAAATATGCCCCCAAAAACCATTGAAATGGGGAAACCAATAAACCACATGGAGTTAATGAACCCAAGCTGCTCAGCCGTAAGTTTAAATGTTACTCCAAGTTCTGGTAGAATACCGGCTCGTATACTGAAAGAAAAGGCGGTTGTGATTAATGCAAAACAGCTCCCGTAAAATAGTCTTTTGTGGTTTTGATCGGTCATGATTCGTGCGGTTTGGTTTTTTGGTAGAGGAAATATCAGTTTAAAAATTTTCTTCTGCAAACGATTTTTGGGGTGTAAGGTGATTATTTGGGTCTTTGGATTCAGGGGCGAAAAAAAGTTACAATGTTTTGAAGTTATGTAATATTGCTCCAAATTATGGTCAAAATAACTATTAGTAGATTTTTTTTATAAAAGATAACACATGAGCCAATACCTGATTGGTATAGATGTCGGCACCTCTTCCATCAAAGCTTCTATTGTTGATGCGTCAACTGGTGAAACAGTATCTTCTGCACAATCCCCTGCTGAAGAAATGACAGTGAGTTCACCACATCCTGGCTGGGCAGAGCAGCATCCTGATGTTTGGTGGGAGCACACGTTAAAGAGCATTACGTCCGCACTCCGAAAGACAGAAATCAATTCAATGGAAGTTGCAGCGATAGGTATATCGTATCAGATGCATGGCCTTGTGGTGGTTGATAAAGAGCATAAGCCATTAAGGCCATCCATCATATGGTGCGATAGCAGGGCCGTGGAACTTGGAAATAAGGCTTTTGCCGAACTTGGCGATCGCTACTGCCTCCAGCATTTACTTAATTCACCAGGGAACTTCACGGCATCAAAGCTAAAATGGGTACAGGAAAATGAACCGGGCATTTACGAGCGAATTTATAAAGTCATGTTACCGGGCGATTATATTGCCTTGAAACTCACTGGCGACATAACCACTACAGAAACTGGACTCTCCGAAGGTATGTTTTGGGATTATCAGGGAAAGGCTATCTCTAAAAAACTTCTTGATTACTATGGCATAGATAAAAGTCTGATTGCAACAGTTGTCCCTGTTTTTGCTCCTCAGGGTAAATTAAGAGAACCGGTCGCTACTGAGTTAGGCTTGAAGCCTGGAATAAAAATTTCTTATCGAGCCGGTGATCAACCTAATAATGCTTTTTCACTCAATGTTTTAAATCCAGGGGAAACGGCAGCGACCGCTGGAACGTCAGGTGTCATCTATAGTGTGACTGATAAGAATGCCTTTGATCCCCGATCTAGGGTAAACGCATTCATACATGTTAACAGCAGTGAATCAATACGGAATGGCGTGCTGCTGTGCATCAATGGAACCGGTATATTAAATAGCTGGCTCAAAAAAAACATCAGAAGTAGTGGATCAGCTTACGACTACGAACAGATCAACTCAATTGCCGCGGAAGCGCCTATCGGTGCTGATGGATTGATTGTACTTCCTTTCGGGAATGGAACTGAACGTATCTTGGAAAATAGGGACGTTACGTCTTCCTTCCATGGATTGAATTTTAACAGACATAATCAATCGCATCTTTTCAGGGCCGCTCAAGAAGGAATTGTCTTCGCGCTAAAATACGGCTTTGATATTCTTCAGGAAATGGGTTTGAAGACAGAAGTGATCCGCGCAGGAAATGCAAATATGTTTTTGAGTCCTTTATTTCGCGAAGCATTCGTAAACACCATTGGCGCGCGATTAGAACTTTATGATACGGATGGTGCCAAAGGAGCAGCTTTGGGTGCTGGCGTTGGCGCGGGCATATTTCATTCTTTTCCTGAAGCGTTCCGTAGTTTAAAGGTGATACAACTGGAAGTACCGGATAAAAATAAATCGCTACAATACACAACTGCATTCCAAGACTGGAAGACTCAATTGAATACACTTTTATGAAACTAACACTCGGAGACAAGGAATACTTTAAAGGCATTGGCCAAATAAAGTACGAAGGAAAGGATTCTGACAATCCTTTAGCATTTAAATATTATGACGCAAAGCGCAAGGTGGGTAAGAAGAGCATGGGAGAGTATTTACGCTTTGCTATAGCTTATTGGCATACCTTCTGTGGTATTGGTGGAGACCCGTTTGGTGTCGGCACGAAAAATTTTCCATGGTCCGTTAATCCCGATCCTGTAGACCGTGCCAAGGAGAAGATGGATGCTGCTTTTGAATTTATTACCAAGATAGGTGCACCTTTCTACTGTTTTCATGATTATGATATAGTCGATGAAGCTCCTCAGTTAAAAGAGTCTGAGCGAAGGCTGGGCATAGTTGTTGAATATGCGAGAAAGAAGCAGCAAGCATCTGGTGTAAAACTTCTGTGGGGGACAGCCAATCTTTTCTCTAATCCTCGCTACATGAATGGCGCAGCTACCAACCCGGATTTTAATGTAGTCTGCCATGCAGGTGCCCAGGTGAAGAATGCTTTAGATGCCACCATACAACTAGGGGGTGCTAATTATGTTTTCTGGGGTGGAAGAGAGGGATACCTGACATTGTTAAATACAAATATGAAGCGTGAGCAAGATCACATGGCGCGCTTCTTACACATGGCAAAAGACTACGCCCGTAAAAATGGCTTCAAAGGAACGTTCCTGATTGAGCCTAAACCGATGGAACCTTCCAAGCATCAATACGATTTTGATGCAGCAACCGTAATTGGATTCCTACGTGAATTTGGTTTAATGGACGACTTTAAACTGAACCTGGAAGTGAACCATGCTACACTAGCACATCATACCTTTCAGCATGAGCTACAGGTAGCGGCTGATGCCGGAATGCTGGGAAGTATGGATGCTAACCGTGGCGACTATCAGAATGGATGGGACACTGACCAATTCCCAAATAACCTTTTCGAGCTTGCGGAATCATTACTTGTTGTTTTAGAAAGTGGTGGTTTTAAATCAGGCGGAATAAATTTTGACGCTAAGACGAGGCGGAATTCGACTGATCTTGAGGATATTTTCCACGCCCATATTGGAGGTATGGATACCTTTGCTCGCGCCCTGTTAGTAGCTCAATCAGTCTTGGAACAGTCCGAGTACAAAGAACTTCGCAAGCAACGATATTCCTCGTATGATTCCGGAAAAGGCAGGCAATTTGAACTGGGTAAGCTCGCTTTAGGAGAGCTTCGGGAGTTGGCGCATAACAACGGTGAGCCTGACCAAATCAGCGGAAAGCAGGAGTATTTTGAAAATATGATAAACCGCTATATTTAGAATTTTACCTATGATCTACCATTCATAAAATGGTATGCTCACTTTAATTACTTTTAGATAAATTGCTCAACCTAATTCAAAAAATATGAATCGAAAATTACGCATGGGAATGGTAGGAGGAGGCAAAGATGCCTTCATTGGCGCCATTCACCGACTTGCTGCAAATATGGATGGTCTTATCGAAGTCGTGAGCGGTGCACTTAGTATTGTTCCGGAAATCGCAAAAGACAGTGGTAAAGCCCTGTTCCTGACAGAGGACAGAACCTATCTCACATTTGATGAGATGCTGGAAAAGGAAAGCAAACTTCCATCCGACAAGCGCATCGATTTCGTCACCATTGTTACCCCCAACTTCGCACACTTTGCCCCAGCCATGATGGCCCTGGATAAAGGCTTTCATGTTGTGGTAGAAAAACCAATCACATTCACATTAGATGAAGCAAAGCAGTTGAAAAAGAAAGTACAGGAAACTGGTTTGATTTTACTACTTACGCATACCTATTCCGGTTACCCGATGGTGAAGCAAGCTAAAGCGATGGTAAAGGAAGGTGCTCTCGGTAAGATCAGAAAGATATATGTTGAGTATCCTCAAGGCTGGTTAAGCAAATTGAGTGAAAGAGAAGGGAACGCGCAAGCTGCCTGGCGAACTGATCCTAAGAAATCTGGTAAAGCCGGAGCGATGGGTGACATTGGAACACATGCCGCCCACCTGGCAGAATATATTTCAGGTAGTAAAATCACTTACTTGTGTGCCGACCTTAATATCCTTGTTGAAGGCCGGGCATTGGATGACGATGGAAATGTATTATTGAAATTTGATAACGGAGCAGCTGGAGTTCTGATGGCATCGCAAGTGGCGGCTGGGGAAGAGAATGCATTGAAAATTAGAATATACGGGGAGCATGGTGGATTGGAATGGGCTCAGCAGGAGCCTAACACTTTGATTGTAAGATGGCATGGTAAACCAACTCAGGTTTTGCGTGCAGGCACCAATGGATATTTATCGGCAACAGCCATTCACAATTGCCGCACACCGGCAGGTCACCCAGAAGGCTACCTGGAAGCATTCGCAAATCTCTATCGAAATTTTGCTCTGACTCTTTCTGCAAGAATGGATGGCACCAAACCATCTGAAGCTTCATTAGACTTTCCATCAGTTGAAGATGGCATAAGAGGTATGGCATTTATTGATGCTGTTGTTAAGAGTGGCCAAAGCAAAGAGAAATGGACAGCATTTGAAGTTTAACAAATAGGAATTATGCGGACAATTAAAGGACCTGGTATTTTCTTAGCACAGTTTATGGGCGATGAACCGCCTTTTAATAACCTTAAAACAATTTGCAAATGGGCGGCATCAATGGGATATGTTGGGGTGCAAATTCCCTCCTGGGATGGCCGATGCATCGATTTGAAGAAAGCAGCCGAAAGCAAAGACTACGCAGATGAAATTCGGGAGACAGTAGAATCCTGCGGACTGCAGATCACAGAATTATCAACTCATTTGCAAGGCCAGTTGGTAGCAGTTCATCCAGCCTATGATATCATGTTTGACGGGTTCGCGCCCAAGTCAGTTCATGGCAAACCTAAAGAGCGGACAGCCTGGGCAGTAGAACAATTGAAGCTTGCCGCCAAAGCCAGCAAGAACCTTAGCCTAAATGCCCATGCAACATTTTCAGGTTCTCTAATGTGGCACACCGTATATCCATGGCCTCAGAGGCCTTCTGGTTTGGTTGAAGATGGCTTTAAAGAATTAGCAAAACGATGGCTTCCTATATTGAATGCATTCGATAAAGCAGGGGTAGATGTCTGTTATGAAATACATCCCGGGGAGGACCTTCACGATGGCATCACCTTCGAGCGTTTTTGGGAGGCAACAGGTAAACACAAGCGGGCTAATATTCTCTATGACCCCAGTCATTTTGTGCTTCAGCAGTTAGATTATTTGCAATACATCGATTTCTATCATTCATTCATCAAAATGTTCCATGTTAAGGATGCAGAGTTTAATCCAAGTGGAAAAAGTGGTGTTTATGGTGGCTACCAGGATTGGGTAAATCGTCCTGGTCGATTCCGTTCCTTAGGTGATGGTCAAGTGGATTTCCAATCTATTTTTTCTAAGCTGGCGCAATACAACTATGCCGGTTGGGCTGTGTTGGAATGGGAATGTTGCATCAAGCATCCTGAACAAGGAGCTGAAGAAGGTGCACCTTTTATAAAAGATCATATCATCAGAGTTACTGAAAGAGCATTTGATGATTTTGCCTCAGCAGGAAAAAATCCTAAGTTGAATAAAAAAGTACTTGGTATAATTTAAAACGTAATAAGAAATGAAAAAATTAGTATTCCTATTTGCAGTAGGCACGATGGCTGTCACAATTATTGCGTGCGGTCCGAAAGAGAAGAAAAACACCGAAGAATTTAATGTAAATGAATCGACAGAAACAAAACCTGCGGTCGATTTAGTGGCCATGGGCGATGCGTTGGTGAAAGCGAGTGATTGCAAAACGTGCCATCACCCTGTGAATAAGATCATTGGTCCATCACACACTGATGTTGCCAAGAAATATGAATTCACTGAGGCCAATGTAAAAATGCTGGCGCAAAAGATCATTGCCGGTGGGCAGGGCAATTGGGGTGAAATACCCATGGCAGCTCATGCCGATATTTCTACAGAAAATGCAGAAAACATGGCCCGTTATGTGTTATCATTAGATGGTGAAAAAGAACATTGAATATGAAACGATACCTGGTATTACTGGTTGTAGCTGCTTCAGCCATCGCGAATGCACAAGTCCCCAATACATTGACTGTGGAGGAAAAGCAAGCTGGATGGAAATTGTTGTTTGATGGGACCACCACCAAAGGTTGGAGAAATTTTAATAGCGACAAGATTGGTGCTGCCTGGAAAGTGAATGATGGAACGTTGTATTTAGATGCTTCGAATAAGAAAGATTGGCAAACCGGTGATGGGGGTGATATTATCACCGAAGGTATCTATGAAAATTATGAACTAAGCATTGAATGGAAAATTCAGGCGTGTGGAAATAGCGGTATCATCTTCAATGTGCAGGAAGGTAGTTACAAGTATGTGTGGCATACGGGACCTGAGTTTCAAGTCTTGGATAACGCTTGTCATCCAGACGCAAAAATAATTAAGCACAGAGCGGGAGACTTATACGATTTAATTTCATGCAAGGTGGAGACTGTCAAACCTGCAGGCGAATGGAACGAAGCGGTTATAAAAGCGAACAAAGGAAATTATTCATTTTGGCTCAATGGTGCTGAAGTGACAAGTGTTAATATGAATTCACCTGAATGGAAAACTCTTATCGCAGGAAGTAAATTCAAAGACATGTCTGACTTTGGGAAAGTAATGAAGGGCCACATTTCCCTGCAAGATCACGGTGATCAGGTTTGGTACAGAAGTATCAAAATCAAAGAGCTATAATTAATGGTATTATTTACGAATTAGTAATTTGCTTGCATAGTAATTTTAAAATTGAATCCTATGAAAAGAAGGACCTTTCTACAGCATTCAGCGCTTGCCGTTGCTGGCTCTCTGACACTGCCATCGATCATAGCCAAAACGATGGACAGTAAATCCATTGGATTACAGTTGTATACCTTACGCGATATCATCATGAAGGACGTAAAGGGGACATTGAGTGCAGTAGCATCAATGGGTTATTCGCATGTTGAGACCTATGACTATAAAGACGGAATTTTGTTTGGTATGCCTGCGGCCGAGTTCGGGAAATATTTAAGAGGTCTTGGAGTGAAAGTTACCAGTGGCCATTATGGTCTTGACATGGCAACTGGAAGCGGGTGGGAGAGAGCTTGTGCAGATGCAAAGGAAATGGGACAGGAATACGTAGTGGTGCCTTCGATGGGTAAGAAATTTTACAGTTCAATGGATACACTGAAAAGCACATGCAATTCGATGAACAAAGCAGGAGAGGTAGCGAAGAATTATAATTTGCGAATGGGCTATCATAACCACGCTTTCGAGTTTTCAGAAGTGGAAGGAAAATTGGTATTTGATGCAATGTTGGAAAACCTTGACCCTAAATTAGTAACCATAGAGATGGACTTATATTGGGTTGTAAATGCAGGAAAAGACCCCCTCAAATACTTCGAAAAGTATCCTGGAAGATTTGAACTCTGGCATGTTAAAGATATGGACAAAGTCAATAGAGAGAATAACGCTGATATTGGCACTGGGTCTATTGACTTTAAAGCATTATTTGCAAAAGCGAAACAATCAGGAATGAAACATTTTTTTATGGAACAAGAGACTTACCCATCTTCGCCAATGGAGAGCACAAAAAATTCCATTGATTACCTGAAGACGATTCTTTAATAGTTGATTAAATAGAGAAATTCTATTTTAGATTTGTAACCCTGGCTTTTTGCTGGGGTTATTTATTATCTGTGCTTAAAAAATGAGACTATTTTTTGTGTTATTCTTAAGCTACTGCCTGTTCTCAGTAGCAACTGTTGCTCAGGAATTGGGTCAGACTATTAGTGGGAATATAAAGGATCAGATCTCTCAAAAGCCACTAGTTAGTGCCAGTGTTTCAATTTTCAAATCTGATCAATTGGTAGGGGGTTCAGTAGTAGATTCCCTTGGCAATTTCAGTATTCAGAATGTAGCCCCGGGAAGATACAAGTTATTAGTTTCATTTACTGGATTTGCATCATTTGAAGACGAACTACTTGTTATTTCCGGTAAGGAATCCATAGTTACTGTAGACCTATTAGAATCATCAACTGTGTTGAAAGAAGTGGAAGTAAAAGCAAACCGAACAGAAGGTATTGCGGGTGTAACATCTATTTCAATGGAAAAGTCAATGCGTGTTCCTGCCAATTTTTTTGATCCCATCCGAATGGCCACATCGTATCCAGGTGTTGTTGCAGCCAGCGATCAAAGCAACTCCATTGTTGTAAAGGGATATTCACCCAATGGCTTACTATGGAGATTGCAAGGTTTAGATATTGTAAGCCCAAATCATTTAGGTAACGCTGGCACTTTTAGCGATAAACCTGCTGCAAACGGTGGTGGAGTGAATGTGCTGAGTGCACAACTATTGGATAGGACTGATTTTTATTCTGGTGCATTACCTGCCAATTATGGAAATGCACTATCAGGTGTAATGGATCTAAAACTACGGACGGGCAACAAAAATAAAATGCAATATACAGCACAGGCCAGCCTAATAGGATTGGACATTGCTGCGGAAGGACCGATCGATAAAAATAAACGCACTTCTTTTGTTGCAAATTATCGCTATTCAACTGTTGGGCTATTATCTCAGATGGGTGTAGACTTTGGCGATGAGGCAATTAATTTTCAGGATTTTTCCTTTCATCTTGATCACCAGCAAAAGAATGATGGAAATCTTTCCGTGTTTGGCTTTGGAGGGTTAAGTTCAACTATTTTCAATGCAAAACCAGACAGTGTATGGGAAGAAGAGAAGGATCGTTATGATATTGATTATGAGGGTAAGGTTTATGGTATAGGATTTGTAAATCAATTCAAGTCCCGTGACCGCCTCAATCTCAGTTTAGGTGGTTCGCTCTCGGGTCAAACTCAGGAACGCAATGCTCAAAGTGAGGTAGTCCCATACCCTTATATTTACACAGATCAATATGCAAACAACAAAGTTCTTTTCTCCAGTTTTTTGAAATCTCTTTATAAGTTGGGTCAAAAAGGAAATTTGGAAATGGGCATCATGGTAAATTATCTTGATAATAAATTGGTTTCAACCACGGTTACTCCCCTTTATTTTGAAACATTTTATCCCAGCATAAATGGTAAAGTAAGTGGTATAATGTGGCAACCCTACTCAACATGGTCACAGCGTTTTGGTACTTCCTGGAAATTGAATGCAGGCATTCGCTACGTCAATTTTAGCTATAACAAAGCTTCCTCTTTTGAACCCCGAGTTAGCCTGGCACATTATTTTCCGAAAGGAGAGATTACACTTTCTTACGGATTGACAGGTCAGTGGCAACAAATACAAACCTACCTTCAATTCGGAAATCAGAATCTGGAATTAACGAAGGCTCATCAATTCTCAACTGAATTTAAGTACACATTTACCAGGGATTTAAAGTTGGTTTCTAATATTTATTATCATCAGGTTTACAATGTTCCAGGTCGTCCCTTTGAGCTTACTTACTCTACATTAAATCAACTAGAGGATTTTTCGCGATCTGACCTTCAGAACATAGGAAAAGGTTTAAACTATGGGATAGAAGCGTATATTGAGAAGAAGTATTACAGTCAGATTTATTTTATGTTGAGCGGTTCTCTTTACCAGTCTCAATATAATGTTGTAGGGTATTTTACCCGTTTCAGTGGAAGATTCACGAGTAGTTTTCTGACTGGCAAAGAGTGGCAGAAAAAACGCAACACGTTTGGTTTGAATACAAGAATATTATATTTAGGAGGCTTGCGAGAAGCACCAATTGATGCACCGCTTTCTGCTTTGGTAGGAAGTACACAATACAACTATCAAAATGGATACACTGTGCAACTATCGGATTATTTTCGTGCTGATTTGCGGTTAAGTTGGCGTAAGAATAAACCGGGTTATACCCGTACATTCGCTCTGGACATTCAGAATCTATTGAACACACAAAATGTGGCATATCATTATTACGATACTTTTCTTCAAGCGATTACTACAAAATATCAACTGGGTATTATTCCGGTTTTGGTCTATCGCGTTGAGTTTTAAAGTCATCCTTTCTTTTCGATTGTTAGCTCGTTATATTCGAAGTAAAATTTCCCTGGAGGCTAATGATTATCAATATTTTTCATACTGAATTAGTAAACTGTGAACTGGACGATTCTATTCCGGTTTTGAAACATCGGTGGCTTAAAGAGCCAACGGGCGAGCAATTTGAAAATGGGCTTATTGAAATAGCCAGATTGTATCGCGATATACGAAAATCCTACAAAAACCTCGCTTGGCTTGCCGACACAGAAATGTTGGGTGAATTGAGTGCTGAGGTGGAAAAGTGGTTGCAAAATACATGGGAGGAAGTTATATTTAAAGAATCAGGTGTTACCATCCATGCCGTCATATTAGGAGCGAGTATTTTTGCCGATTATCCCATGGAGAAATTTAAAATGGATGCAGAAGAAAAATTCAAAAGTCATCATGTCAATCTTGGTGTTTTTTCTGATCAGAAATCGGCCTATGAATGGATTAAAAGACTGATCTGAAAGTAGCCAGCTTTCCCTTTCAGGAATACTCCGCAATCGTTTGAATCCTTTCTTTTTCGCTATTTTCTTGTAATTTTGTCGGCTTGAACTTGAAATAATCTAACCTTTTATATGGGAGAGCCATCGAATACAAAGAGCACCTATAGTCTGATCCACAATGACTTAAACATGTGGGTAAAACAAATTTCAGATTTGTGCTTGCCCGATACAATTCAATGGTGCGATGGGTCCAAGACTGAATATGATGAAATGTGTAATCTATTGATTGCGAAAGGTACTTTCATTCGTCTAAACGAATCAAAGAGACCGAACAGCTTTGCCTGCTTTTCCGATCCCAGTGATGTCGCCCGAGTTGAAGATCGAACCTTTATCTGTTGCCGCAGAAAAGAAGATGCCGGCCCTACTAATAATTGGGTCGATCCGCGCGAGATGAAACAAAGTCTCAGCAAACTTCTCGAAGGATGTATGAAAGGTCGCACCATGTACGTCATTCCATATTGTATGGGTCCCATAGGCTCACCACTTTCTCACTTTGGAATTGAAATTACGGATTCAGAATATGTTGTCGCCAACATGCACATTATGACTCGTGTTGGTAAGAAAGTAATAGAGGTGTTGGGTGCAAATGGTGAATACGTGAAATGCCTTCACACCTCAGGGGCACCTTTGAAAGAGGGTCAGGTTGATTCAAAATGGCCGTGCAATCCAACAACTAAGTATATCGTTCATTATCCGGAAGAGAGATCAATTGTTTCCTACGGTTCAGGGTACGGAGGTAATGCCCTTCTTGGGAAGAAGTGTTTTGCCTTGCGCATTGCCTCTTCCATGGCGCAGGAGGAAGGATGGCTTGCAGAGCATATGCTGATACTTGGTGTTGAGAGCCCTAAGAAGGAAAAGAGTTATGTGGCAGCTGCATTCCCGAGTGCCTGCGGGAAAACCAATTTCGCTATGCTTATTCCTCCTGTGCAATTGGACGGATGGAAAGTTACCACAGTTGGAGATGATATAGCGTGGATTAAACCAAGCAAAGATGGAAAGCTGCATGCCATCAATCCTGAAGCTGGATACTTTGGAGTGGCACCAGGTACGAACATTAAAAGCAATCCTAACGCCATGAAGACGATTGCGAAGAACACCATCTTTACAAATGTTGCACTCACTGAAGATGGCGATGTTTGGTGGGAAGGAATGACAAAAGAGCCACCAAAGAATTTAATAGACTGGCGTGGACAAAAGTGGGATCCGGCATCGGGCAAGCCTGCGGCACATCCTAATTCGCGTTTTACTGTGCCGGCATCTCAGTCACCTTGCATTGACCCTGATTGGGAAAATCCTAATGGTGTTCCAATCGGTGCATTTGTTTTTGGTGGCAGAAGAAGCACAACCATTCCATTGATCTATCAAGCTCACAACTGGAATTATGGAGTCTATCTTGCCGCTACCATGGGCTCGGAAACTACAGCTGCGGCATTTGGTGAAGTTGGAAAAGTAAGAAGAGATCCTTTTGCCATGCTGCCATTCTGTGGCTATCACATGGGAGATTACTTTAATCATTGGCTTCAATTTGGCCGCGACATTCCCAATCCGCCACGAATTTTTGGTGTGAATTGGTTTCGTAAAGATGAAAACGGAAATTTCCTTTGGCCAGGCTTTGGTGAGAACATGAGGATATTGAAATGGATTGTTGAAAAAATACAAGGCAAATCAAATGCCGTGGAAAGTCCTATCGGCTGGATGCCACATTATGATGATATAGATTGGAACGGACTAGCCTTCACAAAACAACAATTTGAATCGCTTATGGTGGTTGACCGTGAAGCGTGGAAGAAAGAACTCTCTGAACACGCGGAGTTATTTGAGCGCATGTATGACAAACTACCGAAAGAATTTATTTTCATGCGTGAGTTACTGCTGTCTAGTCTCTGGCGCTCTCCTGAGAAATGGAGTGTGGAGCCGGAGATTGAACAAAATGTATAGTGTAGTCATTAAGCCCTGAGAAATCCGGGCTTTTTGCTTTGGGGAGCACCTACACGATTGGTTGCCTAAGTGAATTAATAAGGCTACTTTTCGAAAACCTAAAAATCTAGCTTTCTTCATGAATGCGGGTAAAACGTTCTTTGGTCATCCTCGCGGGCTTGCCACCTTGTTCTTCACAGAGATGTGGGAACGTTTCAGTTATTATGGAATGCGCGCCCTACTATTGTTGTTTATGGTGGCAACTGTCGAAGAAGGCGGGATGGGACTGGATGAAAAAACCGGAGGAGCGGTATACGGGTTGTACACCATGTTTGTGTATTTGTTAGCATTACCAGGGGGGTGGCTTGCTGATAAGTTTTTTGGCTTGAGGAAGTCCGTTTTCTATGGAGGGTGCCTAATCACTCTTGGTCATTTTTGCCTTGCCTTTCCATTGACGGAGACATTCTTTTTGGGTTTATTATTTATTGTTATGGGCACTGGTTTGTTGAAGCCGAATATCAGTAGTCTGGTAGGTGAACTTTATTCATCAACTGATCAGGCTAAACGTGATGCAGGGTTCTCTATTTTTTACATGGGCATTAATATTGGAGCTACAATCGCACCCATCATCACCAGTTATTTAGGGGAGAATATTAACTGGCATTATGGTTTTGCTGCGGCCGGCATTGGCATGCTAATGGGAGTTATTCAATATAAACTCACGGAGAAATACCTGGGTACGGCAGGTCTGGAACCGGCCAAACATTCTGACCCAATTTTTCAAGCGAAAAAAGAAAAAAACTTCAAGACTGGATTGATGATTTTTGGATTGATGCTTACTGCATTCCTGTCGCTCCTGTTCACACGAACGATTACAATCAATCCAATTACTATTGCTAAAATTTCAACCTATGCCATTAGTGGAAGTGTTATACTTTACTTTGGATATATATTATTGTTTGAACAACTCGACAAAGATGAAAAGAACAAAATAAAAGTAATAGGGATGTTCTTTTTAGCCTCGGCCATGTTTTATACTGGCTATGAACAGCAAGGGTCGTCTTTGACTTTATTTGCAGACCGCTATACTAATCGCTTTATTGGAAGTTTTGAATTTCCAGCGGGTTGGTTTCAAACTGTGCCCGCGGGAGCAGTGATTATCTTCGTGCCTTTATTTGCCTGGCTGTGGGTATGGCTTTCAAAGCGTAGTTTAAATCCTTCAACACCAGTTAAACTTTCATTAGGACTTATCTTTATGGGATTAGGATATGCGGTGATGATGGGTGGCTCCATGATCATTGTTGCGGGTAGTAAAGCACTTCCAACGTGGCTTATTTTTACCTATATTTTTCATACGTTTGGTGAGATATGTCTTTATCCGATCGGACTAAGTGCAGTTTCAAAACTCTCTCCAAAAAGATTGGTAGGCCAGATGATGGGTATTTGGTTTATGTCGCTTGCATTGGGTAACTTGATTGCTGGATTATTTTCAGGCGAATTTGATGATGTTGCCATCACAGCCAATCCTCAGCTATTAGTTGATTTGTTCCGGGGAGTAGTAATCACGATGCTCGCATCAGGAGTTATTGTTTTGTTATTCAATAAGCCGCTTAAAAAACTAATGGGAGATATTCGTTAACCTCAAATTAAATAATTCATGGAAGCACAGGTAAAGTTCAAGCCTTATATTGCGCCTGAACAAAGAATAGCAGAATTTACGGTGAAGTCAGTTGTGTTTGGTTCACTCTTCGGTATTCTTTTTGGATGTTCAACGGTGTACCTGGCACTGAAGGCAGGACTAACCGTTTCTGCTTCCATACCAATAGCAGTAATTGCTATCACGTTGGGAAGGAAATTTTTAAAGACCACCATACTTGAAAACAATATCATACAAACTACGGGATCGGCAGGTGAATCAATTGCTGCAGGTGTTGTGTTCACCCTTCCCGGTTTTCTTTTTTTATCGCCTGGAGAAAATGGAATTAGCGTTGGTGAAAGTTATTTTGATTACCTCACCGTATTAATTCTTGCGGCATTCGGTGGTATGCTGGGAACCATGATGATGATTCCATTGCGAAGATCATTGATTGTAAAAGAGCACGACACCTTGCCATATCCGGAAGGAACAGCGTGTGCATCGGTATTGCAAGCAGGTGAGAAGGGTGGAGTATTTGCGGCAACTGCCTTTATGGGAATGGGGGTGGCTATGGGGTATGCTATCCTTCAGAAGGTCTTTCATGTAATTGCGGAGACTCCTGGCTATGTAACTAGTCAATTCAACAAGTTTTGGCCTTCTGCAACGACTAATGGAGAGATCACGCCCGAGTACCTAGGTGTTGGCTACATCATCGGACCGAAGATTGGCGGAGTATTGGTTGCAGGTTCTGTATTGGCATGGTGGGCTATTATTCCGTTGTTATCTACCTTGGTTCCTTTTGAAAATGTGGCCCATCAGTTGGTGACTTTAGGATACCTTGCTGATATTGGTACTTCCGGAGGCAAAGGAGGTTGGGACCCCGTTTCTAAAACTTTTGCGAATCCTTCAAGCGCGTTATACTTTGCGTACATACGTCAAATTGGTGC
Organism: Bacteroidota bacterium; assembly: GCA_038043425.1. Taxonomy (GTDB): domain Bacteria; phylum Bacteroidota; class Bacteroidia; order Cytophagales; family Cyclobacteriaceae; genus ELB16-189. The sequence continues at coordinate 106,799 of JBBTBZ010000011.1, forward strand.
AGGGGCTGTGGCCGCGGGTGGGTTCATCACACTGATCAAAACCATCCCTACCATTGTCAGCTCATTCCGCGACAGTATTGCGTCACTTAAAGAGAAAAGTGAAGAGGGCATATTGCGGACAGATCGAGACCTCTCATTCAAAGTGGTCATTTTTGGAAGTATTGCGTTGGTAGTATTGATGACTATTTTGCCAGGCATTCCAGGTGATGGGGTTTTACAAAAATTACTTATTGGAATACTGATTATCATCTTTGGTTTTTTCTTTGTAACGGTTGCGAGCAGGATAGTTGGACTGGTGGGCTCAAGTAATAGCCCCATTTCCGGAATGACGATAGCCACTCTAATGGGAACATGCCTTATTTTTACGGCCGTAGGATGGAGTGGAAGACTATACGAACCCTTAGCGCTTGTTGTAGGTGGAATGATCTGTATTGCTGCAGCCAATGCAGGTGCAACTTCACAAGACCTTAAAACCGGATATATTATTGGAGCCACTCCCCGCTATCAACAAATTGCTTTATTCATTGGCGCCATTGTTTCATCTATTGCTATTGGCGTTGTAGTAAAAGTACTGGATACACCTACAGCAGATATGGCCGCGCAGGGAATTACTCACGCCATTGGAAGTGAACGGTACCCTGCTCCGCAAGCTACATTGATGGCTACGTTGGCAAAGGGAATTTTATCCTTTAATTTGGATTGGCAATATGTGATCGTTGGTGTTTTCATTGCCATCATGATTGAGCTATGTGGTATTAAGGCACTTGCATTTGCAATTGGGCTGTACCTTCCATTATCGACAACTCTCCCGATTTTTATTGGGGGTGCAATTAAAGGCTTGATTGATTGGAAAGCAGAGAAAAGAGGGGTGGCAAAACAAGATGGTGATTTAGGCAGGGGAAGTCTTTTTGCTACGGGATTGATTGCGGGTGGAGCTTTGGCCGGTGTTATTGTGGCATTACTTTCAGTAAATGACAACGTGTTCAATAAACTAAAAGAGATCAGCGCAGAACACGGTTTGACCAACCTACTCGGTGCAAATGGTTATGCTATTCTGGGTGTACTTTTCTTTGCGGGAATGGCAACGATGTTGTACCGTATTGGAAATAAGAAAGTAGGGTAATGTAAGTAAAAAATCAGTCCTTTAATTCAAATCAATAATGATGAGTTAGTTCTTCTCAGCACCGAGATCTATAATCTGTTTTAATTCTCTCAATGCTTTCGTTTCCAATTCATGGACCTTTCCATCAGCATGAATGATAGCATACATATCGGTATAGACTTTATATTTCTGGGCAAACTTCACGTGATCAAAATGCTTAAATGTATCACGAATAAGTGAGGTTACTTGACTTCGATCGATACTTTCATATTCACTTATGGCGTTTTCTAGTTTCTTACGTGGATCGCCTTCATGTGGGAAAATTTTAGGTATTCTTTCGAGAATTACTTCCTTCTCTTCAGTATGAAACTCACGATCGGCATGAGCCATATGAATGTATAAAAACAAAACAAAGTCAGCGAAGGATTTGTGGATCACCATAAGTAAAATGGATATGTTGCGCTAAATTATTAAAAAAGGAGGAATAAAACCTGTCCAAGAGGCTGAATCTTGATGTTGGATTCTTAATACAAGTTTTGTGGTTTACCAACCGAGAATCTAGTGGCCAGAATCCGATCTTAGCATAAAAAAAGCCCCATCCCGCAATCGGGGATAAGGCTTTTTTAGTGGACAAGATCGAATTACATCATGCCACCCATGCCACCGCCTGGAGGCATTGATGGTCCTTCTTTCTCTTCGGCAATCTCAGAAACGACTGCCTCTGTTGTTAGAAGTAAGCCTGCAATTGATGCTGCATTCTCTAAAGCAAGGCGAGTCACTTTAGTTGGATCGATGATACCTGCTTCGAAGAAATTTTCAAACGTGTTTTCAAGGGCATTGTACCCGAAGTCCTTCTTTCCATCACGAACTTTGTTCACGATCACTGATCCTTCCTGTCCTGCATTTTCTGCTATTACTCGTAAAGGTGATTCCAGCGATAAGCGAACTATGTTAACACCCGTAGCCTGATCTTCATTGTCCAATCCTAATTGATTCAAATCTTTCAAGGCATCTATTGCACGGATGTAAGCCACTCCACCTCCAGGAACGATTCCTTCCTGAACAGCAGCCCGGGTGGCATGCAAGGCATCATCAACACGATCTTTCTTCTCCTTCATTTCAACTTCCGTTGCCGCTCCAATATACAGGATGGCCACACCTCCGGAAAGTTTAGCAAGACGCTCTTGTAATTTTTCTTTGTCATAATCTGATGTTGTTACATCAATTTGGGATTTGATCTGGCTAACACGACCTTGGATCTCGCTTTTCTTGCCAGAGCCATTTATGATGGTAGTGTTGTCCTTATCGATGGTTATTTTCTCTGCACGGCCAAGATATTCTAATTTGGCATCTTCCAGTTTCATACCTGTTTCTTCCGAGATCACTTTGCCGCCTGTGAGGATAGCAATATCTTCTAACATAGCTTTTCTGCGATCGCCAAAACCTGGGGCTTTAACAGCCGCCACGCGGAGAGCACCACGAATTTTGTTCACTACTAAGGTAGCTAAAGCTTCGCCTTCGACATCCTCAGAAACAATAACCAATGGCTTACCCGTTTGGGCGGTTTGCTCAAGAATAGGTAGAAGTTCTTTCATACTGCTGATCTTCTTATCGTAGATCAGGATGTAAGGAGTTTCAAGGTCAGCTTCCATTTTCTCTGTATTGGTTACAAAGTAAGGGGAGAGGTATCCGCGATCAAACTGCATCCCTTCAACTGTCTTCACTTCAGTTTGTGTTCCTTTGGCCTCTTCAACAGTGATAACACCGTCTTTTCCTACTTTTTCCATTGCCGCTGCAATCATCTTTCCAATTTCAGCATCGCTATTGGAAGAGATAGTAGCTACCTGGGATATCTCACTTGAATCTTTTAATTTTTTGGATTGCTTTTTCAAGTGCTCAATTACGGCAATGACTGCTTTGTCGATACCGCGTTTCAAATCCATTGGATTTGCACCGGCAGCAACATTTTTGATGCCATTTGAGTAAATAGCTTGTGCCAAGACAGTAGCGGTGGTTGTACCATCACCAGCAGCATCAGCAGTTTTAGAAGCAACTTCTTTCACAAGCTGAGCACCCATGTTTTCAATAGGATCTTTTAATTCAATTTCTTTTGCTACGGAAACTCCGTCTTTTGTAACAGTTGGTGCTCCGAATTTCTTGTCAATGATTACGTTACGGCCTTTAGGACCAAGAGTAACCTTAACAGCATTTGCCAATTTGTCAACGCCTTTCTTTATTTTATCACGGGCGGTTGTATCGAATGTAATTTCTTTAGCCATGGTATTTATCTTTATATTAGTTTGAAAATTAAATAATCCCGAAGATGTCAGAATTCCTCATGATAAGGTATTCTTTGCCATCGATGTTGATCTCCGTTCCGGAGTATTTTCCGTAAAGAACGTTGTCGCCAACTTTAACAGTAACGGGCTTATCTTTTATTCCTTCACCGATAGCGATTACTTTTCCTTTTTGGGGCTTCTCTTTCGCGGTATCAGGGATGATAAGGCCAGAAGCTGTTTTTTGTTCTGCAGGTGCTGCTTCGACAAGCACTCTGTCTTCATTTGGTTTAAAATTGATTTTTGCCATATTGGTTTAAATTATTTTTTGTTATGAAATAAAGTTACAAACCCGGATTTGACGATATTCATGCCATTATATACTTATCCCAACAAATAGGACAGACTTTCCGGGTTCGGGCAGTAAATATGAAGAAAATTGTCATACCTGACATGGTTAATAAATTAATGTGGCAGTATGGCAGAATTTGGATCAGTTTCGCATAATTTGGTCGTTGGCGATTGAACTGGCTTAATGCTCCTTATGAATATGGATCAATTGAATGAAAATTGGCTAACAGAAGGATTGGTGGATTTCGAGTATAAGAAGTACTTGCTACTAGCTTATTTGCAGAAGGTAAAACAATCGTTTAGTAGGGTAGAGCTTTATCCATTTTTATCTGACTTGGTTTTTCATCACCGCAATATCATGGCTGTGAAGGAGAATAAGGCAATGATTTACGATCAATTCCCCCAAAGACTTTCAATTGAGCATCTTCAAAACTTGAAGATCAATTACGAGAAAATTATTGAAGATGATGTGGTCATGCAGGAAATTGAATCGATTATCGAGTACGCCTTGCCAAAGTTTAAATCAACGCTAGATGAAGGGTCGTTTCTTTATGAACAGGTGGAATCAAATTGTGAAATTTCACCAGTTGGTCTCACATCGCTATATGCCCAGGAGGGTTATTTATTTGTGACACAGCCTCCTGAAAAAGAAACTAATATTTACCGCTATCAGGTTACAATTTTTGATAACAGTAATGAGAAATTGCGGGGAATCCATACCCATCATATTTCTACTTGTGAAAAGAGTCTATCGAATACGTATGAGCAAATGAAGTTAAAGTTGATTCGCCAATTTACAGATTTACCAAATCCAGCCACCTACTTGGTCGTTTCAAAACTTAAAATTCCGACTGTACAAACTTTGATGCCGGTAGCAAAGAGACTATTAATTAAGAAGATAACGTTGGCTTAGAACGAAAAAAGCCCAGTAAAGGGCTTCCTGAATTCGGTTATTTTATTACACTAATTCTTAGTGCTATCGTTATTCTGAATGGACTTTTTAAGGTCAAGCCCAGGGGCCGATTGTTGTTCCTTAGCACGCTCAATAATTTCATCAGTAGCCACATTAGCTGGATTGGTTAAGTTGGTTGCCAACGATAAAACCATGATTGCAATGGCAAATCCCCATGTGAGGCGCTCTAGTAAGTCGCCTGTTTTTTTTACTCCAATAAGATTACTTGCACCAGAACCCCCGAATTGGTTGGATAATCCGCCACCTTTTGAATTTTGAGCTAATACCACTAAAATAACCAAAATGGCAAAGAAAATGGCTCCGCTTACTAGTAAGATATACATACTTTATTTCTTCAGTTCTTCAATTTGAGCCGCAAAGTAAGCCTTTTTTTGTGGAAACTTCCAAATCAGTTTCTTCAACACCTCTAATGCTTTGTCTTTTTTTCCTTGCTTTAGGAGTATGTCAACAAGTGTTTCAGAGATAATATTATCTCCAAAAGCCTGGTTGTTTTCAGTTAAATCTGTCGTGGCGGTTTGAATAGGTGCCTTAATTTTGGAGTTAGAAATGGTGGGTTGGGTTTTTATAAATTGGTTGATGATTTCAATTTGTTCCTTTTGCTTGGTTCCTTCAGGCTTAATTTTTTTTTTGGTACTTTTTATTTCTTTAATCAAGTTCTCTGAGTTTGGCTCGCTAATTTCCAGCGTAGGTTTTATTTTTTGTTCCTCTTGTTTGATGATTGTGTCACTTGCTCCATCTACCCGAAAACTAATTTCAAATTCATGCTTGAGTTTTCTCAGAAGGCCAAGGTCTTGAGCAATTTCTGCTCTTAAATCATCTCCCGACAGGGTTTGTATAGGTTCTGGAGTAACGGTAAGCTTTGGTTGAGGCAAATTTAATTCCGGTAAAGGGGATGCCTTAGCAACTATTTCCAACCGCTGACTTCGCGTTGCGGCCATTATCGATTTAAGCACGCTTCGATCAGTGGAATAAATTGCGCTTACTTGTAACTCTTGGTCTCTGCTTTCCAACTGGTTGTCCAGAGCACCTCTGGCAGCTAGATTATGAATAAGTTGACAATAGGGGAATTTTGTTTTAACAGAAATCAATTCTCTGGCCTCTTCAGCAGTAAGTGAACTAAAATTTCGCGTGAGAAACAAGAGGTGTTCTTTTTCCACAAATTTTTGAAAATGGTAAGGGTAAATGTACTGGAAATAAGAAAGTCATGCAATAGTGACCGGACGAAAATTTGACTGGAATAATCCTACCTCACTACCAATTGGCAACAGTGGCATTAAAAATATCAATCAGAATCTGATCAAATATTTTTTTTTCAAGGTCTTCCTGAACATCAGTCAGATTCTCTGTGTTAGGGAAATCAGCATAGAAACTAAAGGTCTTATCTTTGAAGTTATTTTTTGGTTCCAGTCCATCAATGTAATTAATTTTGACCGAGATGGTAAGTCTGGTAAGAGCTGCCGCATCGATGGTTTGATTTCCAGAGGAGACTGGAGCGATGGGATTAATTCTGTATTCTGTAATAGCCCCATCCACTTGAAGTTCACCATTCTCAGGAACTACTTTTAAGCTGGAGTTTCGCTGGTAATAGTCTTTTAGTTTGTTCGTGAAAGTTTGGGCCACGTTGGCTGGCGCCAGATCAGTGTTGTTAAAAAACTGTTCTACTGTAATGTTCTTAGCAGCGGTAGAAGCCCCTGAAAAAGAATATATTCCGCATCCTGACGCGGAAAGTAACACTACGATAGCGGCCAACCCTCCAAGCGCTGAGAGTTTATTCTTCAAGTTCGTATTGTTTGATTTTCCTGTATAGCGTTCTCTCGGAAATACCCAAATCCCGAGCTGCATATTTTCTTTTGTTGTTGTTTTTATTGAGAGCCCTCAGGATCAGTTCTTTTTCCTTTTTTTCAATAGAAAGAGAATCATCCTCAGACTCGTGTGAAATATCCTGCACCTCCTCTGCCTCGTTAGTGGCCTTATTACTTGATAATTCAGGAGATATATTAAATACTAGTGGTTCACGGTTAGAGGTAGCCTCTAGCTTGGGTTCTTCAAATAGTCCGGCATTGTCTTTACCTACCTGCGTGACTTTGGATGGATTACCGGTATTTTCCATTACGATCTTTTTCAAATCGTTTACATCCTTACGCATCTCAAACAGAACTTTGTATAATATTTCCCGTTCGGAGATATTATCTTTTTCTTTTAGGCCGTGGTAAATGGCCGGCAGGTTCGATTCTTTTGGTAAGTATTGTTGAAGTTTATCTCCATCAATTTCCTGTTGATCTGAGGAGAGTACAGAGATTTGCTCTACCAGGTTTTTTAATTGCCGGATATTACCGGGAAAACGGTACTTGATCAGAATATTTTTTGCTTCTTCCGTAAGCGCAATTGGTTTTACTTTGTATTTCTCAGCGAAGTCGCCCGCAAACTTCCTAAACAAGAGTTCAATATCTTTTCCTCGCTCACGAAGGGCGGGAACAAAAATGGGTACCGTACTTAGGCGGTAGTACAAGTCTTCGCGAAATTTCCCTTCCTCCACTTTGTGAAGGAGATTGATGTTGGTGGCGGCTACTACCCGAACATCGGTTTTCAGAACTTTTGAAGAACCCACCTTAATAAATTCCCCATTTTCCAACACTCGCAATAGCCGGGCTTGCGTTGCCAGCGGCATTTCGCCAATTTCATCAAGGAAAATGGTTCCTCCATTTGTTACCTCAAAATATCCTTTACGCGCTTCATGCGCACCTGTGAAGGAGCCCTTCTCATGACCGAAAAGTTCAGAGTCTATCGTTCCTTCTGGTATGGATCCACAATTAATGGCGATAAACTGACCATGCTTACGTGGACTTAGGTGATGAATGATTTTTGAAAATGACTCCTTACCACTTCCACTTTCACCGGTAATCAGCACCGACATGTCAGTAGGAGCAACTTGCATGGCCACCCGCACGGCATGGTTCAAATGTGGCGAATTGCCGATCATCCCAAACCGTTGTTTAACACTTAGAATTTCTGAATCTGTGATCACCATACTTAATTAACAATCTTTCCAATCAAGGTGCCGCTTGTGCAATCTTCTATTAATACATTGATGTATTCGCCTTTCTTTTTATTTTCTTTTGGAAACACCACCACTCGGTTAGCCGATGTTCTTCCTTGCAGTTGATGTTTGTCCTTCTTTGAAGGACCTTCAATTAAAACTCGCTGCACGTTGCCGATGTTTTGCTTGTAGCGTTGAAAAGAAAGGTTCCTTTGCTTACATATGATATCATCAAGTCTCCGCTTCTTTACATCTATGGGGATATTGTCTTCATATTTTTTTTCTGCCAATGTTCCCGGTCTTTCTGAGTAGGTGAACATGTAGGCGTAGTCGTATCCAACTAATTCCATCAGCGACAAGGTATCTTGATGGTCTGCTTCCGTTTCGGTGCAGAATCCTGAAATCATATCTGAAGAAATGCCACAATCATCTCCCAAAATCTCACGAATTCGATGGACTCGTTCCAAATACCATTCACGGGTGTAGCCTCTGTTCATCATTTCAAGAATACGGCTATTGCCACTTTGCACGGGCAAGTGTATGTACTTACAAATGTTTTCATGGCGGGCCATTATATGAAGTACGTCATCGCTAATATCTTTCGGATGTGAAGTGGAAAAACGAATTCGCAGTTCAGCATTTACATTTGCCACCAGTTCTAATAAGTTAGCAAAGGTGACGATGTCATTAACTTCAGTTTTTTCCAGACGGGCTTTGTTATTTTCAACAGCGCTCCATTTATACGAATCAACATTTTGCCCAAGGAGTGTTACTTCCCTAAATCCCCTTTCGAATAAATCGGTTGCTTCAGATACAATGGAATGAGGATCCCTACTGCGTTCACGGCCTCGCGTGAATGGCACTACGCAAAAAGAGCACATGTTGTCACATCCTCTCATGATGGAGATGAAAGCGGTGACACCATTGGAGTTCAGCCGGACAGGACTTATATCCGCATACGTTTCTTCCCTTGATAAGAAGGTATTAACCGCTTTGTCCCCCTCATCAACTTGTGATATTAATTTTGGAAGATCACGGTATGCATCTGGTCCCGCAACCAGGTCAACAATTTTTTCTTCATCGAGCAATTTAGATTTCAAACGTTCCGCCATACATCCCAGAACACCTACCAGAAGTTCAGGCTTCAGTTTCTTAAAACCTTTAATGTGCGTTAGTCGATCTCTTATAGTTTGCTCCGCTTTCTCGCGGATGGAACAAGTATTAAGGAAAATTACATCCGCCTGTAAAATATCGGAAGTCGTGTCAAAACCATCTTTTTGTAAGATTGAGGCAACTATTTCGCTATCAGAAAAATTCATCTGGCAGCCATAGCTTTCAATATAAAGCTTACGTGGCTGTCCGGTTAGGTTGTTTTTGGACACATTCATTTCCTTATAAAATCCGTCCTCATGGGCAGGCAAAACTTCGATATCTTTTATCAAATGGTCCATTGAATACATATGAAGGCACAAAATTAACACTTTTAGCCTTAAAAGATGACATCTTGTCAGTGGAATTACGATTTACTAACAATAATTGTTGATGGTGCCGTATGATTGTAGATTTCGACCAGTAAATTAATTAATCAATAGAAATGGCAATCATAAAAACGGTAAGAGGGCTAACACCAAAATTTGGAAATAATTGCTTTTTGGCCGATAACGCGGTGGTGGCTGGTGAAGTAGTGATGGGGGATAATTGTACGGTGTGGTTTAATGCAGTTGTTCGCGGGGATGTAAACTCCATCACCATTGGAAACAATTCTAACATTCAGGATGGAGCGATTATTCATTGTACGTATCAAAAAGCAAAAACGGTAATTGGTAGTAGTGTTTCTATTGCGCACACTGCCGTTGTTCATGGCTGCACAATAGAAGATAATGTGCTGATAGGTATGGGAGCTATTTTAATGGACGATGCGGTGATAGGCACAGGTTCGGTAATTGCTGCTGGTGCCGTTGTTCTGCCTGGCACAATCGTAAAACCAGGATCTATTTATGCCGGTATGCCTGCCAAATATGTGAAAGATGTTGGGCCGGAAATGACAGCTGCCATTGAACGCACCGCTAAAAATTATCCAATGTATGCTGAATGGTTCAAGGATTGACTCACCATTGCAGAAATCTGTACTTTTTTTATAAATAATGGTGTTTTAACATCCTGCAGTTGTATCTTCCTAATGACGATTTCAAATAATATGGTTTCCAATCAAAAAATGCTGGAAGGCTACAAGGATAAAATTAAATCAACAGGCCGGAGCTATGTGTTGGAGGATGCTGACGAAAACAATTCAGAGTGTGTTCACTTCTACTTTATTGGAAAGCACAAGCACCATGAAGTCATCTTTGATTCCGTGATGTACACCTTGCGGTTGCATCATGAGAGTGAATTATTTGAAATTGCGGAGCATAAAGCCTCGCAACATTTTCCTCAATATAAAAAGATTGCCTATAATGAAGATGAGAATGGGAATTTAAAGCCGTTGGATGATATGGAAGAAGAAATCGGGCTTTATATGGCGGAGATCATTATGGAGCTGCAAGATGAAGGCGAGGTGAGGGTAAAAGAACATGTGGACGTTGACTCACTTCTTGATAGTGGAATTGGATTGAATGTTGGATTAAATGTCGACCAAATTACTCCAAAAGTCATTGAAAAATTCATTCGAGACTTCAATGAAGGATTACTTGTTTTGGATGAAACGCTTTATTCCTTCGAAACGCAACAAGAAGAAAGTGACTGATCTTAAGCCCCGTTTCAAAATACCATCGTGGCCTTCTAAGTCCTTACAATTTTTAATCAAGTCAGAAATTCCTAATCCAACAATCTGCTTATATTTGCCGCCCTAAACTGATTTTCAATGAAAAACATTTCCCTTATTCTTAATGCAGTACTTTTTGTTGCTGTAGCCTTCTTGTTTTATCTCCACTTTGCGGGAAAACCAACGCAATCACCATCTACTGAGGTTGCTGCCCCAGGTGATCTGAAAATGGCGTATATAAATTCCGATTCAGTGCTTAAATACTACGATTATTTCAAAATAAACCGTGGGAAACTTGAATCTAAAAGTAAAAAGCTAGATCAGGAATTGCGAGGCCGAGCACAAAGTCTCCAAAACGATTATGAAGCATATCAACGCAATGTTGGCAATCTTACCATTGGCCAGGCAAAAGCCATCGAGGAGGATCTCAATAAAAAGCAACAAAACCTGCGTCTGTATCAGGAAAGTCTATCGCAGGAATTATCGGGTGACGAAGGAAAAATGACAGTTGAATTATATGGTAAGATCACTGGTTTTCTAAAAAAATATAGTGAGGAGAAAGGCATTCAATTGGTGTTGAAATTCGATCCTACGAGCGATGTTCTCTATGGTGGAAACACCCTCGACATAACACAAGATGTTATTGTAGGTCTTAATGAAGCGTACAAGGCTGAGCAACTAGAAACAGGAGCAAAAGTGGATAGCACTCTGGTGAAGAAGAAGTGATACAAACCGGTTGTACCTGGTGAAGTAAGCTGGCCTCTTAAAAGCCAGCTTTTCCTTTTTTGCGCAATTAATATTAATTTTCTCACGAAATGAGATCCATCTTTACTGTATTGAATGTAAGACCTGAGGAACGCCTGCCAGTGATGTTAATGTTGGCAACAGGATTCTTCATGGGTATTTTTATTGCCACCTACCAGGTAACTGCCGAGTCATTATTTTTAAATCAAATCAGTGGCCAATTAAACAAAGCGTTTTTGGCGTCAGGTGTTTTAGGCATTGCAGCTACCCTGATCTTTTCAGCAGCCCAGAACCGATTTAAGTTTACCAGCCTGGCCACAACTGCGATTCTCTCTGTTGTTTTTTTTACAAGCACAATTTATTATGAGTACAATTTTGGGGATAAGGCGTATCATGAATACGTTTTATTTGCCATGTATTGTTTTACCGGGCCGATGACTGCCATATTACTTCTTAGTTATTGGGGAGTCTTTGGTCGGCTATTTAATTTTAAACAATCAAAACGGATTATCGGATGGATTGACACCGGGCAGCTCTCAGCGATCATCATCTCTAACTTTCTAATTCCACTAACAGCTTCTTATTTCCCTGAGACATCCAACTATTTGATTATATGTAATATCAGCATCTTAGGATCAGCCATCTGCTTCATAATCATTTCACTCAAATTTCCGCTTGATAAAAATAATCCAAAGGACTTTGAAGAAAGCGTAAGGAAGCAGACCAGTTTCGGAAGCATATTCAAAGATCGTTACATTGTTCTGATGAGTTTGTTCATCATCATCTCTATGATCACGTTTATTTTTACGCAATATTCTTTTCAGGATTCTCTCAACAAACAATATCCTAATCAACGAGAGCTTACTAACTTCCTGGCGTATTTTAATGGTGCTATTTATTCGATCAGCTTGATCATGCAAACATTTGTCAATAACAAAATACTTGCAAATTATGGAATCCGCGTTTCATTATTTATCCTTCCGGTTGTTGTTGGCCTGTTTGCAATTGGAACAGTATTAACCGGAACATTTTTCGGCTATGATAATATTCAATCGCCTGATGCATTCATTTTCTTCTTCCTTTTTGTTGCCTTAACACGTCTGGCAAATAATTCGCTTCGCGAATCATTGGAAAGCCCAGTATACAAACTCCTTTTCATACCGCTTGATAACCGGCTTCGATTTGGCATACAATCAAAGGTGGAAGGCGTAATAAATGAATCAGGAAGATTCCTGGCAGGCATAATTATTTTTGGTTTCGCCTTATTGCCTTTGTTCAATATCATGTGGATTTCCATTATTATTTTATTTTTGGTAGGGGCTTACATGGTCATCAACACCAGTTTGTACAATGGGTATCGTAATAAAATACGTGCTAAACTTGAGAGCACAGAAGTGCATTCAGATAAATTAGAGATTGGATTTGCCCACGTAACTCAGCGCCTTGAAAATTGGTTAGGTAATACCGATAGTTCTAAAGCCATTTTTTCATACAAGCTCCTAGAGAAGATTAACCCGGGCCAAATAAACACATGGGCAAATGGTCTGATGCGAAATAATCACGAGCAAGCGCGGGAATACGCTCAGGAAAAAATGAATGAACTAAAAGGTCTATCCGTTTCAGATCACTATGTGATCAAGTTAGATCAGGACAAAACAGATTCAGGTTCCAAAAATGTTTTGACGAAGACTGATTTGCAATTGATTTTAAATAGCGGTGGGGAAATTACTAAAACCCGTATACAGAAATTATCAAGGTCGGCATCTGTTGAAGACCGGCAGTATTCGGCAGAGTTACTGTTGCACTCTTCTGCTGAAGAGAATATTTCGTTATTGATTGAATTATTAAATGATCCAGAACCAAAAGTTCGGTACACAGCCATTATGACTTCAATAAAGAAGCATAACAATGAAGTTATTTTTGCATTGATTGAGAACCTGACAAATCCATTATTTAGCAACCAGGCTATGAATGCATTAACATTGATTGCTGGAAAATCATTGAATCTGTTGGAAAGTGCCTTTTATCGTTCAGGCCAAAATGCTCAAACGTTACACAAAATCGTTCAGGTAATGGGTAGAATAGGAGGGCAGCGGGCCAAGGATTTGCTCTGGAATAAAATTGATTACCCTGACAAAGTGGTGGTTTCGCAAGTGTTGCTATCGCTGGGTGAATGCGGTTTTAAAGCGGGTGTTTCCCAGATCACACGCATAAAATATGCAATAGAATCTGATATTGCCGATATCAGTTGGAATATTGGCGCTATGCTGGAAGTTTCATCGGATGGTAGTGCAAGAGATGTAATCATTGCCCTTGAACAAGAAGACCAGAACGATATTGAGCATGTTTACATGCTCCTTGCCATGTTGTATGATACGCGATCCATTCAACTTGTAAAAGAACACATTGAAAGTGGCACCACCGAAGATACAACCTTTGCTGTAGAACTATTGGATGTCTTCTTATCCGATCAATTAAAGGAGCGGGTTATTCCAGTGCTGGATGATCTTACCAATTCTGAAAGAATCAGCCGTCTAGAAGCTTTTTATCCACGGGTTAATCTTGATGAAAAGTTAGTACTCAAATTTTTAATAAACAGGGACTTTAAACAAACAAACCGGTGGACAAAAGCCACGGTAGTACGGCAGATTGGAAAGCTAAAAATAACTGATTTTGAACTTGACCTAATTGCACAATTATTTAACCCCGATAAGTTGATAAGAGAAGTGGCGGCATGGGCTCTTTTTGAAATCAATACACAATCATATCACACAAACGCAGCCAGGCTTGGGGAGGATGCGAAGCAAGATTTGGATCAGGTGATTATTGCGGAAAACCGTCAAATAAAGCTTAAGGTAATTGACAAAGTATTTTTTTATCAGGGCCTTAAATTCTTTGAAGGTATTTCAGGATTGAGCCTTTCATTTCTTGCCGATATTTCCGATGAAGTTAATTTGACCGAAGGTCAATCTTTGATTACGGATGAGAAAAAGAATAATAATTTTTATATCATTTATAAAGGTACAGCTGATTATTTTGAGAAGGGTAGAATTGCATCTCAATTTGTCAGAGGGCAATTTATTGGTGAAATGGTTTCAGCGCCTGGTTTTGTCAACTCAAATATCCTGGTGGCAAAAGAAGAGACTGCCTTACTCCGGATCAACAAGGAGCTGTTTTATGAGTTATTGGCAGAAAATGTCAAACTAGCTGACAGGGTATTGGAATATATTTGATAATACAGTAAATTTCAAAGATTTTTTAAACTTGGTGGCAGTCTGAACGAACTCTTTAGGAGTTTTTTTAACTTTAGTATAGTATCAGAGATTCTCAAAGTCTTAGATTCTTTGTTAAATTACATGTTTGATCTCAAAATAAATGGTTGATTATTCTGTAAAAGTTGATTCGTTTGAGGAAGAATTACCTGAGATGTCACCTGTGGGTGAAGGGTTTGGGATTAACCCTTTTCCGGGACTTCGACCGTTCTCTATCGAGGAATGCCATCTTTTCTTTGGCCGCGAGGGGCAGGTAGATGAGATCTTAATGAAGCTTTCGCAGAATCACACCATTACGATAATGGGATATTCCGGAAGCGGTAAATCCAGTTTGTTGTATTGTGGTCTCGTTCCCGTTTTGTACGGGGGCTTCATGACACATACCAGCCCTCACTGGCAAGTTATTACCACCAGGCCTGGGAATGCTCCTATCGCCAATTTGACAAATGCGATTACTGATCTGTTAATAAAAGAAGGTCAGATCGATGAGAAAGATAAGTCTATTTATCGATCGATCATTGGTGCCGTACTCCGAAGTGGCCCAGACGGATTAATCGAGGTTTCAAAATTCATACAAACAAAGGCCGGAGAAAATGTATTCATCTCACTTGATCAATTTGAGGAACTTTTCCGCTACAAGGCTTCGCAAGGTGAAGACTTTTCTAATGAAGCTGCTGCTTACGTGAACCTTATTCTAACAGCCGTTAACCAGAAGGTCGTTCCCATCTACATTGCTATCAATATGCGTTCTGATTTTATCGGAGATTGTTCCGCTTTTCCCGGACTTACTCAGATGATTAATACCAGTAATTACCTGGTGCCTCAGATGACGCGGGAACAAAAGCGTATGGCAATAGAGGGACCCGTTGCTGTTGGAGACGGAAGAATATCTCAGCGTCTGGTGAAGAAACTCTTAAGCGATATTGGCGACAATCAGGATCAACTTCCTATTATGCAGCACGCGCTTATGCGAACGTGGGATTACTGGAAGGCAAATCATGAGGAAGGTGAGCCAATGGATGTTCGCCACTATAATGCCATTGGTAAAATTACTCAGGCGCTTTCACTTCACGCAAATGAGGCATATGATGAACTTTCTTCCCGCGAGAAAGAGATAGCGGAAATTCTTTTCAAAAACACAACAGAAAAGAATCAGGACAATCAGGAAATGAGAAGGCCGGTGAAGATAAGTGTTGTGGCCGAAATTGCCGAAGCCAGCGAAAGAGAAGTAGTGAATGTAGTAGATCATTTCCGGAAATCAGGAAGGTCATTGTTGATGCCTGGACCCCAGGTTCCACTCCAGGCTGGTTCTAATATTGAACTCTCTCATGAAAGTATGATGCGGATTTGGAATCGACTTTCAGGATGGGTGGATGAAGAGCACGAGTCGGCAGGGATGTATAGGCGCATATCGGAGGCAGCGGCCATGTATCAGATCGGCAAAACAGGTTTATGGAGGCCACCTGACCTTCAACTGGCATTAAACTGGCAGAAAAAACAAAAGCCGACACGTACCTGGGCACAGCGATACGACATTGCATTTGAGCGTGCCATTGTATTTCTGGATACCAGCCGTATCACCTATGAAGCTGAACTCAAGAACCAGGAAATGTTGCAGCGCAGAAGACTGCGCAGGGCAAGGATAACGTCCCTTATATTAGGATCTGCTTTTATTATTGCTTTGTTCTTCTTCTTTTACGGTCTCACACAACAGATAAAAGCTGAACAGCAAGCGATCATTGCTAAAGAGGAAACCGCAAAAGCTCTGCTTGCGAAAAAAGATGCAGATGACCAAAAGGAGATTGCGCAGAAAGCAACATTAACGGCAATTGAGAAGCAAAATTCTCTAACAAAGGCCCTGGATAATTTGCAGAAAGCGTTAGCTGAAACTAAGATTGCAAAGGATGAAGCCGAAAGACAATTTCTGGAAGCGAAAAGGCAGGAGGAAATTGCTATAAATGCACAGGGCAAAGAGTCGTTAGCCAGATTAGAGGCGGAGCGCCAAACGGAAATAGCGCGGGAAAATTTTGATAGGGCGAATAGACTTTTATATCTCTCGGTTGCCCAATCGCTGGAAGCCAAAGCGGAAACCATGGATGATCAAGAGCTTGCGGGATTACTGTCCATGCAAGGTTATTTATTCCACACTAAATATGAAGGAAGGAAATACGACCCTTATGTTTTCAGAGGGCTTTATTCGGCTTTAACCAAGCTTTCAGGATTAAACTACAATGCAGTTAAAGTGCCAGGAGGTTTAAAAAATAAAATGTTTGCTGTTGCAGTCTCTAAATCAGGCAGCACTTTTTACACCACAGGTAATGATGGATTTATTGTAAAGGGCGATTATGCCACGCTTGCAACGGACAAAGAAAATATTGGCTCCAATCCATTTCCAAATCGAGTGCTGGCATTGAGCAAAGATGAAGAGTACCTAATTAATGGAAGTGACTCATCGTATATACAAATCTACAACCTGATAACCAGGGACAAGCCGCTGAAAGTAATTGGCCACAAAGGGTTTGTGAATGATATTAAATTTTTACCGGATGACTCTGGTTTTATCTCTGCATCTTCGGATAAGACGTTGCGCCTCACTAACCATAAAACAGGGCTGAGTAAGTTGTTGATGACCGTGCCCTATAATTTAAAGTCTATTGATATAAGTTCGGATGGTAAATCAATTGTAGGGGCGTCACCTTCAGGCGAGCTAATCCATATTGATCTTTCGAATAACAACACCATAACCGTTCTAGCAAGGGAAGCACCTAACCGGATTTTATCCGTTGCGTTTCATCCAACCAAGCAATTGATTGCTTATGGCACCGAATTATTAAATGAAAAGGGTGTTCCTTTTAAAGGTACGGTGAAGCTTTATGATTTGGTTTTTCAAAAGCAGATGAAAGAATTGGGTGGTCATAAAGCAGGTGTTTCTGACATTCAGTTTAGCCCGGATGGTTTATTGCTGGCGAGTGCCGGATTAGATAAACGCTTGCAGATGTGGGTAGTAGATCATGAAGAAGATTTGCCTATACTCATGGATAATAATAATGGACAGGTATGGGACTTAGCTTTTTCTGCTGGTTCAGATTTTTTACTCACGTCTTGCAACAATGGCGAGATCAGGGTGTGGCCTACCGATCCTAAAATGTTAGCAGAAGAAGTTTGTCCTAAGCTACCGCGCAATATGACTCAGGAAGAATGGGGCATCTACATTGCCAATGGCATACCCTATGAAAACACGTGCAAAAGTTTGTTAATAAAAGATTTATAACGTAAGAAGATGCGCAAGGATTTTTTTTTTACCTGCTTACTTTTCTTAGCAGCTACCTTTTCATCCTTTGCCCAGAATGATTCGGAATGTGAGCAAACTCTAACATACGCCCAGGATGAGTTTAATTTGGGCCACTTTTACGGCCTGCCTTCCATTTTGAAAGATTGCTTATCAAAATTCTCTACTGAACAAAGTATTCGGGCCTACCTGTTGTTGGCACAGTCTTATCTGTTAATTGATGACCCGATTGCCGCGGAAGATAGTTATATGAAATTATTAAGAGCAGATCCGGAATATGTTGCTGATGTTTCAAAAGATGCAATCGATATTTTTTATTTGAGCAAAAAATTTAAGACCACTCCGATCTTTACACCTCATCTTCGTGTTGGGGGCAACACCTCACTCTACAGGTTAATTTATGAAGTCAATACATTTTCCGAGCCGGTCAATACCCAACATAGTTTGAAATTGGGATTCCAATTTGGAGGTGGCATAGATTGGAACATTAATGAAAATTTAAGTCTGTGTAGCGAATTGACCTATTCACGGAAGAGCTTTAAAATTAATTACAGTGGAAGTTTCAAACAAGACAATCTTTCGGTGTTGGAGAAGCAGAATTGGTTCGACATTCCTCTCTACGTAAAGTATGCAGATGCCGAAGGAAAGATAAGACCGTTTGGTTATGCGGGGTATTCATTAAACCTATTACTTGCTCCCACTGCACAGTTGATCTATACGAACAACTTTAATTTGGCAAGTGAAGGTCAGGTTCCCACTACAGGCTCTGATGTAAATCTTGGATATAAAAGACGAGTGTTTAATAGATCTTTAGTAGTTGGCGGTGGATTGCGCTACAAAATAGGGAAGGACTTTATCTTTGCAGATGTTCGCTACATGGCAGGACATACTAACCTGACAAAGTCAGAGACGAATTTCTATGAGTCTACAAAACTTGAGGATTATGAAAATGAGATGGTAGAGACTGCCACAAAGTATTCCTTTGTTGGCGACTACTTCCGGTTGGATAATGTATCGTTCTCAATCGGTTTTGTAAAGCCTATTTATCATCCGTCACGCCTTAAGAATATGCGCACCAGCAAAACAATGAGAACAATCAAAAAGGAGAAGAAGTCCGATGATAAGTAAGAGATCACGCGATATTGTGCTTATTATTTCGTCAGCCTGCCTGCTGTTGTATGCTTGTGAAACGGCCAGTACCATCGAGGACCCAACAAAAAATTATTTTATCAAATATTATGGTGGTGATGGTGACCAGGAGGGAGTGGATGCAGTAGTAGGAGCAGATGGATCCATTTATCTGTTAGGCAATTCAAATGCAACTGGCAGCACAACGGGCAAACAACTTTACATGGTGAAGACGGATGCCGATGGTAAGTTAATCTGGGAGAAAACGTTTGGAGGAAAATTTGATGAAGAGGCTAAGGATATTGAATTGACTACGGATGGCAGGTTAGTAGTTTTAGCTAATTCAAAGAAGGGTTCTGCAGAGAATGATATTTTGTTAATGACAGTTACACTGGAAGGAATTAAGATTGACAGTGTTCTGATTGGGATGAAAACCATTTCACCATCGGGTGCAGAAGCCAATGATGATGCAAGTTCGGTTTCTCAAACCTCGGACGGATTTATAGTGGCAGGTACAACAACGAGCATTGCATCAAAGGGCAGTGGTGGTTTTGCAACAGAGGATATTCAGGATGTACTGCATCTCAGATTTACGAATAGTCTTACCATTTTCGATGAAGCTAGTTGGACCAGAACTTCTGGTACAATAGGAACAGATGGAGCTTCAAAAGTCTATCAGGTGGATCCATTAATTTATTACGTATTTGGATATTCTAATATTGATATAAGCACTGGTTCGGGTATTACTGATTTTAATTTTTGGGTATATAAGTTGGGGACTACAGGCGTTCCTAGTGATAATCAAATGTATCCTGGTGATGCTGGTACTGATGAAAAATTAACTTCGGTAATTACAAGCCCTGTACAGTCCGGGGAAGGGTTTTTATTAGCAGGTACTTCTTCCAGCACCTCTGGTACAGGTAATTATAATATTTATGTCAATAAGCTCCGGAAGACACTGACGTTTGAAGAGTCAGTTGATTACCAGTTTAAAAGGCCCCTGACAGTAGCCCTTGGAACATTGGAAAGTGATAAGGCCAAAGTCAGCGTATATCCTTCTTCCTCATCGGGTTATTTTGTATTGACCAATGAGAAGTCGACAACTACAGAGAATAGCTTCTTTTTAACCAAGATTGATAATGAAGGGAATTTTGCATGGCCTATCGATAACCCGCAGAGTTTAATTTTTGGTGGCCAAAGGGACGATTACATTGGGGCAGTTGCAGAATTGCCAGATGGCAGAATTATACTCACGGGCACCATGGCTATTGGCGATGAGGCTCAAAAAAAAATGGCGTTGATCAAATTGAATAAAGACGGCAAATTTCTTGAATAGTGGCATTTTTTAGAATAGAAACGGTTACTTTTGGAGGTCTGTATCCATATAAAAGCTATATAGTTGTTCACCTGCTTTATGCCTAAACTTTTAAGACTAAGGTTTTTACATTTTTTCCTTTGTTTTGATCAAGTATCACTTTTGCATGTCTTTTTTATTCAAACCAGGTTTATTAATGTTTTCCCTTTAAAAACAGCAAGTCTGCGGCCAATAGCTGATTCAGTGGTATCTAGTTTACGAATACCAATTAATAAACTAGAATTTACCATTTGAAAACCCTGTTTACATTTTTTTCTGTGAAGAGTCCAGGCTGGATACTGGTGGTTATCTTATCCTTATTATCTGCGGAGTCAGCATGGTCAGCAACAATAACCACAACGGGATCAGGAAATTGGAGTTCAACTGTTCCAGATGCTCCATGGCCTTTAGGTACAATTCCAGCAGTAGGTGACGATATCATAATTGGTGATGGGTTCACATTAACTGTGGATAGTGACAGGACAAGCCTTTCCATGACCGTTGGAAATGGCTCAACCCTAACGGTAAATGGCACGGTAACGCTAACCATAACAAACGGATTAGTTTTCCCGAACCTTGCAACTATTCCCACGACTGGTTTTGTAAATGGGGTTGGAACAATTAATGCGGGTTCAATGAGCATTGGAGGCAATGCCGTTCCTACAGTAGATAATGTTGACCCAGTTATTACCACGACAATTAGATCACTAAATGTAGCAGGAGATTTAACTCTCACTGCACTTCGATCTGGTACATTTGACAGTCGCCCAATCTTTCAATTACAATCAGGCTCAGTGACGCTTACCGGAACATTGAGTTGTGTAACAGCTGATAATGTTAACAGCACAACGTTAGTCACGCTCAACTCAGGTGCTTCTACCGGAACGCTTGTGCTTGGAAATACAACAGCGATAGCAACATCTGGCAACCAAGGGGTTTCAACATTTACATTTAATGGTGCCGGTGCTACTGTGAATTATAGTGCTGCAGGTGCGCAAACTGTTCAAGGTGTAGCTTATACAAATTTGACACTCTCAGGTAGTGGTGCAAAGGCACTTCAGACTGCAACGACAGTTATTGGTGGTGATTTAGTTTTGAGTGGAACCGCGACAACCACCACTGTTATAGGTCTTACAATAAATGGCGACCTGTCAATTGGAGATGGAACATCATTTACAATACCAGCTTTTGGCATTATTGTAAACGGCACTACTACGGTGGGTGGCGGGACCAGTGGAAGCTTAATAATTTCCTCAACGCCTGGTGGTAAAAGGTTCGATGGCCTGGTGACTGTAAATGCTGGTGGTACCTGGAATAACTCAGGGAATGACGTTGTCGTTTTCCGTGGCGGTATAACAAATTCAGGGACTTTTACAGCCGGCACAGGGGTGCAAACATTTAACACCAGTGCGATCCAGGCGCTAACGGGTTCATTTGTCATACCAAGTGTTACTGTCAATGTGCCTACTGTTCTTACCAATAACAATGACCTAACTGTTAATACAGCGCTGAGCGGAACTGGTGGTTTGACCCAGGCATCAAATGCAACACTCACAATTGGTGGTACTTCTGGTATTACTACGTTGACTGCAACTAACTCAGGTAATACCGTCAACTATTCTGGGGTAGCTCAAACCGTCAAAAGTACAAACTTTGCAAATCTGGAACTCTCTGGAAGTGGTGTGAAAACATTGGCGGTTGGGACCACATCAATAACAGAAGATTTTACTTTTTCGGGCACTGCAAGCGCAACAGCTGTTGTGGGACTCACCATTGGTGGGTCAGTGACGTTAGGGACTGGGACTACTTTTATCGGAGGGGCGTTTACTCACAATGTAGCCGCAGATTGGATCAATAACGGAGGGACATTTACTAATGCAGGTAGTACAATAAATTTCGATGGAGCTGGGCCACAGGCAATTAATGGAACGGCTGCTACTCAATCTTTCAACAACGTTGTAGTCAATAAAGGAGGAGGAACGGTTACAGTTGGTGGAGGCACTACGACCCTAAATGTTTCAAATTTTACACAGACACTTGGAAACTTCACGGCTCCATCAACTTTGAATGCGACAGGTACGGTGACGCTCACGGCTGGAACCTATACTGCGGGAGCTAGCACGAGTGTTGGAGCCGATTTTACAAATAATGGGGGAACATTTGCAGCCGGAGCAGGAATCTTGACTTTTAATGGAACCACTCAGACTATTGGTGGCAGTACCAGCACAACCTTTAATGAAGTAGTCACCAGTGGCACAACCAATACCTCCATAGGTGTCTCGACCATAATAGGAGGTAATCTTTCCATATTGAATGGAACTACGTTCACAGCAGCAGGATTCGATTTAACAGTAACTGGTACCACTTCAGTTGGAAGCGGAGCAAGCGGAAACCTTACAATATCTTCGGCAACAGGTACAAAAACATTTACAGGATTAGTAACAGTAGCCACAGGAGCAACCTGGAATAACGCTGGAAATTCAGCTGTTAATTTTGAAGGAGGTATAACAAACACTGGGTCGTTTACAGCCGGAACAGGTCTTCATACTTTTGAAACAAATCCACAGACATTATTAGGAACCTTTTCAATATCTACCGTCCAGTCAGATATTGCATTGACAAATACGAATATCCTAACAGTTGCGGGTTCATTGAGTGGATCGGGCAGTTTGGTTCAAGCTGCAGGTGCTACATTAAATCT
Source organism: Bacteroidota bacterium (assembly GCA_038043425.1). Taxonomy (GTDB): domain Bacteria; phylum Bacteroidota; class Bacteroidia; order Cytophagales; family Cyclobacteriaceae; genus ELB16-189. The sequence goes on from JBBTBZ010000011.1 coordinate 129,787, forward strand.
TGGGGGCAGCTTAAGTGGTATTTCAATTGACGCCTCCGGACTTAACAATACAGTTAATTATTCTGGAACTAACCAAACCATTTTTCCAACTTCTTATGAAATTCTAGCTATTAGTCAATCAACTGGCCAGGCTATAGCAGGTGGTGATATTAACGTAAATGAGACGCTTGCATTAAATACCGGGAACTTCAATTTAATTGCTGCCAACACGTTGACGCTAGGTGCTTCGGCTACAATTACAGGAGCTTTTTCGAGCACCAGAATGATCATCGCTACGGCTGGCAGTGAGGTGCAAAAATTTTTTAGCGGAGCAGTGCCTTTTACTTTCCCTGTCGGTGATAATACAGGTTCTGTCGAATATTCTCCTATTATAATCACTCCAACAACTGGAGGTACTATTGGAGTTTCAGTTGTTGATGCCAAGCATCCTAATAATGCAAGTGCAACATTTTTCTTAAGTCGTTATTGGGATGTTACAACTACAGGTATTACAGGTGCTGATATTATAGGAACTTATTTGGATTCAGATATAATAGGAGGATCAGAGGCTTCCATAAAGGCTGCCCAATTGGATGGCACATTTGATAGGTTGACAAATCCATGGGTAAAGAATCTGGACTTAGACGCTGCAAATAACGAACTCGAATTTACGGGTGCAGTTTTAACAGGCGGGCAAACATCTGTGTTTACCGGGATTACAAAGGCTGATCCAATTGTAACTATTACAAGCGCCCCAGATCCATATCTGATTTGTGATGGGGATTCATTTACCATAACTACTAGCCTGGTAGGTGGTGATCCTACGGTTACTTATCTATGGACCGGAGCTGGCTTGAGTGCAAGCACTATCCCGAATCCGGTATTTACTGCCGCCTATGTTGCAGGCTTGCCGGTTACTTATCAAGTTGATGTTACTGATGGCAATGGAATAGTAGGTACGGATCAAATTCAAATAACCGTTGATGCTCTACCAACCTTAACAGGAGCTGTGCAAGCTGTATCGGTTTGCGATGGATTTGGAGCAGTTATTGATTTGGTAGGCCTTTTACCGGGTAGTACTTCAACGATAAATTATTCGATTAATGGGGTCGCTCAAGCTCCTTTCGCAGGCGTTGCCGCAAATGGAGGAGGTGCTGGAAGTTTCATAACTGTCAATCTCTCTTCAGTCAATGATGGTCAGAATTTGCAGATTACGGGCATTACGATTACAAGTTCAGTACCGAATTGTAGTCAATCATTTACTCAAAATGTAACCCTTAGTGTTGATGCTCTGGCCGTGATAGGAACCGCTCCTGTGGCTGCCACCGGCTGTGAGGGCAGCACGGTAAGT
>JBBTBZ010000012.1:0-69363 GCA_038043425.1 Bacteroidota bacterium
CATTGATTGACAACGGGAAACTCTGAGCCAATAAATCGGCAAAGGCTGTTCCTCCCGTATTTCCCGGATCACTGCTTGTCGCCACCAGGTCAAATGTTAAATTGGCCGGGGTGTTGGGTGTTGTCGGGCTGGTAATCGTGAGGTTTACATTGCCACCGTTACAAACCACAGCTGCTGTATTACTAATTGCTGCCTGTGGGGTAGGTTCTACTATCACGTTCACCACCTTGGTAGGCCCGTTGGTACAACCGCTCAACTTAGGTGTGATGGTGTAGGTAACTGTCTTGAAGGTGTTTGTACTGTTGGTCAGTGTACCTGCGTTGATCGAGAAAGGTGCCGATGCGCCTATAACTCCCGATCCGGCTATGCCTGTTCCGGAAATACCTGCCGGCAACGACACTGAAACATCAAAGGTCAGGTTTCCTGCCACACTCGGTGCCGTAGGGCTCGTCACATCTATACTTGGACTGCCTCCATTACAAATCACCGGAAGGTTATTCACCGGTACATCAGCCTGTGGGGTAGGTTCCACAATAACATTCACCACTTGCAGAGGCCCATCCACACAACCTGCGAGTTTTGGTGTAATCGTATAGATGACTGTTTCGAAATTGTTATTGGCATTCGTTAACACTCCTGTGTTGATCGAGAAGGGTGCCGTAGCTCCTGCTATGCCATTGCCGGCCAGCAACGTGCCCGTTACCCCTCCTGGCAAGGTAACTGTTACATCAAAGGTCAGGTCTGACGCTACACTTGTGGTGGTTGGACTTGTGATCGTAATGTTAGGCGTTCCCAGATTACAAACCTTGGGAAGGTTATTCACGAAAGATGCTGTCGGGGTCGGCTCAACTTTTACCGTTGTGACTACAGCAGTTCCATTGTTACAACCCGTATATTTCGGAGTCACAGTAAATGTCACAGTTATGAAAGCGTTACTGCTGTTCGTTAGAGTACCATTAATGTTAACAGGGAAAGCTTGATTGATTAGATCCGCAAAGGCAGTACCGCCAGTCACCCCAGGATTTGAGCTGGTTGCTGCAAGGTCAAATCGCAAGTTAGCCGGTATGGTGGGGGTTGAGAGTGAAGAAATAACAACATTCACCGGATCGGCATTGCACACCCTTGGTGTGGTGTTGGTTATGAAAGTCGAAGGTGTTGGCTCAACATCCACTGTTTCAAATACAGATGTTCCATTCGGGCAACCACTCAGTAGGGGAATAATTTCAAACGTTACGGTAACTATATTGTTACTGGTATTGATTAGCGTTCCGTTAATCGTAAATGGGAAGCTTACATTATTTGTGTTAACGAAGGCGGTTCCACTCGTGGACGGTGCATCGCTGCTTGTCGCTATAATATTGAAACGCAAGTCTGTGCCAGGACTGGTTGGCACCGTTGGACTTGTAACCGTGATGTTTGCATTTCCATTGTTACAAATAACAGAAGCAAAATTTGTTAACACCGCAATTGGTGTCGGCTCCACCTGTACAGTAGTAACAATGGGAGTGCCATCGGCACAACCAGCAATTTTTGGAGTCACGGTGTACGTTACGGTGATCACCGCATTGCTGCTATTGGTTAACGTACCTCCGATATTCAATGGATAGGTTTGGGCCAGGAGAGCAATAAATGCACCACCACCAGTTGCTCCAGGATTGCTACTGCCTACGCCAACATCAAATGTCCGTGCTCCTACTGTTGAAGGATTCGCATTCGCAATGTCAATGTCAACATTTGCCGCGTTGCATATTAATATATCATTGTTTGTCACCGTGGCCAGAGGTGTAGGCTCTACCTGCACCGTTGTCACCACAGGGGTTCCATCGGTACATAAACTTGCATTGTTCAACTCTGGCGTAACGGTAAACGTTACCGTTATAACGGAAGCGCTGCTATTGGTCAGTGTGCCGGTAATATTGAACGGATAACTCTGGTTGCTCAATGCTGCAAAGGCTGTTCCTCCTGTGGCCGGTCCGTTACTGCTGCCCACTGCAACATCAAACTGCAGATCAGGTAAATTGGTTGACGTAGTTGGTGTAGTAATCTCGATGGCGGTATTCCCCCCATTACAAATCACCATATCCGTATTATTTATTAGCGCTTTTGGAGTAGGCTCAATTTTAACGGTGGTCACGATTGGAGTACCATCCGGATTGCCCAGCAATTTTGGTGTGATTGTATAGGTCAACGTAATAAAGGCATCACTGCTGTTTGTCAGCGTTCCTGTAATACTGCTGATCGGATACGTTTGATTTAATAAAGGCATTGTGGTGAAAGCTGTCCCTCCGGTGGCCCCGGGGTTATCACTGCTCACTGTAATATCTGCCCTCAAATTACCAGGTACAAATGGGGTGGTAATATTGGTAATACTGATGTCGGCATTGCCTCCGTTGCACACCACAGGTTTTGAATTAACGACAGTTGCATTGGGTGTAGGCTCTACCATAACGGTTGTCACTACCGGAGTGCCATCCGGACAATCAACAATTTTCGGTGTCACGGTATACGTTACCGTAATCACTGAATTACTGCTATTGGTTAACGTGCCTCCAATGTTCTGGGGATAGGTCTGGCCGATTAGGTCGGCAAATGCGGTGCCCCCGGTCGCTCCTAAATCACTGCTACTTACAACTACATCAAATGTCTGCGCTCCTACTGTTACAGGAGTTGTGCTTGAGATCGTTATGTTAACATTTGAACCGTTAGGAATCAATGGTGTTAAATTGGAAACTGATAATGAAGGCGTAGGCTCCACCTGCACGGTTGTCACTACATCGGTCCCATCGGTACATAAGCCTGCATTATTCAATTCAGGCGTAACGGTAAATGTTACCGTAATGACCGATGTGCTGCTATTGGTCAATGTACCGGTAAGGTTGAGCGGATAACTCTGGTTACTCAGCGCTGCAAAAGCTGTTCCGCCTGTGGCCGGTCCGTTACTGCTGCTCACTGCGAGGTCGAACTGAAGATCGGGTAAATTGGTTGACACGGAAGGAGTAGTAATCGCAATGGCGGTATTCCCTCCATTGCTAATCACAAAGTCTGTGTTATTTATAGCTGCTTTGGGAGTTGGCTCAATTCTTACCGTGGTAGTAATAGGCGTACCATCTGGGCAGCCAAGCAACTTCGGTGTAATGGTATAAGTTAATGTAATAAAAACGTCACTGCTGTTTGTCAGGTCTCCTGTAATGCTGCTGATCGGATACGTTTGATTTAATAAAGGCAACGTAGTGAAGGCTGTCCCTCCGGTGGCCCCGGGGTTATCGCTGCTCACGGTAATATCAGCCGATAAATTACCAGGTGTCGTAGGGGTGGTAAGATTTGAAATAGCGATGTTGGCATTGCCACCATTACACACCACAGCAGCTGTATTGACTACTGATGCATTAGGGGTAGGCTCAACTTGCACAGTGGTATTCACCGGCAATCCATTTGCACAGCCGGCAATCTTCGGTGTTACGGTAAACGTTACCGTGATAAACGAATTACTACTATTGGTTAATGTGCCGGCAATATTCAGTGGATAAGTTTGAGCGGCTAGTGCAGTAAATGCAGTACCTGCGGTCGCTCCGGGATTTGTGCTGCTTACCGCAACATCAAATGTTTGCGCACCAACAGATGTGGCCGGGGTTGATATTGTTATATTAACATTATCCCCTGTACAAATTAGTATAGTCGGATTAAGGATGGAAGCCTGTGGTGCCGGTTCAATATTAATAACAACGGGAACAAACAGATACGAACACGCACCATTTGATGCCACAACGTTATAGGTTGCAGAGATGTTTGCCGTGGTTGAATTGGTAAGAACATCCATTATATGTGGTGTGCCGGCACCCCCAATTGCAATTCCAGCTTCGGCAGAACCTTGAGCGGGACCTGCCGACATGGTTGGTGCAGCCCAGCTAAGTACAGTTGTTACCGGGAGGGTTGCTGGAGTTAACTGGACGGAATAGTTTGGTGAAGTATTATTACAAATAAGTGTCGATTGTGCCGGCACAATAACCGGTTTTGGTAAAACCTCTATGAATACAGTTTGAGGAAGAGATGTACAATTAGGAGGATTGGGTAGATCATTTTCAATAGGTGTTACTTCAAACGTCACAATACCCGACACACCGGAAACATTGGCGAGGGGCATGATGAGTTGCCCTGTGCCTGTTTGGGTAACAACAACCCCTGTAACATTGACTGGAACACTGACTACTTCCCAATTAAAGGTAACACCACTTACCGGTGGAAGCCCGCCTAATGTTGCTGCAAAGGTGAGTACTGGGAAGGGTGCCGAACCACCACAAATTGTTATAGATGAGGGTGAACTCATCACCGGGTTATCAAACAAAAACACATTGGTAGAAACGGGGGCACCGGCACAACCTGAGGCATTAGACTCCGTAACGGATACACTTGGTTGAGGAATAATGATCGTTCCCCAATCGACCGTGATAGAAGCAATATTGCCACTGGCCGGACCAATAATACTTCCACCCACAACGGTCCATATATAGTTTGATCCACCCTGAGGCACACCTCCGGAAATCTCATACACAACACCCGTCTCCCCTTTACAAACATCTGTTGGTGCCTGGGTAAAAACCAACGCTGGAGGGGCCCCCGAAATATTAGCAACCAGATTAACGGTATTGCCCGTACAACCGTCAATTGTTTCACTGGCCGAGAAGGTGAATGCACCGGCATTCGGAAACCGAACGATTATTAAGAATGATGTACTTAATGGCAGAGTATAATTGTTGCTGGTTATAAAACTTACCCCATCAAAAACTTCAAAATTTATTCCTGCTCCATTAATATTCCAGTTGTACAGGTGAGTTGTACCAAATGCATTTAACGCAGAGCTAACACTGTATATCTTAGGAGCAACAGGGTCCGAGCAATCAATGGTATTACCATCAATGATGTTATCCGCAGGCAATGGAGAAACAACAAAATCTACTGACAGATAATTAACACATGAATTACCGTCAATTACTCTGGCGATAATAGGAGACCCATCAAAAACGGTAAAATTCCCAACCTGGCCAACTGCCGGCCCGGGCAAAATTTCGTTCGCCAGGGCCACTGCATCTGCCAGGGTTGGATACCATGTGATCGTTCCTGTGCCGTTGATAACGGCCTCATACAGTTGTAAATTAACACCCGCATGAGAGCCTGCCCCTTGTGTATCTTCACAAAATGTTCGCGTAGCTACCGCAGGATTTGTTACGGTAGGAAGGGGATCAATATTAAAGGTGACAGACCCTGGATTGAGAATAGGGCTCGCGTTGGTACAAAGAGTAACCAGGTCCTCTATCCTTGCGTAATAAATGTCATTATCGCTGATGTTTACACTGGTTGGAGTGCCTACCGCCATGGTCAGGTTTGCATCTAAAAACCATGTGACGTTCATGCCGGCCACCATATTGGAAACCGCCAGATTGTGAACATTTAAATCATATGCATTTGTTGTACCTGACCCAAAGACTGTTTCGCATAAATCCTGATTAATATTTGCTGATGCTGCCTGGGCGTTTTTAGTAATCCGCAAAGTGGCGTTGGTAGGCGCACAGACTCCTAACCCACTAACTATTGTCCAGGTGAAATCATTATCGCCATCTTGAAGATTAGTCACGCCTGAATTAAACAGGTTGGCATCAGTTATAACAGCAATACCACTTACGGAAGATGGTTTCACAATCACGTTATCAAACTGAATATTTTGAGCGTCAGGTCCAGCTAATTCGATACGAAGGATGATTTGAAGGGTGGCGGCAATGATCCCTGTCTCTGTAACGGTTTGAGAAAAGTTGGCCGGACCCAAAGCAGGGTTAAAGGAGACAGGGGCAGCACCATTCAACCTGTAAAAAAATTCCATTCCATCGTCACCTACAATGGCTGTAGAACTGACATCCAGGGAAAGATCAACACCTCCAGGGAAAGCCGCAATATTAATTACGGAAGACTGCCATTCAATGTATTGGCCTGCGACATCGTTATCAACATCTTGGGCAACCATTTGCCCGCCTGTAACTTTTAAGAAATCAGTTGCAACTACTAAAACAGCATTGGTGATATCTATGGACCAATTACCACTTGCAGGTGCGGTTACCCCAGCACCGCCAATGGCACCAATCCCATTATCAACTGTTGAGAAAGTTTCATAGTAAATTGCATTGGCCACTGTCCATGTACCTGTACCCGGTGCGGGAGCGTTCCCAGTGAGTGTGGCAACATCGCTACACGTTATCTGCGTGGCACCAACTGTAGCTGCAGGAGGTATTGCATCAGAGGCAAGTGAAACGGGTAAACGAGAAGTACTCACACAACCTGTTATCATGTCCCTCGCCTCGGCATGATACGTCCCTATTACCCCCGGTGTGAATGATGTTGTTCCAGCGCCACCGGCCAAAACTGCTCCGCCAGTAGCTGCTGCATACCAATCAATCGTTGAACCACCGGCAACAGTAGCACTGATAGCCGTGGTGGCCACAACATCTGAACAAGCCGTTACATTAACTGGCAAGGTGGGCGTTGCTGGCCTTGGATCGACAGTGTAGGTAGCGGTTGCAGAGTTAACACAACTTGTAGCATTTTGAGTTACCCTTGCAAATACGGCAACTGCATTTGAAACTGTGGCTGTAGCTGGAGTAGCAATCGGCACGGTAAAACCTGCATCACTAAACCAAGCAATGGTCGTAGTCACACCCGATCCTGCATTGATGGCTATATTAAGTGCCGTTAAATCAACAATAGCAGTTGTTCCCAACGCAACAGTGGAACAAATTGCTGCGGGTGCTTGATTTGTTGCCGAGGGTAACGGATTTACCGTAATGGTAACATCGCTTGCACCACTCGTAATAAAATTACACCCTACGTTGTCTTGTACGAAATAGCGAAGCACGTAAACATCAGAGATAACTGAAGTTGTACTGAAAACAGGGTTTTGAATATTTGGGTCGGAGAGCAAGGTCCCTATTGCACCACCCGGACCAGAAACTTTTGTCCACGTATGCATGGATGCACCACCCGCAAAAATACCTGATCCACCGGATGGATTACCATTAATGGGTACAGCTATACCCGAGCACGTAGCTGAACTATAGATAGGTGCCGCAACAACCTGGCTCACCATAATGGTTATGACTGCTGTATTCGTACAGGCAAAATTATCTATAGTGGTAAGGGTAAGAACATAGGTGCCTATAACCGCAGCATTAAATATGGGGTCAAGGGCTGTTCTCCGTGATCCGCCAAGACCATCTGTTAACAATGCGTCAAGCTCTGGAACAGTTAACACAACTGCATTAAGAGTTCCTGACCAGACAGAGCTTACATTGGTTCCTCCACCGAAAAAAATCTCAACTCCATTAAGTTGCAAATTATTACCCACGCACACACTACCAGTGGCGCCTTGCGTAATGGATGTGATGGGGCCTTGTTGCGTAAGGGTTACCGTATTGGACGTGACATCGGCAGATGGACAACCTGTGCTATTTACAAGCACCCGGTAATCATGGCCGCTTAATGTAGTTCCAAGCCCTGTTGTGTTAATGGTTAAAGAGGCTGTTGTTACACCCGAGTATGCCCCAACATCTGCTAAGTTGGCAAAGGGTGCCCCCCCTCCACCATCGGGGTCCTCCTGCCATTGATAGGTAAGGTCAGCCGTTCCGGCAGCTACCACTGTAAAGATTTTTGTTCCGTTAATGCAAATATTTGGTCCTGAAATAGGCTGTGTGGTTATAGAAGCTTTGGGATTAACCGTAAGGCTAGCCTGCGCGGAGTTGATCGGGGATGGAGGACAAACACCTGTGATGACGCATCTGTACTTGTAATTATTTAACGTTACACCAAGACCACTGGCATTGACAGTAAGAGTATTTGTGGTCGCACCACTATAGGTTAAAACCCCATCAGTTACTCCATCTGTGATATTAGCAAAAACAGTGGTATTGGGATCACGCTGCCATTGAAAGAGAAGGCTAGTACCTGTTGCAACAACGGAAAACGTGGTGCTGGCATCCTCACAAATTATTCTATTTACAGGCGGAGTAGTTACAACTGGTGGATTGTTGACCGTGACAGTTGGTGTTCCATTAACGGCAAAGACGGTACAATTCCTTGAATCTGTTACTGAAGAAAGGCTATACACGGTTGTGCTACCCGGTGTAACTGAAATAGGATTACCAGGGGTATAACCAGGTACATTAATGGGGCCCGGTAAAATGACCACAGTGTAGGTTGCCGTTGTAGATCCAGCTACGGTTACGTTCAAATTGCTACTACTTCCAGCACAAATTGTAGCACCTCCGTTGAGCGTAGCAGAGGTAGCTTTTGGATTGACTGTTATTTGTGTTATTGCGCTAAATGCAGCAACACATATCGGTGATGCGATAGTGCCCCCGTTTACAACTTTTGCCCTAAATTGATAGACCGCTGGAGTAAATGCTACCACTATTGGAAGTGCAACCGTGTTCATGGTGGTTGTAGTTCCTAAGGCAGCATCGTCAGCAAAACCCCCTCCATCAACTTGCTTCTGCCAGGCAATGGCTGTTTGTCTGATTGGAGTTGGGACAGAACCAATGGAAGGAGCTGTGTAAGCTCCACCTTCACAAATGGTTTGAGGTGAACCTGTAGCCGGTGCTATAGTACCGGCAGAAGATGTACTATAGACTCTTTGGGCTAAAGTTGTTACTGTGTTGGTACACGCCTGGGGTGCAACCACATAAGTATAAAAAGCTGGTGCGGCCGGTGCAGGGAAGTTGGTCGTCACCGTTACATTGGGTGGTGCAGGAGTTACATACCGCAATGCCACTCCAATAGTTGCATCGGTAAAGGTAAGCGGCTGTGCGACAATTCCATATAAATAAGATGCCGTAGGACTTGGTGTGGCTGATGGTGTAATGGTAACAGTAGCCGGAAAGGTATGAGACCATGCATTTTCGGTATTGAAATTAATTTGAGCTGGATTGGTAGCATTGTTTATGAGAATTGACTTTATGGGAACAGCCTCACCTTCAGTGTACACCACCGTAGCACCATTACACACATCCGGTGCCGGACTTGGAGTTGGTATATTGCGAATATCAGCAGCCAAAGTATTAATATTCGGTTGTTGAAAGATGACTATTTCTATGGGGTCGCTTTCGCAGGTGGGACTACCACTTTCCACTTGCGTTACAAAAACCGAGTAGTATTCACCGGCAGTGTTGTTGTTAACCATCGGCTGGCCCAGTCCCCCCTGAGCATTATAAGTGCCTCTCGTCATGGTGAGGAGATTGGTTGGGGGTGCCCCCCCATTGGACATTTTTGGTTTTAGAACATTGTTATAATCGGCCAGATTCCTGTACCAGTTTACTGCTGTTCTTGTTCCACTGGCGCTTGCCGCAGTGAAAGCTATAAAACCATTTGCTAATTGGGGGCCAGTGCTGTAACAAATGGAAAGGCCTGCGGTAGTCAGAGGAAGGGGCTTTCCAATGATTTCAATTTCGTTTTCTATAGATTTTTTATTGTTCAATATGGCATCCCCTGCACCATCATACATATTACAAACGTTCCAATAATCTATTCTGACCCAAAATTTCTGGCCTACCACCTGACCAACAGTTGACGATGTGGTAATTAAATTCAAGATTCCTCGTGGGGTAGTGACTGCTGCTGGAACGAGAACTACCCCGAAAGGATCCGGTACTCCAAAAGGATACGCTGGCGGGACGTAACCCCCACCTGCCAAGTTGCTGGTTAAAAGACCGGTGCCATCTGTAACCGGTACACCGTCAACACGGATGTTAGGTATGTTATCCAAAGCGGTATTTCCAGGGCCTAAATCGGTAGAACCATACACCACCCTCACCCAACGCATATCATCGTTTGTCGGAATGGGAAGTATTTGTGGGTTGCAATTAAGATCAGTGTTATCCGAGAAGTTCATGTTTACATTGGTACCCACACACACCCGGTCCGAATTGATAACAATGGGCATCAAGATCACATCTGCCCCAACTCCCTCATCATCATTATTATGCGCTGCATAGGTTACTTGTTGACCCGGGTTGGTGAAGGGACAAGAAGCCAAACCAATTTGAACCCGCCAAGTAGATGTATATCCGCACACCAGATCGGCAGGATTATATGTCCATGGGGATGGAGCGGCATTGCCAGATATAAAGTAGGTATTTGCAACCGGATTACCTGCATTATCAGATCCAAAAGGCACCAAATCGTTAAATGGTGCCGCACCATTGGCTATCCAGTGTGCCCTGACTTTTAAGTTGCCAATATTCCAAAGCGAAGAGTTTCTGGCGCCTGGCGTAACGCTAAATACCATTTTTGTTATTGGATGAACAGGGACGCATACTGGAGTAGGCGTATTGACTGCAAACCAAGTGAAGTCAGCACAGAAAATTACCTTATTATTTTGCGAAACCAGGTTAACGATATTATTAACAGTTCCATCGTTGGTATGATTAACTATCACTGCCTGACCTATTCCAACGGCAGGAGTAAAAGCTACAGTTATGAGACTTGAAAGACCTCCACCTATAACAGTGGATATTGTGCCAGGCACACCTCCAATTGTAATAGACCAATTGGCCAAACAAGGGGCTAAGAGGCATGTGTAGCCACCTGCACCAAGAGGTGCAGTTAGTGTAATTTCTGTCGAAGTCTGAGCAGTTGTTTCATGTCGTGCCTGTGTTGCACCCGGTTGGGCGAGAAGTGAAGTACAAGACAAGAAAAAAAGACTAAAGAAAGCTATCCTATAAACGGCAGGCAGTGAGCTATTATTCATAGAGAACCTTGAATCATCATCTGTATACAAGCGAGAAATGAATTGTAACCCTCTAAATATTGGCAAATCGTAATCTTCAAACTTACCTACAAAAACCCTGATTTTAAAATAGTTTCAAACCATCTCTACTAATTTCCCAAATCCGCTACCTTTGCCCCCGAATTTTCCAACCTGCGCTATCAACTACGCTAAAGCTCCGTTGATTAAAAAAGCTCCGGTTGGCAGGTTAGCCAGTAAGGATATTTAGTGCTGGCTCAATTATCATAATAAATCCTTTGGCTGTTAACCTCTTACCATGTCTTCTACTCATTCAGCGAAATACATTTTTGTTACAGGGGGCGTGACCTCCTCGTTGGGTAAAGGCATCATCTCCGCTTCGTTGGGTAAGTTGTTGCAAGCCCGTGGATTTACCGTTACCATCCAAAAGTTTGATCCCTATATTAATATCGACCCGGGAACGCTTAATCCCTATGAGCATGGTGAGTGCTTTGTCACCGATGATGGCGCGGAAACCGACCTGGACCTTGGTCATTATGAGCGCTTTCTAAACATCAAAACTTCACAAGCCAATAACATCACCACCGGCCGCATCTATAATAATGTCATTACCAAAGAGCGCAAAGGCGAGTATCTGGGCAAAACTGTTCAAGTGATACCGCATATCACCGATGAGATCAAGCGCAACATGTTTCTCTTGGGCGAGAGCGGCCAATATGATTTTATCATTACCGAGATCGGAGGCTCCGTTGGAGATATCGAGTCTCTTCCTTTTGTAGAAGCTGTTCGCCAGGTGCGTTGGGACTTCGGTTCTTCTCATGCATTGGTGATTCACCTCACCCTCATCCCCTATTTAAGTGCAGCCAAGGAATTAAAAACAAAACCCACGCAGCACTCGGTTAAAGAACTTCTCTCCTATGGCATTCAACCTGATATATTAGTCTGCCGTACGGAGCATCCGCTTTCCATGGAGATCCGGAAAAAACTGGCGCTGTTCTGCAACGTAAATCTGAACTCGGTCATCGAAGCAATCGATGCTGACACCATCTATGATGTACCGCTCTTGATGCGCAAGGAAAAATTGGATGAGAGGGTCCTTTCAAAACTTAAAGTGACCACGAAACAAGAACCTGACCTTGAACAGTGGAAAGTTTTTTTGGGTAAACTTAAAAACCCAGTCAACGAAGTTACGATTGGTCTGGTTGGAAAATATGTTTCGCTGCCAGATGCGTATAAATCCATTGCCGAGTCTTTTATACATGCAGGTTCACAAAACGATTGCAAGGTTAACCTGGAATGGATTTCATCAGAAGAAATTTATAAAGACACTGTGGAACAAAATATTGGGTCGCTGGATGCCATACTGGTTGCCCCCGGTTTTGGCGAGCGCGGACTGGAGGGAAAAATTGAAGCCATCAAATATGTGCGTGAACATAAAATACCCTTTCTCGGAATTTGCCTGGGTATGCAATGTGCGGTGGTGGAGTTTGCCCGCAACGTTTTGGGTTTGGATGCCAGTTCAACCGAGCTCAACCCCAAGACAAAGCATCCGGTGATTGATATGATGGAGGAGCAAAAGAAAATCATTAACAAAGGAGGCACGATGAGGTTAGGTTCTTATGCCTGCAAAATCAAAAAGGGATCAAAGGCCCATCATATTTATGGCGATACACTAATTCAGGAACGACACCGTCACCGGTATGAACTTAACAACAAGTACCTGGAACAAATGGAGGAAGCTGGGTTGAAAGGCACGGGTGTTAATCCCGATTCAGGTCTTGTTGAGATTGTCGAACTAAAAGATCATCCTTGGTTTGTGGGGGTCCAATATCATCCGGAGTTGAAAAGCACTGTGCTTAATCCTCATCCGCTTTTTGTAAAGTTTGTAGAGGCGGCTATGCAGTATAAGGGGAAGCGGTAATAGGAAAGTAGTAAGAAGTAAGTGGTTGGGAAATCAGAAATCGTTAATCGTAAATTAGAACATGGATAGGAATTCGGCCATAGGCCTGACATTGATAGCAGCTTTATTACTCATTTACTTTACGTACTTCGGCCCTAAACCTGAGACGGTGAAGCCAATACCCGTCACAACCGAGGACCGTGATTCTGCGAGCCGCGAGAATGCTTCGGCCCAACTACAAAATCAGAGTAAGGCTGACAGCGCACTTCTTACGCAATATGGAAACTTATCTTCTTTATTGAATGGTGATGAAAAAACAACACTCATTGAGACCACTGATCTGGCCATTACCTTTTCCAACCACGGAGCCATTATCAAGGAATTAGAATTGCGAAATTTTAAGACCTATTCCAAAAAACCATTGCTGCTCATCTCACCAGCCACTCATGCCTCTTCCATCATAACACAGTATGAAGGCAAAGATGTTGATTTGACCAAACTTTACTACACTGCAACTCAGCGAAAAGCAGGTGATACTACGATCTTGACTTTTACTTCAAAAATTTCGAACCAAGCCTCTATCCAACACACCTATAAAATACCGGAAGCTGGATTCAAAATAGGATACAAACTTACTGCAACCGGACTGGCCCTTACGGGACAAAACGTATCGTTGCTTTGGAATGATAAAATTCCACTCCAGGAAAAAGATATTGTTGACAGTCGCACTAAGACCACCGTAAATTATTACCTGGCAAGTGGTGAGTTTGATGGTCTGTCGGAAACCTCGACTGACCTGGAGACCGATGCGCTGGCCAACCCCATTAAATGGGTGGCGGTCCGCCAGAAGTTCTTTATCAACTCCATTATTGCTAAGAAATATTTTGTGGGTGGTGATGTTAGTACGGTTGCCAATGTGGCTGACTCTGCCATTGTAAAAGAGTCCAGTGTGAAGCTCTTCATTCCGGTAGCGGATGTTGCCGCTGGCGCAGAGTTTATTTATTACTTCGGTCCGAATGATTATGATATTATATCAGACGTAACGGAAGGGTTTTCTAAAAATTTAAGTTTTGGCTGGCCACCTATGTTGTGGATCACCAAGTACATGCTCATTCCTGTTTTTCAATTTCTGGAACGTTTCATTGGCAACTACGGCATCATCATCGTGCTGTTGGTATTGTTTGTTAAAATCCTGCTGCTGCCCCTCTCGTATAAATCTTATTTGGGAATGGCCAAGATGAAATTGCTAAAACCAGAGCTTGATCTGATCAAGGAGAAGAATGGCGATAACATGACTCAGAACCAGCAGGACCAGATGAAACTTTATCAGCAGGCAGGAGTCAATCCTTTCAGCGGATGTATTCCCCTGCTTCTTCAAATGCCAATTCTGTTCTCTATGTTTTGGTTTTTCCCTATGGCCATTCAACTGCGGCAACAACCGTTTTTATGGGCTGAGGATTTGTCGACTTATGATTCCATCGCCACCTTGCCGTTTACCATACCCTTTTATGGCGCTCACGTCAGTTTATTTGTCATACTCATGACGGTATCTACGCTCATTTATACCTGGCAAAATAATCAGATCAGTTCGGTACAAGGACCCATGAAGTCGATGGGGTACATCATGCCGATCATTTTCATGTTTGTCCTAAATAACTTTTCGGCAGGCCTTAGCTTTTACTACTTCGTTTCAAACCTGGTCACGTTTGCCCAGCAGGCTATCATCAAACGGTTTGTGGATGAAGACAAAATCATAGCGGTTATGAACGATCATAAAAAGAAGATGGAAGCCAGTGCCGCAGCAGGCGGGAAGAAGTCCGGTTTTATGAGCAAATTAGAGCAGGCTATGAAGGCGAGTGAGGAGGCCAGGAGGAAGAAGAAATGACCTCATTCCCGACCCTTCTCCACAAGGAGAAGGGAGGGTAAGGCTATCAAGTTATGCTTCGCTCATTTATTCGGTTTAAATACTTCATCTCGCCCGGCAGGCCCTCACTTCTCAACAAGAGAATGGGATTGTCAATTTGTCTATTGGGGCGATTTACTCCTGCATGTTCTAAGGACTTTAATGACATCTACCCTTTATATCAGGCTGCAGTTTTTGGATTGTCCGTTTTCCAACGAACACTTCGCACTGCCTGAATCGCTTTTCGTGATTTCTTTCGAACGTGAAACAAATCATAGTTCATTTGCATCGTCAGCCAAAACTGGGGTGACTTATTAAGGGCTTTGGAAAGACGAAGAGACATAACAGGACTTATGCCCGCTTTTTCGTTTACTACCTCAGATAGAACTTTTCGTGAGACCCCAATTTGCTTTGCAAATTCGGTTATTGAAATATTTAAGGGTTTAAGATAATCTTCCCATAATATTTCTCCGGGATGGCAAGGATTGTACATCATAGTATTAATGATAATCTACATAATCAACTTCGTACACATGGCCGTTTTCAATTCTGAAAATAATCCGCCAGTTACCATTTACTTCCTTTGCCCAGAAACCTTTTAACTCTCCGTGCAATGCATGCATTCCAAATGAGGGTTCTTCCAAGTCATGAATATCAACGGCCGCATCCAACTGGGTCAATATCCTCCGTATTCTTGAAACATGTGACTGATTTAATCCTGAACGAACACCTTTCTCATAGAACTTCTTCAGTTCTTTACTGCGAAAAGATTCAATCATGAACTGTAACGTTTACCGTTACAAATATAATAGTTTAACAACCAAAGCTTATAAGGTCAACTTTTATCTTATCAGAATCCCAGTAGACTCAAATTTTAAGGTTTAAGTTGATATGGGCTGTTTTTGGTTTATTATATGACGCCTTTTCAAATTGGTAATGCCTAATTGTTCACAAGCCTGTTGACAACCGGTGGATAAGTAACGTTCCACGCATGTTCCACGGTGACCTGATAACTGTATATTTGCAATCCCTACTCCCATTCAGCACGCTATAAAACCTAAGCGGGGTGATGGAATTGGTGAACTCTTTAAACAATGACTGTATCAGGATGGGTAAAATTATTGCGATAGCAAACCAAAAAGGGGGAGTCGGAAAAACCACATCGGCTATTAACCTGGCCGCCAGTCTGGCAGTGCTGGAATACAAAACCTTATTGGTGGATGCCGACCCACAGGCAAACTCAACCTCAGGGCTGGGATTGAATCCAAAAGAAGTAAAGCTTAGCATTTACGAGTGTATGGTGGATGGAGTTCATCCCAAAGAGGCCATTGTAAAGAATGATCTTGCCTTTTTGAATATTCTTCCCTCGCATATAGATTTAGTGGGAGCGGAAGTGGAGATGGTCAACATCGAACGCAGGGAAGAAAAAATGCGTGATGCCCTTTACAAAATCAAGAATGATTATGATTTTATCATTATCGATTGCTCACCTTCTTTAGGCCTCATCACAATCAACTCTTTGACCGCGGCAGATTCTTTGATCATTCCGGTTCAGTGCGAATACTTTGCACTTGAAGGTCTGGGTAAACTTTTGAATACCATTAAAATCATTCAAACGAGACTTAATCCTAATCTTGAGATTGAAGGTATCCTTCTTACCCTCTACGATTCCAGAACTTCGTTGGGCAATCAGGTGGTGGAAGAAGTGCGGACGCATTTTAAAAGTATTGCGTTCAAAACCATTGTACCGAGAAATGTTAAGTTAAGTGAAGCCCCCAGTTTTGGCCTGCCGGTGATTGTACATGACGCAGAAAGTAAAGGCGCTATTAGTTATCTTAACCTGGCGCATGAGATTTTGGATAAAAATGGAATGTCGAAATGAGTAAAAAAATAGCATTGGGGAGAGGATTAAAATCCTTGTTAAGTGATACCCCTGATACAGACAAATTAGATGAAGCAGCTCCTGCCTCCCATACGGGTGGCATGTCAGAGCTATTGATTGTTGATATCGAAGTAAACCCTTTTCAGCCACGTCAACATTTTGATCAGGAGGCGCTGAATGAGTTAGCCACGTCCATCAAGGTTCACGGTATTATTCAGCCGATCACGGTGCGAAAACTTGCACGCAACCAGTATCAGCTCATCACCGGTGAAAGGCGCTACCAGGCCTCGCGACTTGCCGGTCTGGCCACCATACCTGCTTATGTTCGCCTGGCCAATGACCAGCAGATGCTCGAGATGGCCTTGATTGAAAACATACAACGTGAAAATCTTAATCCGATTGAAATTTCATTAAGCTATCATCGGCTCATTACCGAATGTCATCTGAAGCAGGAGGAATTGGGCGAACGAGTTGGCAAAAACAGGTCGACCGTTACCAATTATTTGCGTCTGTTAAAGCTTCCACCCGACATACAAATTGCACTGCGCGACAACCGGCTTTCCATGGGACACGCCCGTGCCATCATCAGCATTGAAAACTCAGAGACGCAGCTTTACATTTTTAAGAAGATCATTTCTGAAGATCTTTCGGTTAGAAAAGTAGAGGAATTAACCCGGCAGTTGGCTGCTGGCAGGGGAGATGCTGGGATTACCAGGCCACCTACGGGATCGCAGCACCCGGTAAAAGAGATTTCTCAACTGCAGGCCAAGCTCTCCTCGCACTTTGGCACGAAAGTTAGTGTTAAGAGTGATGGCAAAAAGGGCGAGATCAGGATTCCCTTTCTTTCTGTAGAAGATCTCAACCGTTTGATTGATATTCTGAAGTTGTAAAACATTTTTTGGTACTCCTTGCTGTCTATACTGGGAATTTTGTGAATAATACGGTACTTTATTTATTCAACGTAGTGGCTTCAGGCTTTGCGCTTTATGTTATCAAATTTGAGAATGCCATTATCTTGCACAGAACTTCACTCCTCCTATTGTTTTTATTTTTAAACTCTGTATGTCTGGCACAAGAGGTAACGGAAGAATCTGATACTATTCAAACTACTGCACCCGGCATACTTCAACCTAGTGCAGGAAAAAAAATAATTCCGATAGAAAGCTACAGCAAGAGATTTGATCCGAGGAAAGCGCTTCTCTATTCGGCTATCCTTCCTGGAGCGGGTCAGGCCTACAATAAAAGGTATTGGAAATTACCCCTTGTGTATGGTGGCTTTGCCACCACTATTTACGTAATAAGCTTTTACCAGGGAGAGTACAATAAATATAAGAGTGAACTGTTCTCCATTCTCAATGAGCCCGGAAGTACAACCTCGCCTTCCGGGTATACAGAAGATCAACTCAGGAGTGTCATCAACACCACCAGACGCCAGCGCGATTTTTTTACCGCCCTTACCGGCCTTTGGTATATCCTCCAAATGGTGGAAGCGCATGTTGATGCACATTTAAAGGAATTCGACCTTAATCCACAGATGCAGGTTCGATTAGAACCTTCTTTCCGGAGCGATCCATTTACTGGCCGAAGCTCGGGCCTTTCCTTAACTTTCAGATTCTAAAGATGAACATACTTCTACTCGGCTACGGAAAGATGGGTAAAGCGATAGAAGCAATCGCACTCGAACGTGGTCATACCCTAGTCGCCAGGGTGGATACAGAAGATGAACGCAAATCTCTTACACTTACAATCCGACCGGACGTTGCCATTGAATTTTCCATGCCCGAGTCAGCCGTTGATAACATAATGTTTAGTATCGATCAGGGTATTCCCATTGTATGTGGCACCACAGGTTGGCTTGCCAGGAAAGATGAAGTGGAGCACTATTGTCTTCACCATAATGGTACTCTCTTTTACGCTTCTAATTTTAGTCTTAGTGTGAATATCTTATTTAAGGTGAATGACTATCTGGCCAAACTGATGAAGGGGCACCCGGAGTACAGGGTGTCACTGGATGAAACTCATCATACACAGAAGAAGGATGCACCCAGTGGTACGGCTATTACGCTGGCAGAAGGAATTATTAAGAATTTACCACACCTAAAAGAATGGGGTACACAGCCTACCGTAGAACCCGAAACGCTTGTTATAAACTCATTTAGAATTGACCCCGCCCCAGGCACTCATACAGTGCGGTATAGCTCAGCCATTGATGATATTGAATTAACCCACACTGCCCATTCCCGTCAGGGCTTTGCCCTTGGAGCTGTGATGGTTGCTGAATGGCTGAAAGACAAAAAAGGTGTTTTAGGCATGGATGATTTTTTCACCTCACCCCTTCCAAAAGCTTAGTGCAGAACGATTTGTGCTCCCCTCTCCAAATGGAGAGGGGAACTTTATACCCGATGCGCGAACGAAAATAATCTGACATGAGTCAAGTTAAGCTGAGCAAACCAATATTTTCTGTTTCTTTGCGGGTCTTTACTAAAAATTTGATTACTGAATACTTATGAATTGGAAATTCTGGGAGAAAAAGCCGAAAAAAGAAGAAGAACAAAAGCCGAAGGGATTGGTAAAGGAATGGGCCGATGCAATTGTCTTTGCAGTCGTGGCCGCAACGCTGATCCGATGGCTTATCATGGAAGCCTACACAATTCCAACTCCTTCGATGGAAAATTCAATGCTGGTTGGTGATTTTCTATTTGTGAGCAAATTTCATTATGGAACGCGTACCCCAAAGACCATTCTACAAATTCCGCTGACGCACCAAAAAATATGGTTCACCGAGATCCCTTCCTACCTGGAGTGGATTCAACTTCCGCAATATAGACTTCCAGGAATCAGCAGCATAAAACGTGAAGATGTCGTGGTTTTCAATGTGCCTCCAAAAGAGTTGAACGATGGAAAAAGCTATCCCGTTGATCTGAAGACCAACTACATCAAAAGGTGTGTAGGCATTCCCGGGGACGTGCTGGAAGTGAAAGAGCGACAGCTTTTTGCCAATGGGCAACCCATTCAAAATCCAAACGGATTGCAATTCAGTTATCTGGTGACGGCAAAAGACGAGATAAATGAACGTAACCTTATGAAGCTTGGGATTGATCTTGATGATTACCATTTTTTGGGACGGCCAGAACAGAATGTGATCTATCAAATGTTTCTGACCAGGGAAAAGGTTGAAGAATTAAAATCGGTGCCTTATATCGTTTCTATTGATGACGATTATCGTACACACGATGGCCCGGATATGCGCATTTTCCCAGGTATACAATTTACCCCCTGGAACGGAGATAATTATGGTCCGCTTACCATCCCGAAAAAAGGGATGAACATCATTATCAATGATTCGACTTTGGCTACCTATGGTGGAACCATTCGGGATTACGATCACAACAATGATGTAAGAATCGAAAACGGAAAGCTTATCATTGATGGCAAGGAAGTGACCGAGTATACCTTCAAGCAAAACTATTACTTTATGATGGGGGACAATCGTCACAATTCACTTGACTCCAGGTATTGGGGATTTGTTCCGGAAGATCACATTGTGGGTAAAGCTTTTTTTGTATGGCTCTCGATTAATAAGTATGCGAACTTTATTAATAAAATCAGGTGGAGTAGGTTCTTTATGCTGATTCGATAAACAGTAGGCAGTAGGCAAAATACAATAGGCAACCATTCTCCAAACTTTGCCTACTGCCCCTTGCATACTGCCTACTGCTCTTCACCATTCAATCTCCTTCAGTCCTTTGCTCTTTAGATAGTCATTGGCTTTGCTAAAATGTTTACATCCAAAAAAGCCACGGTTGGCTGAGAAAGGAGAAGGATGCGCTGACATCAGCACATAATGCTTTGACCGATCAATGAGCTCTCCTTTCTGTTGGGCATAGGCGCCCCACAACATAAAGACCACATGGTCCTTTTCATTTGAAATCTTTTTAATGACCGCATCGGTAAAGGATTCCCATCCTTTGTATTGATGTGAACCCGGCACGGAAGACCGTACGGTTAATGTCGCATTCAATAGCAGCACACCCTGCTTCGCCCATCGTTCCAGATCACCGGATTGCGGAATCGGTTTGCTCAGGTCGTTTTGTATCTCTTTAAATATATTAAGAAGTGAAGGCGGCATCCGGATTCCATCGCGGACGGAGAAGCACAACCCATTGGCTTGCCCCGGTCCGTGATAAGGATCCTGTCCAATAATCACCACTTTTAAGTCGTTAAAATCGCAACAATCGAAGGCCCTGAAAATTTCTTTTCCGGGAGGATAGATTGTCTGTGTACGATATTCCTGCTTGATAAACCCTGTAAGCTCTTGAAAATACGCCTTTTCAAATTCCCCACGTAGTTTCTCCTTCCAGGCCTGCTCTATTTTGACATCTATGGCCATACCTTTACATTTATAATGAACAAACGCTCCATCTTCCGTATAAAATAAAAAAAAATGATATTTTTGAAAGGATGATTGCTGAAATAACCAAGGGTGTAAAGGTAAGTGTAGAGACGGAATATCAACCTTCGTATTCCAGTCCGAGTCAATATCACTATGTTTTCACCTACCGCATTACCATTGAAAACCAAAGCGAATTTACCATTCAGCTTATGCGCAGGCATTGGCATATCCACGATGCTGCCTTTATTCAGAGAGAGGTGGAAGGTGATGGTGTAGTGGGACAACAGCCTGTACTTGAGCCCGGCCAAACCCATCAGTATGTTTCAGGTTGCAACTTAAAATCCGGGATCGGTAAAATGGTAGGCACGTATGAGATGGAGCGAATAGTAGATGGATCCAAGTTTGAAGTGAAAATTCCGGAGTTTATTATGGTTGCCCCTATCCGGCTCAATTAATACCTCAAATTCCAATACCTTCTGTCGATTTTAGAACCGAGTGATAGGTTTAAATCCTTAATTTCGATTTTCATTCATTAACACTTCTGTGGCCAATTTTTACCAACTGAAAGCCTTTGCCAAACATTGGCTTACTGTCGTTGATCAACATTCTATCCACTCTCCTTTCTTTTATGATTTTTATACGAAAGTGATTCAGAATAAAGAGGGCCCTGACCGCTTTAGTGAAATCGAAAAACTAAGATCCAATCTTCTGATTAATACGTCTGAAATTGCCGTAGCGGATCTGGGTGCCGGTTCTCAAAAGTTATCCGGCTCCAAACGAAAATTAATGGATATCGCCAACACCAACCTTACTCCCTTTAAATATGCCCGGCTCTATCACAACATCATCCGGTATCTGAAAGCCACAAACATTGTTGAATTGGGAACCTCCCTGGGTATCACCAGTTTGTACCTCGCCATGAATGAGGATAGTCAGGTTACTACCTTTGAGGGGAGTCATTCGCTGGCCGATGTTGCTTTAACTAATTTCGAATATTTCGATAAAAACAATATCGAGCTTATAGAAGGTAATATCAATTCTACTCTGCCCGAATTTGTGCAAAATCCAGCTAAGATTAATTTTGTTTTAATGGATGCTAATCATCAGTACGCTCCCACCCTGCTTTATTTTAATCTTATGATGAGACGGCTAAACGAGAAAAGCATTGTTGTCCTTGATGACATTCATTGGTCTGAGGAAATGGAACGGGCCTGGAATGAATTGCGGGCAAGTCAACTGGTATACGGTAGTATTGATTTATTCCGATGTGGTATTCTATTCTTTGACCCGGACCTAAACCGGCAGCATTATGTGTGGTCACTGTAACACATTAAAATAAACTCTATTTTTACATTTTGAAGCAATTTCATGAGCGAACCCACACCCACTAAATCAGGTAACAAGGCAGCTATTATCATCGCTTTGCTTTCCATCATCGTGATTATCCAAAGCATTAAGATCTATCTTGACTATCAGCGAGATGTAGAAAAAACAGTGCAAATCGATACCACAGAGGAAAATTTAGCCACCACCATGCAGCGGCTGAATGAGATCAAACTGGAACTTGACCAAAAAATAACCGAGATCGAAAAGCTCGGAGGTGATATTTCCGATCTTCAAAAAGCAAAGGCAGAAGTGGATGCTCAATTAAAAAGAAGCACGACTCGTTCCGCAAAAGAAATTCAGCAATTACAAGACA
Source organism: Bacteroidota bacterium (assembly GCA_038043425.1). GTDB lineage: Bacteria > Bacteroidota > Bacteroidia > Cytophagales > Cyclobacteriaceae > ELB16-189. The sequence continues at coordinate 22,558 of JBBTBZ010000012.1, forward strand.
GAGTAGAGGGCTATGAAGAACTACTGAAGATCAAAGATGAAGAACTTGAAAAACTCAAGTCTGTTAACAAGGAACTATATTCAGAAAACAAGTCTCTTAAAACGCAGAAGAACGTGCTGAATGACTCCATCAACCAACTGGCCAGGAACAAGGAAGAGCTCATTAATAAAGTAGCCATCGCCTCTCAGTTGAAAGTTGAAAATGTTGCCGTGAGAGCGCTCAATTCAAAGGGAAAAGAGCGTGAATCTCCTTTTAAGAACCGCCAACTTGAAAAGTTAAAGGTGGAGTTTACCATTGCCGACAACAAGGTGGCACCCATTGAAGGTAAGAAAATCATTATCCGTGTGACGGATGAGAATGGGCAAGTCATTTTTGATGTCGCCAAGGGATCGGGCACTTTTATTCTTAATGGAAAAGAAGAGTTTTATACTGCCGCCCAGGACATTCTCTTTGACAATTCGCAGCAAAAGCTGACTTACATGTATGAGAAAGGTTCTGACTATCCTTCAGGAAATTACACGGTTGACATCTTCACCGATGGGTATACCATGGGAAGCATGCAGTTCGCAGTGAAGTGATCGGGGACAAGTATGAGGTATAATCATTATGACTTAGACCCATTGCTTTAAGCACTCTATTTTGCCCTATATACTAATGTATCGGTCACAAGTTTTTGAAGCTGGTAACGGCCAGTGTCCACTTTAATTTGAGGATTCAACATGAGCAACCCAGCCTTAGTAACACGGGTATTAAAAACATAGAGCTCTTTCAGCGATTTCATTTCCGTCACTGTAGCTAAAGCGTCATTGCTGATTTTTGTATCTACCAGGTTGAGGTATACAAGATTTTCGCATGACTTCAGGTGAGTGACTCCCAGATCCGTTACTTCAGTGTGCTCCAAATGTAGCCGCCTGACGGCCTTTAGCTCAGAAATCACTGCCAACTGGTCATCCGACACAGATGTCCAAGCCAGGTTTAATTCAATGATTTGCTCCGCCAGTAATTTTAATAGTTTTAAATCACTTTCATCAATGCCTTTTTTACCGGCAAAACTTACTGACACATAATTTGAATTGACTTCTACCGGTACGAGGGCAATCCCCGATGACTGCAATTCTTCGATAGCCGATTTATCGGGAGGCCCCACCACAGTTCCTGGAACCCAACTTTGTGGTGTCGGTGATGATAACGTTTTTAGATACTCGTTCAACTCATCCAGTAGGGGAAGTTGCTTCACCTGTTTATCAAAAGATGCGCCTTCTGTTATCCACCATCTGATAAGTTCAATTTCCATATCCGTGAGTTGAGATTCCCTGCGGGGAGGCATGTGTTCTTTCATTTCAATAGAGAACGTAATTCGCTTGAAGAGTTCACTTTCTGCCGGATCACCGGCAACGAAAACCTCACCATGCTTCCCTCCTTTTTGAATCAGGTCAGTGGCATCCAATCGCAACTGACCCTTTTGCTTTTTCGAGCTATGGCACTTGTAGCATTTCTCTTCCAGCAACGGTTTAATGATATCATCGTATACTTTCGCCTCCTCCACATTCGCCACTACACGTTTTCTGCTTTGCATTTTAACTGAATCAGGTATTTCCAATCTGGCTGAGGATTCAAAAAGAAAATCTTCACCATATGTGAGAGATCCGCCCAGATGCCCGGTAAGTGTAAGCACGATCACTAATGGAAAAAATAAAACCGTTACCACTTGTCTCCTGTCATTCCCAGCGAGTAAAAAAGATTTTCGACTGAACAGATATGTTACAACAGCCAGTCCCGTGGTAGCAAAACCCATCCACTTGTGTTGCATAAGAAGTTGCTCGTCATAGTCCTCCCCAAGGGATAGATAATAACCACTTGCCGCTGCAATTACGGCCGATACCATTCCGTAAAAAAGTGAAGTGCGGACAGCAGGCTTTAATTTTTTGTAGCGTTTGGTTCGGGATAACAGCGTAAATAAAAAAGCCAGCAGTAAAATTCCAATAGGCAGATGAACCAGGACCGGGTGAAAGCGACCAAGAATAGAAGTAATGTCTAACTCCATGTGTCTTACGCTACAATTTCACTAATCACTTTCCCTGAAACATCCGTCAACCGAAAAGGCCTACCCTGAAAATGATGTGTCAGTTTTTCATGATCGAAGCCAAGCTGGTTAAGAAGAGTGGCTTGTACATCGTGCACGGAAGTCTTTCCCTTTACAGCCGCATATCCGATTTCATCCGTCTCGCCCCAGCTACCTCCTTTCTTGATGCCACCTCCTGCCATCCACATTGTAAAGGCTTCCACATGATGATCGCGGCCATAAAACGGCATCTTTTTATTCTCCCGGTTTTCCTGCATGGGCGTTCTGCCAAACTCTCCTCCCCACACTACAAGTGTTTGTTCCAGCAATCCCCGCTGCTTTAAATCCAGAATGAGGGCGGTCATTGACCGGTCTATTTCACGGCATTTATTTCTAAAACCAAGATCGAGCGCATTATCCTTATCGGTACCATGACTATCCCATCCCCAGTCAAAAAGTTGTACAAAACGTACTCCTTGTTCCACCAGCTTTCGCGCCAGCAAACAGTTGTTGGCGAATGAAGTCTTCCCCGGATTTGTTCCGTATAGTTCATGGATATACGCTGGCTCCTTATTGATGTTCATCACTTCAGGAACGGATATCTGCATGCGGTACGCCAATTCATATTGATTGATGCGCGTCAAGGTCTCGGGATCTTGAAACTCTTCATAATGCTGTTGATTGACCTCATTAATGGCATCAATTGTTTTCTTTTTCAAATCACGACTGATTCCAACTGGGTCGGTGATGTAGAGCACCGGGTCCCCTTCGGACCTGCATTGAACACCCTGATAGATTGAAGGAAGAAAACCGCTGCCCCATACACTTTTGCCTGCATCAGGAGTTTTCCCTCCGGAAGTCAATACTACAAATCCGGGAAGGTTAGCGTTTTCAGAGCCCAACCCATAGGTAACCCACGATCCAATGCTTGGTCTGCCAAGCCGTGGGGCTCCGGTATGCATAAAAAGTTGAGCAGGTGCATGATTGAATTGATCGGTGGTGACTGCTTTCAAAAAAGATACTTCATCGGCAATTGTGCTGAAATGCGGAAGGTTATCCGAAATCCATGCACGGGATTCACCATGTTGTTTAAAAATTGCCTGGGGCCCCAGCATTTTAGGCACGCCCCGAATAAAGGCAAACTGCTTTCCTTCAAGTAACGAAGGTGGACAATCCTGATCATGTAGCTTTGCTAATTCGGGTTTGTAGTCAAACAATTCCAGCTGCGAAGGAGACCCTGCCATGTGCAGATAAATAACACTCTTAGCCTTGCCTGGAAAATGAGGAGGTCGTGGCGACAAGGGGTCAAGCAGTCTTTCTAAGCTGCCACTCTTTGGCGAACAAGATCCGAGAAGTGAACCCAATGCTAAAGACCCCAACCCCATGGCGCTCTCCTTAAGAAAATATCTCCTTGAAAAAGACTGAAGCTTAGAATAATCTTTCCGATTCATTTTTGGGCCCTCCACCGTTCAAGTTTCGGAATGTGTTTTGTAAAAAGACCGGCAATAATTCCTGGAAAGCCAAACTCCCTCAGCTTTCCTTTTACCAATGTTTGCATCTGATCAATGGTCAGGTCAGGTTGAGTGAACCTTCCCAGCTGATAACACTTTGAACAATACATCAGGCTTTTGGAACCATCTTCATTTGTACCGCCACCCTCTTCATCCCGTTTCATCGGCATGCCGCAGGATTGACAATTCTTGTACGTCTTTTCCATGGTCATTCTTTGGTTATAAACTCATCTAAATTCAATATGGCATTTGCCACGATGGTCATGGCAGCCGCTTCGGGTTGCGCGTTTTCAGTTTTCAATAGATGCTGAGCCGCCTTGTTATCTTTTTTATACTGATCAACTGCATCGTTGTACAAGGTAGTTAAGACAGCTAATTTCCGTTCTGAAATGGAATGAAATAGTGCCGCTTGATAACCCGAACTTATTCTTTCCTCTGTCGTGTTGCCTGCCTTCATCATCTTACTTGCCAGGGCACGAGCGGCATCCATGTATACAGGATCATTTAACGTTACCAGGGCCTGAAGCGGGGTATTGGTTCGAATTCTGCGAATCGTGCACACCTCACGGCTCGATCCATCAAAAGATATCATAGAAGGATACGGACTCGTTCGTTTTTGAAAGGTATAAATACCTCTGCGGTAACGGTCTTCACCTTTACTCGTCTCCCAGCGATCATCGTTATATACCACCTGCCAAACACCTTCCGGCTGAAATGGCATAACAGGTCGACCATACATTTTTTTACTTAGCAATCCACTCACGGCCAGGGCCTGATCACGTACTTGCTCTGCAGACAAGCGAATTCGCGGACCGCGGGTCAACCACTTATTTGAAAGATCATTCTCCAGCAACTCTTTTGTGACTCTGGAGTCCTGACGGTAGGTTGCCGACAACATCACATCCCGAATGAGTTTCTTCAAACTCCACTGATGATCAATTGTAAAACGAAGCGCAAGCCAATCGAGCAATTCCGGATGCGAAGGAAGTGCGCCTTGCGTTCCAAAATCTTCCAGGGTCTCCACGATTCCATTTCCAAAGATTTGTTCCCACACCTGATTCACAACAGTTCGTCCGGTGAGAGGATTATCTTTCGCCACCAGCCACCGTGCAAACCCGAGCCTGTTACGCGGCATGTCTTTTCCTAGAGGGTTCAGGGATTTCGGTACGTCAGGGGTTACGAGGTCACCTCTCATCATCCAATTGCCACGTTCGAAAATTCTGGTTTCACGGAAAAGGTCCTGGTCACTTTCAACCATTACCGGTGTATCCTCAACTCTTGCATTTAACACCTGATAAAATTCCTCTTCTACAATTTTGAAATCCGGCCGGTCTTTTCCCGGCAGGTCATCGCGGAAAGTGAACCACTCCACACCACAGACCGATTCATCCGGTTTTAATTTTGAATTATAAAAAACAAAATACAGATCGTGCTTACCCGATGTTTGTTTTAACGGGACCGCAATGGTCATCTGATTTCTTCCTGTCGTATCCAGTCTTACCCGAGCGATCGCCTCTCCCTCCAGTTTATCCCTCCTGATTTCAATTGATCCTCCCGGCTTACTCATCCAGTAATGAAATAGAATATTCGTTTTGTTGTCCAGGTTAGTAGCCTTAAGCCTCACGCTTCCTCCATGCCGGATGCCCAGAAATTTTGTATCCACCAACGCGCCATTGATAAACTGATCACAATTGTGGGCATGAATTTTTGGTTCGAGCGTTCTTAAAAAGTTGGTTATTTCTATATCTTTTTCGGGAGTTGAATACTTCCTCACCCAGGCTTTGATGTCATTCAATTTTACTTGATCTTCTTGTTTGTAAATCCTTAAGGTAGGATGTTCCCCAGGTGTGTCCTCGTCACGGGTATTATTGAAGAAAGCCAAAGACTTGTAATATTCTTCATGTCGAAAAGGATCATAGGGATGACTGTGACATTGTACGCAGCCCATTGTTGTACTTTGCCATACTGCCCAGGATGTATTCACGCGGTCAATTACTGCTGCCACCCGATACTCTTCATCGAGGGTTCCGCCTTCATCGTTATTCATCGTATTGCGATGAAATCCTGTGGCGATCCTCTGATCATCTGTCGGGTTTGGCAATAAATCACCTGCCAGTTGTTCAATGGTAAATTGATCAAAGGGTTTGTCTTCATTTAATGCCTTGATCACCCAATCACGATAGCGCCATATATTGCGAGAGGCGTCTTTTTCATAACCACGCGTGTCTGAATATCGTGCCATATCCAGCCACCATGAGGCCCACTTTTCACCAAATTCAGGTGACGCCATAAGTTCATTAATGAGTTTTTCATATGCTTCCTCGCTTTCATCCTCCAAAAATTTTTTTACCTGTTTTTCAGTCGGGGGCAATCCAACCAGATCAAGGGATGCGCGCCTGATGAGTGTGGGTTTATCCACTTCCGGGGATGGCTTTAGCGCCAACGCCAATTGCTTTTCCTGGATGAAATAATCAATGTCGTTTTCAGGCCAACTATCTTCAAACCAGAAACCGGATAGTAACGTGCGTGGCTTTGGCACTTCCACTTTTTTAGGTGCCACATAAGCCCAATGATCGCCCCAGGGTGCTCCCTGTTTAATCCAATCGCTAAGAATAGTAATCTCTTCTGCGCTGAGTGCTTCTTCTTTGTAGGGCATTCTTTCTTCAGGATCATCAGAAGAAATCCTTCTGATCAGTTCGCTGTGCGCATCACCCGGAATAATAACCGGTTTCCCAGACTCGGTGGTATCCAGTGCATCCTGCCGGAACAACAAGCTAAAGTCAGCCTGACGCTTGACTCCACCATGGCAGGCGATACAATGTTTATTGATAATCGGTTTAACCTGGGTACTGTAATCGATCTTGGATATATCTTGTTCCTTTTTCGAGCAGGCCAAAGGGACCGTCAAAACGAGGAAAAATCCGAGTGTTTGGAGATTCTGAGCGTTGACCAAGGTGAAAAATTGTTTCAATTTCCTTAAAAATACCCCTTAATAGCCCAGAATGCAATACTTTTAGGATTGGGTTCAGGAGCCGATAATTCTATCCTTATCTCAAACAAAAAGTGCTCAATTATGATCCTTTTGCTATATTTGCACCCTCATTTTAAAAACAACTAAATAAATCATGAAAAACTACGAGACGGTATTCATTTTAAATCCCGTTTTGTCTGATGACCAGGCAAAGGATACTGTCGAGAAATTCGTGAAGGTGTTGAAGAAAGCGAAAGCTGATGTGATCAACATTGAACAATGGGGACTTAAGAGAATGGCCTATCCCATTCAGAATAAGTCAACCGGGTTCTATAACCTTCTTGAATTTGCGGCAGCTCCGGAGACAATCCACCTATTGGAAACTGAATTCAGGCGAGACGAATCGGTCATGCGTTTTCTAACCACTGTGTTAGATAAGCATTCTATTTTGTACAACACCCGCAGACGCAAAGGCGAATTTAACAAAGGCAAGAAAACAGTAACCACTAAAAGGGAGGAAGTAAAAGCATGACACTGATGAACGAACCCATTAAGCGGGCAGAGATTAAACCTAAATACTGCCGCTTTAAAAAGAACGGGATCAAGTACATTGATTACAAAGATCCTGACTTTCTGATGAAGTTTGTAAATGAACAAGGCAAGCTTCTTCCACGCAGACTGACCGGCAACAGCTGGAAGTTTCAAAACAAAGTAGCGCAAGCTGTTAAAAGAGCGCGTCACCTGGCCTTCTTGCCTTACGTTGGAGATGCATTAAAATAACCTTTAGACTTAGCGATTATGGAAATCATTTTAAAACAAGATATACAAGGACTCGGCTATAAGAACGACACGATTAAGGTAAAGGCAGGCTACGGCAGAAATTTCCTTATTCCTAATGGCTCCGCCATGTTAGCCAATGAGTCTAACAAAAGAATGACAGCTGAAAACATTCGTCAGGTTGCTCATAAGGCTGCCAAACTGAAGCAAGATGCTGAAGCGTTGGCCGCCAAGATTGGTGACTTGACAATTGAAATCGGTACGAAAGCCGGTGAGTCTGGAAAAATCTTTGGAGCGGTTACCGCTATTCAAGTGGTGGATATTCTTAAGGCAAAAGGCTTTGATGTTGATCGCAAGAAGGTAACATTTAAAGAACAACCTAAGCAACTTGGCGCTTACATAGCTATCCTTGATTTGCACAAAGAGTTGAAGCACACTATTACAGTTAATGTTGTTGCGGAATAATAATCAGCCGTAAGAATTTAGAAGCAAGAAGCCCTGACGAGAGTTGGGGCTTCTTTGTTTTAGTATCAGATTATAAGTAGGGCCTTCCGGACGTGATTAGAAGAATTCTATGACTTTTTCGTATTTTTAACTATCTAAAAATACATGGATAAGGCCATTATCTGCACACCAGAGGAAATGAACCAGCTTCAGTATGTCGAAGAAAGTAAGATGACATTTGAGGAGCGGTTAAGGCTTGCTTTCGGCATGCTTGAATTATCTAAAGCATTAAACCCCCAAGACGCTTTAGATTTTCAGGATGACTCAGATATTGAATGGATAACACTTCACCTTGTAAATGGTAATGATTGAGGCCTATAAAAATATTTGCGCTCAGTTAAATCGTCATAAGGTCGAATATCTAGTTATAGGAGGCGTTGCTGTTATTGCTCATGGATACCCAAGAAGCACTGGAGATGTTGATTTCTGGTATCGTCCTACAACCGAAAACTATCTTAATCTTTTAACAGCATTCAAAGATTTAGGAGTAGATACCCTAGATCTTGAAAAGCATGTGTTTGATCCAAAAAAAAGCTTCTTAAGAATTCCTGCGTTGGGGATAAAAACCGAATTTCTTCCACAGGTTAAAGGCGAAACCAAATTCACCGATGCCTTTAAACGAGCGAAAATATTTAATCTTGAGGGCGTTTCTATTGCGATCATTGGATACAACGACTTGATAAAAATCAAAAAGGACACAAATCGCCCAAAAGATTTGGGTGATATTGATGAATTAGAAAAAAGAAGGAAGTCTTCGAAAGGCTAGACTTTCTAGCCTATCCCTTAATATTCTCTACTTCTTTAAGGCAGATATCCACTTCTTCTTCTGAATTAATGATTGAAGGGGTTAACCGCACATAACTTACTTTGTAGGGTGATGAGCTTGCAATGATCTCTTTAGTCAAGAGTTTCTTCACCGCGTCATCCGGTTTCATTCCCTCCACTTCAAAGCAATTGATTCCCGCGGATAGGGTCACATCTTTTGGAGTGATCAATTTAATGTGCTTAATATTTGAGAGTCCCTCTTTCAATTTTGAACTAAGAGTATGTGTCCGGTCAGACACTTTTGTCTTTCCGATTTTTAGCTGGAATTCAAATGCATCTTTTAAACCATACCGATGTTCAAACGAGTGAAACCCGCCCGGTGAGCAAAGCTGACCAAATGTGAGTTTGTCAGCGGGATATTGGTCAAGCCACGCACCATATGCCTCAATGTCAAATGAAGGAATAGTGGGTGCCACCTTATCCCAAGCGTCTTTCTTTCCGAACAAAATGCCCGTTCCCCTGGGACCGAAGATCCATTTGTGCGTTCCTGCTGCAAAAAAATCGCAGCCGAGGTCATACATCGAAACATCTTCCGTTCCAAAACCATGCACGCCATCAACGCAAAGATAGATGCGATCTGATGCGGTTCTTCCAGCATTGGCTTCTTTGATCATATCAGCAATCGCCCGCACCGGAGTTTTTACCCCGGTACTGGAGTGGACATAAGTGATTGCAACAACTCTTGTTTTGGAAGTCAATCCTTTTTTTATCGAGCTTACCATCTCGTCTACGTTGGCTAATGACGGATCAGTATACATGGCAACCCTTTTTAGAGATGTCCCAGCTTTTGCGGCTGCAAACTCCAGCGATTTTTCCGTTGCATAGTGATCGTGAGTAGTTGTGAGAATTTCATCGCCTGGCTTAAGTTTAAGTCCATTATAGAGTACTGCCAATCCCATGGTAGTGCTGTCAGTCAATGCTATCTCTGATGGATCCGACTTTAAATAATGAGCTGCCGAATTCCTGATTTCGCTGTCCTCTTTTTGAAATTTCCCTTCCCAATATTCCACAGGGTTTTTATCGAATTCTTCCCGATGTTTGGCAATGGCATCGCGAACTGGTTTTGGATGTGCCGCCAGGAGCATCTGCGACATATGGATTCTATTTGACGAGAACAAGAACTGCTTTCGAATATCCGGCCAGGTATCAAATGAAACAAGTTCCTCGACAATGGTTTCGTTCTGTGAAGGTAAAGTACAGTTTGATAAAATTGCACTTGCTCCAAGGGCAAGTCCGGAATTGAATAGAAATTTCCTGCGATCCATACGATATTAATTTAGGTTAGATTAAAAGTCAAACATTTTAAATGTCAATCAACAAAACTAATCTCCACTGAAATCGCCCCGGATTCACAACGGTTTTTCTATGGCCTTAGTAAGCTCATCGTACCAGTCTGCTCCATATTTTCGCACAAGCGGATCTTTCAAAAATTTATAAAGAGGAACTTGCAGCGACTTACCATATGAACATGCTGCCGAGCAAATGCCCCACTCATGATAATTAACTGCCTCAAAGCCTTTTTTATTTTTTGTAATCCGAATGGGATACAAGTGACAAGATATCGGTTTTCTAAAGCCGACTTTTCCATCCAGAAACGCTTGTTCAATACCACATTTCAAGACCCCTTTTTCATCGTAATGGGAGTATGCACATTCTTTTCCTCCTATCGTTGGCGTTGAGAAGTCGCCATCTTCATCCAGGATATACTTACCCTGTTCGTCAATGGCCTTTAATCCTTCGGGGGTCAAATAGGGTTTAACTTTTTCGATGATTTCATTCAGGATTGGCAATTCCTCTTCTTCGAGTGGAGCACCCAGGTCGCCTTCTACGCAACACGCCCCTTTGCACTTCTCTAAATGACATACAAATTCAACGTTCATAATATCATCAGAAACTAAAATCTCCCCTACTTTGATCATCTCTTGTTAGTTAAAAATTTCAAATTGCCTCTGGTGTGCGGCTCTACGTCCCGCTGCATAGTTTTGTTGGAGACATTCCTTGAAAAGAAGCCTATGTAATAGGTTGGCAACTCCATTAATCCAGAATCAATTTTATGCATTGAGGTAGTAGACATAAGACCGGCTGTCCGGAGATTATTTTCATAGATCGAAACCAATCTCTCATAAAACTGAAGGTTCGTTTGCACTCCTTTCTCAAGATGATCCATGTCTTTGTATCCGCCCAAATACTTTTTAACTTTTCCCTTTTCCTGTTGTAGGTAGAATTTATAGTCCAGATCCTTATTTAGCGCAAAGGTAAAGGGAATCAAAAAACTAAATCCCATTTGTGATAGTCTCTCAATGGTGTCGAATGAAATATCCAAAGAAAAAGGATCACATACACAAAAGACAGCCACTTTATAATCCTTCCTATCTGTCGGGATGTACAATTTTAATTTCTCGATTAATTCTTCCGGTTTACCCTCCATTAGCATCACATTCTTTTCCCGAAAATATTTATTAACCCTGATTTTAAGTGCCTTTAATTGTGCCGTATCTTGTTCGCAAAAAACAAATCGATGGATGGGCAGGTCCTGCGCCAATACCATCAATGGCGTGCCCATAAAAATATCGCGTCTTGCCCCCAACGAATAAAGTCCACTTCCTGAAAATAAATCAACAAATACAATCTCATCTATCTTACCATTCCCAGGTAGCGCTTGTCGAGGCACGCGGTTCAAATTTGTAACGAATGCCGTTATATATTCCTGTATGATCTGAACTTTTTGTTTGAACCAAGGCTCAGCGGCTGTGATTTCAAAACCATCATCGTTAAATTGTGCAAGGTGATTAACCGACATCACGTAATTTCAACCTGTAAAAGTTCAGGTCGAAATTTAAGCTTTAACATTCAAAGCTGATAATTTAAATTTATCACTGATATAACGAATCCGTAAATCAAAGTGTATCAGCTGAATTGAGAAATAAGATGAATTGATTATTTAAGTTGGCTATTTGAAAAGAGCTTTGTCTGGATTTCATTGCTCCTCCCTATCTTAATTATTTTTCTCTGGAATCAGCACGATCTGTTCAACATCAATCTATATTGCGGCCTGCTATGAGTAATTACTTAGAAACGTTAAACCCTCCTCAACTGGAGGCTGTGATCAATAACCAAGGACCTTGCATGCTCATTGCCGGTGCGGGCTCGGGCAAGACCAGGGTACTAACCTATCGCATTGCCCACCTTATTCAGAGTCAAAGAGTTGACCCTTTCAATATCATGGCCCTTACATTTACAAATAAGGCTGCTAAGGAGATGAGGGGGCGCATAGAAAAAGAGATTGGTTCTGATGCCCGTAACTTGTGGATGGGCACCTTCCATTCGGTGTTTGCCCGAATTCTCAGAGCCGAAGCGCATCATCTCGGTTACCCGAACAATTTTACGATTTATGATACAGATGACTCCAAGTCGTTGATCAAAAGCATCGTGAAAGAAATGAGGCTGGAAGAAACGCAATACAAAGCAAATGTTATTTATAATCGTATCTCCTCTGCTAAAAACAAATTGATTTCCTGGCAGGAGTATTTGGGTAATCCTTTACTGATTGGTGATGACACCGCCAACCTACGCCCGGAGATTGTAAATATTTATAAGAACTATTCACTGCGTTGTTTCAAGTCTGGTGCGATGGACTTTGACGATTTGCTTTTTAATACCGACAAACTATTCAAAGAGCATCTTGATGTACTTAATAAATATCAGCATCGGATTCATTATGTATTGGTAGACGAGTTTCAAGACACTAACTTGTGCCAGTATTTCATTATTCGAAAACTTGCCGCTGTTCAGCAAAATGTGTGTGTCGTGGGCGATGATGCGCAGAGTATTTATGGTTTCCGTGGAGCGGACATCAGCAATATTCTAAACTTCGAGAAAGATTACCCTGATCTGAGAATTATTAAACTTGAACAAAATTACCGATCTACTCAAACTATTGTACACGCTGCCAATTCTGTCATTGCAAAAAATAAAGCACAACTTCCAAAAAAAGTATGGACGGCCAATGAAGACGGGAATTTAATTGAGCTGATTAAGGCAGTTTCTGATAATGAAGAAGGCAGGCTGGTAGCCTCCTCCATCTTTGAAGAGAAGATGCAGCAGCAATATATGTTCAGTGATTTTGTTATACTATACCGAACCAACAGTCAGTCCCGTGCCATTGAGGAAGCCTTGAGGCGGATGGACATTAGATACAATGTAGTAGGCGGATTGTCATTCTATCAACGGAAAGAAATAAAAGATCTGCTGGCCTATTTGCGTTTCGCGCTCAATCAACAGGATGAAGCCTCCTTTCGCAGGATAATCAACTTGCCGAAGCGCGGCATTGGTGATTCAACGGTAGACAAAATTGTAGTCGCTGCCAATGACCACGCTATTTCGATTTGGGAAGTGTTGCAAAATGCAAGTTCATTTTTGGGAGGAAGGGCTTCCTACCCAATCGAAGATTTTGTGGTGATGATCAAGCGTTTTGCCATAGACATTCAAAACAAAGATGCCTATGAGGCTGCGGCCGACATTGCAAAATCATCAGGACTTCTGCGTGACCTTTATGAAGATAAAACTGTAGAAGGTCTAAGCCGGTATGAAAACGTGCAGGAATTGCTCAATGCCATAAAGGAGTATGTTGAAGATCCGGAAAAAGAAGATAAAAGTCTCGGAGCCTTCTTGCAAGAGGTCTCGTTAATAACTGGTCAGGATGAAAACAAAGATCATGATCCTGATAAGGTCACGTTGATGACCATTCACATGGCGAAAGGGTTAGAGTTCAAAAATGTTTACATCGTAGGAATGGAAGAAGATCTTTTTCCATCGCAAATGATGTTGAGCAGCCGGGCAGAATTAGAAGAAGAAAGACGATTGTTCTATGTTGCCATCACCCGTGCCAAAAAGAAACTCTTTCTCTCTTATGCGCTCACCCGATATCGGTTTGGAAGGTTAAAAAACTGTGAGCCCAGTCGGTTTCTGGATGATGTGGATTCCAGGTTTATAAAAGTGAGTGCCAAGTTTGGCGGCATCGATTCCCTTGCCCCGAATTCAAACTTTGCCAAGAGTTTTGTAAGTGGCATGAAAAAGACGGTGAGCTCCCAACCTGTTGTCAGGGCGAATGCGTACAAAGTATCATCCGACTTTTCCCCCAGTGATACCTCCACTTTGCAAGAGGGGATGAAGGTGGAACATCCAAAATTTGGCTTTGGGACAGTTATGAAATTGGAGCAAGTAGGTGCGGAACGAAAAGCGAAGATCAATTTCAGCGATTTTGGAGAGAAGACATTATTACTTAGCTTTGCTAAACTCAAAATACACCAGAACTGATGGACGTGAAGCAGATTATAAAAGAGATTGATTCGCTCCCTGTTGAAGGTAAGGTTGAGGTATATTCCTATTTAACAGAAAGACTTAAAAGCAGGGATAAAATCCTTAAATCTCTCGAGGAAATAAGGGGAATTGGAAAGGGGATTTGGAATATGGACGCACAGGAATATATCAATCAAGAAAGGGCAAATGATAGGTTCTGATAAGATTTTTTTTGATACATCACCCTTCATTTACCTTGTAGAAAATCATCCAAAATATTCGCAGCCAGTAACTGATTTTATTGTAAATCAAATCTACCTTCACGAAAGCCTGTTTTTCACAAGCACCATAACACTAGTGGAGTTTTATGTTAAGCCAAAGAAAAATAATGATTTAGTAGTTATTGAGAAGTTTAAAAGGAAAATAAAAGAATTTAATTTCACTGTCTTTGATCTGACTCAAACATTGGCAGAATTTTCCAGTGACTTGCGAGCTAAGTATGAATTCTTAACGGCATTTGATTCCATCTAATTAGCAACGGCAATCGACTTTGGATGCAATAAATTTTTCACCAATGACAAAAAAATAAAATCAATTCAAGAGATAAATGTGATTTTAGTGGAAGATCTGATTTGAACAAGAAAATATGAACTTAGAATACAACACCCAGCGCCCTGGCATTATTTTAAAAGAATACGGCCGCAACGTACAGAATCTGGTAGACTATATCCGTTCCGTTCCTGATAAAGCAAAGAGAACAGAGATGGCGTACACTTTGATTGACCTCATTCGTCAACTAACACCTTCTTTGAAAGATCAGCCAGAGAACCCTCAACGGCTATGGGACGATCTTTACATCATTGCCGATTTCAACCTGGAAGTCAATAACCCGTACCCCACACCAGAACGTGAAATACTTTTCAAAAAACCAATGAGGGTTGCGTATCCCCAAAGTGATATTCGATTTAAGCATTACGGTAAGAATATCGAAAAGCTGGTGAAGGAAGCTATCAAACTTGAAGATCCGAAAGAACGTGAAGAGGCAGCAATCTATCTTGGTAAGTTGATGAAGACCTTTTATGGAAGCTGGAACAAAGAGACACTTGATGATTCCGTAATAATAAAAGATATTCAGATCCTTTCGCAAGGAAAGCTTATCCTAAGCCTTGATAAAGTGCGTGAAGATAATTTGTTTGAAAAACTGTATCGCGAACCTAAAAGGCCAAGGCCACAAGGAGGCGGTGATAACCGGGACCGCAACCGCAATCAGGGAGGTGGCCGTTCATTCAAGCGTCACAATCCACATCGCAGAAGAGATCAATGAGTTCATTTCGAATTAAGGGAGGGCAGAAACTAAAAGGCGAGATCATACCGCAAGGCGCCAAAAACGAAGCCCTTCAGGTGATCTGTGTGCCATTGCTCACGGCAGAGCCAGTTACCATAAACAACATTCCAGACATACTTGATGTTAATAAGTTGATTGAACTGGTAGGTGATCTTGGATGTAAAGTTGAAAAACTAGGACCTGGATCGTATCGGTTTACCGCGTCAGGCATTAATACCAATTTTTTAAAAACTCCGGAGTACCGTAAAAAGGCAGCCACGTTGCGCGGGTCGGTGATGTTGCTGGGGCCCATCCTGGCACGTTTTGGCAAAGCCAATATTCCCAAGCCTGGTGGTGATAAAATTGGAAGAAGAAGATTAGATACACACTTTATTGGCTTTCAAAACCTGGGGGCGAAGTTCAACTTCGATTCAGCCGAAAACCTTTACAATATCGATGCCTCTCATTTGAAAGGCTGTTACATGTTGTTGGATGAAGCCTCGGTTACAGGTACCGCTAACATTGTGATGGCAGCGGTACTAGCAAAAGGTGTAACGACTATCTATAATGCAGCCTGCGAACCTTATCTTCAGCAACTTTGCTCCATGCTCAATCGTATGGGTGCCAAGATCAGTGGCATTGGCTCTAACCTTCTGACAATAGAAGGAGTTGAAAAGCTTAAAGGAACAGAACATACGTTACTTCCTGATATGATTGAGATTGGCAGTTTCATTGGCCTGGCCGCTATGACACAATCCGAGATCACGATTAAGAATTGCAAAATTGACGCGTTGGGAATTATTCCTGAAATTTTCAAAAGGTTAGGCATTAAGTTGGAATTCAGGGGAGATGATATTTACGTACCTGCTCAGGAGCACTATGAAATTGAAACCTTTATTGATGGCTCTATCCTTACCATCTCTGATGCGCCTTGGCCCGGCTTTACCCCAGATCTGTTAAGTATTATTTTGGTAGTAGCTACGCAAGCAAAAGGCAATGTTTTGATTCATCAAAAGATGTTTGAAAGTCGCTTATTTTTTGTAGACAAGTTGATTGATATGGGTGCACAAATTATTCTGTGCGATCCGCATCGCGCCAGTATCATGGGTCTTGATCGCAAACAAGCATTGCGAGGAATCAAAATGTCGTCACCCGATATTCGTGCTGGTGTTGCCCTTCTTATTGCTGCCTTATCTGCCCAAGGAGAAAGTGAAATTTCCAATGTAGAACAAATTGACAGAGGCTATCAGAATATTGAAGGCAGGTTGAAGAAGTTGGGGGCTGTGATTGAAAGGGTGGTTTAAAGGTATATAGTTCTCAAGCTACATTAACACCATTCCGTAATATTTCTTTTACAAATGAATTATTACTTTCCGTGTCATCTTCTGAAAAAGGATGGAATTCTAACAATGGGTATTTTGAAACGATGGAGGCAATAGGTTCAATATCAATTGTGCCGCAGCCAGTGAATTTTTTGTCCCAGACCGCGAGGTCTATATCGCTCATTTCATGAGGTTTGCCTTTGGCATACGAACCAAATAATACCACCCGGCTTGGTGAATAACCAGCCATTCTCAAATCTGCTACAAAACCTGATATGCGTTGGTTTAAAGCTTTTCGAGTAAGCATGTTTTTAATTTTAAAATCTTTTCAAACTGATTCACTACGTAACCTTCTGTAGCCACTGAATATATTTTCTCCTTATAGTCCGGATACCGTGTATCAATACTCCATTGATTAACAATTGCTAAATAATCATAATCCTCGGTAGGCAAGTCAAGTTCAGTTTGATTATGCAGGTTCTGAAGATCATGTGTACGAGGTGCCTGGCTATCAATATTATCCTTTACCCAGTGCGCTTTCATTAATTTCTCTGTCACCAGGTGTAACATGAAAAGAGCCATTACGCGCTGGCTTCCCTTCTTAAGGTAAAGCGCAGTTTCCCAGTTCCTCTCAGCTTCCCGTTTCCAATACGCAATATGTTCTTCTTTTGTTAACATGATCATTCAAAGATACTAATTACTTGATTGTGATAGTCGTAGATGGCCAGTTTTAGACTACTATCTTCAACCCCACCGGACAATGATCTGATCCATGATACTCATTGTAGATCAAAGCATCTTTAACGGTGCTTAAAAGTTTCTGACTAACTAAGAAATGATCAATCCGCCAGCCTACATTTTTATCCCGTCCGAAGGTCACAAAATTCCAATACGAATATTTTACCGTATCAGGATACAGGTGGCGAAAGGTGTCAACAAATCCCGAATCAAGAAGTCTGCTGAATCCGTCTATCTCCTTCTGAGTATAACCAGCTGACTTGTTATAATTTTCTTTTGGCCGGGCCAGGTCAATGGGTTTATGCGCCACATTAAAATCCCCGCAAACAACTACAGGCTTTCTTCTGTTCATCCACAACAGGTATTCACGAAAAGCATCATCCCAGGTTTGGCGGTAATCCAGGCGTGCGAGGCCTTCGCCTGCATTTGGGGTATACACAGTTATCACAAAATAAGTTGGAAACTCTGCTACTATCACTCGGCCTTCCTGATCGAATTCTTCAATCCCAATATCATAAGAGACATTAAGTGGTTCTGCCTTTGAAAGTATTGCAGTACCTGAATATCCCTTTCGTGCTTTTGAAGAGTTTGCGTAAACTTTGTATTCGGATAAAACTTCCAATGATGAAATGGATTCCTCCTGCGCAGCCTTAGTTTCCTGCAAGCACAACACATCAGGCGCCATGGCCCTAACATTTTCCACAAAACCCTTTTTTATAATTGCCCGGATGCCATTGACATTCCAGGATACGAAGTGAAGTTGGGGCATTGATTAATTTGAAAATTGGAAGATTTAAAAATTGCTTGAATCCAAACTTGAAACTGAAACCGAAAGTCCCTCTCCTTTTGGAGAGGGATTTAGGGGTGAGGTTAACTAAAACTTATATCTTACAAAAGCTTCCATCGCTTCATACTCAGCAAGGCCCAATGCATTGTAGCCTTCAGCAGTTGCATGGTTGCGGTCTTCGGCACGTACCCAAAATTCGCGCTTATCATTGCCCGGGAATACGGCACTATCTTTTTGTGATTGGTGCTTAAATACAGCTCTGCGCTTGCGCATCAATTCATCCGGACTTAAAGGAACTGCCATTTCAATCTGGTCAATGTCCCACTCCTGCCAGGCACCGCGATACAACCACACATAGCAATCTTTCATCCAAGGTTTATTCTTCAACCTGTCAACCGCCTGGAATATGGCAGCGAGACAAACACGGTGCGTTCCATGCGGATCTGAAAGGTCACCTGCAGCATAAATCTGATGTGGCTTAATCTTCTCCAACAGATCAACAATGATCGAAATATCTTCTTCTCCCAGAGGCTTCTTTTTTACCGTACCCGTTTCATAAAATGGCATATCTAAGAAATGCGCCTGACTATCCGGAATACCTACATAACGACAACCCGCTTTCGCTTCCCCCCTTCTGATCATACCCTTGATCGCCATCACCTCCTTGCTATCTACTTGTCCGGGACCTTTTTCCTTTAGCGCCTTAACAATCTTGGTATAAAACTTTTCTCCATCCTCTTTGCTTAGACCAAACTGCTCATTAAAATCCCTGACGAAATCTGCAAAACGAACGGCATCATCGTCAAAAACAGCAATGTTACCTGATGTCTGATAACCCACGTGGACCTCATGACCCTGGTCCACTAATCTAAGAAATGTACCTCCCATGGAAATCACATCATCATCAGGATGAGGACTGAAGATAACAGCACGTTTCGGAAATGGTTTTGCCCGCTCAGGACGATTAGAATCATCCGCATTGGGTTTACCTCCTGGCCAGCCCGTAATCGTATGTTGCAGTTGGTTGAATACTTTGATATTGACTTGATAGGCTGATCCGTACTCGGTAATCACATCTGCCATACCATGTTCCATGTAGTCATTATTGGTGAGTTTAAGAATAGTTTTCTTCAGTTTAAAACACAGCCAAACCACGGCTTTACGAATAAGAACCTCATCCCACTGGCAGCTATCCACGAGCCATGGCGTTTTTACTGCAGTTAATTGTGAGCTGGCCGCATCATCCAGTACTACTAATGTGTTGGAATGTTTTTGAAGGAAGGTAGAGGGGATTTGATCCGAGACCGGACCTTCCACTGCTTTCTTGACAATAGAACCTTTGCCTTCACCCCATGCCATCATGATGACACGTTTTGCTCTCATGATTGTGCCAACGCCCATGGTGATGGCTTTGCGAGGTACATTTTCCTCACCAAAGAAATCGCTGGCTGCATCAATTCGTGTTACCTGATCTAGGGTGATAAGACGAGTTTGAGAACGCTCCGATGATCCAGGTTCATTAAATCCGATGTGACCTGTGCGGCCAACGCCTAATATCTGAATATCAATTCCACCGAACTCCTCGATCTTAGCATCATAGTTTTTACAGAAGTCGGTAACTTTTTCCTTGGGCAAGGTACCGTCAGGTATATTAATATTTTTCTTAGGGATGTCAATGTAATTGAACAGGTGCTCATTCATGAAACGCACATAACTTTGTAGCGAATCGGGTGCAATTGGGAAATATTCATCCAGATTAAAGGTGTGAACATTTTTAAAACTAAGCCCTTCCTTTTGATGCATCTTTACGAGCTCAGCGTATACGCGTGTTGGCGTAGACCCGGTAGCCAATCCTAACACGCAAGGTTTGCCTTCCTTCTGGCGAATTTTTATCAACGAAGCAATTTCATTGGCTACAAAAACGGAGGCCTCCTCTGAACTACTGAAGATTTTAAGGGGTATTTTCTCAAGTTCTTTTTGATCTAGCATGGTAAAGATTTTTAGGGTTGCAAAGAGTCGCTAAATTAAACGATCTTCCAATTTGTTGGACACAATCGGTTGCAAAAGATGTAAAATATTTTCATCGATGATGATGTCCACTTAGCATACCTAACATACGTTCGAGTAACTTTGATCTATGGACCAATTCCGAACCGAACTACACAGCACTCCTGCCGAATATAAAATTTCGCATCACGACCCGATGCTCACACTTGGGTCATGCTTTGCAGATAGCATAGGTCAAAAATTAAAAGCGGCAAAGTTTTCGGTCTCTGCAAATCCATTTGGTACGCTGTATAATCCACTTTCGATACACAAACATGTTTTGCAGTCCATTTATAACCAGACCCCTCAGGAACACACCTACCTTCAACATCAAGGTATCGTGTTGAATTTTGATTTCCATTCGGAATTTTCCAGCACCTCAAAAAATCAACTCGAAACGAAAATTAAAGAGGCCATCTCTCAAGCTCATCATTTTCTAAAAAGCAGCAAATTCGTCTTTCTTACCTACGGAACTGCCTGGGCTTATGAACGCCTTGATACCAAAGAAGTGGTTGCGAATTGTCATAAAATGCCGTCTCGGCAATTCCACAAATTTCTTCTGACTCAAAAGAAAATACTGGAATCCTTTGATGAATTTTATCGTGCACTAAAAATCTTTAACCCGGAGATCAGGATTATTCTTACGGTTAGCCCCGTGCGGCACCTTAAAGACACGTTAGAATTAAATAGTGTCGGTAAATCCATCTTGCGATTGACGAGCCACACTCTTAATGAATTGTATTCTGACGTTGACTATTTTCCAGCCTATGAAATTCTACTTGACGACCTGAGGGATTATCGCTTCTATTCGTCTGATATGATCCATCCCACATCGGATGCTATTGATTATATCTGGAAAAAATTCTCTGATCGTTATTTTGATTCGAAAACAACTACCGTGTTGGAGAAGTGGCAAGCAATCAGTAAAGCCATAGACCACAAGGCATTTCATCCCTTGTCATCAGCGCATCAAAACTTTCTTAAAGAAACGTTAACGAAACTTCAGGATCTGAGAACAACAGTGAATGTTGAAGAAGAGATTTTAAATATCCAATCACAACTAACGCCTATCGTAGAATGAAAGCTAATTCCCATACAAAAGCCAATCGACTAATTCATTCTACTTCGCCTTACTTATTACAGCATGCCTACAATCCAGTCGATTGGTTTGAATGGGGAACCGATGCCTTTGCTAAAGCCAAACAAGAGGATAAACCAATTCTGGTCAGCATTGGGTACTCTTCCTGTCATTGGTGCCATGTAATGGAACGCGAGTCCTTCGAGATCGTAGACATAGCTCACATTATGAATGAGTATTTTATCTGTATTAAAGTTGACCGTGAAGAGCGACCAGACATTGATCTCGTGTATATGGAGGCTGTGCAAGCCATGGGAATGAATGGTGGATGGCCACTCAACGTTTTTCTCACACCCGATCAAAAACCTTTCTATGGAGGAACCTATTTCCCACCCAACAACTGGGCACAACTGTTATTACAATTGAACAAGGTCTTTCAGCAAAAGCGAACTGAAATTAATTCTTCTGCTGATGATTTGATTCAACACCTCAAAACCAGCGATTTGCATAGGTTCGCTAAAGAAGCCCACTCAGAAAAATTTACTGTCGAGAGCCTTGATAAAATGTTTCAGGCTTTATCAACCCGATTTGATAAAACCTGGGGAGGCATTGAAAAGGCGCCTAAGTTTGTTATGCCCACTATTTGGTTGTTCCTGTTGCGATATTACTGTGTCACGAAAAATGAAGAAGCTCTGCACATGGTAAGCCATACACTAAAGAAAATGGCCATGGGTGGTTTATACGATCAAGTTGGTGGCGGGTTCTCACGCTACTCGGTAGATGGAAAATGGTTTGCCCCCCACTTTGAAAAAATGCTGTATGATAATGCGCAATTATTAAGTTTATATTCCGAAACTTATTCCATTACTAAAGATGAGTTTTTCAAAAATATTGTTTATGAAACGACCCGTTGGCTGCAACGGGAGATGACCCATCCGAATGGTGGATTTTACTCAGCGTTGGATGCTGACAGTGAAGGCGTGGAAGGTAAATTTTATACTTGGTCTTATGAAGAACTTAACGAAGTATTAGGAGCAGAAACACTAGTCGTGCAAGATTATTATCAGGCTACAGTGGACGGTAACTGGGAGCACAGAAGAAATATACTTCACCGGATAAATGATTCAATGCCATCCGAAAAAGTAAGCGAAGCCAGGGAAAAGCTTTTGCATGTCCGGAAGTCGCGCATTCGCCCTGGTTTGGATGATAAAATTCTTACAGGTTGGAACGCGATGATGGTGCAGGGACTCATCGATGCTTACAAAGTTTTTGCTGATAATAGGTTTCTTACGTTTGCCATAAACGCAATAGGGTTCCTTGAAGCTCACCTCATTCTTGAGGGGAAAGTTTACCGAGCCTTCAAGAACAAACACTCTCAGACCGAAGGGTTTTTAGAGGACTATGCATTCCTCATTCAAGCGTATACCTCTCTTTACCAGGTCACGTTTAATGAAGAGTGGCTCACCAAAGCGGAACACTGGAGTTCTTATGTACTGGAGCATTTCCATGACGAGGTGGAAGGATATTTCCAGTTCTCTTCGAAAGCGGCTGAACAATTAATTGCCAACAAGAAAGAAATATTTGACAATGTAATCCCATCATCCAATTCTGTGATGACGCGTAATCTCTTGCACCTTGGCATTCTGTTGGACAAACCTGATTGGAAAAAAATGGCGATGGATATGTCGGCCAGGCTTGCCTCGATTACGGCATCTGAACCGGGTCATATGTCCAATTGGGGCATATTGTTTTCAGAAATTACACAAGGCCTTGCTGAAGTGGTCATTATTGGTAATGAAGCTGAGGAGCGGAGAAAGGAATTTCATTCCCATTACCAACCTTTTGCATTGACATTGGGAACTGCAACCAAGAGTAATCTCGCATTACTTCACGGACGTGAAGTAAAGGAGAATACCATGATGTATGTTTGTTTTAACAAATCCTGCAAACTTCCGGTAGTTACCGTAAAGGAAGCGATTAACCAGCTGACGTAATGTTAAATATTAACTAAATTGACGGCACTTGATAAACGGAATTCAGTGCTTGATTGTATGAATAGAAATTTTATTATCCTGGCATTAGCTTTTTCTCTTTGTTCGTGCTCTAAAAAAGAAGTAGCTCCACCGGCACCGCTTCTACCTGTGCCTACCAAGAGCCAACTGGCCTGGCATGAGATGGAAATGAATGCCTTTGTGCATTTCACTACTAACACCTTTACTGGTAAGGAATGGGGTTACGGTGATGAGATGCCATCCATTTTTAACCCAACCGAGTTTAACGCAGAACAGTGGGTAAGTACCTTCAAAGAAACTGGCTTTAAAGGTGTTATTCTTACCTGTAAACATCACGATGGTTTTTGCTTGTGGCCCAGCCAGTATACTGACCATTCTGTCAAAAACAGTCCGTGGAAGAATGGAAAAGGTGACGTAGTACGTGCCGTGTCTGATGCCTGCAAAAAGTACGGATTGAAATTCGGAGTTTATTTGTCACCCTGGGACCGTAATCACAAAGACTATGGCACGCCTCCTTACATCGACTATTACAGAAATCAGTTGGCAGAACTCTTCACCAACTATGGACCAGTTTTTGAAATGTGGTTCGATGGGGCAAATGGAGGTGATGGATTTTATGGAGGGAAACGGGAAAAACGAAGCATTAATGGAGCAACTTTCTATGACTGGCCAACAACACTTGATCAGGTAAGAAAAATGGAGCCTGACATTATCTTCTTTAGCGATGCAGGTCCAGGTGTGCGCTGGGTAGGTAACGAAAGAGGAATTGCGGGTGAAACCAATTGGAATACCATAAGTCCTGATACGCTCTTTGCAGGCAAAGCTGGAATAGAAAATTTACTGAATGAAGGCTCTGAAGATGGCAACCAATGGATACCAGCTGAAGTTGATGTTTCAATTCGAAAAGGATGGTTCTATCATCCGGAAGAAGATTCGTTGATTAAGTCTGCCGAAAATTTATTTGAGATCTATTTAACTTCCGTGGGCCGCGGTTCTACCCTGCTTCTCAATATCCCACCTGACAAACGAGGACTTCTTCATGATCATGATGTACAAGCTCTAAATGGCTTTCGCGATCTGTTAATTAAGGAATTTAAAACCAATCATGCCTTGTACGCAAAAGCTGAAGCAAGTTCTTATCGCGGTGAGGACCAACATTATTCGCCAACCAATCTTACGGACGGAAACCAGGAAACTTACTGGACTACCCAAGATGACGTAATGACTGGAAATTTCGAAATTGATCTTGGCCAAACTCAACTTATAAAATACATCATTCTTCAGGAATACATTACACTAGGCCAGCGAGTGAAAAGTTTTACTGTTGAAATATGGAAAGAAAATAAATGGCTGCAGGTGACAAAAGCTACCACGATTGGTTATAAACGAATTTTAAGACTGGCACCTGTGGAGACTAATAAAATAAGAGTAAACATCACTGCTTCCAGAGCGTGTCCTATGATCTCCACATTGGAACTATTTTAAGGATATCCAGTTATTAAAATGAAACGAACTAAAAACAAAATGTTGCTTAAACTTCTTGCCGTAGTTTTCCTTATTGTAATACTGACCAATTCATTCGCTCAGGGAAATTCGTCTGGAGTTTTTATGACTATGGAGCCAAGCAAGAACAATAGAGATTTTGCAAAAAAAATTTTAACACCTGATAATAATAAAAACAAAGCACTTTATGTTCCCCTACAACCCATCATATCGAGTGATGAATTTATCAGCGTTTCCGAAATTATTAATGATCCAGGTAATAATGAAAGTTATTTCAATCTCTATTTTTCTAATGAAGGTATTGCTAAATTAAAGGACATTACCACTAAACTTGCCGGGGTGAAGTTAGTGTTAATCGTGAACGATACCTTTATTGGGGATATTGAAGCCAAGCGTGAGATTGTAAACAAGTCAATTCAAATAAATGGCCCTTTCAATTCACCTGATGTTTTATGGGCTTATACCAGTTTAAACGAAATAATAGAAAGAAGAAAATAGTCCTCTCTAATAACCTTTGCATCTGATGGCTATCAATCCATTCATGTCCTGTTATTTCCTTTACCCTAACTTAAAAGATCTCATTGAGACCGAACCCATATCGGTCTTTTCATTAAAAAATAAAATCTCTTCATTCATTTCTTGTACCGCAATAGAATAAATCAATGGTAAAAAGTGATCATGTGTGGGCACAGCCAATTTTGCCATCGCTCCCAGCTTTTCATATTGCATAATGCCCTCATGATTCTTATCTGTGATAAATTCTTTCATCTTTTGGTCAAACTCAATGGCCCAATCGTAAGGTTTGCCCGAGAAATTGAGCATCCCTAAATTATGGACGATGTTTCCACTTCCGATGATCATCACACCTTTTCTTCGAAGCTCTGATAATTGCTCCGCTAATTCATAATGATACTGCATAGGCTTATAGTAATCCAGGCTAAGTTGATACACTGGAATATCTGCCCGTGGATACATGGGCAATAGAAAACTCCAGGTGCCGTGATCAAGACCCCAATCAAAATCGGATTTGACGGTAGTTTTTGTAACCAACTTTTTCGTTAGTTCAGCAAAATCAGGCGAACCGGGTGCCGGATATTGTTGAGCAAATAATTCCTTTGGAAATCCTCCAAAGTCATGAATAGTTTTTGGCCTTTCCATGGCGGTCACTCGTGTATCCTGCGTAAGCCAGTGAGCCGAGATCGTTAAAATTGCTTTTGGTCTCGACAACTTCTTGCCCAACTCAACCCAAGAGTTGTGGTATTCATTATGTTCAATGGCATTCATAGGACTTCCATGTCCAATAAACAAAACCGGCATCTTTTCATCAGACGGTTTTATTTCATCCAAAGTGTTCATAAAAGAGCGAAGGGTTGCCATCGTGCTTATTTTAAATTTAGGATACCATCAAAGACCATTATCCATCAAATCTCTCAACTGCAAAAAACGAAGATAAATTCCCCTCCTCAAAGTATTTCAAAATAACGTTAGTTTTACTGCAGATATACTATGGCTAAACTCACTTTGCACTTCGATTCAAACGAAACACTTTTCGCGGAGTTTGTTCTGCCTGTCCCTATTCCAAAACTCTTTACCTACCGAATTCCTTCCGTCTTAAATGAAAAGATAAAGGTCGGCCAACGGGCCATTGTCCAATTCGGGCAAAAGAAAATTCTTACGGGGGTGATTGTGCATCTGCACAATCAACCACCCAAGGACTATGAAGCCAAAAGTATTCTGGACCTTATCGATGAACAGGAGGTGATCTATGATCAGCAATTCAGGCTCTATCAATGGATGGCCGACTATTATATGTGCACCTTAGGGGAAGTAGTCAATGCGGCACTGCCGTCAGGCTTAAAGCTCTCCAGTGAATCGATGGTGCAACTGAATCCTGCTTTTGATATCGAATCCCATGATGAAGCCTTTTCTGAAAAAGAACAAATCCTTATCCATAGGCTTCAAAGCGATTCATTACGTTATTCAGAAATAGCCAAATTGCTTGGCGTCAAGACGATCTATAGCCTTTTAAAAACTCTTTCATCCAAGAAAGCAATTATCATTTTTGAAGAAGTAAAAGAAAAGTTTAAGCCGAAGACCGAAAAGCATGTTCGTTTGACGGAAGATCACGTCACCATTAAAAAGTTAGAGCAGCTTTTTGAGATGTTATCAGCAAAGCCCAAACAGGAAGCGGTGATGCTGAAATATTTACAAGCAGTTCCTTTATTCACTAATCCAGAACGCAATCATCAAGGCTTGGCGAAAAGTAAACTGCTGGATGAAGATGTTTCTGAATCCTCTATCACCACATTAATCAAAAATAAGATTCTGGAAGAATTTGAAGTAGTCGTTCCACGTTTTGGCTTCCCCGACAATAAGCATGAACACCCCTTGCTTCTAAGCGAAAAACAGGAACAAGTCCGAAACAAGATTTTAACATGTTTTGAAAGTCAGGGAGTAGCCTTATTGCACGGAGTAACGGGCAGTGGTAAAACTGAAATTTATATTGACCTCATTCGGAAAGCTCTTGAGAGCGGATCTCAAGTACTGTATTTACTTCCTGAAATCGCCCTTACCACTCAAATTGTTCATCGCTTAAAAAAAATGTTTGGGTCTGAGATGGGTGTATATCATTCCAAATTTTCGGATAACGAAAAGGTTGAAGTATGGAATGGTGTTTTGACAGGCAAATTCAAATTTGTTGTAGGTGTACGATCATCCATTTTCCTCCCGTTTGATAGCCTGGGGTTAATCATTGTAGATGAAGAACATGATGCTTCGTACAAGCAGCACGACCAAGCCCCGCGCTATCATGCACGGGATGTTGCCATGGTGATGGCGAATATCCACCATGCCAAGGTTTTGTTAGGAAGCGCAACTCCTTCATTAGAATCTTTTTATCAAACCCAACAAAACAAATATGGCCTGATCACGCTCGTTGAACGATTTGGTGAGGCTCAACTGCCTGATATCCTGTTTGCGGATCTGGCCAAAGAACGGCAGTTGAAAATGAACAAAGGGGCATTCTCTTCACAACTTCTCAATGAGATCAGAGAAACCATTTCCAAAAAAGAGCAGGTGATCTTATTCCAAAATCGCAGAGGCTATTCCCCTATGATTCAGTGTGAAGATTGTGGCTGGGTGCCTAAATGCATTAATTGTGCGGTGAGCCTTACGTACCATCAGTACCGACACGCCATGATATGCCACTATTGCGGTTACCGCGAAGAGATGCCAATGCAATGTCCTACGTGTTCATCGAAAAGGCTGAAAACATTAGGTTATGGAACGGAAAAACTCGAGGAGGAGTTAAAGCTTCATTTCCCGGATTCTCACATTCAGCGAATGGATTTGGATACTACACGGACGAAAACGAGTTATGAAAGTATTATGGAGAGTTTTGAAACTGGTGATACAGATATTCTGGTAGGAACCCAAATGGTGACAAAAGGTCTCGACTTTGACAGAGTGAGTCTAGTGGGTGTCTTTGATGCCGACCGTATGATGCATTTCCCTGACTTCCGATCGTATGAAAGGGCTTTTCAACTCATTACGCAAGTTAGCGGTCGATCAGGACGAAGAGCGAAGAAAGGCAAGGTGATTATTCAAACCACCGACCCAACCCATCCACTGTTTTCTTTTATCATCGCTCATAATATAAACGGTTTTCTGCAGGAACAACTTGATGACCGGAAGCAACACTTTTATCCACCGTATTCGCGCTTGATTGAAATTACAATTAAACATGTTGATAAAAATATTTGTCGTGAAGTAGCTGAAAAGCTGGACCAGACGATACGGGGAAAATTAAAGAGTGTAAAAATACTAGGGCCAGGGGAGCCCATGATTTCGAAAATCAGAAATGAATACCTGATGACCGTTTTAATTAAAGTCCCCAGAGACCAGGGAAAACTGGGGGAGCTTAAAAGTTTTCTTCAACAGGCTGCACAACACCTCAATCAACTTAAGGAATATCGAAACGCAAAGATTGTATTTGATGTGGACCCGGTTTAATTAATCCGCCATGAATTGGACCTACAGAGGTTTTGGCAAGCAAAAAACGCGGCAGGTCGCTAAAGCCGCCACGTCATATTCCTTCACGGTCTAAGTTGAGTTTGCCAAAATGATTTGTTAAATTGCGTTATGAATTCAGTTAAAGAAAACCTGCATAGTATCATTGATAATTTCAATGATGATGAGTTTTTGGAATCGGTCTATGATATCTTGAAAGAAAAGGATAAGCAGCAACCTGGAGAAATCTGGAAGAGTTTGACTGATACTCAACAAAAGGAAGTTGTCCGTTCAGTGAGCGAAATAAACCAATCTGAAAAACAAATCAGCCACAACGACATGATCAAAAGGAATCAACGGTGGCTCGAAAAATAATATGGCAGGACATTGCTCAGCAACATTTGAATCAATTCAACAATACATTTTGCTTGAATGGTGCGAAAGCGTAGCTAAGAAATTCACAAAACGCGTTTTTGATTTCCTGGAAATTCTTGAAAAGTATCCCTTCATCGGTACCATTGAGCACCCTGAACTAGGTATCCGCGGATTCACTATTAGTTCCCAAACAAGGGGTGTATTTCAAATTCTCCGCGTTGTGCCAAGGCCAGCAACTAAGTTTGTATAACCCTTCCTGGGTCGGTGAGTCCTCCAAGGTCTTTTCGCGAAAAGCAATCAGACCTTGGAGGATTTTCGGCAATGGAAATGAAGGGTTATATATAATTGTCGCACATGGTAGATACTGACTTCATGCATTCTTTGCGCCTCAGCGCATTTGCAGTTATTTTTTTACCGCAGAGACACAAAGACGCAAATAATATATGAAGTATTTTCAACAAGATAAACAATTGATGTGAAGCTAATTTTTTCTGGATGGAGGCATGGACTTCTGGATCAAACTACCCCAATATCTCCCATTCCTCATTTAACTGAGGAATTGCCTGATGGGCTGTTAGATCAAATTGACATGGCACAACCGAAACATAATTGTTGGCGATTGCCCATTCATCGTTGTCTTCTCCTTTGTCGAAGTTTACAAAGTTGCCCGTCATCCAGAAGTAACTGCGCCCGTTAGGATCAAAGCGCTGATCAAAATCCTCCACCCACTTGGCGTTCGCCTGACGGCAAATGCGGATGCCTTTTATATTTTCATTTCGTTTAGGAGGGATGTTCACGTTCAAGGCTGTTCCTTTCGGAAGTCCTTTCTCCAGAACTTGCTTTATTATTTTTCTTACAAATTCGGCAGTATGAGAAAAATCGGCTTTGTGGCTATAATCGCATAAAGAAAAACCAATGGCCGGAGTTCCTTCAATGGCTCCTTCAATGGCAGCAGACATCGTACCTGAATATAAAACACTGATGGATGTATTGCTACCATGATTAATGCCGCTCACTATAAGATCCGGTTGGCGGTGATTATCCTTCAAAACAAAATGACGGGCCATTTTCACGCAGTCTGCCGGAGTGCCAGAACATTCATAGGCTCTCACGCCATCAAAAATATGAGACTCATTCAATCGCAGTGTATCCCCGACTGTAATAGCGTGACCCATGCCCGATTGAGGGCTGTCAGGTGCCACTACGATCACGTCACCTAGCTCTTTCGCAACATCCACTAAAATACGAATACCATTGGCGGTAATGCCATCATCATTCGAAACTAATATCAAAGGTTTTATCATGTAATCAGATCACGTGTAAATAAAAATGCAAAGCATTATTTGAAGAAAGAATTGTAGTAACTGATAATTTTTACAAGCTCATACTTATCCTCAAATGAAAGTTTATTGGCTTTGGCATAGCGCTGCACGTCATCTGACCTTTTATCCATTACGTCCAGCCAGTCGCCTTTCTTGCCAACAAATTCAGTAATATTTCCATTTTCCTGGAGCAGGAAATACTTATAGACCAACACAAGGCGGGAGGTTGTTCCAAAATAATAAAAAGAAGAAGAATAGTTCCTATACTCCAGTGCCTCCCTGCACAGCAGTGTTATTTTCCCTTCCGTCAACAGTTCAAAAAAAACCGGAGCCTTATACCCTTCCGAAACGCTATAGGGAAGTGAATAAAATTGGCGATACTGCTTAACGGATCCATCAAAAATTTCAAAAAATAAAACCTTCCGGGCTGAAAATGATTGGTTCTGGTTGGCTACCTGGAATTGTAACAGATCATTTTGCATATCATACTTGACAGTTCCTTTCAGCGTGTCACCGGTGTCAAGAATGATTTTTCCTTCGTGCCAATACTCAAACGGAAACTGCTGTGCTAAAATAGGCCACGAATCTAATGCGAAAAAAAGAATAAGGATAAACTTTTTTTTCATCAGAGCTTTAAAATTGTATGGCCGAGTTTGTCTCGCTTGGTCATCAGGTATTTTTCATTGTGCTGATTCGGTATCATTTCTATCGGCACATTCTCAACAATTTCCAAACCATAACCCATCAGGCCTACTCTCTTCTTTGGGTTGTTGGTAATCAGCCTTATTTTAGAAATATTAAGGTCATGTAGAATTTGTGCTCCAATTCCATAATCGCGATTATCCATATCAAACCCCAATTGCAAATTAGCTTCTACTGTATCCAGTCCCTCTTCCTGAAGTTTGTACGCTTTCAATTTGTTGATTAGCCCAATTCCCCGGCCTTCCTGCTTCATGTACAACACAACTCCCCTGCCGGCCGCATCCACCATACGCATGGCATGTTGAAGCTGAGGACCGCAGTCGCATCGGCATGAACCAAAAATATCGCCCGTCACGCAAGAGGAGTGGACACGCACCAACACAGGTTCATTTTTTTCCCAACTACCTTTTATCAATGCCAAGTGCACCTCTCCAGTGTTTTTCTGTTCATACGCCC
The DNA here is from genome assembly GCA_038043425.1 of Bacteroidota bacterium. GTDB lineage: Bacteria > Bacteroidota > Bacteroidia > Cytophagales > Cyclobacteriaceae > ELB16-189. The sequence goes on from JBBTBZ010000012.1 coordinate 54,179, forward strand.
GTAGTTTGAAATCACCATAAGCCGTGGGCATATTTACCTCAACATGGGGTTTGATCTGCGATTCAGCTTTCATTCTGTATGCAATCAAATCCTTTATGGTAACAAGTTTAAGATTAAAGTGATCGGCCACTATTCTCAAGTCCGCAAGGCGGGCCATTGATCCGTCTTCGTTCATAATCTCCACCAATACCCCAGCCGGACGAAAGCCCGCCAGGCGCGCAAAATCTACAGCCGCCTCGGTATGACCTGATCTTCGCAGTACGCCTTCTTTCTTTGCCTTAAGCGGAAAAATGTGACCTGGTTTTCCCAGTTCCTCAGGCCTGGTTTCCGGATCAACCAACGCCTTAACGGTTTTGAACCGATCATGCGCAGAAATACCTGTTGTGCAACCGTGACCAATTAAATCAACTGAGACCGTAAACGGAGTTTCAAAGGTGGCCGTATTCTTTCCAACCATTAACTCTAACCCGAGCTCTGCGCAACGGTCTTCCATTAAGGGAGCACATATTAAACCACGGCCATGGGTCGCCATAAAATTAATAATCTCCGGAGTAATGCTCTCAGCAGCACAGATAAAGTCACCCTCATTTTCACGGTCTTCATCATCTACCACCACTATTACTTTCCCGTTTTTGATCTCCTCAATCGCTTCTTCGATGGTGTCCAGTTTTATACTTTCGCTCATATTTAGATTTACATTCACCTCGCAATTACTATACCCAGATAATTGGATATCTCAATTTCTCCGCCTTTCAGCTGCTTTTGAAACTCCAATAATCGTGCCTCCTCTTCTATGTCCTTTACCTCTTTTAAAAGTTTTAAATTATCATCTAAGTGCTTTTGGATAACCCTTAATTTCAAATGCAAAACATTGCCATAGGCTAACTCGGTTATTTTATCCGATTCAGTAGGAATAAAAATATTATACTTATCCCCCCAGTGTTTACTTACCTGATAGCGCGACACAGTCAGATCCGTAACAACTCTTTTTATCTCGGCAGTTCCATATTCTATAAAAAAATTGGAATTCACAGGTTCTTTCTCCCGAAGTTCAGCCGCTTTGAATTCATAATAAATTTCCCTGTATTGCGGATGAGTAAATTCAACATCTTCCAGTTCATTCACAAAATAAGTGGGTAGTTTATTATCATTGACATGCATATCAGCATAATTCAACAAAAGCCTGACCGTTTCTTTTTCCTGGTTCTGAATAATCGCCAGCATGTCAATTTGTGAAGAAATATTCTTCTCCTCTAACGCTTCGACAGAAACGGGAACTTCATCGGGGTCGCGCCAATTTTCACGCGCTTGTTTTCTTCTCTCCTGAATAAGTATTTTATTTAATTCTGTTAATAACACCGATTCACCAATCTTCAATAAGTTACTGGTCTCCTGAATATAGACTGACCGTTTTACCGGATCTGGAATCAGCGATATGCTGGTTACAATTTCTCTTATGGATTCTGCTTTGCGAATGGGATCACCTGCGGCCTCTGCTGCAAAAAGTCCAGCCTTGAACGAAACAAAATCTTTGGTATTCTCCTTCAGGAATTTCTGGAATTCAGACGTGCCCACTTTTCTTGAATAGCTATCCGGATCTTCATTATCCGGGAAAAGAACAACGCGAACATTGAGTCCTCCTTTTAAAATCAAATCGATACCGCGAAGGGCTGCTTTAATCCCGGCTGCATCACCATCAAACAGGACTGTTATATTTTCAGTAAATCTGCGGATAAGTTTGATCTGGCCTTCGGTCAAGGCGGTGCCCGATGAAGCTACTACATTTTCAACATTGGCTTGATGAAGGGAAATGACATCCGTATAGCCCTCCACCAGATAGCATATGTCGTGTTGACGAATGGCGTTCTTGGCTTGAAATAATCCGTAGAGTACATCGCTCTTATGATAAATGTCGGTCTCCGGTGAGTTAATATACTTTGGTTGGTTTTTGTCCTTGCCCAACATACGAGCTCCGAAAGCAATGACTTTGCCCGACATATTGTGCACAGGGAAAATCACTCTTCCCCGAAAGCGATCGTAAGATCCGGACTTACCGGCAGGCAGGGAACCATCGTCCTTCTTAACTACAAGGCCCGCTTTTTCAAGTAACTCTTTATTATATCCCTTTGCTACGGCTTCATTACTGAAATTTTCCCAGCCTTCCAGCGCATAGCCAAGTTCAAACTTTTCGAGTGTGCGGTCATTAAAGCCACGCTCCCTAAAGTAACTTAATCCAACTCCTCGCCCCTCCTCGGTGTTCATTAATAGATTCCTGTAATAATCTTTTGCAAAATTCATCAGAATATAAAGACCTTCCCGCTCACTCTGCTCAGCTTTGTTTTCATCACTTTGCCTATCCTCTTTTATTTCAACGCCATACTTTTTGGCCAGGTAACGGACAGCTTCGGCATAGCTAAGTTTTTCATGCTCCATCACAAATGTGAACGCATCACCACCTTTACCACTGCTAAAGTCTTTGAAAATACCTTTTGCCGGCACGACAAAGAAGGAGGGCGTCTTTTCGTTGGCGAATGGGCTGAGTGCCTTGTAGTTCTGCCCTGATTTTTTTAACGAAACAAAATCACTGATGACATCCAAAATATCGATGCGATTGCGTACTTCTTCTATGGTGTCGCGGGAGATCATTGATTGCCTACTGCTGGATTCCTTGTTCTGGTATAAAATCTACTTTTTTTTTCGCGTCTTCCAATCATCAAAGATAGTCTTTCCGCTTTAAACCCAGATTACGCAATTAGAAAATCCTTTTGCAATTTTGTTAATCGAGTCTTTTCGAGCGTACCATCTTTATACAGTGCATTCATGAAATTTCCTGCCTGACCGGTAGGCGGGCGAGAAATCTTCTCTTGGTAGACACGTTGTTTCCATTAGATAAGATTTCTCCCTACGGTCGAAAGGACATAAGACTAAATTGATAGAACAATCAAAATATAAGTTTCACACCAACAGTATATTATTCATTCGAAAATCCTAATTCGTTATTTGGGTTAAACTATTACTGAATCAAAACTGTTCAATAAGCCTTTTGTTTTAAGTGAAGCAGAGCCTAAATTGCGTAGAAATAAACTTCAATCATCCGATCGCAGATCGGGTCTCAACCTTACGTTAGCTATGAACTTCACACAACCTGATATTATACAGGCGCTTAGCACTGTGCATGATCCTGATCTAAAAAAAGATTTAATCAGTCTGAATATGGTGCAGGATATTTCAGTTTCTGATAAAAAAGTAAGTTTTACCGTGGTACTCACCACCCCGGCATGCCCTTTAAAAGAAAAGATTAAGAGTGATTGCCGAAATGCGGTAGAAAAAGTGGTGGGCAAGAACATTGAAATAGCCATTCACATGACTTCCACCGTCACCACAATACGCGACAACACACCCCTATTGCCTGGGGTAAAAAATATTATCGCCATTGCTTCGGGAAAAGGTGGAGTTGGGAAATCAACCGTTACGGCAAACCTGGCGGTGGCTTTGGCTAAAATGGGCGCCAAAGTTGGGCTCATCGATGCTGACATCTACGGCCCTTCTATCCCCGTTATGTTCAATTGCGAGTACGAGCAGCCTGAAGTGAAAGTAGTAAATGGAAAAAACCTTATCGTTCCGTTAGTTCAATATGGTGTTAAACTCGTGTCCATTGGATTTCTCGCACCTTTAGACAGCCCCATTGTGTGGCGTGGGCCAATGGCCAGTTCGGCATTAAAACAATTTATTTCTGAGGCAGAGTGGGGAGAACTGGATTATCTCTTTATTGATATGCCTCCTGGAACAAGCGACATACACCTGACACTAGTCCAAACTGTTCCGGTAACGGGTGCCATCATTGTGACAACTCCCCAGAAGGTAGCCTTGGCTGATGCTACAAAAGGACTGGCTATGTTCAAACAACCACAAATCAATGTGCCTATTCTGGGCATTGTGGAAAACATGGCATTCTTTACTCCAGCAGAGCTCCCCAATAATAAGTATTTCATCTTCGGAAAAGACGGAGGAAAGAACTTATCCGAGAAGCATCATGTTCCTTTCCTGGGTCAGATTCCTTTGGTTCAAAGTATACGCGAAAGCGGAGACAATGGATTACCCGCGGTGATGAAAGAAGGACTGATTGCTGATGCATTTATTGAATTGGCAGAGGCTGTGGCACGACAGGTTGCCATAAGAAATGCTACATTTGCACAAACACAACGAGTTGAATTTAAGGTCTGATGAGTACCAAAACAAAATCCGGAGCTTTACTTAATCGCATCGAAGCATCGTTAGACAGCATTCGACCTTACCTGGAGGCAGATGGTGGCAACGTGCGTATCCTGGAAATAACTGCAAATCAGGTATTAAAACTTGAGTTCATGGGTAACTGCGGCAACTGCCGAATGTCCACCATGACATTTAAAGCAGGCGTTGAAGAAGCCATTAGGAAGTCGGTTCCGGAAATAAAATCCATTGAAGTCGTCAACCTGATTCAGGCATAGGCATTCCCGGATCATTCTCCACCACATCCCTGATTTTACGCTACGTTAATCCATTACGTATTTTTTGTAGTCCAAGGATGCAATTAACTTCTTAAATTGCGTTTTAAGCCATCCAGTGTTCATGAGGAAAATTGTTGTAGTCCTGATAATCCTTTCAACGGTGTTAACTGTGTCCGCCCAGGAACGCTGTGCGACCGTGGAATACAAAAAACTCCAACAACAAAACAACCCAAAACACGAAAGTGAAGATCAATTTGAGGAATGGATCCAACAAAAATTAATCGAGCACAAATCAAAATCAAACAACTCAGAAAGAACGAACTCCTCCCCAAGTATTATTCCGGTGGTTGTACATATCATTCACAACGGTGAGCCGGTTGGAACGGGCACGAATATTCCAGATGCCCAGGTCTTTTCCCAGATTGATGTACTCAACAAAGACTACCAACGTCTTAATGCGGATTCCAGCCAAACTCCACAAGAGTTCCAATCTGTAGCCGGGATATTTGAAGTACAGTTTGTATTGGCCAAGCAAGACCCGGAAGGTTTACCTGCCACAGGAATAGTACGAGTGAAAGGGACCAAGACAGGATGGAATTTGGCTGATGATGCAGAATTAAAATCACTCAGTTACTGGAATTCAAATGATTACCTGAATATTTGGGTTACCAACATTGTTGATGCAGGAGGTTTTATTGGGTATGCCAAATTTCCAATATCAACTTTACCCGAGCTTAGTAATTCACCCAATGATCCCTTTACTGATGGTGTGGTGATACACTACGATGCCTTTGGCTCAGCGGATGACGGCCCATTTATTCTTGATCCGAAATTCAACAAAGGAAGAACCGCTACCCATGAAATTGGTCATTTCTTTGGATTATATCATATCTGGGGCGATGATGACGGAGGATGTTCAGGTGATGATTATGTAACTGACACCCCCAATCAAGGTGATAATTACAATGGCGAATGTCCTGTTCATCCACAAGTTTCCTGCGGATCGAATGATATGTTTCAAAACTACATGGATTATACAAATGATGACTGCATGAATATTTTTACGGGTGGGCAGGTGGGCAGGATGGTCATTGTATTACAAAATAGTCCAAGAAGAGCAACCTTGCCCACGTCCAAAGGAGCAACTGCTCCACCCGTTGTTGCACTTGATCTGGGGATAAAGTCAATCAGTTCTCCGGGAATCACGGCTTGTGCTGGTTCAAATGTCCCTTCCGTAGTTGTACGTAATTATGGAACCAACTCCATTACTTCTGCCAGGATTCAAGTAAAGCTCAACTCAGTGATAAAAGAAACTAGGGACATCACCATTAGCCTCTCGAATTTGGAAACAGGCGTAATAACATTCAATCCTATTGATCTCTCTGCTGGAAGTTCCAATCAAATCGATTTTACGATTATTCAATCCAATGGCCAGGTGGATGAAAATACAAGCAACGACATAAAATCTCAAAACTTTAGCACCTCCCAATCCACGGCACTTCCCTTGTCGGAAGTGTTTAATAGCACGCCATCCAGTTGGCCAATTCAAAATCCAGACGGATTGACGATGTGGCAAAATGTAAATGCTCCCATTGATGGGGCATCTAACAAGGCCATGTACATTAACCTTCATAGCTATGAAGAGGAAGGAGCTGTTGATCGGCTTGTGACGCCAAATATGAATTTTTCAACTCTGACAAATGCCATATTAAAATTTGATAGAGCCTATGCTCAATATCCCGGTGTAACGAGCGATGTATTACGCGTACTTATAAGCGCAGACTGTGGAGCTGATCTCAGTCAGGCCATTGAAATTTTTAACAAGTCCGGTAGTGCTTTGGCCTCGTCAGTCACTACATCCAACTCCTTTCAGCCTACTACCCAATCACAATGGGTGAAAGAAAACATTTCACTACTGCCGTTTTCCGGAAACCCCAATGTGCAACTGATTTTTGAAGTGACGAATGGGTATGGAAATAACCTATACCTTGACAACGTACAGGTTTTAGCAGATGACTTGATTGATCTGGCTCTTGTAACGATCAATACTCCCTCTCCGGTGATTTGCATAACGGATCCCTCTCCTTCCATAAGCGTAAAGAATCTGGGAAGTCAGACGATTACCAGTTTCAAAATAACCTCCATTGTCAGCGGAACAGTAAAAAGTCAGACAATAAGTAATGTGTCAATTATACCCGGAGATGATGCGACCGTAACACTAAACAGTCTTTCATTAAGCGAGGGATCAAATGCCATTCGATTCGAAGTATCAGAGCCAAATAACTTAACCGATGAGAAGACTGACAATAATACTTTGGAATTCATGTGCGTTGTTAACAGCGTTCAAAGTGGTATTCCGCTGCGGGAAAAATTTGAATCTGATTTCCAGTCCTCCTGGACCACCGTAAGTCAGGGTGACCAAAAAAACTACGATGTTGCTAACACTAACTTTGGAAAGTCCCTTGTGTATCCAGGTTTCACAAATACAACCATAGGTGAAGAAGCCTGGCTGGTAAGTCCAGTGCTTGATCTGTCACGGACAAGCGAGGCCAGTATGTTTTTTGATGTGAGCTATAGTAAACAGTCAACGGGTAACGAAAACCTGCGCATACTCTCTTCCAACGATTGTGGCGTTAATTTTATCACCACCTTATTCAATCAAAATGGGGATTCATTTTCAACCACCAACAGTACTCCTTCCTGGATACCTGCTGGGGAGAACGATTGGAAAAATCAATTCGTCTATCTCGATAATCTAATTGGACAGCAAAATGCCCGGCTTGCCTTTATTGTAACCAATGATCATGGCAACAATCTCTACCTGGATAATATTGAATTTTTTATTGACGATAACCAAACCCCGGTGAAGATCAATTCCGCGTATAAAGTTTATCCTTCAGAAAGCTCCAGTTCCTCCTTTGAAATAACCTTTAACCTGCCGGAAAAAGGGACAGCCTACCTTCAAGTTTACAATCTGATGGGGCAGGTTATCGTTAATAATGTGCTGCCTGAAACCCTTAACCAAACCTATACGGTTGATTTCAGCGGACAAGTCAGTGGTATTTATATTGTGCGAGTGCAGACAAACGCAGAAGCTGGCGCCACCAAAATCTTTTTAGTACACTAAAAACCGTTTTGCTATTAATCCAAGGAAATAATCTAAATCACTGATATATTTGAGGTTGTTAAACTCTATGAATGACAAAAATTAAAGTAGCCATTCTGTATGGCGGGCGTTCAGTTGAACATGGCGTCTCTATCAACTCCGCGCGCAATATTGCCGAGTACATTGATAAAACTAAATTTGAACCGATTCTGATTGGGATTTCTACAACCGGAGCCTGGCACATAACCTCAAGCGTTAGCAAAGAAATTGAAACGGGAGAGAAATTAAATCTCCAATTAAATCCAACACATGCAGGTTTTATTACAGAGCAGGGAATCGTTTATAAACCAGATGTTGTATTTCCAGTCTTACACGGCACCGATGGAGAAGACGGCAGCATTCAGGGCTTACTCCAGGCGATGAGTTTGCCTATGGTTGGTACAGGGGTTCTGGGTTCGTCCATGTCCATGAATAAATTGGTGGCAAAAAAGATTCTTATAGAGGCTGGTCTGCCAGTTGCTAAATTTCTCTATTACTATTTTGAGGACAGGGATCAAATAAATTTCCAAAGAATAAGTTCAACATTGGGTCTCCCCTTCATGATTAAATCGGCCAGTCTTGGTTCATCCGTGGGTGTATCCAAAGTAACACAGGAGGCTGATCTTAAAATGGCCGTAGAGGAAGCTTTTAAATACGATGACTGCCTGCTGGCAGAAGAGTTTATCAAAGGTCGTGAAATCGAATGTGCTATATTGGGTAACCATCCACCTCTGGCGTCTTTGCCAGGTGAAATCATCATCAGTAAAAAATATGAGTTCTATACTTTTGATGCCAAGTACGTTGATGGTGAAGCCGTTAAGATTGACGTTCCGGCAAAACTGGATAAGGATATTGCCGAGACCATCCGGCAACATTCTCAGAAGGCCTATCTAGCATTGAGGTGTGAGGATTTTTCGCGTGTGGACCTTTTTCTGACTGAAGAGGGACGGGTAGTTGTAAATGAAATCAATACTATCCCTGGATTTACCAATTCAAGTATGTTTCCTATGATGTGGAAAGAGCGGGGCATTTCATTCTCTGACCTCATTACAAAACTGATAGAACTTTCACTCGAGCGTGCAAAACGTTCTACGCGAATTAAAAAGGATTTTCAATCAGCATTAAAGTTCTAACTGCATGAAAAGAAAATTTCTTTTGCGTGACAACACACTTGGTTCAATGCTCGCCAATCTTGGAATTGTATTTGGTATTTTATTTTTAATTGGTATTTCCTATTTCTATGTTTATTTGCCAAATGCTACCAACCATGGCGAAACCGTTACTGTGCCGAACTTAAAAGGTATTCCCATTGAAGAACTTCAATCAATCCTAACCCAACAAAAACTCAGATACGAGTTAAACGATTCAGCCTACTCAAGCGATTTTCCACCGCTTACGGTGGTGAGGCAATTTCCAAAAGAGGGTTCTTTTGTTAAGGAGGGCCGCAAAATATATATTTCCATTAATCGGGTTTCTCCTCCTACGGTACCAATCCCTGATTTGGTAGATCGGTCACGAATCAATGCAGAAGTAGTGTTAAAAAGCAACGAACTTAAGAGAGGCAGAATACTATTTGAACCCAGTCCATTTCTTAATCTGGTGAGAGAGCTCCGGTACAAAGGCAAACCAATAGCTGTTGGTGTGCGGGTACCTAAAGGCTCTGTGATTGATTTAGTTGTGGGTGATGGTAATGGCTCTGCTGATTTTACAATTGGTAGTTTGATTGGAGATTCCTATGAACATGCGTTGTATAAAATTAGTGGTTGGAATTTGCACCTGGGCGATGTGGAAATTCCGGAGGGAGTTGATACTACGGGCATTGTTCCTTTCGTTTATAAACAATTGCCATTGTCAGGAGATTCCGTTCGAGTAGGTGATCCAGTCACTCTTTGGCTTGCCCCCAAGGGGTATAAAGAACCCGAGGAAGAGAGTGAGAATAATTGATAAGTGGTAATCTGTTTAATGCCTGAACAGTTACTGAACACCATTACCGAATACCATACATGCATAACGCGCGAAAGATACTTCTCCTTACTTTCTCAATAACCTTAGCATGCAATGCCTTTGCTCAACTTCAGATTTTATCTATTCCTAACAATAGAAACCTAAAACCTGCTCTCTCAAAAGCAGCGCGATTGAAAGAGTTGACGGCTGCTCCCCTTCCTTTCTGGGATGATTTTTCATACGCTTCAGATACGGTTGTGTATCCCAATGATACCATCTGGCAATATGGACAATCCGTCTGGACAAACAATGGGGCCGGGATTAACGCCCCTACATTAGGTGTTGCCACGTTTAATGGCTTTGATTCGTTGGGCAAGCCCTATAGTGTAAACGACATCCTGGCCAAAGGAATTGCAGACCAACTTGTATCAAGGCCAATCCGACTAGATTTAGTTGAAGACGCTAATCGTGGGACAGTGTACATCAGTTTCTATTTTCAATTTCGTGGGAATGGTGAGCCACCCGATGCTGGCGATCAATTACTACTTTCCATTAAGGACGAAAACGGAAAATGGGATATCATCAACGTAATTGAAAATGACGGCACGTTAAAATTCGATGAGTTCTCTACAAGGATTGTGCCCATTACCGGGGATCAATATTTTCACGATGCATTTCAATTCCGGTTTCAAAGTTTTGGAAGGTTATCGGGCCCTTACGATACCTGGAACATCGATTATGTTTATTTAAATCAAGGAAGGTCACCTGAGGATACGTCATTTCCGGACCGTACCATTACTTCTCCCCCTACTTCACTTTTCAATTCATATTATGCCATGCCTTTGAAGCACTTCTTGATTGACCCTGTCGGAAGCATGATAAAACCAACAGTACCGGTCTTTAATTTGAAATCAATAAACGATAGTGATCCCGGTAGTCCACCGGATGAACAACCTTTTAACTATACTACCACAGCAACCCTCTACACCACAAAGAATAAAGAGATCACCGACTCTGTCACCGTTGCCTTAGATACAAAACAGGAACCGGGATTTAATATCAGTCCGTTTGAAGTCTTGGTGCTTACAGTAAAAACAACACCAGACCCGTCACTTTTTAGTCCAGAGGCAGATTCTATTCATGTTCTATTTAAACTTGGGCTCTCCACGAAAGACTCTCTAACACCTACATTTGATGGTGATTATGACTCTCTAAAATACCAGCCCATTGACTTTCGGGTCAATGACACTACGCGATCAGAATATATTTTAGCCGACTATTATGCGTATGACGATGGAACTGCCGAATACGGTGCTTCTCTTGTTCAGCCGGGCTCTCAGTTGGCTTATTTATTTGAGTTGCCAACGAATGACCTTGATACCATCGTACGGATTGATTTATATTTTCCAAAATTTGGAGATGAGTCTGTCCAACTCATGCAATTGCAGATCTTGCGTGATTTAACCAATAGCCCTGGATCTACTCTTTATACTGAAAATATCACTATCCAACAATCACAGCAAAACAAAGTTTGGAGACATGTCCTCACCAGGCCCATTGGAATTGATAAGCTATTTTACATTGCTTTGAAACAAAACTCTTCTTCCATCATTGCGATTGGTCTTGATAAGAATACGGACTCCGGAGCAAAGATGTTTTTTAATGCAAATGGGACCTGGATTCAGAATGTAAATGTAAAGGGAAGTCTGATGATCAGGCCAGCCTTTGGTAAAGGGGAAGGTGTAATCACGGCCCTGGAAGAACAGGTGGAAAGGCCTTTAGCTTACCCTAATCCAACTACTGGTGTTTTTTTTATGGCAGTCCATACCGATCAAGTTCAAATTTTCGATATTACCGGCAAGTTGGTGGAGTATGATGAATCAATCCTCGGTGAACAAAAGCGTATTGAATTAAAATCACCGATCCCAGGGATGTATATATTGAAGATTTTTAAACATGCCGGAATATTTACTGAAAAAATCATGGTGCGACAGTAGGCACAATCAGTATTTCGATAGGGTTAGGTGTAAACGAGATAACAAATATCGCCAGCGCGATCCATCCTAAAACTTTCCGTTCAATACTCAATGGCTCTTCAATCTCTGATGGTGGGTGGGCAATGCCAATAAATCTTCCTATTATAAACACGAAAAGCAACCAGCCAGAATAGCCTTGTACAAAAAAGAACGTGGAAATCAGGTATTGAATAGCAAATATAATAACGGCATACATGAGGGTATCTTTCCATGGCAATTTAAGGCCTGTAAGAGTTAAGTATAGAAAACCCAAAAATAAAGGGATATGCCATAGAAAATCTTCATTGGATTGTGCCGGATTAATATAACCAAGGCTTGCGTAAAATAGGAAAATCAAAAAGACGACAGTAGCCACTTGCTTGTGACCCCTGAACCCCAGTAAACCATAAAGCACATGACCTCCATCCAACTGCCCAATTGGCAATAAATTAATACTTGTAAAAATCAACGACAGAAATCCAGCAAACAAAAAAGGATAGTGCATGATCTCATGTACGTTTGGCACTCTGGCAGGATCGGCAATGAATTTCTCAAAAAAAAGGAACAATAGGTTCTTACCCAGAATGACATCGGCTGTTCCTGGTATCATGTTTCCTTGTTGGTAAACGTGATTCGCATAATCCTGGCCAAACTGTTCATACTCAGGATGAAATTGAAACACATAGTCGGGTGGTGGCAGATGGGTAAAACCATAGAATAAAACACCGAGTGTAACCACAAATCCAGCGAGTGGACCAGCAATGCCAATATCAAAGTGTTGCTGCTTGGACTGAACGCGGCTTTTAATGCGAATGATTGCTCCTAATGTGCCAAACATCAACCAAAGAGGAGGCAACGGAATGTAGTACGGAAGAGTGGTCTTTACTTTATTATGAATGGCTGTAAAATAATGACCAAATTCATGAGCTGTCAGAATCAATAGAAAAGGAATGGAGTAAGACAAGCCACTTATAAAATCCAACCATGAATAATCCGTCATCCATACCGATTTTCCATACGTCCATTCTGCTCCGGCTAATGTGGTTGTAACAAATGTGACCAGAAATAAAGAAATATGAATCAGTGGTTGTTTTGCGCCTTTAATCATGCGAAGAGTTTAAAAATTAAGTCGGGATGTTGAACATGAAATGTTTTGATACCACATAGTTCAGCCCCCTTCAGGTTAGAAAGATTATCGTCCAGGAAAAAAGTATGGCCGGGCGTTAATTCATTTTCCTGAAGTACCGCCTCATAAATTTCCGAATCAGGTTTTCTCATCTTCATTCGATGTGAGTAGTAGGCCTTCTCAAAATACTCATCCAAGGTTAGTTTGCCGGTTAAATCACGCACTATATTACTAAAACAATTTAGATGAATTTCATTTGTATTGCTCAACAAGAAAACTCTGTACTTTGTTTTCAGATGTTCCAGGAGCTGAAGACGTTCAAGTGGTATATCCAATAGCATGGCATTCCAGCAGTTATCAATATCAGAATCTGACGCTCCGACTTGAAGCATATCGCGAACAATCTCCCTAAAATGATTATCAGAAATCAAACCCTTCTCGTAGTCATGAAACTCTTTTGATGGCATCATCCGTTGGCTTACCTCCTCCTCCGAAATTCCACCGAGTTGGGCAAACTGATTAACCGTAGCCTGTATAGATAGATTAATAATCACTCCGCCCAAATCGAAGATGATGTTTTTGATTTCTGGAGTGATCACGATTGGATTCTATTTTTTTTATTCAGCTGCACGGGCAGAGCCACAAACAAAAAAGCAACATTCATACGTAAGTCCTAAGGTGTACCCGATAATATTATATAACAAGGTAAACCAATTGCCCTAAATAACAGTATTAAAAACGTCTGCAAAGATATATCAATTAACAGAAAGGGAATAGTCTTCAAGATGTTTGAAACCGACTGAGCCCTCAGAAGGAAGCCACAACACAACCTAAAAGAGAGTGGGTAACCGATTGGATTGAATACCACAGCTAGGTAATTCGTCATGCGTCCAAAATGACATAGGTCATTGTAAATGACTTTTACACATGTTTCTTTCGCGAAGAAAAGCACATTATCACAGTTTAACTTTATAAGGTAATTAGTAAATGTTAAATCAACTGGATATGAATCAGGTTTCTCAAAAACAACTTACTCAAAATAGGTGGATATGGTCGACCACCGCAGGCTGGTTTATCGGAATTCTATTAGTCGTTGGATTTGCAATGCTGGCAGAAATTATTTTGCAAACAAATGATGAATCAGGAGGTCAGGCTGCCGTTGGTATTGGTATGGGGACTGGTGTCGGTTTAATGCAATGGATCGTTCTTCGTAAGTATTTGGAATCCATTCAAAAATGGTTGTGGTTTTTAATAATTGGTTTCACTATTTCCTATGTATCCTTTGATTTAATAGCTGCCAATATTGATTTGGCTATAAAAGCTGAAGTTTCATTACCGTTTGCTACAACTTTAGGAGCGTTAATCAGCAGTTGGTTGCACTATAGATTTATTCTGCGAAACATAACTTCAAAAGCTGCCAATTGGATAGCATATAATACAATTGCCTGGTTGCTTGCTCACTTAATTAATTACCTCAGGTATGTTTCTGATAAATATGAAAACATCATTTGATATGCCAAAAGTAATAATTGTTATTGTTGCGCTTTTTTTTCTTACGGTAGGCGGACCAATACTTGGTTTCATAACAGGGCGGTTTATTATTCCCGTAATCAATAAAAAAACTCCGAACGTGCAGTAGATCAAACGCATAATGTAGATGCCATGAATAAGGAGAAACGCTTGACAATTATATTAGCCACTATTGGGTGGAGTGTGATGGCATACACCTTCGGTTGGAATAATGTTGGCAGAGCTCAAGTTAATGAAACTGGCCTGTATACTGACACCCGAGATGGCCAAGTTTATAAAACAGTAAAGATTGGTGACCAATGGATCATGGCAGAAAATTTTGCTTATACACCTGAGAAAGGGAATTATTGGGTATATAATAACGACTCTGCTAATGTCAATACATATGGCTATTTATATGATTGGGAAACAGCTAAAAGAGTTGCTCCCACTGGCTGGCATTTACCTACGGCATCAGAATGGAAAACATTGCGAGAATCATTAGGTGGAAAAAGAGATGTTTATAAGTATCTCGGAGGGACAATGGAAATTGTATTTAAGCAAATGGTCGTTGGTGGGTGCGGTTTTAATGCATTGATGGCTGGTATTCGGACGGGCAGTGGTAAATTCATGTTCCTTGGAGAACGAACTGATTTCTGGAGCTCATCCCCGAGCAGGGATGGACAATATTTCTACATGTTGAATGCTAAAACAGATAAGCAACGACTTGGGCTTTTCGACAGCAAAGAAGGTACTGCAGAAATTGCAAACCAACAAGACAATGCTTCTTGGGGTAAAAGTGTTCGTCTTTTTAAAGACTAAATATATTTTATTATTACACTGATAATCATCGTAACTGGAATTAGTCCGGAAAGAAGTTGAAAAAAAGTATACCCTGTCAGTATACTTTAAAGAAGTGGGCCCTGCTGGGAACGATCCAGCGACCCTCAGATTATGAG
>JBBTBZ010000013.1:0-81922 GCA_038043425.1 Bacteroidota bacterium
CTAAACGCATTCATGACAGTTGCTACCGAAGACCTTATTATGATGCTGGTTTATTTGTTGAAACTTTTGATGATGAAAATGCGAAGCGCGGGTATTGCCTATATAAAGTAGGTTGTAAAGGGCCGAGCACGTACAATGCTTGCGGCATTATGAAATGGAATAATGGAGTCAGCTATCCGATTCAATCCGGTCACGGATGTTTTGGTTGTACAGAAGAAAAATTCTGGGATAACGGACCGATTTATCAAAGACTCGCCAACTTCCCGGGCTTCGGTATAGAAACCACTGCCGATAAAGTAGGGATGATTGCCCTTGGCGTA
The DNA here is from genome assembly GCA_038043425.1 of Bacteroidota bacterium. Lineage (GTDB taxonomy): Bacteria > Bacteroidota > Bacteroidia > Cytophagales > Cyclobacteriaceae > ELB16-189. The sequence goes on from JBBTBZ010000013.1 coordinate 321, forward strand.
ACCGCAGCTGGCATTGCAGCCCATGCTGTAGCAACAAATCTTCGGAAGCATAAAATGGTAGAAGACTTGATTGATCAAGGCAAAGTTTCCGATCAAGAATTGAAGAAACCTGAATAATAAACCTGGACGTGTATGAGTCAGAGAATAGTTATTGATCCCATCACCCGCATTGAAGGACACTTGCGGATTGAGGCAGAAATAAAAGATGGCAAAGTATCCGAAGCCTACAGTTCCGGCACAATGATTCGTATGTTGGAAGAAATTTTACGCGGCCGCGATCCCCGCGATGCCTGGGCGTATGTCGGGCGTGTCTGTGGCGTATGCACCTCTGTGCATTCCCTTGCGTCAGTACGATCCGTGGAAGATGCTTTAGACATTGTTATTCCACCTAATGCGGAATTAGTACGCAACATCATGTTTGCTGTGCAGAACATGCAAGACCATGTTATTCACTTCTATCATCTTCACGCTCTCGACTGGGTAGACGTAGTCAGTGCTTTAAAGGCCGATCCGAAGAAAACATCTGAAATTGCCCAAAGCATTTCCAACTGGCCGAAGAGTTCCCCCGGTTATTTCAGCGACATCCAAAAGAGGATCGGAAAATTTGTAGAGAGTGGCCAGCTCGGAATTTTTGCCAACGGCTATTGGGGCCATCCTTCCTACAAATTGCCAGCTGAAGTAAACTTACTTGGTGTTGCGCACTATTTGGAAGCGCTTGAGTGGCAAAAAGAAATCGTAAAGGTGCATACCATCTTTGGAGGTAAAAACCCACACCCCAACTATCTGGTGGGTGGCATGGCGTGCTCTATTAGCCTGGATGATTCCAGCGGTATCAATGCCGAACGCTTATCTTTTGTTCACCAATTATTAACAGATGCAAAGACATTTGTGGAGCAAGTATATATTCCAGACCTTATTGCGATCGCATCCTTTTACAAAGATTGGGGCGCCATCGGTGGGGGCTTAGGCAATTATCTGGTCTATGGAGATTTGTCCCCCAATGGTTATCGTGATACGGCCAATTACAAATTCCCAGCCGGTGCAATTTTAAATAAGGACCTAAGCAAAGTGCTGGAAGTTGATCTTCGCAGTGATAATGAGGTTCAGGAATTCATTCCCCATAGCTGGTATGAATATGAAGAGGGAGATGATGCTGGTTTGCATCCATGGAAAGGTGAGACAAAAGTGAAGTACACTGGACCAAAGCCTCCTTATGATTTTTTGAATGTGGAAGAAAAATATAGTTTCTTAAAAACTCCAAGGTGGAAAGGCCATGCGATGGAGGTGGGACCTCTCGCACGGGTATTGGTTGGATATGCGCTTGGAAAGGAAGAATATAAAGAAGTAGTCGATAGTACGCTTCGCACATTAGATGTACCTGCAGCCGCTTTGTTCTCAACCCTTGGGCGTACTGCAGCACGTGGGCTAGAGGCCAAGTTGGTAGCGCAATGGGCGTTGGAATTCTACGAACAGTTAATTTCCAACATCAAGAATGGCGATACCAGAATGGCAAACATGGAAAAATTTGAACCGTCAACATGGCCGGATAAATCCATGGGGGTCGGTCATACAGAAGCACCTCGAGGAGCGCTTGGTCACTGGATCGTAATTGAAGATCGGAAGATTGCCAACTATCAATTAGTAGTGCCCTCTACATGGAATGCCTCACCACGTGATAAGAGCGGTAATGCGTCTGCTTATGAAGCTGCTCTAAAGGATACTCCTATTGCAGACGAGCACAAACCGGTTGAAATTCTGAGAACCATACACTCATTCGATCCTTGCCTGGCCTGTGCGGTTCACCTATACGATCAGGAAGGCAAGCATGTTAGCAGGGTAACGGTAATGTAACGTATTTAAACGTTCAACTTATGATCAGCACGGGCATTCATTCCAAGCCACATGTACTCAGGAGAGTATTTGTTTGGCAATTGCCAGTTCGGTATTACCATTGGCTTAATGCGATCTGTATTTTAGCGCTGATCGGCACCGGTTTTATTATTGGTGATCCGCCTGCGCTTCTATCCGGAAAAGAGGCCTATTCACATTATTGGTTCGGTATCACACGCTTCATTCATTTCGTGGCCTCTTATATTTTTCTGGTCAACTTCGCTTTACGCATTTATTGGGGTTTTGCTGGAAACCACTTCGCAAGCTGGAAAAATTTCATTCCAACGAATGTGAAATTCTTTAAAGACATGTGGCGTGTTATCCTGATCGACATCTTCATGACCAAAAATGAAAAAGAACCAACAATAGGTCACAATCGATTGGCTGGTTTTATTTATTTTCTCACCTTCATTGCATTTGGAATACAATGTCTCACTGGATTTGGTTTATACGCAGCTATGAGTAACGGATGGTTTCCTAATCTGTTCAACTGGGTGCCCGTTTTGTTTGGTGGGGATTTTATGCTACGGCAAATTCATCATTGGACAATGTGGTTTTTTATTTTGTTTACGGTGGTCCATGTATACTTGGTTTTCTATCACGATTACGTTGAGGGGCGAGGAGAACTTTCCTCTATGGGTGGTGGCTGGAAGTTTATAGAAGAAGAGCAGTTTAAGAACCTGGAAGAAATGGAGAAATCTCGCAAAGAAAAAAATGAAGGGAGCCGATAAAGTCTTAATATTAGGTGTAGGCAACTACCTGATGGGTGATGAAGGTGTAGGTGTGCACGCAGCGCGTTATCTGGAAAATGAAGTTGACCCGCTAACTACCGAAGTGCTGGATGGTGGTACTGCCGGATTTCAATTAATGGAATATTTTGAACAATTTCCAACTGTAATCCTGATAGATGCCACCCTTGACGATCGGCCACCTGGCACTATTCGGTTGATTGAACCACGATTTGCCGCTGACTTCCCCCATGCTATGAGTACTCATGAAATCGGTTTGAAGGACTTAGTAGAAAGCCTAACGCTACTTGATCGGCTTCCTAAAATCTATCTTTTTGTGGTCTCCGTTCAAGTGATTCAGCCTTTGAGCATGGAATTAACCAAAGAGGTGAAAAGTGCTATTCCAAAGCTTACATTTGAAATCAATAAACTTTTGAAATCACTGGTTAATGTTGATATCAGTCACAGAGAAATCAACATACTCGTATAGTAAATGACCTACCGGATACACCTGACAGGAATTGTTCAAGGCGTGGGCTTTCGCCCTATGGTCTATGGTCTTGCTAAAAATAAGCAGATTAAAGGTACCGTTTCAAATTCATCAGCAGGTGTTGAGATTGAGTTTAATGCCACTGATGAGCTGGCCAAAAAATTTTATCATTCCATCTTACAAAACCTACCAGTCAATAGCCAGGTGACGCATCATCACATAAAAGTGATTGATGACCACCTTTTCAGGAATTTTTCAATTATCGAATCATCTACACATCCTGGTGCTTCCGTTCTGCTATCTCCAGATTTTGCATTGTGCGATTCCTGCAGGGCAGAGTTAAATGCTTTTCCAGACAGAAGGCACCGATATGCTTTTATAACGTGTACCACGTGTGGCCCTCGTTATTCTATTACCAAACAGCTCCCATACGATCGCATACACACAACCATGCAACATTTCAGAATGTGCAAGGATTGTCAGCAAGAATATGGCAACCCACTTGATAGAAGATTTTTTTCGCAGACAAATTCGTGCGAGAAGTGCGGTATTGAAATGAGTTTGCATTTTCCTGATCTGACGCTCCTGGGAGCTAAAGAAAGTGTGCACGAAACCGTAGAATTAATAAAAGCCGGTAAAACTGTCGCGGTGAAAGGTATCGGGGGCTACTTATTACTATGTGATGCCACGCAGGCAGATGCCATCATCCGGATGCGAGAAAGAAAACACCGGCCCAGCAAACCCTTTGCACTACTTTATCCGAATGAAGCCGTCTTACAGGAAGACATTGATTTGACTGATGTTGAAAGGCAAGCATTGAAAAGTCCATGTGCACCTATTGTGCTGGGGCATATGAAACGTCATACACAATCGGGAATACGATCATCTTTAGTGGCACCGGGGCTTCATACCCTGGGGGTAATGTTACCATATGCTCCCTTGCTAGAACTCATTGTATCAGAATTTGATTTCCCATTGGTTGCCACCAGTGCCAACATCAGCAACTCTCCCATTGTTTACAAAGATGAGGATGCCCTGAATTCCTTGTTCGCTGTAGCAGATGCAGTATTACTTCACAATCGCGACATCATCATTCCACAAGATGACTCTGTAGTGAGATTTACTGATAATGACCAAAGGATAATCATCAGAAGATCTCGTGGCATGGCACCTACTTATTTCGTATCGAGTGCTTTCCCTTCCCAGCAAGTGTTGGCGATGGGTGCTCAATTAAAGAGTACCATTACCTTATCGCATCATTCGAACGTTTATGTTTCCCAATATATTGGAGATCTTGAAAGTGCGGATACTGAGGAGAACTACCAAACTGTAACAGAGCATCTTTTAAAAATCACTGACGCCCAGCCTGAACTCATTCTTACAGATTCGCACCCTGATTATGCATCTACTCGTTTAGGCAATCAATTTTCCTCTTTATGGGGCATACCGGTTGTAAAAATTCAGCATCACAAAGCCCATTTTGCAGCAGTGCTTTGTGAGAATAACCTTAAGGAAACAGAGGATCCCATTCTGGGTGTGATTTGGGATGGCACAGGATTAGGCGAAGATGGTCAAAGTTGGGGTGGTGAATTTTTTCAGTGGGACGGGCATGCCATGGAAAGAGTAGCTCAGATGGAATACTTTCCACTATTGTTGGGTGATAAAATGGCACGGGAACCTCGGTTGTCAGCTTTGGCAGTTGCCACTTCTGAAGAACATCAATCATCGCTCATCTCTTGCTTTACACCAAAGGAATGGAAAGTGTTTACAGCTGCTTTAAAAACAGAAAAAGGTAAAACCAGTAGCATAGGTCGTTTGTTCGATGCGGTGGCGTCATGGTGCGGCTTATGTGACAAGGCAAGCTATGAAGGAGAAGCTGCGTTGCTGTTGGAAGAATTAGCGTCATTGTTTTTTACCTCTAACAAAGACTACTTTGAAACCTATCCAGTGGACTATCTGAACGGAGAGGTAAATACGCTTTCATTGGCTAGTCAAGTCATCCATGATGTGATAGCCGGTACCATTCCCTCGGCAGTAGCTGCTCGTTTCCATTGCACGCTCGTAAAGCTGATTCGAATCGTGGCGGAGGACAAGAAAACTCAATCCATTGCCTTTAGTGGGGGTGTCTTCCAAAATGAATTATTGGTGAGCCTTATTGAAAAATACCTGGGTTCGGAATTTAAACTATATTTCCATCAACAGCTTTCGCCCAATGACGAATGTATATCTTTCGGCCAATTAGCCTACTGGAATATGCTTCATCAAAATAAGGCTAATGCAAAGGCAACCAACAGTCTGATGTACGCTGAAAGTGAGCAACACTAATGTATGAAATACCTTTCTGAATACCGCAATCCTGAACTGGTAGAACATTTTCTGAAAGAAATCCGGAAAACAGTAACAAAGCCATGGACAATTATGGAGGTATGTGGCGGTCAAACCCATAGTCTGGTTAAAAACGGCCTACTTTCTATGCTCCCTGAAAATGTGCACATGGTACATGGCCCAGGGTGCCCTGTGTGCGTTACCCCTCTGCACTTAATTGATAAGGCCGTGCATTTAGCAGAAGAGAAAAAAGTTATCCTTTGTTCTTACGGGGATATGATTCGTGTGCCCGGCTCGAAGAAAAGTTTACTGGATGCCAAAGCCTTGGGGGCTGACATTCGAATTCTCTATTCACCACTTGAAGCGGTAAACGTTGCGAAAGCTAATCCTGATAAGGAAGTGGTTTTCTTTGCCGTTGGTTTCGAAACTACCGCGCCTGCAAATGCCCTATCGGTCATTCATGCCAAGCATCTTGGCCTCACCAATTACTCAATCCTAACCTCACATGTTTTAGTTCCACCTGCCATGGAAGCGATCATCAATGATGACACGAATGTGGTGCAAGGCTTTTTGGCAGCAGGACATGTTTGCACTATTATGGGTATGGGTGAATATTACCCGCTCGTAAAGAAATATAAAATACCGATGGTAGTGACTGGCTTTGAACCTGTTGATTTATTACAAGGTATTGCCATGTTGGTGAAACAATTAGAGAATGGAGAATACAAATTGGAGAATCAATACAGTCGCGTGGTGAATGAAGATGGAAACCCGGCTGCGCGCAACACCATAACGCAAGTATTTGAATCATCTGATAGAGAGTGGCGTGGCATTGGGATGATTCCTGGAAGCGGGCTTGAATTGCGTGACGATTTTTCAGCTTTTGATGCCAATAAAAAATTTCAGGTCGACATTCCGAAAGCAGAGGAGAATAAAGATTGCATTGCCGGACAAATATTACGAGGTTTAAAGAAGCCGCATGAATGTAGTCAGTTTGGTAAACAGTGCAGACCCTCTAATCCGTTAGGGGCACCCATGGTTTCTTCTGAAGGTGCTTGTGCAGCCTACTATCATTATTCCCATACGGAAGAACAAATGGAGACTATATAATGGGATGACGAACAATAAAATCAAAATGAACTTAAGTTGCCCCATGCCGAAGCTGGACTTTGATGTCATCACCCTGGGGCATGGCAGTGGTGGAACACTTTCTCAACAGCTATTGGATAGTGGCGTTTTTACCGTCTTATCAAATCCCTTACTTGACGAACGACATGACGGTGCCATATTCAATCTAAATGGACGCATTGCTTTTAGCTCAGATAGCTACGTCATCTCACCCATCTTCTTTCCCGGTGGTAACATTGGCGAATTAGCGGTTAACGGAACTGTTAATGATTTGGCGATGTGCGGGGCGTTACCTAAATACCTATCTCTATCTTTTATTATTGAGGAAGGATTAACGATGATTGAATTCTGGGACATTATTAACAGCATCAAAACAGCTTGTGATAAAGCAGGAGTTCAAGTAGTTACAGGAGACACAAAAGTGGTGGAAAGGGGAAAAGGAGATAAGATTTTTATCAATACCAGTGGCTTGGGATTGCTTCATCCAAAAGCAGCTATTCACTTAAATCGGATCAAGCCGGGTGATAAAATCATTTTAAGCAATCCAATTGCTAACCATGGTATGGCAGTTATCTCAGTTCGAAAAGGACTTGAGTTCGAGTCAGAAATAGTGAGTGATACCCGCCCACTTAATCATACTGTAAAATTATTACTTGATCAATTTGGTGATTCCATCCACTTCTTAAGAGATCCAACACGTGGTGGAGTAGCCTCTGTATTAAATGAAGTGGCCAGTGATGGGAAAGTCGGGATTACTATTTTCCAGAAGGATATACCGGTAAATGAGTCGGTAGCCGGAGCCTGTGAGATGCTCGGCCTTGATCCGCTGTATGTCGCCAACGAAGGAGTATTTATCGCGATCGTGGATGAATCCATTGCGCATGATGTAGTTCAATTTCTTCGGCAGCAGTCAGATACCGCTGCAGCTTGCATCGTTGGTCACGTTTGCACAGAACATCCAAAACAAGTAATACTCGCCAGCACTATTGGTGGTCGAAGGGTTGTCAACCGACTGACGGGCGAACAACTACCCAGGATTTGTTAATGGTGACGTCACACAGACTATTTACAAACTCAACTTTTTGAAGAAAACACCATTATTCGATTTCATCTAAAATCCCTTGTGTAAAAACAATGATCGGATTGCCTGTTATAAAAATAGTTTAGCTGGTAGTACCATTTTCCTACCTTTGCAAAAAAATAGCATACATGCGTACTGGTAAGGAGTTGATAGCTGCAAGCAAAGAATTTACAGGAGAAAACCGAGTAAGAAGCTGGGGCGAGATTCTTATAACAATTCTTTTGGCCGCTATCGCGTTAAGGATCTCCTTTCTAACTATTCCAATACTCTTTCGGGTTTCGAGCAGCTTACTTTGCGGACTATTGTATGTACGGATGTTTGTAATTTATCACGACTATCAACACCGTGCCATTCTGCAAAAATCAACTGCCGCAGAATGGTTGATGCAAGCTGTTGGTATTTATTTACTAGCTCCTCAAACTATCTGGAAAAGATCTCACGAGCATCATCACAATAATAATTCCAAGCTGACGATCACGGGAATTGGCTCCTATCCTACTATTACAAAAACCAGGTTCTTAGGCTTAAGTAAAAAGGAGCAGCGAATCTATTTACTTAATCGTCACCCGCTCACCATTATATTAGGCTACTTTACGTTATTCATTTATTGGCTCAACCTCAAATCCTTTATCCAAAGTCCAGCGCGGCATATTGACTCTTTGATTGCTCTACTCTTTCACGGAGTCTGTGCGACCACCATTTGGTACTTTTTAGGGGCAAGCACATTCCTGATCAGTTGGTTCATTCCTTTCTTCTTAGCCTTTGCTACAGGTTCATATCTTTTTTATTGTCAGCATAATTTCCCGGATGCAAAATTTCAGGAAAATCACGACTGGACGTATGACTATGCGGCCATGGCATCTACAAGTTATATGCCCATGAACCCCATCATGCAGTGGTTTACCGGCAATATTGGGTATCATCACGTGCATCATTTAAATTCAAGAATTCCTTTCTACCGTTTAGTAGAAACCATGCAAAGTATGCCGGAGTTAAAAAATGCCCCAACAACCTCATGGGATTTAGTTGAAATTATCCGGTGCTTCCGTCTCAAACTGTGGGATCCTGACAGGGGAAAGATGATTTCCCTTCACCAACTCAATCAACTTTATTGACCAAAGAAAAATGTAAGATTTGCCTGGACCATTACATTTAATCTGGGCTGGCCTGCAATGAATTTTGTTATTCTTAGTGAGGTGGCCGCTTTCGCTCCCATCATTTTACCAAAGTCTGTTCTGAGAAATAAGAAGTTGGTTTTTTCAGTGAACGAGTAGGCGTATAATACATTCAACGAAAACCATCCGTCCCAATCCTTTACCTGCACCACCATTGGAATAGACATTGATAAGTTCTGCACTCTTTTTTCTTTTTCAGGATTATTAGGATCAGGTATACCATCACTTCCACCCTGGCTATTGGCATCCGCGCCAGAAATCTGAAACCTTACATCAGGATAAAAGACTATTTCTGATGACGATCGCATCGTGAATATCAAACCAGGTTTATACAACCACGTCCCAGCCCCCCTTCCCAAAGTAGATTCTCCTGTAGGTGCAGTAACCTCAAATGCTACGGAGACCCTCTCTAGTCCTATGGTGCTTTTCTTTCGATAGGGAACAGCTAAATAGGACATTTTAATATCACCCATACCGGTCGTATTCTCAAATCCGGCATAGTCAGCATTGAAGATGGTATGAACAAAGGGCAACGACATTCCAAACTGGTGACGTTGGTTTTTAATACCGTAGAAGTAGCCAAATCGCATTGCATAAAATTTAGCGCCACCATAAAAGAAATAGGATTCCGCGTCAATGGATGCTCTGGTTTCGGTGTTTACGGGATCTGAGGCATCAAAGGAGTTCAATTGTTGGCCAAAACTAAGAAGTGGAAGCAGGCAAAATCCAAGAATGAAAAATGAACACCTACTTAAATGCGGGTAATAACTAGTGAAAAGGTGGATTAATGATTTCCTTACCCCAACGAGTTCGTGGTCTGCCAAAGGCTTTACCCTAACGTGGTCGGGTGATCTTAAATTAAGAGCTAGTTTCATACCGGCAAGATAATTTGAACTTGTTAGAAATACTTTTCTTGTACCACCTTTCACCGTGTATTGCAAATTGAGACTTTTCAGAAACAGAATTTATTTTCGGCAAAATCCCAACATGGGAAGTAAAGATGGAATTGCGGGCGAACTCCTGGTTTCACCAAAAAAATGAAGCGCATCCGAATTTAACCCGGTGTGAAATTAAGTCAAGAACCATACATCCATTAGAATACCCATCAACTGGAGAAGTGCCCTTAGATGAACCCAGAGAGCGTATCGCTAAAATTGAAGACTCCACATTTTAAAAATAATAATTTCCGATCCTTTAATGAAAGTAAAAAATGTAGTAAAATTGGAGGCAAAACCAATAAACCCATGAAATTGACTAGTCTTCGTGTACTCTTATTCGCAACTCTCATAGCCTTTGGCATTTGGTCATGTGGCTCATCCTCCAAGGAGGAAAATAATAATTCTGATGATTTTAACCAACCTGAGGAATCGCTAAAAGACCAGATTCTGGAATTGATGGATAACCTCCCATCTCCCACTGAAATCCCCTATTTGTTGGAAGCCACGGGAGCAGAGTATAATCAAAGCCTGATTAACGATGTTAAAAAGGTTGATCAATATACCATCAGAAATGACAAAGCCGCTCTTAACCTGGGCATTTATGCGGCCGACATTGGCTACTTAAGCTCTTATGAAAAGACTCAGGAATCAATAACCTACATGGCCGCAGTAAAAAGCCTGGCTGACAAATTGGGCGTAATCGGGTCCTTCGATTTAAATGAAATGGAGCGCTTTGAAAGCAATATTTCTAACAAAGATTCACTTACGTCCATCCTTAATACCTCTGTGAAAAAGACTAAAATTTATTTGCAGGATGACAACCGCAATAAGTTAGCAGCCCTTATGTTAACGGGGAGTTTTATAGAAGGCCTCTATATTTCAACCGGTCTGATCAAATCTTATCCAAAAAATCTTCTTCCGGATGATTCGCGCAACCTGGTACTTACTCCTCTTATGCGGATTATTCTTGAACAGGAAAAGTCAGTTGACGAATTGGTGAAAATGTTACAGTCCGTAGAACAAGCTGACCCCGTGACCACCATTGTGGCAGACCTAACCTCACTTCAAGCAAGCTATCGTGCCCTTGAAATTGAAGATCAGATTAAAAATAATAAGGCTAGCATGGTTCTGACTGATAAAAACCTGGTAGACATCACAGTCATTGTTGAAAAGATCAGAAAGTCCATTACGGATTAATTTGATATCAAACTACAAGCAAGGATTGGTTAAATGCCAATCCTTTTTTTTTCCTGCTGCACGGGTTTACTATCTTTAAATAAATTCTGCGTATGAGCGAACCTGTACTCAAAGCCATCATGCATCTTTTTGCTTTTGTAGCAAAAGAAGACCTGATCACGAATCAGGAACGTGATCATATTCGCTCTTTCCTTGAGAACCACCTTAGTCAAAAGGCAGTTGACACTCAATTAAAATTATTTGATCAGTTTACTTCACAACTTACCGGCAATCTCAATGCCCAGCAGGAAGATGACACAATCAACCGAATCTGTAAAGAAATTAATGAGGAGGTAACTCAAAAGCAGAAGATCGTTATCATGATCGAGCTGATGGATATCATTCTTGCCGATGGTTCCATTTCAGCAAGAGAAGATAGTATAGCAAAAACAATTGGGAAAGCTTTTAACATTGCTTCAGAAGATATTGACGTAATCAAAGAATATGTTCTTGGAGCAACAGAGCCCGAATTTACTAGCCAGAGTATTCTCATCATCAACTCTGGCTTACAACCTACTGGTCGGTATAAACACATATTCAGAGAAGGATTGAACGGCCTTATTGCTATTTTATATATCAAAAGTACTGACATCTATTTTTTTAAATACATCGGCCAAACTGATGTTTTCTTAAATGGTGTGCCTCATAAGCCTGGCAATATTAATGTATTAGGCAACGGCAGTACAATACGATGGGAAGATGCTGATCCAGTCTATTATGGCGATGTTTTGCGACTATTCAAGACTATGGGTAGCAACACACGCACCAGTTTTGAAGCCAAAAATATCTCATATCAATTTAAAAACGGAAGGCTTGGGTTGCGTGATGTAAATATCTTTGAGGAGTCTGGGAAATTAATTGCCCTGATGGGTGCAAGTGGGGCTGGCAAGTCTACCCTCCTCCATGTGCTCAACGGCACAGAAAAACCATCGAAAGGACAGGTGTTAATCAACAGTATTGATATACATCAATCACCTGATAAAATTGAAGGGGTCATAGGATTCGTTCCACAAGACGATCTTTTAATTGAAGATCTGACTGTTTATCAAAACCTCTACTTTGCCGCTCGACTTTGTTTTAGTCACCTTTCTGAAAAAGAAATAGATGACCTCGTACTGCAGACGCTTGATGACCTGGGCCTTGTCGAAACTAAAAACCTCACAGTAGGTTCTCCCCTGCGCAAAACAATCAGCGGAGGTCAACGCAAAAGATTAAATATCGGACTGGAACTATTACGTGAGCCGGCAGTGCTCTTCTGTGATGAGCCGACTTCCGGACTTTCCTCACGAGATTCTGAGAATATAATTGACCTGTTAAAAGAGCTTTCTCTTAAAGGAAAATTGGTTTTTGCCGTCATTCATCAGCCTTCATCAGACATTTTTAAAATGTTTGACAAATTAGTCATTCTGGATACCGGTGGATTTCAGATTTATTATGGAAATCCAGTTGACGGCATCAACTATTTCAAACGTAACATCAATTTAGTTAACAGTGAACAGGGAGAATGCCATGCTTGCGGAAACGTCAACCCCGAACAGATTTTTAATATCATTGAGACTAAAGTCATTAATGAATACGGCAACTTCTCCAATGAACGGAAGTTCAATCCAGAACAATGGAATCAAATTTACCTGACGAAAATTAAACCTGCCGCTGTAACTCCTTCCGTAGAAGTCCCACATTCCACATTGCGAATTCCCGGATGGTTCAAACAAACCTATCTTTTCTCCCTTCGCGATCTTCTGGCAAAACTCAGCAATAAGCAATACTTAATCATTAATTTATTGGAAGCTCCCTTGCTTGCTTTCATTCTGGCATTCATAGTGCGTTACCACAATGTAGATGATCCATTTACCTCAGCATATATCTTTAGCAAAAACTTGAATATGCCAGCCTATTTTTTCATGAGTGTAATTGTTGCCTTGTTTATGGGGCTCTCGGTGAGTGCCGAGGAGATTATTCGTGACCGTAAAATTCTAAAACGTGAAGCCTTTCTCCACCTGAGTAGAAGCAGCTACATCTTTTCTAAAATTGGCATTTTGTTCATGATTTCGGCTATTCAAACCTTCTTGTTTGTGATGGTAGCCCATTACATTCTTAAAATTGATGGAATGTTACCGATTCACTGGAGTATTTTATTCACTGCTTCATGTTTTGCAAATCTTTTGGGCCTTAACATCTCCTCAGCTTTTAACTCCGCAGTAACCATTTACATACTAATACCCATCCTCCTGATCCCTCAGCTTATTCTCAGTGGCGTTGTGGTAAAGTTTGATAAACTTAATCCTGCCATAGGTAATACAGCGACTGTTCCCTTTGTGGGTGATTTAATGGCTTCGCGTTGGGCATTCGAAGCCTCCATGGTAGCGCAGTATAAAGACAATGCTTTTGAAAAAAAATTTTACATGTATGATAAAATGATGTCCGAATCAGATTACAAGAAAATCTACTTCATCCCTCAGCTCGAAAGCAAGCTCGATTTTGTAAATCTGCATTACAATAATCAAGATCCCGTAATTCGCACGGAAGTAAACAAAGCCCTGAAATTGGTGAGAAATGAAATATCCAACGAATTGGCAATAGTCGGGCGGGAGAATTTTAATGGGCTAGACGATCTAACCCATGAAACGTATGATTCATCTGTTTACCGACAAACCATTGACTTTGTTAATCGTCTGGAAAAATACTATATCAGACAGTATAACAAGGCGGACTTACTGAAAGATCGGGAAGTGGCTGAACTTACCCGCACCATTGAAATGGAAAAAAAATTTGAATCCTTTCGGAATGCATATCAAAATGAAGCCATTACCGAATTGGTAAAAAATACCTCAGAACCAAATCGAATTCTTGAGAAGGATGGAAAATTTGTTCAAAAGATTTATCCAATTTATAAAGACCCTGATCCAGACCATATGGTTGATTTCGATGCGCAGTTTTATATGCCTAAAAAGCATTTTCTCAATCGAAACATTGACACCTATTATTTCAATATGGGTGTGATTTGGTTTATGACATTATCTCTCGTTGTAACATTGTATTTTGAAATTTTACTTAAAATTGTTGATGGGCTGGGTAATCTCTCAAACCCACTACCAAAACGAATGTAGGAATAGACCATGTTCTTTATTCTTTCCAAAACCATGAGCTACTTGACACAGCCACTCGTCATCGTGTGTCTGTTACTCGTTGCTTCTGTGGTTATCAAAAATACACGTTGGAAGAAATGGCTTTTCCACTCCGGCCTTGGCTTGTTGCTGTTCTTCTCAAATGACTTTATTGCAAATGAAATGATAACCTGGTGGGAAGTAAAGCCTACGCCATTTACTGCTATTAGAAAACAATATGACTATGGAATATTGCTCACCGGTGTTACTAAATCTGAAATGGAACCGAAAGACAGGGTCTATTTTAGCCGGGGTGCGGATCGTGTAACACATAGTATGCAGCTTTACAAACTGGGTATCATTAAGAAAATATTAGTTTCAGGCGGAAGCGGCCGTCTTATTACTATCAAAGAACGTGAAGCGGATGAAGTCGCCAAGGCGCTGCTCTTAATGGGTGTGCCTCAAATTGATATTGAGATAGAAAATCAATCTAAAAACACGCGTGAATCCGCTATTGCTGTAAAAAAAATACTGAATGGTAAAATTCTGCCGGAGAACTGCCTCCTTATTACTTCCGGGTATCACTTACGCAGATCTGCCGCTTGCTTTCGCAAAGTAGGGTTACCCATGGATTTGTTCGCTACAGATTTTCTTTCACATAAAAGAACGTATACGCTAGACGTTCTGATTATCCCAAAAGTTGACGGATTAAATACATGGTCCGCTCTGATAAAAGAATGGGTTGGATTTACAGCCTATTGGATTTCAGGTTACGTTTAAAAGGCTTTCCAACTTGCTTCATACGCTGACGCCAAAATAAGGTTTCAGCCTGCACCTCTTACTTTTTCAGCGTTCACTTAATCAGCTGTACCCACCCTTTACACGTCAAATTTTCCTGATTAATCTTAGCCTCATAATAATAAACGCCAGCGCCAAACTTTCACCAGACCAATTGTCTTTATAATTATCCTTCGCAAAAATTTTCTCTCCCCAACGATTAAAAATCACCAGCGATGTTTTTACTCCACCAATTGAAATCGGCTGATCGTTCAAAAGAATTTTAAACGTATCATTCTTGCCAGGGGATTGATTCGGAGTAATGACATTTGGCACCTTAATGGAGTAGATCGGAATTACATCTTTCTTTTCGTAAACACAGAATTCCTTTCTTCCTACTATCCGAACAGAATAATGACTGATCTTTTCATTTTCACTAACCAATACTTAAAGATACACCGAACCCTTGAATGGTAACAACCGATTGCGTGATGAGAGGATTCTTTTTATCAAAGCCTCCAACCCAATTAGTCAAGGAAAAATCAATAGATTTGTTTCTGACCCACTTTCAAAATGACGACACGATACGACCAGGCAGTTTCTACACGGTACCATATCTACAATAGCCTTTTTCTAAATCTTCCTTTTAGGGAAATTTATCGCACCGGAACTTTGTTGCCTTTGCTTCAGCAGGATTGTGTGGATGGATTTGAAGAAGGTAAGAATCCAGCCCAAATCATCAATGAATTTTTTGCTGACTACGTACCCGAATCATCGAAAGATATACGATTTGAAATGCTTTTTCACTTTATTCAATATGTAGAACGGCAAGTTGTTCTTTTTGATTCATTAGAAGATGCTTCTTTTGAACAAATTAATGATCTGAAAGGAAAGGGAACACTCTCAGCTTTATTACTTCAGGCATCCTCTGGAGATAACATACAAAATCTTAAAAAGAAATTAGAAAAATTTAGCGTACGAATCGTACTCACCGCCCACCCTACTCAATTTTATCCGGGTCCTGTACTGGCCATTATTACGGATCTCGAAGAAGCAATTCGAGAAAATAATGTAGATCATATTAATTTATTACTTCAGCAGCTAGGAAAAACAGCATTCTTTAAAAGGGAAAAGCCAACACCGTATGATGAAGCCATCAGCCTTTGCTGGTATTTAGAATTTGTTTTTTATAAGGCCATTCCTGCTATCCTTAAGCAGCTGGCCGATGGGTTAAGTACTGCCCTAATAGATTGGAAAAATAACCAACTTGTACGGATTGGCTTTTGGCCAGGTGGCGACCGTGATGGCAATCCTTTTGTTACGCATGACATTACTGTTAAAGTTGCCCAGCGTCTCCGCGAGACAATTCTTCGTTGTTACCATCGCGACTTACGTTTTCTAAAACGAAGATTAACCTTCAAGGGAGTTGATACACTGATTACGGAGGCGGAGCAACGCACGTATCAAACATTGGTTGGAGGAAAAAACGCCTATACGCAAACTGGTGAATTGGAAGAACAACTTTTGCGAGCGAGGAAGATTCTCTTACAGGACCATGATGGCTTGTTTCTTGACTTACTGGATAATTTCATCGTGAAGATTCGGGCATTCGGTTTTTACTTTGCTAGTTTAGATGTTAGGCAAGAAAGTAAAAAACACCACCAACTTTGGCAATACATAATCAGAATGCTCAGCGGAAAAAATTCAGGTATTACAGAAGCTGAATTTAATGAGCTTGATGAGAACGCCCAAGTTGAGTATTTATTGAAAGTCTCGGTCAATCCTGTTTTTCTGGATGTAGAAGAGCCCTTCATGGAGGAGATGATCAGGAGCTTCAAAGCCATTCAAACTATACAACAACTCAATGGCGAATTAGGTTGTCACCGGTATGTCATCAGCAATTGCGGATCAGCACTTAACGTTATTGAGGTATTCAAATTGGCACAATTACTGGTTGGCAATGCCAATCATCTTCCCCTGGACATTGTTCCGCTTTTCGAAAGTATAGAAGACTTAGGCAACGCGCATGAAGTAATGCGCAACTTATATTCCATCCCCGCCTATCGCGATCATATTCATTCAAGGGATAATAAGCAAACGATCATGTTGGGATTTTCAGACGGCACAAAAGACGGAGGCTATCTCCGGGCAAACTGGTCGATCTTCAGAGCCAAGGAAGAACTCACTCGAATTTCCAGAGAGTTTGGAATCATCGCACTATTCTTTGATGGACGTGGCGGACCGCCAGCACGTGGTGGTGGCAATACGCATGACTTCTACGCTTCACTTGGCAATACCATTGAAAATGAAGAAGTCCAAATTACTATACAAGGACAAACCATAAGCTCAAATTACGGAAAGGAAGTATCGTGTCGGTATAACCTGGAACAGTTGATCTCGGCTGGTGTGGAAAGCAGCGTCTTTCCGGAAAGAGCACACTCCTTTTCAACGGAAGAAAAAACATTGTTAGATGATCTTGCCAATGCAGGCTATGAAGCCTACCTGACACTCAAACATGATCCTAAGTTTGTTCCTTATCTGGAAAAAGTCACACCTCTTCCTTTTTTCGGTGACACGAATATTGGCTCACGACCCGTAAAGCGCAGTCAAACAGAGGAATTAAAATTGGAAGATCTTCGCGCCATTCCATTTGTTGGTTCGTGGGCGCAAATGAAACAAAATATTCCCGGTTTCTTCGGTGTTGGATCGGCTATTGAAAAACTTAAAAAAAATAATCAATTGAACCAACTCAGGTTGCTATATCATGATTCACTTTTCTTCCGAACCCTGCTCGGCAATAGTATGATGTCGCTCACGAAATCATTTTACCCTGCCACCGCACACCTCGCAAATGATGCCGAGTTTGGTGGGATCTGGAATAAAATGTTTATGGAATTTAAACTGTCAAAATCAGGGATTTTGGAAGCAAGTAATCTTCCGGAACTCATGGAGAACAATATATCTATTCGTGATTCCATTAAACTCAGGGAGCGAATTGTACTTCCGCTAATAACGATTCAGCAATGCGCGTTACAACAATTACGAAATCCAACGGAGGAAAACAAAGTCTTTGAAAAACAGTACAAGACACTTGCGCTGAGATGTATGTTTGGAATCATTAATGCAGCCAGGAATTCTGCTTAAAAAAAGCAGATCATACCTTCGATGTCAATTATGCTAAAGCAACTTGCTCTGAGCAACACCTGGACTTTGTTTTAGAAACTAAACTCATGTAGGAGCAATCCAGACGCAATCAATCCAGTAACGCTTGGGATGGACTGAAATTTTCCGTTAACTAATGTATAGCCGATAGTATTCCTTGTTTCAGGATCAACCATCCAATACTCTTTTATGCCACTACGCTCATACACGTCTTTCTTACTCGTCATATCATAATTCCGATTTGATGGAGAAAGTACTTCAAGCACAAGATCAGGAGCGCCATGCAATCCGTCTTCCTGAATCAAGTGAACATTCTGCTTCGCTACAAAAACAAGGTCAGGCTGAAATGCATTTTTAGTATCCAGATAAACATCATATGGTGAAAACCGCACTTCACCAAGGTCATGATCCTCCACAAAATCCCCAATCAATCGGTACAATTTTCCAAGAATCTTTTGATGACCGTCTAAAGATGCAGGAGACATAATTAAATTATTTTCAATTAATTGAATGAGAGTCCCTTCAGGGAGACTTTTATATACCTCAAGGAGCGTGCGTGGTGGAGTTTCAATAATAGTTTGCATAACTGGTTCAAAAGTTGGGTAAAGTTACTGAAAAAATTCCAGTTACCCCTCCTTTCGAAGCACCTGCAAAGGAGGAGTTGTTATTACTTCTCGTGAATTTAAATACCCAATAAAAACAGTAAGCATCACAACTCCTGCACCAATTAGACTCAATTCTTTCTCATCAAATGAAAAGGTAATCTCAAAGAAAAATTTCGTTAGCACCCAACCTGAAAGCAGTGACAAAATGATTCCGGTCAACGCTGAGAACAAACCCAGGTAGGTATACTCAATCAATGTAATTTTAGTAAGTTGACTTGTACGTGCACCAATAGTTCGAAGCAAAACATTCTCCTTGATGCGAACAAATTTGCTATTGAGTACTGCCCCAGCTAAGACAACAAGCCCTGTAATAATGCTAAACATGGCTAGGAAGCGGATGACTAATCCAATTTTACTGAATAGCTCATTCACGGTGCTTAACACCAATCTTAAATCAATTAAAGAAACATTCGGATAACTTATCACTAACTCTTGCTGAAACTTGTTTGCAATACTATTGTCGTTCGCACGGGTTGCGGCCACCCAAATTTGCGGAGCATTATCCAATACCCCTTTAGGAAATACAAAAATAAAATTGGGAGGATCTTTCGGCCAATCCACTTTGCGGATTCCACTTATATAGGCCTTCACCGGCACACCCTGTACATCAAAAGTCAGTGAATCACCTATGTCAACCTGCAACGTCTCCTGAAAGCCCTCTGAGATGCTAACCCAAACGGAATCCTTCTGACCTGGTTTACGGGTATGCAATTCACCCTTGATCAGTTCTTCCGACACGTGAAGGCTGTCGCGATAGGTGACGCGGTATTCCCGGGTAAGCGCCCAGTTTGGAATTTCATCGCCCGCATCATTTTGTAAAAATTCAATAGTCTTCCCCTTCACTTCACTTAGCCTGCACGTGATGATGGGTACAACCTGATTTACAGGAAGTTTATTATCCTCGAGCAAATTTATCACTCCGTCTTTTTGCGCAGGTTGAATATCAAACAAAATGGTATTGGATTGATTTTCTCCACCCGTAAACTCCACCTGACTGAGCAGGCTGCTCTGAATGATGTTTAGTGTAGATATGATAAAGGCACCAAGACCAATAGACACCATCAAAACGCGTGTTTGATTATTGGGTCTGAATAAATTTGAGAGGGCATGACGAAAAATAAAATTTGAGTTCTTTGGAAAAAATCGTCTTACCAAAAAAAGTAAAAGCATGGCAACAAGAGTCAGACACCCCAGGGCAACAGCCAATCCTACCGCAAACAATGCACCTATCAAAATACTACCGGTTTGATATGCAGCCGACAGTATTGGAAAAAGGATGATAAGAATAATCGCTGCAATTTTTGTCCTTGAGAAAATTCTTCCCGGCTCAAAGTCCGCCCGAAGTACAGTAAGGGGCGGCACAAACCGGACGGAAACTAATGGAAGAACGGTAAATAAAACTGAGATCACCACACCCAAAAACAGACCTTCCATGACGGCAACCCAAGAAATAGAAAACTGCAAATCAACTGGAATAAACTCATCGAACACTGCTGGTACGATCTGTTGAATAGCCACACCAAGGACTGAACCGATGACGCTCCCAGCCACCCCCAATACAAAAACCTGAATAAAATATATATTAAATGCTTGCCACCCGGAAGAACCAACACACCGCAATACCGCTACCTCGTCACGTTTCTCACGAGCATAAATATGAACAGAACTGGCAACACCAATACATCCCAAAATCAACGCCACGAAAGCCAGCAGCGAAAAAAACCGATAGACGGATTTAAAACCTTCACCCAAGCCCTCCCTTCTTCCTTCAACCGTCTCGTACCAATGCCCATACTTCTTTAGAATTGGTCCTAATTTCTTAGCTGCCAGTTCCGCTTCTTTATCCGTTATGGTTTTAAAAAACTGGTGATACGTTACCCTGCTTCCATACTGCACAAGTCCTGTCGAATCTAGTTCGTTCTGCGCTATATACACTGATGGTGTAAAGGTAGCCGTTATCCCTCCGCCACCAGGGATCTTTAAAACTACGCCTGCAATCTTAAAAATAGTATTACCAACTTTCACTGAATCGTCTGAACTCACCTCAAACTGCCTCGCCAAAGCATCGTCCAACATGACATATCTGCCTGATTTCATTTTGGAATATGCATCAGAAGGTTGTGTCTCCAGCTTTCCGTAAAAAGGAAAATTTCCCTCTATCGAAACTACCCTGACAAGACGCGACTGTCGGGTATTCATAAACATCACCATGGAGGCCATTTCTGCCTGTGATGCTTGTTCAAATTTTAATGAATCAAATTCAGCATTCACTTCAGGTTCAAATTTTTTATTACCGTTGGCCACAAGGTCTGCTCCCAGAAGTTCCTTTGCATTTCGGTCCAGATCATCCTGCAAGGAATTATTAAGGGAGCCAATCGCGACTACGGCTGCGATTCCGGTTATTAAGGAAGCGGTGAAAAGAAAAAGACGGGAGAAATTATGACGTGCATCCCGCCAGGCCATTAGCCACACCCACCGATCTTTGAAAATAGAGCGGGTCTCTCTTTTGATCCTAATAAAGTATTCAATCATACCAAGCTCGTGATTTTGTCTCCAATCACTTTTCCTCCTCTCATCTGCAGGATTCTCTCTGTGCGTTGCGCCAATTCCAAATTGTGCGTAACCAAAATGAGTGTTGTTTTCTGCTCACGGTTCATACCAAACAACAGATCGGTAATGTGACTTGCATTTTCTTCATCAAGGTTCCCTGTTGGTTCATCAGCAAAAAGGATTTTGGGCGCTGTAATAAACGCCCGCGCTATGGCCACACGTTGTTGCTCGCCTCCTGATAGTTGGGAGGGATAGTGCTGTAAGCGGTCTTCTAAACCAACCCTATTAAGTAACTCTTTTGCTTTTCTCGCCACATTTCGCTCTCCCCGAAGTTCGAGCGGTACCATTACATTTTCCAAGGCGGTGAGTGTTGAGAGTAATTGGAAATTTTGAAATATAAAACCAACAAACCGGTTACGCATATAAGCGCGGTCATCTTCATCCATTGCATTCAATTTGAAGCTCATGAGTGAGATGGTTCCTGTTGTAGGTACATCCAATCCGGCACAAAGCCCCAATAAGGTTGTTTTGCCGCTTCCAGATGGTCCAATAATGGAAAGACTGGTCCCTTGTTCTACACTAAAACTTACCTGATCAAGGACTGTAAGTTTCCGATCTCCTGATGAGTATATTTTTGTCAGGCCTTCCGACTGTAGTACAATTTCTGCCATAGTATTCCTTTAACTGTTCAAGAAATAAATCGTTAATTACCAAAAATTGTTTCAAAATAAATCATTTACTCCAGCTACTTTTATGATTGTCGTGAAATACCTGCTGATTATTGCATTTACCATCACTCTCCAAACTCCACAAAAGAAAGTGATCCTGTTTTTTGGAGATAGCCTAACAGCAGGTTATGGGTTATCTATAGAAGAAGCTTTCCCGGCCCTTGCCGAAAAGCACCTCAACAAATCTGGTAAAACGGTGAAGGCGGTGAATGCCGGTTTAAGTGGTGAGACATCTGCCGGGGGGCTAACCCGTATTGATTGGATATTGCGCCAGCCCATTGATATTTTTGTTTTAGAACTTGGTGCTAACGATGGATTGCGCGGTTTGCCGCTCGACCAGACCCGAAAGAATCTTCAGGCCATTATTGACAAAGTGAGAATTAAATATCCCAACGTAAAATTTGTTTTGGCTGGGATGATGGTGCCGCCCAATATGGGAAAGGAATATACAACTGAATTTAAGAAGATTTATCCCGACCTCGCCAAAAAGAACAAGGCGACATTAATTCCTTTCTTACTTGAAGGCGTTGGTGGAAACGAAAAGCTTAACCAGGCAGATGGAATACATCCCAATGTGGAAGGGCACAAGATCGTAGCAGGGAATATTTCAAAAATCCTGAAGACACTTCTATAATCGGTGATTGGTAATCGGGTAGGTGAGTGATATTACCTCTTACCTGTTAATTCCATCATAATTCTGTCGACCCAAAGCGTGTACATCTTGCCTGAAGGATGCAATCCATCGCTCGCCACAAGTTCAGGTTGTTCCAGGCCTTTTCGTGAAATATCAGTTATAGAAAAATAGTTGACACCAAGTCTTTTGGTAATGTTCTTATTGATGTAATTAAACTGATCCAGTGCTTTTGATATCTCAGGTTGTTTTAATTTACCAAATGGAGTATAACCATAGTCCGGGATAGAGACCACAAATACATTATCCCGTTTTCCTTTTGCAAGTTGAATGGCTGTCTGTAACAAATCTTCAAAGTCAATAGCATATTGATCCGTTGATTTGCCCTGATATTGATTATTGACTCCAATCAACAACGAAACCAGATCGTATTCATTATTGAGTTGTGCCTTATCAATCGTATCTTTGAGATTATCCGCTCGCCAGCCTGTTCTGGCAATGATTACAGGATCACCTATTGTCTGACCTTTTTCCCTCAAAGCTTTAGCAAGCTGAACAGGCCATCGTTCATTTTCGCCAACGCTTTCACCTATGGTATACGAATCGCCTAAGGCAAGGTACTTTCCTTCTGTTTGAAAAACTTCTTCTGTTGGAAAAACGGACATCAACCAAACAAACGCCAGCGGTTGAAAAGTTAAATAGAATACCCCAATCAATTTTTATTAAAAGTAAAGGTGTCAACGATTGAAGTCCCATCAAACGTGTGCGTCATCTTAATTTTCAAGATAGAATCAGAAAGCTCAATCACCTCACCCGGGTATGGAAAAATGGAGCTAAACGGAAAAGCAGTTTGGCTTGAAGTCAATACCTCATTCACGAAGACCAGCATGGTTCCGTCCAAAGTAAATGCCCAAGTTCCTTTTTCAACAACTGAAGCGTCTAAAGGGTCGCATTTTGTTGATCCCTCTGATTCCTCATAGTCCTGGGCCGCATTATTTGAGAATTTGTAAATATTATCACTTGCGCATCCAAAAAGGGTCAATGTTTCGTCTGCTCCTGTACCTACTTTCTCAGTAAAGGTGACCAACTTCCAGGATTTGCTTTGGCCAACATCCCCTGCCAATAGAGCGGCTTTTACTTCTGCCTGCAATGGCACAGGATCATCTTCCTTGCAGCCTGAAATAAATTCGAAGACGATTAAAAGAACAGAAAGTGTCAAACCATATTGCCTCATATTGTAAATATTTTATTAATTAAAGATGTCATTTTATTTTAACAAAACCCGTGTAAACCATTGAATTATTTCTTGTCATTTTTCATCTCTACTAAGTACAAGCAAGTATTAAATTCAAAATACTTCTTTCCATCAAACAAGACCCGATTAATTTAAACAGAGAAAAAAACCAGCACTGGCCTGTGTGTTGTAGGCGCAGTTTGGCGGAGAGAGGGATTTGTATCCTATCTCTAAATAGTTGATTCACAGACTTTGGGTGATTTCGAAATTCAAACTGCACCGAGTCTGATGCTCTTCTTTTTCGAGGTGGGTTTTGATCCTCCTGAGCAATGACCGTCCATAACGCTCGCCACTCCGTGATACGCTGGATGTCTTTTGTGAAGATAGTTATCCTTTCGATTCTTATATTCGATACTCATACACTACGAAAAGCGAGTACCCCACCTATTTTTTAGCTTTCAATTCCTGACGTCATGTTTGAACCAGGTTCGAATATTGCCTGAGGAGATATTGAAGGTAGAACTCTTAAAAATCTATCAACAAGGTTCTTTATCATAGAAATTAGTTAAGAGTCAACATGGTATTTGATCGTATTTCCTTACTGGATTACACATGCCCCACCCGCGCAAGCTGCTTCAGCCTGCAAATCGGTAGCATCATCCGGCTCAAATACGAATGACAAATTGATTGTGTGGAGTGACTGTTCCAGCGTTTCAAACCGTTCGCGGGTGATGTCCTCAAAAGGTGCTTGTTTGTAATTGCCGTTATCGTAGGGTAACACGCTCAAGCCATTGTAACTGGCTTTATTTATCCACATCCATTCTCCAACTTTACACCACTCTTCATCCTTTATAGATACCGTGGCCGAAACATTGTTGGCATTATAGCCCAGGCGATATCCCTTGCGTACCCAATTTACATTAAACTGTTTTACGCGCTCCAGCATATCCATCGCACTTTCCGTTCTTAGGATGCTCCCATCCGGTGCTTTTTGCGGGATGCAAACAATGGCCTGCTTGCTATTAAGCAGATCATCCTCAATCAACTCTGGATGATTGTCCTTCAGATATTCATAAAGGGACTCATTCTTCCCTATGCGCATTCTGCGCAGGTAATAATCATTGTGCCATGCATGAATACCTGATGATGTACCTAGCACCAGCGAACTGGTTCCTGAAGGTTTGATGGTTGTGCAGCGCGCAGCGAACGAAATACCAATCTTATTGGAGACTTCATTATTTACATGTTTAACTTCATCGGCTGCTTCTTTCAAATCGAGTTTAGCTACCTGGCCACTGGCAATACCGGTCATACCAACACCAATGAGCGCATCCTGCTCAGTTGTATTTTTCCACACTTCGCGCAAATAGTGAAAGTCAGTAAACCCTGCCTGCAAAGTACCTAGAAAACCGGCAGCCCTGGCGCGGCCATTTAGTTCTTCCTGAGTTTCAATGTCCGAAACGTTGATCTCGCACAGGTTGCAGAATTGAAATGGACGCAGGGCTATTTCACAACAAGGATTGGTTCCCCAATCCGGGTGGTTACTGAAGTAGAAACCAGGCTCGCCTGCCCCTGACAATTCAATTTTCTTCCAGAGGTCAAAGAATTCCTTTTCAGTAGTATGTTCCCTGGAAAACACGACTGAATTATTGGCCCTGCCACGTTGCTCATTCAACTCCCACCAATTTCCAAATTTGCAGGTAAGCATTTCTTCGTCTTCCGGTGAGAACAAGGATATCATGGCCGATCTGCGTATGCCTCCGGCCAATACAGCATTGGCAATGTAGCACATCAGATCATGACACTCCAAGGGAGTAAGTTGTTCACCGTTTTTCTTCCGATCCAGAATGGCTATCAGGTGGGCATGACAGACTTTTAATGGTTCCGGGCCAGGTGCTTTACCTCCCGCAGTAACAAGCCTGGCACCTTTCGGCCGAATGTCCGAATAGTCAAAATCAGGTAAGGCCTCACTTTGCCCAAAGTAGGCTTTCATGATCATTTTGATGGAGTCGGCCCAGCCTTCCAGGCTGTCACCAATAAGAAACCTTCTTCTCTTTTCAGCTTTACGAATGGGGGGTAGCTTGGCCACATGATGAAGTTGCACGGAGTATCCAACGCCTGTTCCGCCCAGCAACAAGAACATTGCTTCCGAGAAGGCCCTCACTTCATCTACAGGCATGTAGGCACAGTTATAAATGCGGCTGTTGTTCTTTATGATCGGGGCCCCGGCAAACTGCATGGCCCGCATGGAGGGAAGAACTTTTTTCTGCAACACCCATTGCATATTTTCCCTGATTTCCTCCTTGAGGTAAGGATATTTTTCCGCCATCATGGTTTCGTAACGGCCGCAGATTTCAGGCCATATTTCCCTTCGCTGTAGTTCCGGAAGGTAGCGGGCATACTTCATATAAATTACAATGTCGCTGAGGATTTCCTGATTTAGTTCCATAGGGTTGTAGCGGTTAAGTTTAAAAAAGTTATGTATGAAAAATTTTTTGGTCAGTCGGCTGCGAATATCTTCTCCAGGACCAGGGCTTCCGGAAATAGTGCCTCGTCCTCCAGGTTAATGATGTTCACCATGCTTCTCTCAAAGTCATCCAGTTTCAAACAAGCTTCCTTGTATTGTTTACTCGTATTTGTGGGTATCTTATAATATTGGCTTAATTCTTTGATCTCGCTGAGAATGGCTTTTGCAGATACGTGCTCTGATTCCAGGCTTTCAATCGGGTACTTCAACCAAAAAGGAAGCAGGTCATCCGAGGGTCGAAGTTGCCTGGCCCACAGATTAATAAACACAGGAAACAAGATCATCTCTTCCTTGTAAAGGTGGATTTCCAGGTTTTCGTTCAGGAGTTCAAACTTTAATTTGGTCGTGAGGAGTTCATACTGATATGAGGTTTCGTGCTCAATGGCGATGAGCAGTGCTTCGCGAATAAGCGGTATTTTAATTTTTATAAGCTGATGTTGGTAAAGTATGCTATCGAGCAGACGGTCAAAAGCTTCTGGCAATTGTTTTGAAAACCTTCTGAGATTAGCCAACTCCAGCTTTACTTGTTGGGAATTAATGGAATATCTTTGGCAGGCCTCTTCCAAATCTAAATCAAGGCAGTTTGAATATTCGAGCCCGTATTTCTTAAAAACGGTACCACTCAGGGGTTCAGCCTTAAGGATGTTGGCGATGGTCATTTCCTAGCTCTTAACCGGAAGGTTAAATTCTTTTTCGAGAAGGACAGCTTCAGAGTATCCATTTTCCTGATGACCATTTCCCTCATGGCTTGTTATTATCTTTTTTAAATGCTTGCGGTTGGAAACAATAAACCATACCTCCGGACCGCGATAAGCGCCATCGCCAAACATGCTGCCATATTCCATCAAGGCATATTTTTGAAACAGTGTTTGTCCGTTCTGAATATCCTGCTTGGTGATAATCGTTTTCCCCTCCTTCGTCATATAATCGGGCACGGGGGGTGCTTCCGTATAGGGGTGCAAACCCATCATAAAAACTCCGGAAAGGCTGATTACAAAGATTATCAATAATGGTAACCACCAGTTTTTGGGGTTCAACAGATACTCCATAAAATTCCGATTGTACATAATTCAGTTTTGTCTGTTCAAACTTAATAAAAGATAAACAACTCTTTTATAGGATGTGAATAAAAAGATAATTTAGTCTTCTAATAAGAAAACCACCGGAGGACTCAAATTTCTACCAAATTGGGAGTTGTCTGGCTTTGCATTCATCCGGCTGGGATGAATCGGCTGGCGTGCAACCGGCTTCCAAATCAGGGGGCAATACTTTGCGCGAGGCCTGATGATCAGGGAGTGGAGACTAGGGCTCAGCCTACTTGAATTAGCACTAGAGGCAGTAGAACATAAGTTTTTGCTCGAAGTTAGAAGCTACTTTATCCAGCCATTTTCTTTATACCAATCTAACGTTTCTTCCATTCCTTTCTCCAGGGTAAATTCCGGAGATGTGCGAATGTCGCGCCAGATTTCTTCGCTATCGCACTTCCAGTTGGCGCTGCTTATTTCATTTACCTTCTCAACGTTTAAGAAAGGTTGTTTACCAAACATCAAATAAATAGTTTCAATTCCCTTTATCGCCCAACGAAACGGTGTGGCCGGTAATTTATATTTCAGGGTTTTTTTTCCGAGGATTTTCTTAATAATCTCACCCAATTGTTCTTTATCATAATCAAAACCATCAGAAATTAAATAAGAATGATTTTGGGAAGGTGATTTCATCGCCAGCATCACTGCCTTGGCCAGATCTTTTACATAGAGTAAAGAAATCATTTGACGATTGCTGCTTACATAAAATTCAAACCCATGATTGATCAACTTGATAAAGCCAAGAAAATCTTTATCGCGCGGCCCATAAACTGCCGTAGGATTGATAATCAGGTAAGGAAACGAGGAAAGGGACCTCAAATGTTGTTCGGCCATAAGTTTACTTTTTCCGTAAGTGGATATTGGATGTGGAGCGTCCGAAATTTTGATGGGTTCGAAGGTTTCACTATTACCTGGGCCCAATGCAGCAAGTGAACTGATAAGCACAAATTTTTCCATTGACATTCCGGATGTCAGGATAGCATTTGTCAAATTTTTTGTATATGAATAATTTACTTGTATAAAATCTTTTTTTTTTGGCGCATACGTGATGCCCGCATTATGAATCACATAATCGAAGCCTCCATGCTCTTCAACCAATGAAGTGATTTCTTTTTTCAGATTTTCCTCCGAAGAAAAGTCCAGTTCAATGAATTTAATGCGCTCGTCTCTAAGGTATTCCCTACTGCTTGTGTGACGAATGCCGGCCCATACTTCAAAACCCTGATGAAGGGCCGCCTCCACCAAAAAACTTCCAATAAAACCACTGGCTCCAGTGATGAGAACTTTATTTTTCATGACTGGCTATGCAGGGGCTATAAATATTTAATGAAACAGCGCCTCCGTTTATGCTGTACGGCTTCGTAATACTCCCATAATGATTGTACTTGCAAATTACTTTCTAACTCTGGATTTGATTCAGCATATTCAATTCCATTTTTAATATACGATTTTGTCAATTCATACATGAGCATAGCGTTTATGCCTTTACCTTGCAATTCCTTGCGTATGGCAACCAAATACAAATCACCTGTTTTATTTCTTTTCAGAGCTTTTAAAATATGAATGAAACCAAATGGTAACAAACTACCTTTAGCCTTTTGTAAGGCTAACGACAAGGATGGCATCGTAATTCCAAACGCAGCCAGTTTACCGTCCTTGCCAACAATCAAGGAAACAAAATCGGGACGTATAAATGAAAAGTACTGTTTCGTGTAGTACTCAATTTGCTTTTTGGTGAGGGGAACAACCCCGTATAAATCGGAATAAGTTGAATTAATCAGGTCAAATATTTCATTCGCATAAGGCAGTATTTCTTTGGCTGACCGGGCGACCAACGCGTGAAGGCCCAATCTTCGCTGAACCATAGCTGCTATTTTTGATAACTTTTCGGGCACCGTGCCCGGCACTTTTATTTTGTATTCCACCCAATCAATATCTTTTTTGTAACCCAATTTCTCAAGCAATCTTGGGTAATAGGGATAATTGTAAATAGTAGCAAGAGTTCCTAATTGATCATAACCCTCAATCAACATTCCTTCATGGTCCAAATCCGTAAACCCAAGCGGGCCATGAATGGCGACCAATCCTTTTTCCTTTGCCCAGTCTTCTACCTTTTCTAAAAGTAATTTGACGATCTCCTCGTCCTCCTCAAAATCAATCCACCCAAAACGTATATAAGAATTTTCCCATTTTTGGATATAGGCATGGTTAATAATCCCAGCGACACGCCCTACAACTCTTCCATCTTTGTAGGCAAGCCAATATTTCGCCTCACAATAATCAAAAGCTGGGTTCTTGTCTTTTCGCAACGTTGCCACTTCATCAAATCGCAGAGGAGGAACAAAATAACGATGCCCCCTGTACAACCGATAAGGAAGATCAATGAAATCGTTCAATTGCTTCCTTTTCGTTACCTCATTGACTGTGATGGTCATTGTTTACTTATAATACCTCAAGTCTTACTGAAATGTTGTACAGTTTTTCTATCGCCTTTTCAATTTGGTCTCGTGTATGGGTTGCCATTAAGCTGAACCTGATAAGTGCATTTTCTTTTGCTACTGCCGGAGAAGCTATCGGGTTTATAAAAACACCTTCTTCCAAAAGCATCTTTGACAACCGAAACGTTTTTAGCTCATCCCGAATGTAGATCGGAATAATAGGTGTGCACGAGGCCCCTGTATCAAAGCCCAGGCGGTTTAATTCTGTGAGGGCAAAGTTAGTATTCGTCCACAATTTTTCGATCCGCTCTGGCTCTCGTTCAATGATTTCAAGCGCAGCTAACACGCTGGCCGTAGCAGCTGGCGAAATACTTGCACTAAAAATTAATGATCTCGCATGATGTTTTAGATAATTTATAGTTGCTCTGTCAGATGCAATAAATCCACCAATTGAGGCCAATGATTTGCTAAACGTACCCATGATAAGGTGGGGCTTATTGGTAAGATTGAAATGAGAGGCAGTTCCCCGCCCACCTTCACCGATTACTCCGAGTGCATGGGCATCATCAACCATGATAGTAGCGCTGTATTTTTCAGCAAGCTGAACAATCTGTGGCAACCTGGCGATGTCACCATCCATACTAAAGATGCCATCTATAACTATTAATTTCAATTTATCCGGATGACAATCCCGTAATACTTTTTCCAGCGACTCCATGTTATTGTGCCTGAACTTTCGTGTTTGTCCAAGGCATAGATTAGCGCCTTCTATGATTGAGGCATGGTCTAACTCATCCAGGATCAGGTAATCGTGTCGGCCAACAAGTGCCGGGATAACACCGATGTTCACCTGGAACCCAGTGCTGAATAAGAGTGCCTCTTCTTTGCCCACAAACTCTGCCAACTTCTGCTCTAACTCCAGGTGAATATCTAATGTGCCATTGAGAAATCTTGAGCCTGCACAGCCGCAGCCGTATTTATTGACCGCTTCGATAGATTTTCTTTTTACTTCGGGATGATTCGTAAGCCCCAGGTAACTGTTTGATCCGAACATCAAAACCTTTTTCTTATCAATTATTACTTCAGAATCCTGATCTGATTCAATAACATGGAAATAGGGGTATAATCCTGCCTGTTTCAGTTGATCAGCCCTTGTAAATTTTGAGATTTTTTCGAAGAGCATAGTCGCAACGGGGACTACTCCACACTGATCAGTATTGTTCATGGTCGGTAGGCATTGTTCAATATTCCTCACATTCTGTGAATTTCTACAAACATAATAAAAGACAAATCTATCTTAATATTGTTAAAAAAGATATTTTTGCGTTTTATTTAACAAAATCGCACGAAAAAAAATGGTTTCCATTTGTAAAATTTTCAGATTCGAGGCAGCACATGCTATTCATCACTACCCCGGTAAGTGCGCACATATACATGGTCATTCGTATGAATTGCACGTAACCGTACAAGCGAAACAACCTTTTGATAATTTTATCGATGGACTGGGTATTATTATTGACTTTAAAGAATTAAAAGCTCTGGTGCAAAATGAGGTTATTGAAACATTAGATCATAAGCTTATTTTGTCCAAGGCTTATCTTTCTGAAACCAAAGGTCAATTTTCACACGATGAACTTGTAGTGTTTGACGTTGAACCAACTGCGGAGAACCTGTTATTGTTTCTGCGCATGCAGATAATTTCCGCATTACCTGAGCATGTTCGCCTTCATTCTTTAAAATTGTGGGAGACCCGCGATTCGTATGCGGAGTGGCTAGCGTGAGGTTTTTTTAGCTTTGGCATTCTTCAGGAAAGTCTTGCCTTTAACAAGGTCCTGGGCCAATACTTGTATAGTTGTTTCTCTCAAAACCATACGCAGCCGGTCTCTTCATTTACCGTTTTCTTACCTCCGCAGCAGAAATCAATACCAAATTTTTTAAATACTTCTGCCCTCCGAAAGTCGCTGGCTACCAGTTCACCGATGGTTGAATCTTGGACTGTCAATAATTTTGAAATATGCACCTTCCACCGATCAGGACCCTCTTGTAAATATTTCCAGCTAAATGTTTTTCCTCGCTCGGCCAGCATTTGATAATATAGAGGCTTGGGATCATGATCGGTGTCAATAACAAATTCGCCTCCTGGCGGTAGTGCATCAAAGCGTTGAAAAATAGTTGGATGCTTAAGACGGGGTAACAGTTGGGCTACATCTAATGTTTCCATAGGAAGTGTTTAAGTTTAAAATAATAATATTTGTGATACCAAAGAAACATGGTTGTCAGTCTTCCTATTTATGATTTGAATTAGAGGATATAAAAGTCTTTTATTAGTATATTCGCAAGATTTTCCCCTGCTTGGAAAAAGGATAACACATTTAATTCAAATCAGGCTTTCAATAAGAAAATGCTATGAAAAGTACACCGATGATTTATGGCTTGATATTGAACGGTGTAAAAAGTTCGACAATGACTAAGGACAAAGGTCTGATAGAGTACCACGGTAAACCCAGCGCGAGCATTCGTATGAAATGCTAGGTGCCGATATGAAAAGAATGTTCCAGAATATTTAAATCCTATTGTAGGCCAAATTGAAATAAAAAGTCCATTGATTGATTTGGCAACTATCCGATATCTGATTTCTCAACGAAGCAGTCAGCATATTTTCACGCTTTCTGTAAGAAACTAAAAATATGTACAATTTCAATTTTGGGCTGCCCGAGATAGTGAGGAGGCAAGCTAAATTCAAAAACTCTAGCTCTTAACAGTCCAGTCAATTGCGGAGAGAGTGAGATTCGAACTCACGGTACAGTTGCCCGCACAACGGTTTTCGAGACCGTCCCATTCAGCCTCTCTGGCATCTCTCCTAGTTCGTACAAAAATATAAACTCTCCGGTTGGCTAGTCTTATTTTATACCTGCTATTATAATTGAAGTCTCTCCCCGCTGAAAAGGGATTTAGTGAGGTGCTATTCAAACCTCAACGATTCTATTGGATCAAGTTTTGATGCCTTATAGGCTGGATAATATCCGGAAAGTAAACCTACCGACACGCAGACAATCAAGCCCATCAGCATCCATACCCAGGGCACCACAAAAGCATCAATCCCAATGGCTTTTGAAATCAGATTGCCAATTAAAATCCCTAGAATAATCCCGGCCACACCACCCAAAATACAAACCACAATAGCCTCAATAATAAATTGCTGACGAATGCGAAGTGGTGTTGCACCAAGCGCTTTTCTCACTCCTACTTCCCGTGTCCGCTCCGTTACCGAAACCAACATGATATTCATTAAAGCAATAGCAGCCCCAAGTAATGTTATAAAGCCAACACCAAAGCCGCCAATTCGCAAAGCACCTGTGATGCTTGCCATTTCTTCAGCGAGCGTTTCACTTTTCGCGAGTTCGAATGAATTGGGCTGCCCCACTCTATCCTGGCGTATGGCACGCATGAGACCGGTTGCTTCCCCCATGGCAAGATCCATTTGTGTAATATCCGTTACGCCAACAGTCAACCAATAATCAAGTCCTCGGCCACCGGCAAGTTGGTTGGCAACGATAATCGGAATAATGGCCATATTGTCATAATTATCTTCGGCCAGTTGACCTTTCTCTTTTAATACTCCAATAACCTTAAACTGTGTCCCTTTAAAAGATACCTCCGTACCTATCGGTTCTTCGTTATCCTCATAAATGGCATCCACTACTTTCTTTCCAAGAATTACAACTTTGGTACCGTATTGAATTTCAATAGGCGAGAAATTTCTTCCCTTATCAATATTCAAACCTTTAATTGCTAAGTACTCTTCATTCACTCCATTTACACTGATGTTAGGATTTGTCTTTTTTGAAAAATGTCGTACTTCTGCTATCTGTGTAAGATCTGCTGAAAGGCTAATGCTGGCTGGAAATGTAAACCTGTCAATAAATTTCTGAGCTTCATTCAGTTGTACGGGCTGATAGACTTTTTCTTTAATGCCCTGTTGATTTCCCCCCCGGTTTCTTTTGGAAGAAATATCAAATACATTGACGCCCAGTGACGATAAACTCTCTGATACCGAGTATTCAATACCGTCAATTGCGGTAAGGATGCCTACTAAGGAAGTTATTCCAATCGCCACAATGAGTGCCGTCAGCACCGAGCGAAGGAGGTTAGCTTGAATGGAACGTAAGCCTTCTTTAAAGTTTTCTATCAGGTTCATGAGTTCTTTTTACCGGGGATCAAAAATATGATGTCGATCGTTATGTATTGAGACTTTTATTCGAATATTTTGTAATGCCGTTACTCCGGCTGAATGCTCTAACGATGCGGTTTATCATTTTGTTTTGTTTTATGGCCCTGGCGCATATATCTGCCGCCAACTACATTTTCATCCCCATGGATGAAAAACAATCCAATCACTTGAAAGCATATGGCTTGGCCTACTGGGTTTTGAAATCAGATAACGAAGTAGATTGGCTCCTGAACTACAGGGGAGGCAGTTTTATGTGTAAATATCATCCGAAGATTCAAAATGAACTTGTTGTAAGAGGGATCAGCTTCGAGGTCATTTCAGATGCTCAAGCGAATTCAATTATTACAGAGATTGCGAGCCCGGCCGTTAATTACGACCTGATGAAGCTGGAGAAATATCCTCGTATTGCTGTGTATTCACCTAAAACCAAGCAGCCTTGGGATGATGCTGTGACGCTGGTACTTACGTATGCAGAAATACCGTATGATGTGATATTTGATGAGGAGGTCTTAAAGGGAAATTTACCAAAGTACGACTGGCTTCACCTTCACCACGAAGATTTTACAGGCCAGTATGGAAAGTTCTTTGGCAACTATGCCAACATGCCCTGGTACATTGAGCAGCAAAAAGAGTCTGAAGAAACGGCCCGCAACAATGGGTTTCATAAAGTCTCGCAAATGAAATTAGCTGTGGCGAAAAGCATAAAAGAATTTGTTGCCGGTGGGGGCTTTTTATTTGCCATGTGTTCCGCCACTGATTCATATGATATTGCCCTGGCAGCAGAAGGCATTGATATATGCGAACGCATGTATGATGGTGATGCCGCTGACCCGCAAGCCCAGGAAAAATTAAACTTTGAAAATACATTTGCCTTTACCGATTTTAGACTCGTACGCGATCCGTACCAATATGAATTTTCGGATATCGACAATCAGCCCACACAACGTGGCCTTCGCCAGGACAACGATTATTTTTCTGTGTTCGAATTCTCAGCAAAATGGGATCCCATCCCTTCGATGCTGACGCAAAACCACACCCGCGTGATCAAAGGATTCTATGGCCAAACAACAGGTTTTAAAAAGCACCTGATAAAATCAGATGTTACGATCATGGGAGAGAATAAAGAGATAAGTGAAGCAAAATATTTGCACGGTATTTTTGGAAAAGGATTTTGGACATTCTATGGCGGTCACGACCCTGAAGACTATCAGCATCAGGTAGGTGAAGAGCCAACCGATCTCAATCTTCATCCCAACTCAGCCGGGTATAGATTGATTTTGAACAATATTCTTTTCCCCGCAGCAAAGAAAAAGAAACAGAAAACTTGATTTGGAGTAAGCCCCAATGTCTCAATTGTATTGGTTGGTAAATTGGGTTTTATGTATCTTTGATTTATGAAAGCTGACCAGATCATTCCGCGTTATACTTACAAAGATTACTCCGCCTGGGAAGGCGACTGGGAGCTTATCAATGGCTACCCCTACGCGATGAGTCCATCAGCCAGGATGAAGCATCAATTGACGGGCAAAAAAATCGTGAGGAATATAGACGACTCTTTCCTTCGCAACAAAACGTGCGGATGTCAGGCTGTATATGAATTGGATTGGATAATTGACGACTCAACCGTAGTGAGACCGGACATCATGGTTATCTGCGGGCCGCTGGATGGTGATTTTCTGCGCTACCCACCAACCTTGATCGTTGAAATACTATCAGAAACGACCCGCTTTAAAGACCGGCATACCAAATTCGATTTATACCAACAGCAAGGTGTTAAATATTATCTGCTTGCAGATACTACTAAAGAAACTCTGGAAATATTTGAATTAAAAGATAACCAATACCGCTCCAACGATTCATTAAAAATTTTTGACTTTCATGGAAAATGCCAGGTAGAGATTGGGTTGGATTCAATATTTGTTACTTGATGTCTCTTTAACAATTACTTCCCAAAACTAAACCACGTTTTGTCCCAGTTCACACCTCTCTGATATGATTGGCATGAAATCAGAAAACAGTATTGATTTGCTGCGATATAGATATGCACAAAGGTGGTTGTATTGTTACGGCTCAAGAATTTTCGCTTCTGTATTTCGCAATGCCCAAGCCCCAATGCCCTTTGCTTTAGTGCATTCTATCTCCTCTTACTTCCAGGTGCTTGACAATCTCCGCCTCCGCTGCAAGTATTTCCCGCCAACGGACTTCCACCACAACTGGATCTATATAGTGTTTGGCCAAAGAGAGAAACGTTTTGTAATGGCCTGCTTCCGCCACCATCAATTCATAATAAAATTCACTTAGTCCTGGGTCAGCGATTTCTTTCCAGAGCAAGCGAAAGCGTTCACAACTTCGGGCTTCTATCAAAGCGTTGATCAGAAGTTTTTCAACTACTTGTTGCTCGCGGCTTCCACCTTGTTTAATGATCGTATTTAACTTCACTACATATTCATCTTTGCGTTGTGGCCCCAATTTCATGCCTCGCTTTTTCAACTCGTTAAGTACGCGTTCAAAGTGCGACCATTCCTCCGCCACCACAACTGTGAGGACTTCCACCAGTTTTTCCTTCTCCGGGTATTGAACGATGATGGAAATGCCAGAGGAAGCAGCCTTCTGTTCACAGTAAGCATGGTCAACCAATATCTCCTCAATATTTTTCTGGGCGATATTTACCCATCGCGGATCAGTAGGTAACTCCAGACCTAATACATGCTTTTCCATTTTAATCGAACAACAAAAGTTCAAAACCAAAATCAAGTACGTTGCCCTGGCCAGGATAATCCGGAGTGGGCAAGTGCCCCGACTTCGTAATCATCTGGACAAAATTATGATACTTCACGAAAAATTTCCCAGTCTTTATTTTCCCGTTTAGAAAAATATCAACCAGCGGAAAAGCCGGTGATATCACCTTATTCTGAACGTAAAATTGCTGGATGGCGGGATCATAGCCCAAGGCAGCGTATGCCGAATGCCAATGGGCATCTATTCCCGTTTGGACTTGAATATTATTTTTGAACAGTAAGCCTTCAAACACCAACTGGCTGTTAACAAACAGCTCTGGCACTTGCAAAGCATTATCATCATTCCGGATGAGTTGCGAATAAATTACCTGAGGGCGGAAATGAAAACCTCTGAAAAATGTAAAATCCATTCGAAGTTCAGGGGAAAACAATGTCTGAATGCCAGCAGACTGCACCGGCAACACCCGTTGGTCAATGGTGGGGAATCCGTTTATTTCAGAATAATAAATGTAGTTCTGATACGCAGTGTAGGTAAATCCTGGCGAGACAAACAATGGGCCAAGATTAGCTTTTAAGAATGCAAAAGCCTGGTCGACTTGTACATTCGAGAAATTATTATTCCAGTAGTCAAAACTTCCGCGATAGGCATTCTGAACAAAACCTGGTTTGGCCAAAATTCGTTTAGCCGATGCATCCACCCACTTCGTATTCAAGTCACCTTTAACCCGGTAGTTCCCATCCAATAAGTATTCAACCCACCCGCCTGCTGAATTTAGTGAATCAAATGAATACATAATCTTAGCGCCTGCATATTCTTCTTTTGCTTCAGGATCAAGGGCAAGAGAATCAGGGCTAAGATATTTGTAGCTGAATTGATACGACCTTATCTTATAGTAAAAATTATAAAAGAGACCTTTCGCATTTCCTTTAATACCAAATTCATTTTGCAAATAGGCAAACTTGACACTGTCCTTTGTTTGGATCGAGTCTTTGCCTAATTTCTTTTCATAGTGATCATAATAATCTGGTTCCTGAGACAAGTCATCCCTGTACAGATTATACTGTTTTCCCCAGTCACCTTTATGATAAATTTGCAAACCTTTGCCAACTTTTAATTGATGGAAGTAATGAAAATTATTTCGTTGCTCCACACTGGTGGCGTATGATAACTTTGGTTTGATATTTTTTAGAAATAAGGAAGCATATGTTGAATCCGGTGGCTTGGTAACATTAACCCCACCATTCTCATTGACGGTATGCCGAATGCGTCTGTAATTAGCCAGAACTGAATACCTATCATTTTCCGTTCGATAGGCCATATAGGTGTCAACATAATGACTTACTGTTTGCCGGTCACCTTTTCCCTTGCGTTGAACTTGCTTGTCAACCAACAGCGGACGATAATTAAATCCAAAGTTCCAACGTGGATTTATATTGCGACTAAACTCAACGCGCGTTGCAGCCCTGCCTTTCCCACCCCAAACAACATACATTCGTGTATACGGTGACTTGGTATCAAAATATTTTAACTCCTCACTCTTGTAGTAGGGTTCATAGACAGTGTATCCTGTCGATACACCACTGGAAGAAGGAAGTACTGGGAAAATCGAGCTTAGGGCGGTACCAACAAAACCTAAATCTTTATAGAAGTTATTGAAGCGTTGAACATACGTCCATCGATGATAATTGGCGATCGATGTGTCGATGGGCTGGTAATTGTTCTTGTTTTCAAAAAGATCTTTTTCAGTAATCCATTTGGAAGTCTTTGGACCGTAAATATTTTTGGTTGAGTCGTCAATTATTTTAGAGCCAATACGACTTTTGCCTTCCGTATTCTGGGAAAACCCTTGCATCAACGGCAAGACAATCATTAAAATGGTTAGAAAATTTTTCAAAAACACCTGCAAAGATAATTAAAGAGCCTACTCGACAAGAAAAGGTGAACGATCCTACACTTTTATTGCCTGAGTCACCAGTTTATCAAATTCTGAACCATCTTTTAAGAATACGGTTTCAATAGGCAGGTGGAACCATGGCATTTCTTTAATTATTTCTACTAATTCCGGATCGACTAACCTAACCATATCTTTTTCAGTAGTCAAAATGGAAACGGGCTTCCCTAAACCCAACAGAAACTTTCTGATATTTAACAGTTGATCTTTATGGTATTGATGATGGTCTTTATAGCAAAAGTGTTTCATCACGTTATATTTTGTTTGCGCATAGGCTTCAAAAGTAATATGATTGGAAATTCCCGAAACTAGAATTACATCTTTTGACAGCAGACGGGATGTTCCAAAAAAAGAAACGGGAATGCCATATTCAATCGAAGTGAAGAAAATAGGCTTATTCCCTGCTATCCTGCTAATTGAATAAGTAATATCATTCATCTCAGAATCTGAAATTTTTGAATCGCATTTTGTTACAATAATGACATCAGCCCGTGTGGAACCAATTCTAGCCTCTCTTAATTTACCAAATGGCATAACATAATCCTTATAAAATGGGGATGCATATTCTGTTAACAGGATATTGAGCTTGGGATTAACAGAACGATGTTGAAAAGAATCATCCATTAAAATTAGATCGGTTTGCGGAAGCTCGTATAAGATATTAGGTATCGCGAATGCCCTGTCTTCGCAGACAACCACATTAACTTTTCCCTTAAATGACTTAAAAAATTGCAATGGCTCGTCTCCTATTGTCAGGGCCGAATCATTGTCTCTGGCGAAGCGTAACCCTTTTGTTAAACGGCCATAACCGCGACTTAAGACAGTTATATGGTTTCCTGATATGAGCAGCCTGACTAAATACTCTATCATAGGAGTCTTGCCTGACCCACCCACGTTGAGGTTTCCTACCCCAATTACCGGAATTTCAAATTGAAAAGAACGCGTATAGCCTATGTTGTAGAGATGATTGCGAAATCGAGTGACCCCATCATAGAGGAGAGTAAATGGGAAAAGGAGTATCCTTAATAATAACATACAGTAGCAGGCGTAATTCTTTATGTATTTTTGGTTAAAACTAAGGAATCAATTGAAATGACAAAGATAAAAGATGTGATAGCCCATTTGGAATCGTTCGCACCCAGAACATTTCAGGAAAGCTATGACAATAGTGGTTTACTTACAGGAGATCCGAATGCAGACGTTCACGGAGTATTGGTAACTTTAGATTGTACGGAAGCCGTGGTAGACGAGGCCTTGAATTTAAAGTGCAATCTCATTGTGGCCCATCATCCCATTATCTTCGAAGGATTAAAAAAACTTATTGGACAGAACTATGTTGAGCGCACTGTGATTAAGGCAATTAAAAACGATATCGGCATTTATGCGATTCACACAAACCTGGATAATGTTCACCTTGGTGTGAATAAAAAAATCAGTGAGTTGATCGGGTTGAGAAGCCTCTCCGTGCTGGCCCCCAGGAAAGATACGCTAATGAAACTCGTTACCTTTGTTCCCAAGGAGAAAGAAGAGGTTGTCATTCAGGCCCTGCACCAATCCGGAGCAGGAAATATCGGCCAATACAAAAATTGTAGTTTTAGGGTAAACGGTACAGGAACCTTCACTCCAACAGAAGGTTCAACACCTCACATTGGTAAATTAAATGAACTAGAGAAGGTGGAAGAAGTAAGGATCGAACTGATCTTTCCCATCTTTCTTGAGTCACAAATAATGAATACCCTTCGTCAGGTGCATCCCTATGAAGAGGTTGCCCACTATCTCACACGATTGGAAAATGAAAACCAGGATGTAGGGGCTGGCATGATAGGCGAACTTGAGGGCCCCATGGATCCATTGGCCTTTATTGAGCATTTGAAAATAAACATGAGAACCTCCTGCGTTCGATACACGCAACCCCATAAAAAGATGGTTCGGAAAATAGCAATATGCGGTGGTTCGGGCAGCTTTCTATTGTCTCGGGCCATGGCGAAAGAAGCCGATGTTTACGTTTCAGCAGATTTTAAATATCATGAATTCTTTGAAGCAGACGGAAAAATCATGATTGCCGATATTGGCCACTATGAAAGCGAGCAGTTTACGAAAGAACTTCTTGTCAAGGTTATTAGGGAAAAATTCGATACTTTTGCGATCATTTTTTCAAAAATTATTACAAATCCAATCAGTTATTTATAAGTAATGGAAAATCAGACAGTTGCGCAGAAACTTGAGGCTCTTGTTAAATTACAATTTATCGATAGCAAGCTGGATCAGTTAAAGAAACTCAGAGGGGATCTTCCGGATGAAGTTCAAGACCTGGAGGACGAAATGGAGGGCTATAAAACCCGCTTAAGCCGCTTTGAAGAGGATCAAAAAGAGATTGAAGATATTATCAAAAAAAATAAAGAGGGCATAAAAGAAGCGGAAAAGCTGGTTAAGAAATACAATGAACAGCAGAAGAATGTAAAGAATAATCGTGAGTTTGATGCCATTACCAAAGAAGTTGAATTACAAGAATTAGAGGTTCAGATTTGTGACAAAAGAATAAAAGAGGCGAAAGATAAAGCCGAAGCAAAAAAAGTTGAGATCGCGAATATCGAAAAACTCATCAAGGACAGGATGGAAGACCTTGATAACAAGAAAAATGAGTTGAACGATATACTCGGTGAGAGCCAGGAAGAAGAACGGAAGTTAAATGTTGAACGCGAAAAGGCAGCTAAGAAAATTGAAGAGAAACTGTTAAAATACTATAATCGCCTGAGAGGAAGCCTCTCCAATGGTTTAGCTGTGGTACGTGTAGTAAGGGGAGCAGCGGAAGGATGTAACATCGTAATCCCTCCTCAAAAAATTGCCGAGATCCGTGAGAAAAAGAAAATAGTTATTGATGAACACTCTGGAAGAATTCTGGCTGACGTTGACATGGAGTCAATGGAAGATGAAGTAAAACCAAAGAAAGCAGCACCTGTTAAAAGAAAAAAAGTTGGCTAACCAGCTTGCCTACGTCATACATAAAGCAGGCATTACCGCCTGCTTTTTTTTACTTTCCTTTTCATCGTTTAGCGGTGACAAAATCTGGGTATTCGATCCTGATCTTCAAAAGGCATATCAGCTGATACTGAATTTGCAAACAGATCAAGCGTATTCGGAACTAAAGAAAATCAATTCAAAGTCAAATGAACTTCACAAGCTCTATGTTCTGAGCTTGTGCGAGACAGTTGATGTGCTAATCACCGAGGATGCCGGTAAGTTCGAAAAGATAGACGCCAATTTCAAAGAGCGATTGCGATTTATTCAAAGCCTTCCTGTTAGTGCAGAAACTCTTTTTTTGGAGGCAGAGCTCAATCTTCAAAGGGGCTTCAACCTGATAAATCTGAACCAAGAGCTTAGCGCTGTGTTTGCCATAAAAGCGGCTTATAACGCTGCCCAGGAGTGCCAAAAAAATTACCCGGACTTCATTCCAATAAAAAAAACCAGCGGTGTCATTCAGGTAATGGTAGGATCTGTGCCTGATAAATTTCATTGGTTCATGAGCCTGTTGGGTATGAAGGGCTCAGTTAAGGTAGGCCAGAAACAACTCGAAGAATTAAAAGCGTCTAACTCCTCTTTACATCTTGAGGCAACTATTTTATTCTTTACCATCAAAGGTTTTATTAATCAACAATTTGAAGAAGCTTCAAAAGGCATTGCTGACTGCCTCAAGAGTCAGCCAGATAATAGGTTGCTTCTCTTTCTTGGTGTTAACATGATGATGAAGAATTCACAAAGTGAAGAAGCGCTGACGTTAATTCATGCACTCGATAATCTGACGAGTGGGTTACCTGTATATTACATGGAATACCTCAGAGGAGAAATTCTTTTACAAAAAGGCGACTATACGCATGCTATACACGCCTATCAAAAGTTCATTCAAGGCTACAAGAGTCATAGCTTCAAGAAAGACGCTTATTATAAAATTTCGCTCTGCTATGTTCTCCAAAATAAGCATGACCTCGCACGAACAAATTTTGACCTGGCAAAAAAAATGGGAAAAGAAGTCGCGGAACCTGACAAAGCAGCCGCAGCTCAGCTAAGAGAAGATAAATTTCCAAATACTAAAATTTTGAAAGTGCGGTTTTACACCGATGGTGGATATTACAAAGAAGCAAAGGAAGCCTTGCATGTCATCCT
Organism: Bacteroidota bacterium; assembly: GCA_038043425.1. GTDB lineage: Bacteria > Bacteroidota > Bacteroidia > Cytophagales > Cyclobacteriaceae > ELB16-189. The sequence continues at coordinate 43,298 of JBBTBZ010000013.1, forward strand.
TCCACCTGATTTAGCGTTGTCCAAAGATCTAATTGAATACTATTATCGCAAAGCAAGATTGTCGCATAAGACAGGGGAATTACCTGCAGCCAAACTGTTTTATAATCAAACCATTGATATGACTGGAGAAAATCCCTGGTACTTCGCACCTAATTCAGCCTTGCAACTGGGCTATATAGCCCAATCACAAAAAGATTTTCCGTCTGCAAAAAAGTATTTTGAAAAGGCACTTAGCTACAAGCGCCATGAATATAAAAACAGTATTGACGGCAAAGCAAAATCAGCTCTTGACGCATTGGAGAATTAAGTTGCTAGAGCCGGGGTTTCCTTCCCGACCAGTTCCAAATGACGGGTATCATTGTGCTTTTCTATTGAAAATATGGTTCCTGTAAAATACAATTGATACAAGCACAAATTGGTATGTTCAAAGGTGTCCATGTTTTTCAAAGGATAGTTAAAAAGCTGACAGAGTAGAATCCGCATAGCTCTGCCATGCATGCAGATTAGGATTGTCTTTGCGTCACTTTTGATTATCGATTCAATGACTCCCTTCTGACGAGCTGCAACCTCCTCCGGGCTTTCACCTCCTTCTATTCGCAAACTGGTATGGCCTTCTTTCCATTGACTTAGTACCCAGTGATAATAAGCATCTTCATCTACTGTTATGATTTGTCCTTCTTTATTCCCCCAACTTATCTCGTTCAACCCGGGATTTGGCTCATGTAGAATCCCAAGATCTATGAACTCTTTAACAGACTCAATGCTTCTTTTCAGACTTGATGTATAGATTTTATCGAAAGGCAAATGACCATAGGTTTTAAAAAAGGCGTTTGCTTGTTCACGGCCATATTGGTTGATTGAAGAGTCAATCCCACTTCCCTGCACAATGCCCCGGAGGTTATAATCGGTCTGCCCGTGGCGGATCAGGTATATTTTTTTGCTGGTCAATTTCTTCTAATTTGGCTGCAAAAATACTGAAATAGTCCTTTTCTAATGGTTCCCCACTTTCATTCTATGTCTTTTATTCAAAAGGGAATAACTATTGAACAACTCAACAAGTTGTCGGTTAACACATTAGCCGCCCATTTGGGAATTGAATTTATTGAGATCGGTGACGATTTTATAACCGCAAAAATGCCTGTAGACCATCGAACTCACCAGCCTTTTGGCATGTTACATGGCGGTGCATCTGTAGCGTTGGCTGAAACATTAGGCAGTTTTGGCGCACATTGTTGCCTCGATAACAATATACAATATTGTGTTGGACTTGAAATCAATGCCAATCATATTAAGAGTATTAAGGAAGGCTTCGTAGTGGGCACAACAAAACCTATCCATCTTGGTAAAAGAACACAAGTGTGGGAAATAAGAATTACAAATGAGCAAGAAGAACTCATTTGCATAAGCAGGATAACCATGGCCGTGATTGACAAGCGATAAGTCCCAAACCATGCAAGACTCTGAACCTGTAGCCACACGAACCCTCACTGAAGGAGAATCATTACCCTGTCTCCTCACTCATCATCTGGGTAGTGGTCATTCTGTAAGCTTATGGAGACTGCCTGACGCAGATGAAAAAAATTTACTGGTAAACACAGAAGGTGTAAAGTTTCTGGACGAAGTCATTTTGGAAGAGTCAACTCCAGGCTTTGTATTCAGTCCGTTTGATAATAAAAAACCTAAATTGTTTCTAAAAGGTGATCTCATTTTCACGTTCAAGAATGGAGCGCTTTCGAAAGAAAGCAATTCCTATTTAGGTTCTGTAGATCCGCTATTTCAATTACCTGCCGACCAAAAAAAACCATCTTACTTCTTTCAGGATGACAAATCCTGTATGCCAACTGGAAAAAACGAGTATACGTTGCTGGTTGAAAAATGTCTTACAGGCATCTGTGACGGCCAATTCGAGAAGGTGGTTCCTTCCAGAAGGCAATCTTTTGCATTACCATCGGATTTTGATCTCCTCGCTACTTTTCATGCCCTCTGCGAAACCTATCCACATGCCTTTATCTCATTGGTCTCAACTCCTGAAACCGGAACCTGGATTGGGGCAACTCCGGAACTTCTGGTAAGTATCGACCGGCATATGAAATTTAAAACAGTTGCACTGGCTGGCACAAAAGTATTTCAACCTGGTGCTGATATGAAATCAATAGCCTGGACGCAAAAAGATATTGAAGAGCAAGCCCTGGTATCAAGGTATATCATTAATTGTTTTAAAAAGATACGCCTTAGAGAATATGATGAACATGGCCCCAGAACTTCTCTGGCTGGAAATCTTATCCATTTGGAAACTGATTATGAAGTGGACATGATCGCAACCAATTTTCCGCAGTTGGGATCGGTCATGCTTAATCTGCTTCATCCAACTTCTGCCGTTTGCGGAATGCCCCTGGAAAATGCCACGAAGTTCATAAAAGAGCATGAGGGTTACGATCGCGAATATTACAGCGGTTATCTTGGGCCAGTGAATCTTAAAAATGAGAGCCATATTTTCGTCAACCTTAGGTGCATGCAAGTGCAAAAGACAACAGCGTGGTGCTATGCTGGTGCAGGCATCACAACCGACTCCGAGCCCGAACAAGAATGGCAAGAAACAGAAATGAAAATGAATACACTTTTGCAGGTGCTAAACCGGTAGTAGCGTATGAAGCACTGGCAGCCTATTTATGACATCGCACAGCTTTGTTCACGTAAAGGAATACACCACGCCATACTCTGCCCTGGCTCACGATCAGCACCACTCACACACGCATTTGCCCAACACCCAAAAATAATCACGAGAACATTTAGCGATGAGAGAAGCGCAGCATTTATCGCCCTTGGCATCGCCCAGCAAACAAACACACCTGTCGTATTAGTCTGTACGTCAGGAAGTGCGGCTTATAATTTTGCACCAGGTGTTGCAGAGGCATTCTTTCAATGCATACCCTTAATTGTTTTTACGGCTGATCGTCCATTGGAATGGATTGATCAGTTGGATGGACAAACCATCCGTCAGAAAAATATGTATGGTACACATGTGAAGAAATCATTTGACTTACCGCAAGACTATGAACGGGGAGATAGCCATTGGTACCTTAACAGGCTGGTGAACGAAGCCATCAATCTATCACAAGAATTTCCACGAGGACCCGTTCACATTAACGCACCCTTTGCGGAACCTTTGTACCCAACTAGCGAAGAGTCCATTCACTTCAGTGAGGAAGGAAGATCCATAGAACCATCCTATCCACGTCATTCGCTTTCGGCTAAATCGATTGACAGCCTTCAAAAAAAATTATCCTCTTTTACGAAAGTCCTGATCCTAGCCGGACAAGCGGACTATGATGATGGATTGTTAAAATCACTTGATAAGTTTTGTAAAAGTCAAACCTCACCCGCGGTTGCCGAGATCATCTCAAATTTACATTCACTAAAATATGCCATCAAGCATGCAGACGTGTTACTGGGCCAGTCAGGCGAATCTATAAAAAAATCACTTCGTCCGGAACTGTTGATTACCTTTGGTAAATCAGTCATCTCCAAACAAGTTAAACTATTTCTCCGTCAACATCCACCGCACGAACACTGGCACATCCAACCGGCCGGTTATGTTGCTGATACATTTCAAAAACTCACAAACACGATTGCAACTGAGCCTGCATCCTTCTTTGAAGAATTAAGCAAGTCAAAGAATGCCTCAAATTTTGAAATCCAAAAACGCGAAAATTATTACAGACTGTGGGAGGTTGAAGAACATCGTATTGAGCGGACGATGGCGACTTTCTTTTCAGTGCCCACGCTCAGTGAACTACACTTTGTGCGGGAAGTTATTCGATGTCTTCCCTCACGCTGCAACCTTCACCTGGCCAATAGCATGTCGGTGCGGTATGCTAATATTATCGGCCTGGAGGCAAGCCAAAGAGGAATCCATGTTTTCTCAAACCGTGGAACAAGCGGAATTGATGGGTGCACCAGCACGGCCATTGGACATGCCCTGAGCAGTGACGTGCCCAATATTTTAATCACTGGAGATGTCGCCTTTTTTTATGATCGGAATGCATTCTGGCATAACTATTCCTTATCTAATTTGCATGTGGTCATACTCAATAACCATGGGGGAATTATTTTTAATATGATTGACGGGCCCGGAAATCTGCCAGAGGCGGGAGAATATTTTGTTACCGATCAAAGACTCACAGCAAAAAATCTTGCAGCCGAATTTGATTTTGATTATCTGAAACCGGATAACCTCCGAAAACTTAAAAACACAATACAGAATTTTTTCTTATTCGATGGTCGCACCAAAATCATGGAAATTGAAACAGAAAAAGGCTTGACCAAAAAAATATTTGACGACTTTAAAAATACTATTAAAAAGGAATATGAAGCTTAACTACGATTGGAATCCTGTTAAAGAATACCAGGAAATACTTTTTCATAAATACGATGGCATTGCGCGGATCAGCATCAACAGGCCACACGTGCACAACGCCTTCACACCGTTGACCGTGCAGGAAATGATTGATGCTATGAATATTTGCCGGGAAGATTCAGAGGTAGGTGTGATCATCTTAACAGGAGAAGGAGGCAAAGCATTTTGCAGCGGTGGCGATCAAAGCGTGCGTGGCCATGGTGGATACATCGGCTCAGATACAGTTCCAAGGTTGAATGTCTTAGATCTTCAAAAATTAATCCGGTCTATTTCAAAACCTGTCATTGCGGCTGTAGCTGGATGGGCCATTGGAGGAGGCCATGTGTTACATGTAGTTTGTGATTTAAGCCTTGCTGCTGAGAATGCACGCTTCGGACAAACAGGTCCCATGGTCGGCAGCTTTGATGGCGGCTTTGGCGCTTCATATTTAGCCAGAATTGTAGGTCAAAAAAAAGCACGGGAAATCTGGTATTTATGTGATCAATACGATGCGCAGGAAGCCCTGGATATGGGATTGGTAAATAAAGTGGTGCCTTTGGAAAAGCTGGAAGAAACGTATGTTCAATGGGCTAAGAAAATTTTAAAGAAAAGCCCTCTTGCTATACGTATGCTGAAATGCTCTTTCAATGCGGAACTGGATGGTCAGGCTGGAATTCAAGAACTGGCAGGCAACGCTACCTTGCTGTACTATTTAAGTGATGAGGCCAAAGAAGGTAAAAATGCCTTTCTTGAAAAAAGAGAACCTGATTTTTCAAAATTTCCAAAATTTCCATAGCCAGACTTTTATTAAATTGAAAAATGGGTATCTCAACAGGCCAATGATAACATGAGTTCGATCCAACCGTGGTTAAATTTGAATGGAGTAACGTACACTCTAGATCAACTGAAATCCGGATCGTTTAAAACTAATCTCAGTGCCTTTGAACAAAGCACCTTACTTTTTTGCCACCGTTGGTTAAACACTGAACTGGAGTTTCAATTACAAACTTCGGGTTCAACAGGTGCGCCTAAAATAATTACTATCACTCGCCAACAAATGGAGTACAGTGCCAGCCTCACGATTAATGCACTACATCTAAAACCAGGCTACACAGCTCTTGTGTGCCTGGATCCAAAATACATTGCCGGACAAATGATGTTAGTGCGCAGCCTCCTCCTTGGAATGAATATGGTTGCCGTTGATCCTGTTGCCAATCCCTTTGAGAAAATCAGTGCCACTACATCCCTGGACTTTGCAGCCTTCGTTCCTTATCAGGTGCAGGCTATTCTTAACTCCGCATTCAAATCCAGAATGGAAGGATTAAAATGTGTTATCATTGGTGGAGCACCACTTGACCAGGTTACAAAAAAATCAGTGCAATCTTTTGAAGGCGAATTTTACGCCACCTATGGAATGACGGAAACGATTTCGCACATCGCGCTTCAGCGATTAAATGGAGAACAGCGGCAAGATTTTTTTGAAGTGTTGGATGATATTAAAATATGTAATGATGAAAGAGGGTGCCTGGTCATCGAGGTGGGCTTTTTAAATCCTAAAAAAATAATTACAAACGATCTGGTCGAAATCATCAGCAAAAAGCATTTCCGCTGGCTTGGCCGGTGGGACCATATTATTAATTCTGGTGGCGTAAAAGTTATGCCCGAAAAAGTGGAAGTATCCGTTCGGGAAATATTCAACTCACTGACTTTATCCAATCGGTTTTTTATAGCCGGGTTGCCGGATGAAAAGCTAAGCCAAAAAGTGACGTTGGTAATTGAAGGTGTTCCGTTTAGCACGGAGCTCACATCAGAAATAGCGAGAAGGATTGAAGACACAACCCAACCTTTCGAGCGACCACGGGAAATGCGGTTTATCAATAACTTCAGACTAACAGAGAATGGAAAGGTAATGCGAGAGGAGACATTGAATCTAATCCCCGTCAAACCTCAATAAATTGAGACCTGACGAGTTTCGACTAACCGCTAAGCTAATTTTCTATTTCTTTGTTTTTAAATGCACGATCTCATTTTGAAGATCAAGTACCATACTGGCAAGTTGCTCAACCGATACTTCATTTTTGCTTTCTACATCAGGGAACTGCACACTGATATAGGCCTTTGCTGACCATGCCTCCACCACATCTTCAGCATCAATTTGATAAGGTGCATAGTGTCTGTTGTCTGAGACCAGGAATAGTTTGCCTGTGTCTGCGATATAATTGAATGCTCTTTTATACACTATACCCTCGCGCTTTGTAACCAAAACATATGTTTTTCCATTTTTCAAATTGCGCAAATCATCCATATATTCTCCGATCACGATTGTGCCGGGCATGAGCGGCAACATAGAATCACCGCTAATTTCAAACGCGCGATACGTTCCCTGGCCTAAAATAGGAAGCTTGAATTTTGGAAGTTCTTTTACATACTCTGAGTCCGCATAGCCATTCAAATAACCGGCAGCCGCTTTGAGTGGTACCAGTTCAATATTGTCTTTTTTAAATTCATCCACCGTTATCACCAGCACATCTTTGCCTCTTAGGTATTTTTCAGGTTTTTCTGGTATGGCATCTGCTTTTGTGATATCGCTTCCAATGAGGGTGTCTACTGAAATGCCAGCGAACTCCGCCATCTTTTGCAGTAGATCCAGGCGAGGTTCGGCCCTGCCTTCTTCGTAAGCACCTACCAGCGATCTTTTAATACCTAACTTTTGGGCAAACTGATCTTGCGTCAGATTCATTTGCTTCCGAATGAACCTTACATTCTCATTTAACTTGTGCATAGCTAAAAGGATTAATCATTACTGTTTAAAAACTAAAATCTTTCCGGAATTCACTTCTCGATTTTTCAATGAAAACAGGTTTCGCTGGTAGTACCGATCTGAACGCTGCATGGCACCAATATGCCTGCTAATTTTTTGAACTACTTCACGAAGTGAGGTCTTGGGCTCTGCCAAAAGATATCCGTAGCATTCCTGGGAAAAACCCTGCGTCACAAAGTTGACTTGAAAACGGCCGGAATCCAGCCGTTTGCTCTTAAGCCTAAGCCTACATTCTAAATCCTCCATCTCACTAAATATTTTAGCCAATTAAAGCCATTAATTTAGTAATTGCAATAATTATGACTAAATATTTTAGTTTATTCGTTTATTACCCATTCCTGACGCGGATTGTGGATAAGTAAACCTTTATCCATCTTCAGAGGAGATTCGAAATTATCGTCATATAAGGTGCCTGTGCCCAAACCCTGAGGTTTATCAAGTGTATAATTAGCGGCAAATTGGGCGATTGCGTTTAGCCCTACGTTGGACTCCAGTGCAGAAGTAAGCCACCACTCTATCTTTCGGGCCTCGGCAATCTCAATCCATTCAGCACAAGATTGCAGGCCTCCATGTAAAGTGGGTTTAAGTATAATGAAGGGTGGTATTATTCGATCAAGTAGCTCTTCTCTTTGCGACTTTTTAGAGATACCAATCAGTTCCTCATCCAATGCTACTTTAATGGGTGAAGTCCGGCAAAGCTCAGGCAGGAAATCTGATTTGGTCTTGATGGGTTGCTCTATAGAATGAATGTCAAACTTTGACAGCTCTTTGAGTTTATACAACACGTCATCCGGCTTAAATGCCCCATTGGCATCCAACCGGATGACAATATTTAAACGAAAATACTTTCTTCGGATATATTGAAGGATATCACACTCTTTTTCAAAATCAAGACCTCCCACTTTCAATTTTATACATCGAAATCCATCCTGAATTTTAATCTCCACTTGTTGCAACATAAAATCAAGTCCTCCCATCCAGATCAGTCCGTTGATGGGGATGGATTGACCTTTAATAAAATCATTTTTGAAAATGGTTCGATTGCCTCCATGGGATAAATCAAGCAAAGCAGTTTCAATTGAAAAAATGACAGACGGATAGTTTTCTAAGAAATCGAAGCTTTCGTTTATAAACGCAGAGACGAAGGTGAGATCACTATTGGGATTAAGTTGAAGTTGTCCCTCGTTTATTTTGTCTACCACTCTGCCAAGAACCTCTTCGGCATCAGTTTCAACACTTAACCCGGGTAATGGCCCACACTCTCCAATTCCAAAGGAATCGGGATTCTTTTCGTCCCAGATTCTAATGAACCATGAATGTTTTTCTTTCATGGTGCCGCGCGAAGTGCGGGCATCGAAGCGAAAGTGGAATGTTTTTTTAAATGAGCTTGCCCGAAGCGCCATGGTATATATCCAAAATTCAAAATTAAAAGTGGTAATTCAATCTTGAATATTGAATATTGAGCCTTGAATTTCAAATTTATACCGGAAATTGATATTCTTTCATGCAGCCTACAATTAACATCAAAGATTATTTTTATGAATTACCCTCTGACCGGATTGCCATACATCCTCTTCAGCATAGGGACCAATCGAAATTATTACTTTATAAAGCAGGTGAAATACGCCACTCCAAATTTGCTTCGTTGGCTGATGAACTACCAAATAACTCCATCCTCTTTTTCAATGACACAAAAGTAATACCCGCCAGGTTATTCTTTCAAAAAAAAACCGGAGCACAGATCGAATTATTCTTACTGAATCCTACCGATCCATCTCCGCTGCTTCAGCTTGCTATGGAGGCAACTGGGAGGGCCTCATGGAAATGTGCTATCGGAAACTTAAAACGATGGCCAGTTGGAACTACTCTTACTAAAAAGGTAACAAACATCGAATTGCAAGTGCGTCTTGAAAACCGACAAGAAAACATAGTCAAGTTTACGTGGACCCCAGAAAATATTTCGTTTGCAGAAATTGTTAATGCGTTCGGTGTTACACCTTTGCCCCCCTATCTCCATCGGGAAGCCAATGCAACAGATCGTGAACGTTACCAAACCGTCTATTCACAGTATGAAGGGGCTGTAGCAGCGCCCACAGCAGGTCTTCACTTTTCCGAAAAATTACTGACGCACATCAAACAAAAGGGAATTGGAATCGACTTTCTCACCTTACACGTAAGTGCGGGGACCTTTCAACCGGTTAAGGTGGATAATGCCACGGACCACGAGATGCATTCTGAGCAGATCATTGTCTCCAAAAAAAACCTTGACAATCTTTTAGCTAATAAAACAACAATTGCTGTTGGCACTACTTCCGCACGAACACTTGAAAGTTTGTATTGGTACGGGGTGAAACTGATTCAAAACCCAAAAACTGATTTTATCATCAGCCAGTTTGAACCATATGAGTTGGCAACCCACTATTCAAAGAAAGAAGCGTTGGAGGCGGTGGCTGGTAAAATGAAAAAAGAACATCTTGAATCCATCACTGGCCATACCTCCATTTTTATTTTACCGGGCTATTCATTCAAAATGTGCGATGGGCTCATTACCAATTTCCACCAGCCAGGCTCTACACTTATGCTTCTTGTGGCCGCTTTTATTGATGCCGATTGGAAAAGAGTCTACCAGCAGGCGTTGAATAATGATTACAGATTTCTGAGCTATGGGGATAGCTCTTTTTTACTACGATAACTACTTTGTCTCATAAGTAAGTCAATCTATCCCAAGAGAACCTTAACAATCTAAAAAACATTGCTATTACATCCGTCTCATTGCCGCAAAATTCTTTAAAATCAATGCCCATTTTCTGATTTGGCAATACACTTTACGCTCAATTTCTAAGCGCGATCTTACTTGAGATGAAGTAACCTTAACGTATGGAGTTCAATTAATTGTGCTGCAACGCAAAATGAAAAAGATTTCAATAGGAATTTTGCTCAAAACTTATGAATTTAGAGTTTAAGCTATCTCTTCTATGAAACAACGCATTTTAAAATTCCTGGACGTTGAGCCCGAAGAATCAGCTCCGGTGTTTCTCCTTCTTGCCATAAGCTTCATGTTGGGGATGTTCTTAGCCACTGTTACCGTTGCTTCCCAATCGCTTTTTCTTACACACTTTAGTGAAACGAAAGATTTGCCGGTGGCACTGGTGATTTCCGGAGTACTAGGTTTAGGAGCAACTGCTATTTATAATTTCCTGCAAGGCAGGATACCGTTCAGATTTCTAGCCTTGGGAAGTCTATCCATAGTCCTGGCGCTTACTGCCTTTATTGAATTCGGTGATTCTTTTGTGGAGGATGTTAATTTCCTTTACTATTATGGTTTTACCCTGATTCTGCCTTTTACCTTCATTTGCCTCCTGGTTTTCTGGGGTGCCTTTGAGAGGATGTTCAACCTCCGTCAGTCGAAGCGAATAATTGGTAGTGTTGACCTAGGAACAATGGTGGCGCAAATCCTTGCGTTCTTTACCATACCTGTACTTTTGCAAATTGGTATACCGGTCACCACTCTTTATACCATTGGGCTCTTTAGTATAACAGGCTATTTTCTCTTGTTCTTTGTTTTATCTAACCGATTCTTAGGAGCTGCAGCGTCCGCTGCTTCTGAAAAGTTCCATCAAAAAATAACAGCTGTTCAATTATTCAATAATAAGTATATCATTTGGATGTCTTTATTTATTATCGTTTCACTGGTTGCCTTGCGATTTATCGACTATTCCTTCTTCAACGTATCAACCCAGCGGTTTGACAACGAGCGTCTTCCTTACTTTTTGTCTTTGTTCGAGGCAACCATCGTGATTTTTAGCTTCCTTTTTACAACATTCGGTACGGACAGAATATTGCAAGACTATGGCTTGAGGGTCTCCCTTTTAATCACTCCGTTGTTGCTCATCCTCTTTACAGGGGGAGCATTTGCACTTGGTCTGGCCTTTGGTTTTGATGTAAGTAAGGAGGGGAATGTCATCTTCTTCTTTATTATGGTCGCGATGAGTAAATTATTCATCAACTCCTTACGTGATGCCCTGGATAGTCCGGTATTCAAATTCTACTACGTGCCCATTGATAAAACGATAAAGTTAGATGCCCAAACCAAACTGGAAGGATTTGTTACCGCGCTGGGAAGTACCATTGCAGGAGGTTTAATTGTGTTGATTAATCAGTTCAAAATATTCGACCTCTTATCAATTACCATGTTTACCATTCCTGTACTGGTGGTCTGGTATCTGGTGACGAATAAAATGTATAGCGGATACCGTAGTACACTACAGAATTCCTTAGTTAAAAATAAAACTACTGTAGATAAAGACCATGTGAGGGAATACACTATGGACAGCGTTTTGGAAAAGGAAGTGCGAAGCACAGCAGAAGAAAAAGTTATTTATGGTCTTCGGCTTACCGAAAAGCTTGAACCCGCCTTATTCGAAAACTCCATCATTAGTCTGGTAGAAAGTAAACTAAAAAAGGTAAAGCAATTCGCTCAGGATAAAATCCAACAGTTGGGCCTAACTCCAGAATCTGAAATACATGGTCTGGCAAAGCGTGCTGCCGGTGAACTCGAAGACAGTGATTTACTTTCTATTTCTCCCGAAAAGCTTATGAAGTTAAGTAAATCGGTAAAGCAAACAGACCGATTACTGGCCGCCAAACTTTTGCGAAAGCTGATCAGCCCAAAAACCATTTTTATTCTTTTGGAAATGCTCAGGGATCCAGACCCTAAAGTAAGAAACGAAGCGCTGCTTACAGCCAGAAAAGTCAAACGCCCGGAAACCTGGAACGTTTTGGTTGAATTGCTTGCCTCTCCCTCCTATTCTTCACAAGCAGCCTCCGCCTTGAAAGAAGCTGGCCAGCCGGCACTTCTATATTTAGAAACCGCTTTTCATAAATCAGGTCAAAGCGATCTCGTGATGCTCAAGATCGTATCGATCATTGGCCATATCGGAGGAAAAGAAGGAATGGAACTCTTGTGGAAAAAAGTAGATTATCCGGACAAGCGCATCGTAAAACAAATTTTGTACTCCTTTCGCTATATTGATTATCACGCCAAGGGTAGAGAAGTATTAGCTGTAAAAGATTTGCTCGATGTTGAAATGAGCAAAACGCTTTGGAACCTGGCTGCTCTTGAAGAATTGCCAGCGTTACCTCATTTTGAGTTTCTAAGAGAAGCTTTGAAAGAGGAAATCCGCGATAATTATGATCACCTGGCGCTATTATTGTCCTTATTATATGACTCAGAGTCTGTTCAATTAGTGAAGGAAAATATTGAAACAGGAACTCCTGATTCTATATCCTACGCACTGGAGCTATTGGATTTGTTTGTTGATCAGGATCTCAAACCAAAACTGATACCACTTCTCGATGATTCCAAACTTCTTGACAAACTGGAAAAACTTCAAACCTATTTTCCGCGGGAAAGCTATAACCCGGTTCAGGTAATAAACTACATCCTCAACAGAGACTTCAATTACAATAATCGCTGGACAAAGCTATGTGCTGTTCATGCTTCTGCTTACATTCCGGATTTCCGGGTGAGCCGCGGTCTTATCAGCCAAATGTTCAATCAGGACAAACTTCTGCAGGAAACAGCAGCATGGGTAATTTATAATAAAGATAAAACTATCTACCCCGTCATATCTGAAAGACTACCTCTAAAAGACAAAAAATTCTTAGACTCAGCAATTGAAAATAACCAGCTGCTGGATGGCCTGGATGACGGCTTCTTCTTGGGGTTTGAAATGGTATTGTTTATCAAGCAATTGCCTGTCTTCAAGGGGATATCAGGAAACTTAGTCAGCGATCTGGCTGATAAAATAATTCCGGTTACGCTTAACGCGAAAGACAAACTCGTTCTGAATGAAGTAGATGACAATCAGCCAATCTTAATTTTGGCACATGGGACAGCGAGGATAAAAAACGGAGCGGAAGAAGTTGGTGTGCTTAAACAAGGCGATGTCTTTGGGGATCTGTTTCAGGAAGGCCCTTCTCAAAAGGTCACCGAAGTGGAGGCAACCGAACGAACAGTGATATTTAAAATCAACCTCGTGGATTTCTATTTTGTACTTGCCAATCATCATGATCTGGTACAGGGACTTATAAAAAATGTGACGGGCACGCGTGTGAAGCAAACAGTATAGGGAAGTTGAATTGAGAATTTTGGGATTAGCATAGTGATTTGAATTCTGAAATCACAAATTAAAAACAGGCAAAGGAAATAAACTTACGTAACGATGGCTTTTGAAATAGACGTTCTCATCACTTTCGCAGACAAAGACAATGAAACTGCAAAGAAGAATGAAGCTGGCTGGGTATCGCAATTCAAGAAATTTTTGGAGCTGATGCTCTATCAAGTGCTGGGCGAGAAACCAAACATCCTGTTAAAGGGAGAATATGATTCTGTAACTGCCGCTACATTGGACAATGCTGCTGTTCTGGTCACTATTCTTTCAAAAGACTTCGTGCAGTCGGGCAGATGCTTAGATACTGTGGAGGGATTCTACAAAGCAACCGCTTCATCAAAAGTAAACCGCGTTTTCAAAGTTTTAAAATCCCCCCTCTCCAATCAGGAACATCCTCCCCGCTTACGCGATCTGCTGGGATACGACATGTTCCAGTTAGATACAGAAACAGGTTCCATGAAGGAATATTCTGATTTCTTTAGTCTGGAAGCTGAAAAACAATATTGGATGAAGATGGTTGACCTTGCTTATGATATACACGAATCACTTCTGCTACTCAGGCAAGGTGAGACAAAATCAGAAGTGAAAAACATCTTTAAAAGAAAGACTATCTATCTGGCAGAAACCGGACACGACATATCTGTTCAGCGAAACATCATCAAACGCGAACTTTTGCGTCACGGGTATATTGTGTTACCCAAGCAAACATTACCGCAACGTCTCTCTGAACTGGAAACCATGGTGAAGAAAGATCTGGAAGATTGTAGTCTCTCCATTCACTTAATCGGAAGCTCCTATGGAGAAATTCCGGAAGGCGCGGATCGCTCATTGGTAGACATTCAAAACCAGCTGGCAGCAGAACAAAGCCTGGTGAAAAAACAAAAAAAAGAGGAGTTTGGCCGGTTAATTTGGATCGCTCCAAACCTCAAGAATGCCAGCGACAAACAAAAATCTTTTATTGATAGCATCAAACGTGATGTGGAAGCCCAGGAAGGGGCTGAGATTCTTCAGAATCCGCTGGAGGATTTTAAGAACATCATGCGTGAAGAATTATTGGAGTCCCTCGAGAGAAAAGACCCCGATGATTACACAGGCAAATCGATATATGTAGTACATGACCGGATGGACGATCAGGAGGTTAGACCATTCAAAGAAGCGATTGAAAAATCCGGGTTTAGAATTCTGACACCGGCATTCGAAGGTGAACTCCTGGACGTGAGGAAAAATCACATTGAGAACCTCAAAAATCTGGACGGAGCGATCATCTTTAAAGGCAAAGTAAATGATCAGTGGGTAAGAATGAAGGCGTTGGATTTATTGAAGGCACCAGGGTTTGGAAGAAAAAAACCAATCCTTGGAAAAGCTATTGTGTCATCCTCCTCCAACAGCGTTGAGCTGGAAACTTTTAAGAGTCAGAATATGACCGTTATTTCCGGAGATCAGAATAAAAGGATGGAGTCCTTAAAAATGTTTTTAGAAGAATTTAAAGCATAAATACTATGAGCAAGTCAACTGAAGAAATGAAAGGTGCTTCCACCCAGGTTGGGGTGGATAACCCATTCCCCGGACTTCGTCCTTTCAAAATAGAGGAAAGTCACCTCTTTTTTGGACGAGAGGGACAGAGTGACGAAGTCTTGCTAAAACTTTCCAAGAGCCGGTTTGTTGGTGTTATCGGTCCTTCAGGAAGTGGTAAGTCTTCATTCATTTACTGTGGGGTGTTGCCCATTTTATATGGAGGCTTTTTAACAGACACCAGTCCTAACTGGGAGGTAGTAGTCACCCGCCCTGGTGCAGGCCCAATCGATAATCTTGCAGAGTCACTACTCAAGACGTCAAAGGAATACAACAGTGCCGATCCGGATGATCGCAAGATCAAACGTACCATTGTTTCTACTTTATTGAGAAGTAGTTCCCTGGGTTTGGTAGAAGCCATTCAGCAATCAAGAAGATCTTCGGATGTCAATTACCTGATTCTGGTAGACCAGTTTGAGGAATTGTTCCGCTTCAAAGATAGTACTGATCCTAACTCTGTAAACGAGACCCTTGCTTTCGTCAACCTGTTGATGGAGGCCATCAACTATACCGACAATCCAATCTACGTAGCCATCACCATGCGTTCAGATTTTATCGGTGATTGTTCACAGTTTCCTGAATTAACACGCAAGATCAACGACAGCCATTACCTGATTCCTCAAATGACCCGCGAACAAAAGCGCAGGGCCATTGAAGGACCCGTGGCAGTTGGTGGCGCTCAGATTTCTCCTCGTCTTGTTCAACAATTATTAAATGACCTGGGAGATAATCCAGATCAGCTTCCTATTCTCCAGCACGCCCTTATGCGCACATGGAGTTATTGGGCTAATTACAAAGACTACGATGAGGAAAATGTAGACCTCAAGCATTATGAAGCCATTGGAACCATGGCTGAAGCGTTGTCGCAGCACGCGAACGAAGCATATGATGAATTGGATGAGGACCAGAAACGGATTTGTGAAATCATATTCAAAGCGATAACTGAAAAACGAGGTGAGAACTTTGGTATACGCAGGCCTACGCGCTTAAATGAGATCGCATCCATTGCCGATGTTTCCGAAGCAGATGTGATAGAAGTGCTGGAGAAATTCCGCGAGCCCGGCAGATCACTCCTCACACCAGCTTATGGGACCACATTAGGTTCCAAATCAATGATCGACATCTCGCATGAAAGTTTGATGCGGATTTGGGTACGCTTAAAGAACTGGGTGGATGATGAAGCAGATGCGGTGCAAATGTATTTGCGTCTGGCGGAAGCGGCTTCCATGTACCAGGTAGGTAAGGCAGGCCTATGGAGGCCACCGGATTTACAACTTGCACTCAACTGGCAGGTTAAGCACAAGCCAACTTTAGTTTGGGGCCAGCGCTATCATCCGGCTTTTGAACGTACGATGATCTTCCTCGAATACTCCAAAAAGGAATTCGAGACCGAGCAACGTATAAAGGAACTAGAGCAGAAAAGAAAACTACAACGCGCCCGTACAGTAGCGTTGGTATTAGGCGCATTCCTGGTGTTGGCTTTGGTGGCTGTGGTGTATGCGTTTGTTCAGCAAACAGAGGCGAACCGTCAACGAGAGTTGGCTGATGCAAATGCTAAGGAAGCTTTGGTGCAATCTGAATTAGCTAAAAGTGAGGCGGTACGCGCAAATGCTGCGGCTGAAGAAGCTAAAAGAGCTCAGGCTGAGGCTGAAACAGCAAGAATAGCAGCTGATAAAAGTGCCGCTGAAGCCATTGCCGCTCAGAAAATAGCGGAAGAGCAAAGGCAGTTAGCAATCCTTCAAGAGCAAAAGGCTTTAAAGAATGAGAAGACGGCAAAAGAGCAAACTAAGATTGCGCAAGAACAAAAAATAATTGCCGATAAAAACGCTGCTGCAGCTCTCCGTCAGCAATACTTATCAACTGCCAAATCGATGGCCCTGAAGTCAAAGGAACTTACCAATGACGTTGAGCAAGAATCTTTGATTGCACAGCAGGCCTATCTCTTTAATAAAGCCAATACCGGATATCCGTATGACAATGATATTTATAATGGTCTGTCAAAGGCGCTAAGTCAAAACAAAGATCCACTTACACTGAATCTTGAAGGTCACGACAAAGGTGCCGCAAGAGCCTTGGTGGCACACGAAAAAGCGAATCATATCTATAGCGGAGGAAGCGATGGAAGAATTATTCAGTGGAGCCTGGTTGATAATAAATGGACACCAACTGAATTGGTGGCCTTTAGAGGCGATGTCTATCAGGTTTTTGCTATGGATGTTAGCCCGGACGGACGATGGCTGGCAGCAGGTGGCTTGGCTGCTGGTGATGCTTCCAAAAATTATGTTGAGCTCTACGACCTTCAAAACATGACGGCACCACCTAAAACGATTAATGGATTTGTTTACAATGTGGATGATATTGATTTCACTGTGGACAGTAAAGGATTCTATGCACGCGACAATGCCGGACATAGTATTAAATATTCAGATCTGACAACGGCAAGAGAAGTAATCACTGCGAAAGAAAAGATTACAGATATTGCCCTTAGTCCCGATGGCACCAGAATTGCCGGCACAGGAAGTAATGGTATCCTCTACTCGTGGGACGTGACTAATAATTTTTCTGCGAAAGAGGTATTTAAAAACCCCTCTGGGGCGGAACTCACTACGCTCGCCTATGCCCCTGATAAAACCAGGAGAATAATCGTTGGAGATAATGCGGGGCTTATACGGATAGTGACTGAGGATACTAATTTACCTCCACGTATTCTTTCGGGCCACACCGCCCATATTGAACAAATCCATTTCAACCATGCCGGAAAGTTCGTGGCTACCACCAGCCGTGACAGAACAGTGAGGTTATGGAACTGGGAAAAGTTGAATGAGCAACCGATTGTGCTTAGCGACCATGCCGACTGGGTATGGAGTGCAACCTTTTCACCCAATGACGAGCAATTGCTGGTAGGCATCAATAGCAGTAGTAGCAATGCCGCCAAGGCAAATGAAACCATTCACGCCTGGCCTACTGAAATTGAAAGCATGTCGGGGCTATTGTGCAAATATGTGAAGCGCAATATCAACAAGGAAGAATGGGATGTGTATGTAAGTACTGACCTTCCCTATGAGAAAACGTGTGACAATTATCCAGCGAATAATAAGTAAATGGATTTAAACAAAACTGATAATTGGCCGTCATCGCGAGCCTGCCTGTCCGGTAGGCAGGTACCAGCTAAAGAAAGCGGGTGGGGCGAGGCGATCCCCTCAATCGGAGATTGCCCGCCCGGATGGTTCGGTCGGACGGGCTTCGCGCTAACGCACAAATCTTCTGCAGACGCTCGCAAAGACGTTTATTGTTTTTTTTTAGTTCTATAAATAATGATGAAATGAGAAAAATAGTTGGCTTCGTTTTTTTATCTCTTATTTTCTTTTCAAACCATGTATTTGGGCAGGCCTCATCTTGTACCCAAACCCTCCGCCTTGTGCAGTCTACCTATGAGCAGGGACGATTGCACGAACTGGAAGGCTTAATGACTGCATGTCTTAAAAGTGGATTTGACGCGCAGCAAAAAGTATCGGCATACAAGTACCTCACCCTCGCTTACATCTACCTGGAAGAGCCTGAAAAAGCAGATGCCGCCATGCTGGAACTGCTAAACTCGGATCACTTCTTCAGTCCCAATGATGCCGTAGACCCAGCAGAGTTTATTGCCCTATACCGCAAATTCAGGGTTAATCCATTATTCCGCGTAGGATTCAGACTTGGCCCCTCGGCTACTATGCCCGCCATTCGAGAGACTTTTTATGTGGGTAGTAGTGCCCAGGGAAATGGCAAATTTGCTCCAAAGGTCGGGTTCTCATTGGGCCTGGTCTTTGAAAAGGACTTTCCTGCTTTTATCAAAAATTTCTCCATCGCGCCCGAAATAGTGTTCATCTCACGAAGCTACAATTACACTAATCCCACATTAGCGGTAAGTGATGAAACCGGAGCTACCACCATCTCACAGGATCAGAACCTGGTAAAACAGAATTGGCTTGACCTGAACCCGCTCATTCAGTACAAATTCAAAGAAAACAAGTTCAATCCATACGTTAGCATTGGCCCCGGTATCAGCTATTTGTTGAATTCTTCCTGGGAAATAGCTACCCAGGTGGAAGGTCAGGGTGCCGTTACCGGGTCAGCGGTAGACTCTAAAACCGTCTACAATCCCCTATCCTATTCCGTTATTGTGGCGGTGGGTTCAAAAATTCGGCTCGGAGGCTTTTACCTTACCGGGGATATCCGGTATCAATACGGACTTAACAACGTGGTGAATGAATCCAACCGAAGTAACAATGAAGCGCTTTTTGATTACGGATTCGTGCCACCCAATTACAGTCATAACAATTTAACCATCAATGCAGGCTTGGTGATTCCTTATTTTAGTCCTAAGAAATTGATCAACTAAAGGTTAATATTTATAAACTGAATTTAATATGTCGTCAGACGTTTCATTTTCTTAACAAACAAGGCCACTTAGATAATACACTATTGAATTGAATTCTACCACGATGAAAAAAATTCTTTACCTGTCACTAACTGCACTTCTTGCTTCTTGCCTATCCGAAAAAAATGCCGACCCCGGCACACCCTCAACGTTTGTCCGCTATTTCAATGGAGGCAATAACGACTTCGCACAGTTAGCGGAAGAAACATCTGATAAAGGAATTATCATCCTTGGGACTACAGAGATTACCGATGAAGATCTGACTAAACGATATAAAATTAAGCTTGTTAAAACAGATGAGTATGGAAATGTAATCTGGAGCAATGTCTATCCTGCCGATTTCGCCAAGACGGCAGAAAATCTCAGAGGCCGTTCCTTACTTCAACTTGCCTCAGGAGGTTTCATCGTGATTGGAGAAAATGTGTTGCCCTCTAAGTCCGACATGCATATCATAGAAGTGAGCGCGGATGGTGCAATAGTCACCCAAAAAACAATCGACTTCGGTTCTACCTTGTCAATTCATGGAGCCGCTATTCAAGTAAACAGCAACGGTAATTACCTGGTGCTGGGAGCCATCGAGGATAACACAGACAATATGTTACTGGCAGAACTTGACAAATCAAGTCTTGTTGTACTCTGGGCAAAAAAATACGGGGCAGGAACTTCTTCGCTTTCCGGTAAAATCTTCCTGGATGCTTCCGACAATGTTTTTTGGTCGGGCACCGTTACACGAAGTTCTTCTGATGTCCGCCTGGTGAAGACGGCCCAAAATTCTTTGAATACACTCTTTGATCTTCCCATTGGCGCACCGGAATTTGAAGAAACCGGCAATGACATTTGCCGCTATGGCAACGGCTTTGCCGTAGTAGGAACCACCAACCAAACAACAATAGGTGACCAGGACATACTTTTTAAAATCCTGGCAGACGATGGCTCAGTGCTGTACAGCAACAATCTGGCTCCCTATGGATTCGGTGATACGGATGTAGGTAATTCTATCACCACCGTAAGAGGAGGCTTGGCTATTTTAGGAACGGCAAAAACGGTACCTGCGACTGAGGGCGGCCGAGGGCTCGAAGACTATTACCTCATTAAAGTGGACGCTTTCGGAAATCAGGTATGGCCTGCCCCCCGGATCTTCGGCAGCAAAAACAAAGACACCGGTGCCAGCGTGCGCCAGATGTCTGATGGATCGTTGCTGGTGCTTGGCACAACAGACTTTGGAGGGGTGAACACCATGATGTTGATGAAGACGGATAGCGAGGGGAACATAGAATAGAATAAGAGAAACGTAGAGTAAGAATAGTGTATCTCTAAGACTCCTTACCCTTCTCATTTAGGAGAAGGGTAAGGGTTGGGCCTACCTGGCGGCAGGCAGGGTGATCTAAGAAAAGGTTTTTAGAGACGCACGATAGTTTATATTTTTTATAAGAGCATTTTTGGACTTTAATACTACATCCCTATGAAGAGAATTTTTACTCTTTTTGTTTCCTTAACTTTTTTACTACAACTGAGATCAGTCAGAAATTTCGTTCTCCTGTTTGCATTTGGATTGGCCTCATGGACAGCTGCCGGGCAACCAACAGTTCCCGTTTCAGGTCTAAACTTTGAGCCTGTTCCTGGTGCTAACCAATCGACTTCAATTAAAATTAATTGGACGACCAATGGCACAGGCGGTGTTGGCAGGTTAGTTGTGGTTAAGAATGCAACAGGGGCCTTTAAACCCGTGACCAACACAGACCTTACAGCTTTGGTCAATCCTGATTTTAGTGCTGGAGGTAATGATTTAGATGCTGGAACTGGGATAGCAAAAGCAGTGGCATTAATTACCGGAGGAGGCCAAACTGCTACGGTAAGTGGTCTAACTAGCGGGACGTCTTATTTTGTTCAAGTGTATGAGTTCAGTGATGCTTCAACCAGCCCCGATTATATTTTTACGACCAATGCAACAAACCCAAAAGGGTTTACCTACTATTCAGCAGATGGAAATTTTATTGTACCTATTGATGTATCATCCGTAACCGTTCAGGCCCTTGGTGGTGGTGGCGGTGGTGGTGGTGCGGATGGGCTAAATACCAACAGTAGAGCGGGTGGTGGAGGAGCTGGAGGCTCTTACACATTAGCGGCTGGCACCGCAGTTACTCCTGGTGCTTCAATACCAGTCGATGTTGGGGCTGGGGGCCCAGGCGGAGCCGGTGGAAATAGCTCTACTCCTGGTGTTACAGGTTTTACTTCAGACTTTGGAGGTCTTGTGACGGCCGTGGGTGGCGCAGGGGGTATAAATGCAACTTCAAGCAATGAGACAGGGGCTGGAGCTGGAACAACCATAGGCACAACGCGTAATGGTGGTGCTGGTGCTGAGGCTCCGCCTACTGGTGGAGATGACGTTATGGCAACTGCCAGCGGTGCTGGCGGGGGTGGTGCCGGTACCACAGGCGATGGTTCTCCAGCTTCCGGTTCAACGGCAGGTAACGGAGGAACTGGCGGAGGAGGAATTGGAGCTGCAGGTCTAACAGGAATTGCGAGCGGAGCCTTCAGTCTGGGAATTGATGCTACTCAATTTGGAGGCGGTGGAAGTGGTGGGTGGGATAATAATGCAGACATCAGTCCTGCCAATGGTGGCGCGGGAGCTCAAGGGTATATTATTGTCTCCTACAACGACAACACAGCTCCAACTGCAACCATTATCCGGGAGCCCGCAACAGCGAATCCTTATACCAACGCCACATCTGTACAGTTCAAAGTTACGTTCAATGAACCCGTTAGCAACGTAAGCGCTGATGGTTCTGATTTTACAGTGGGGGTGACTGCATCAGCTACTGCTTCAGGCATTACTGTTTCTGGTACAGGCCCTTACATTGTAACAGTGGCCACTGTTGGCGGGGAAGGAAACCTTGACCTGAATTTTGCAGGAGGACAAGACATTGTCGATCTCTCTAATAATGCCTTTGGTGGAACAACGTCAGGCGATGAAATTTACACACGTGATGTTACCTCCCCTGCCGTTTTGCAAGTTGGAAGCATTACCGCCAAAGGCGGAAATGAAGTGGCCGGATATTGGAACTCCACAAATACCACACTGGAAGTGGTTGTTCCGCTTACCGCTGCCGATGCCTCACTTGACGGAGGCGCTGTTCAAATTCAAATTCAAAATACCACTAACACCGGTTATGTATCGATTCCCGTTACAGGTATTTCAACTATTACCAATGGAGAGAGAGTAGCGGCAACAAAAACCGTTATCATTTCTGCCGCAAATCTAATTGCCGCATTTTCCTTATTGACAGGATACCAAAACCTGGAACTCCATAATATTCAAGCGTTGGTCACTGATGCCGCAGCCGGAAACGCGGCCGCTACTTTCACGGCCAGTGCCTCCACTCTAAATGTAGACACTACACCCCCCGCCACACCCACAGCGCCTGATTTAGTGCCTGCATCAGATACCAATATAACCACTGATAATATTACCTTCGATGACACACCTACTTTTGATGTCACAGGTATTGCAACCTTTAGGCTTGAAATTTTAGAGGGAACCAACGTAATTGCTTTTACCAACTCTGCCTCTGGAATACTGGAACAGCTTACCGCAGCCCCTGCATTGGCAGAAAACCCTTCGTACTCCATAACAGCCAGGGTATATGATGCAGCTGGTAATTTCGCCACATCACTGGCTATGTCTCCGGTTTTGAATGTGGATTTAACGCCTCCAACTGCTCCGCAAACTCCAGACATGACCACGGATACTGGATCTTCCGCAACCGATAATATTTCTAATGATAATACACCAACATTTGCCGAGACTACAAGTAACCTAAACGTAAATGGGCAGGTTATAACCATTAACAGTAGCATTGATGGAGACCTTGCACCGACCACCACCGTGGCTGGCAATGACTACACAGTTACCATCACAACCGTAATGAGCAATGGAGATCATAACATAACTGCAACAACCAAAGACGTAGCTGGAAACATTGCCTCTTCAGGAGTATTGGCTATTACAATTGATACACAAGTTCCATCCGTTCAATCTATTGTTCGTGCGAGTGCCAACCCCACAACTGCGGCTTCAGTAAACTATACTGTAACGTTTAATGAAAGTGTTCAGGCATCGACTGTAACCACCGCTGACTTCACTGTTACCGTTACCCTAACAGCTTTAGGAACTGATGCTGCACCTGCTCCAAGCACTGGAAATTCAGCCGTTTATACAGTACCGGTCAATACTATTTCCGGTAATGGAACTATTAGGCTTGACAAAGCCAACACTGCTGTTACCGATGTGGCCGGTAATGCAGGTACCAACACATTTACAACTGGAGAAGTCTATGATGTTGATAACCTCAACCCAACGCTGACACTTACTGTCCCTGCTGCCAGTTCTTCGGTAAATACAGCCAATGTTACCTACACTCTGTCTGAAGACTTATCCGCTGGGGCTATTACCTGGACAAGGACTGCCGGACCAGCTGGGAACTTTACAGCTACATTAACAGGATCAGAGCTTACTTCAGGCACCAAAACCAATATTATCCTCACCAACGCCCCTGCTTTGAACAATGGAGCAACTTATACTGTTGCCCTTAACGGCTCTGACTTGGCAACCAATGCAGGTTCAGCATCTACTAATACGCTGGTTGTGTTTGACAATGCTGCACCCAATTTCACTGCCACGGCTCCAGTTACCAGCGCCACAGTTAGCAATGCCAATGTTTCATTTACTCCATCCGAAACCTTAACCTCAGGTTCTATCACGTGGGCGCTGGTGGCGGGAACTGATGCTGGTGCACCGCATATTCAGGCTCTTGCCGGAACAGAATTAAACACCACTGCAAAAACGAATGTAATCCTTACCAATAACCCTGTGCTAAAAAATGGCGCAACGTACGATGTTACATTTAGTGGTACGGATGCTGCTGGTAACACAGGAACAGTTATAAGCACTGGAGTTATCTATAATGATAATGTGAATCCGACTACAGGTACAGGAACTGTTTTGGCAGTAACTGCAACAGGCGGTCACCGTCAAGTTGCACTTTATCTGAATAGTACGAATACTGGCCTGGATGTGGTTGTGCCACTCACGGCCACGGATGGAACATTGGATGGAGGTACTTTGACCTTACGAATTAAAATGACGGGTGGGGCTTTTGCTGATGTTACTGGTTCTGGCGCATCAACGATAACTAGCGCAGAACGCGCAGCAGGTTCAAAGACTCTTTTAAATGTTCTTAAATCTGATTTGATTGCTGCCGGTCTAACAGAAGGAGTTGTTTCAGGGTTGGCAGCCTCGGAAACCAGCAAGCTTATCGTTACTGCAAAAGTGACAGACAATAACAGCAATCCTTCGGCTGATTATACTCAAAGTGTAACGCAAATTGATTATGACAACAGCCCTCCATCAGCTGTAAGTAATAATTTTACCGTTGTTCCAGGAGCAGGTAGTGGCGGTAGAGATGCTATTGAATTTGTTCCTTCAGAAATTCTCACTGATTTCGCGGCCTCTCCGGCTGAACGAATAGATACATATCTTTTTGTTAATAGTACCTCAACAGCCTATGCGGCACCGGGTTTATCTGTTGGCGGTGGTACTACTGTCGGGAATTTAAATAATGCTCAGTACAAATACATTGGAGGAACCAATACGATCGTCCCCTCTTTCATAAATGTTCACTTAGTTTACCTGGAAAGTATTGCCAATAGCGACACATGGGATGTGGCCCAAAGTACCAAAGTACAGTATGTTCCTTTCGGAAGCGGCAGTTCGAATGCTGGTATGCTAAGGGATGCGGCAGGAAATGAAGCGGCTGCTTTTGATTTAGCTGTTTCTGCAGGATCTAATTCTACTTTAGGATCTGCCACCAGTGGGGTTGCCGCGTCTCCTCTTACCAATAGCCAAACCAATCGGGTCGTGTTTGCTTTCTCGATTACATCAACGACCTCCATTAACTTGACTGCTCTGAGCATCAAAGCCTCCAGCGATCCAGCGCTTAAGCTCAAAACTTTCAGGTTGTTTTCCAATCCTACCGGTGATAGTTACCCAGTTGGTGCTTCAGACCTTTTGTTAACAGCTACACCAACCACAACCACAGTTGATTTCAACACCATGTCAGTAGGGCTAAGTACTACTACCCGGTATTTTTACCTGGTGGCAGATGTGGAAAATTACTTTTTCTCATCTTCTCCCACCATCCAGTTTTCTTTGCCCTCCAACAGCCTTCCTAATGCTAACGGAGGGTTCACTGTACCCGGTGGATATGCCGGTACTACTCAAACAGGAACTAATTATACTTTGCAGGATCTTACAGCCCCTACTATAGCAAGCATTACCAACCTTGTCAATCCCATTTTTGAAGGGGCTTTGACTCAATCGGTGAGGATAATTTTTAATGAGCCCATGAACAACACCACTGCACCAGCTGCAGGTATGATAAATATTTCAGGGCCATTGAACTGGGGGGCATTTGCTGGTGGTGCCTGGAGTACAACCACACTTACTAATGATACCTACACCGTTACACTACTTCACAATGGCACTGGTCAAACCAGTTCTGAAACGTCAACGCTTACTGCAGGATCAGGTATTACAGACTGGGGTAGTAACCCGCATATTATTGCAACATCAGCCTCATTTGATATTGATACCCAAAAGCCTTTAACCACTGCCGTAACGGCAACCCCCTCCCCTATCAATTTGACAAACCTCGCATTGAATATTCAGGTTACGTACAATGAGCCAATGAACAATACCGTAAACCCGGTAATTACATTAAACCCAGTCAACGCGAAATTTTCGGCCGGAGTTGGAAATTGGGACGTGACTAACATGATTTATTCCATCATCTATACACATGACGGAACAAGCGAGACGAATTTGGTTGGTACTACTGTAAGCGCGAACGGAGGAAAAGATATCAAAGGTAACACACAAACTGCGGCAGGTACTTCGGGTTCATTTGTTATTGATACCGATCGCCCAACCGCTGTTTTTATTAACCGAAAGAATAGCCAATATACCAATGGCAGTTCAGTAATATTCCTTGTTCAATTTAATGAACAAGTCAGTGCACCGCTCTCTACAGATTTTACGATCGTTCCTGATGTCGGGGTGCTTGGCACTTTTATACCAATTGGAGGAATTTCAAATCCCTCGGCAGATAATCTCAATTATGAAGTCGTTGTGCAATTTACAGGCGGAGGTAACGGTGACATTCGCCTTGATCTTAACAGTAGTTCATCTTCCATTACAGATTTTAGAGGTAACGTGCTGACCGCGGGCCGCACAGGCGATGAGGTTTATACAGTTGACAATACTCCACCTGTAGTGAGTACGATTACTTTACCGGATGCTGACCCCAACAATACTTCATCCGTGGATTTCTCTGTTGTTTTCGATTCGGATGTAACAGGCGTTACTGCCGGGGACTTTGCAGCATATGGTAGCGGAGGAGCGGGAACATCCATTTCTTTTTTACCGGTTTCACCCACCACTTACACGGTTACCGTTTCCGGAGTTACATTCACTGGTCCATTAGGCCTTAACGTTGTGGATGATAATACCATCCTTGACCTGGCGACTAATCCATTAGGCGGTGGCACATTGGGTGATGGCAATTTCTCCAGCGCCACGCAATACACCATGATATTGCCAGAGCCACCCAATCACATTACAGCGTTTAATGTGGGGGCTATCACAACCACCTCAATCAGCCTCTCCTGGACAGATGCCATTGGCACTCCTGCTCCTTCGGGTTACCTAATTACTGCTTCCAGAACGGGTTCCGCAGCTACTGCCCCTGCTGATTTTGGTACTCCCATTGCCGATCAAACTGACTTGGTCACTAACACAACTGGCTATTTCAATGCTGCCTTTGGCGTTGGGTCGTACACTTTTAACAATCTGCTATCGGGTAAAAACTATATATTCGAAATTTACCCCTATACCAACTCCGGAGCGAATATTGATTTTAAAATTGATGGTACTGTGCCAAGCCAATCAGGCTCAACTACCACCGCTTCCTTAAGCACAATTGCGCTCAATTCTACTCCTGTTCCTATCAGTTCTCTTAAAAATGCTTCAGGCAACAGTGTTGATGTACTTCAATTTATTATTAATGACGATGGCCAGGTCCCGCTATCTCCAAATGTCATGGCCCTTTATTACAATGACCTCGCTCTTGAAACCATTATATTCACACTTAGAGGTGAACTGACTTTGTCTGAAGGCGCGGGCGTAACGGGATTTACATCAAGCACCGGTACAGTGGCTAGTGCTATTTATACGGGTAAAGGAACCACCAATACAATTACGCTGACCAACTTGAGCAATGGCACCTGGACTTCATCGACATCGATAAGTTATTCCGCAATCACAGGTAACGCACTATTTGTTACACTTGGCAAAATGCAGCCCATTGTTGCACATTCTGTTGTACCAACAGAGGTATTTTTTAACTCCAACGGAACTTTTACTGTGCCGGCAGGTGTCACCAATATTACCGTTGAGGCGTGGGGTGGCGGTGGCTCAGGAGGGGGATATACTGGGGGCGGTGGTACTCGAGGTGGTGGAGGTGGAGGTGGTGCTTATAGCCGCTCATCATTGATAGTAACTCCTGGCAATATGTATGGTGTATCGGTTGGCTTGGGTGCTATTTGTTGCAATGGCGATGGTCAACCGGGCGGAACGACTTCTTTTGGTGGTGGTTTGGTGGTGGCCGGTGGTGGAGGTGGAGGCATAGCCGGAGATAGTGGGGCCAGTGGAGGAGCCGGGGGAATTGGATTTGGTGACGTAACTCTCCCTGGAGGATTTGGTGGATTTGGAAGCCTAGCATCAGGCGGTGGTGGTGGCTCTTCAGCTGGAACTACCTTACCGGGAAATAGTGGCTCTAGTACAGGTGCACCCGGAATTGCTCCCCCTGGAGGTGGTAACGGAGGTTTTGGGGTCTCGGTTGGAAGTGCTCAAAATGGGTTCTTCCCTGGAGGTGGCGGTGGAGGAACCGGTACTTCTGGTTCAGGCACATTTGGAGCCAACGGCCAGGTTAAAATTACTTATACGAACCCTGCCCAACTAGCAAGTGCAGACGATTGGGATGCAGACAATGCTCCATTTAAATTCTCACAACTAGTCATAAATCAAGGCATTGGTAACAGTGGTGCGTTAGCCGACTGGCAAGATATAATTGCCGGAGCCCAGTTGTTCGATGGTACCAATACAGTTAACGGAACTGTGAATACAACTGATATTACTTTTTCAGCTATTCCATCAACAACAGCTGCCACAGATGTTGGTTTTATTGCCGATGCCAATGGGGCCGCTTCATCTAAGACCTATACGTTGAAAATTTGGGTGAGAAATGATCTGAATAACGCTTTGGCCGCTACTGTAGACGGGCTGAACCTTGCCTTTAGAGTTGACGCAGCTAACCCGGTCAACCTCACGTATAACGATGTAAGCAATAGCAATCAAAAAAGCAGCAGACTTGTATCTACACAACCAACCCTTGAATCGGGGGCCGAACAGATTACAGTTGTTGCAAGCCAGTTGGTTTATAATACACCAGGTACTTCACCAACCAATACCAACCCTCAAAGTCAAATTGGTGTGACTACTCCATTTTCTGCCAATGTTGCAGGCCAAGACCCTGAAGTATATGCTTTGGATGCAAACAATAACCTTGATTTAGGTTACAGTAATTCAGCAAACATTACCAACCCGCTACAAAATTATGGCCAATCGGTAGCCAGTATGTCTTTTGTCAGTGGAAAGTTAGCTCTGAACCCTTTTTATTTTACTACGGGTTCCACCTCGGTGGTTAATACTAAAATAGTAGTAACCGGCACGGGCCCACCAGCAGTTATTGCAGCAACCAGTACAGACGTTGCTCCCATAATCTCAAACTTAACTACGATTTCTGCAGGTGCAGGCACAGAACCCGGTACTATTTCATCTCTCACCACTGCTTTGACGGGCGCTTCTGCTCCTCAGCTCAATGCTGTGGCCAACTTTGACTTTACGGTTACAGATGACTTTGGCGCAAATGGCAGTACGTTTGTTGATAACGATGGATTACCTACTCAATTCGATCAGATTGTAATATCTCAGGGTACGGGCCATGATCCGGTTTTGATAGACTGGTCATTAGCAATTGCCGGAGCCGAGTTGTCATTAACATCACGCAATGGAGTCCCTACTTCTCAGCCTGTAACCACCCCAATTAATGTTAGTATCGGAGGAACTTCAATTACGTTTAACTCAATAGCCTTCGGTGTGGGCAACCCAGGTCGCGTCAACGATGGTGAGTTCAACGTTTATACACTGAAGATATCTCTCCAAAATCCTGTTGATTTTTCCATTCAAGATTTAATTGATAATACTGATTTTGTATTTAGCGTGAGTGAGGCTTCCTTTAACCCCACCGCTGCCAACACTACTAGTACCATCGCTACCTCAAGCGTTGAATCAGGTAATAATAACAATACGGTGACTGTAGTAACGACACAACTGGATTTTGTCATCCAACCCCCTGCCACCAGCAACTATGATGTAACGTTAGCACCTGTACCGCAGGTCAAAGCACGCGATGCGAATCAAAACCTGGATTTGAACTATAGTTCAAATGCTACCTTAAGTCCGGTATTTGTGCCCGCAGCCCCACCCAATAATGTACCTCATATCTACCCGTTATCCACTACAGCCTTCACATTTTCAGTCGGTGTTGTCAATCTTAGTTCTGTAGATGTAGGCGGCACCCTGGGAACAGGTATTAATAATGACCAAATCCAGCTTAGGTTAGATGATACTCCAGATGTTGGTTCAGTGGCTTCCGGGTCGAGCAGTACGATTATACTTACCTACTCGAATACTAGTTATATCGTAAGGGATGGATCTTTCTCACAGCCTACAAATATAGTTTCGATCAACAACAGGGAAAAGTCAAGCTTAACAGTTGGGAATAGTATTGCTTTGGATCGGTTCCTAATGAGTGATGGTGGGCCTGGTGTAACCAATGATAATGATGGCTCTAAAACGAAGTTGCAATCTATTATGCTTAATGTAAGTAACTATCAAAACCTAAGTATGATTGGCCTATTTGACGAAGGCGGAAACAAACTCCAGGAAATAGATTCTTTAGCCATTGCTACCGGTGCCGGCACATATACGTTCTCATCTTTTATTACGCCTTTCGAAGCCACCGATAATGACCATGCCACCAAATTGATTACAGTAAGGGCTAGCTTCAGAGCTTATGTTACCGATAACCAGCAAATCAATGTCAGTGTGCTGAGTGCCACAGCGGGTGGTGTGAGTTCACAATTAATCCCTATCAGCATTGCCGGAGATGCTCTTGCCGCAAATGAAAACAAAATTGAAGTGGTGGCCACTAAGATTGACTTTACTACGGTACCTCCCATCGCAAGCAATAATGTTAGTTTCATTGTCGTTACCCAAGCGACCGATCTTTTCGAAAATCTGGACGCTGACTACAATGGCGCTGTCAGTTTCACAGGTACACCACCAGCCAGTGGTAATACATCTAACTACGATGTTCTCAATCTGCCTACTGGAAATTTTGCAGGAGGCATATTGAACTATCCGGTCGACAACATCGGTACACCGCTAGTGGATGAAGGATTCCTGTTTACCTCGGGAACTTCACTAACGCAACTAACCATTGATGGTGGTGCGGCAAATACCACAGGGGAAAGTGTTGATGCCGGTGCGATTACGGGTATCTCGCCACCTCCCGGCATTGATGTGAAAACTTCATTTGATTCGTGGTTGTATTTCGATCCAGGTTTTGCTTATACCACCCGTATTCCTTTTGTGAGCATGCAGGAATCAACTTTGACCAACAGTTCCAATAGTGTTGAGTTGGCAAGATTGGTATTAAGTGATGGCGGTGCACCGGGCAGTATAGTTAGTCCTTCCAACCCAAGTCCTGGGGTGAAGAACTTGCCCATTGGCCAGCATAGCGATATTGATGGTGCGTTTACCATCATGGAGGGGTTCACCATTTCCCTGACTAATTTTGCAGACATTCGAAAAATAGGTCTTTTTGACGCGGTCGGAAACCCGATTGGTAGCGATCAGAATGGAGCAGCAACGGTAACGTTCAGCGGCCTTAGCAGTGTACTTGCCTTGAAAGCTGCTGATAACGATGTAGCAAGGTTTTATATCCGTGCCAGTTTTAATCCAACCATTGGCGCAGACCTTGACCAGATCACAATTCAAATAACTGATGTGGTGTGGGGATCTGGTTCGCAATTCCCGCTTACAGATGGAATCAGTACAGAAGGTGGAGTTGATGGTGCCGGTGCAGGTGGAGATTCCTCCGACCCTGCTCAGAATTATATTGATGTCGTGGCCACAAGTTTGGATTTCTTTACACAGGCTTCCGCTATTGCAGGTATTAACGAACCGATAGATGGATCACCAGGAACCAGCCCGGGTGGCAGTACTGCAGTTATTCACTCCCGCGATATTTTTGATAATTTGGATACAGAATTTAATTTCCCTATCTCAATTTCTGCACCTTCCATTTCTTTACCTCCAGGTGTTTCCGTACCCGCCTTGCCAGCTAACCCATTGACATTCGTAAATGGTGTATTGAAACTCGATGGCTCGCTGAATGCTACTACTGGGATGCGTTATACCTCCGTAGGCAATGGAACTCTTGAAGTTATTGCGAATGGCATCAACAGTTCAGTGGGTACGCCACCTGGCTCCTTGGTTGATGTCATTCATGTAACAGCAACCGAAAATAACAATGGCGTGGTGAGCAGCCCTAACATTAAAGGGGGAACAACAAACGTTGTACTGTTTGGTGTCACCTTTAATGCGCAGCATTACACAACCACTGAACCAAACCTAACAGAGTTTTCCTTTGTTTTTGATCTTCCCTACGCAACGTCCAGTAGCACCATATTTGAAAACTTTAAGGTCTTTGAATCCACCAATGGAACGTTTGCAGGATCATTAAATGTCGAGGCCATTCCAGGTACAATTGTTACGGAACACCGCTCAGATTCATTAGCTCTCACGGTTCCTACTCCTCCTCTGACTACGCACGATGCAGTTACAGTGACTTTCCCTTTAGGTAACTATCGCAACTTACATGATCCGTCAAACCCGTTGACATATTACCTGGTGGCAGATGTTGATCCTACAGCAAACATTGGCACACCCCCGATCACCCCGCAATTGAGTGATGCCGGGTACGGCTATGTATCCAATTCCAGTATCTTAATCACCAAAGGAAGTTCAAGGGCAAAAGTGGAAGGCAAGCAGTATTCGTTTGCATCTACCAGGCCTCCCACCCTGGTAGATTCTTACCCCAAAAACGGTCAATTAAATGTTGATCCTGCGCAAAGTACCATCACATTAATATTCGATGTTGGCGTTTGGAGTTTAGATGGTGAGGCCAAACTATACGATCGTCAAAACAATAAGCTTATAGCCACACTTAGTGCCCTTAATGGAGTGTATTCGGGACCTGGGTCTCCGGTGGCAGGATCAGCAGCAACAGGATCACCACCGCTTGCCTTTAGTATTCCAGCCGGTGTTGTACTGAAGCCAGACAGTGTCTACTTCGTTACCATTGCGAAAGGTACATTTGATACACAGAGCGATACCGGTACCGGTATATCCGATGATGGTTTCAACCTTTTTGGAGGGATTTCTTATAGTGGAACTTTGTACTTCAAAATTGCCAGCACTAACCCGCCTGTGATGAAGTCCACCGAGCCACTCAAATATTATATCTCCCAAACAGGCGGGGCCATTAATGCCTCCTTCGACCAATATGGAAAAGCCTATTTTATGGTGGTGAATCCAGGTGACCCTGTTCCTACCAATGCACAAATTAAAACAGGTATTGGCTATCCTGGAACTGACGTTACCAGAGGAACTATTGACATTAAGCAGGTGTATCCGAATACTCAATTCGGGACCTTTACTGCAAACCTCACGCCTGGGAATACTTATGATGTTTGGATGTATGCTGAAAACGATGCCTTGCCTTTACCATTCCCAACTACCGCACCGTATGGCCCAGCCGCATCATTATTTGCCGTAGGTACCGGCACACCTGGTAATCCTACATTCAAAATTAATGTACCTCTATCATCCCCGTTGTTATATTTAAACCAGCCCACGTTTCAGATTTGCGCAAATAGTGAAACTATACTAGCTGATCCGATCATGATTGCAGAAGGAACTGTCGATCAGTTTGTAGTGGGTACACAAGATTTTAACATTCTACTCCCTACAGGATTTGAGTTTGTTAATTTGAATACGTTACCAACCGTTACCCTCACGGGTTCGGACTTTGATTTAAGTCAGCTTAGTCGTTCATTTATAAACAGCACCATATTAAATGTGAGTTTTGTCATGCTTGATGATATCAATTTGGATAACATCGTGATTTCAAATCTACAGGTTAAAGCCAATTCAACTGATATTACAGGAGCTATTATTCGATTTGGGGGTACGGCTTTAACCGCTTTGGTTCCTGACGGAACTGCATTTGCAAATATTGTATCTAGTGCTGTTACTCCATTAACTTTTAACAACTCTTACGCCATCAACAATGATTTTTCTGCGGCCCCCATTTTTATTACCAAAGTGGTAACGTCTATCCCTGATAATTTTGTCGATCCTAAACTTGATCCTTCCACGGTTCGCCTTCTGCCGATCATTCCTCTTGGCGATTTTGGTCCAAGTTTCTTTGGCGGTTCCGGTGTTACCAATGATATCTTAAACCTAACAGGTGTGGCATTGAATAGTGCTTTTGACATTGCCATGACGCATACGGATATGAACGGATGTATTTCAACCAACTCAGAACAATATACCGTGTATGACCACGACAATGCTATTCCGATTTTAGGCACCAAGAGCTGTATTGTCAATAGTAATTTTCCTGGTATTGCACCAAGCATTCTATCTATGGATACCGTGATCCAAACTGCTCTGGCCGGTTATAAACTGATCTCATTGACAACAAGTATTCCAACGAAAGCTGCAGCATTCAATCCACTCAATCCGGCTGTTAACACGTTGAATTCACAAATTATATTTGGGCCTGAATGGCAAAAGCTGGTGGTGAAAATACCAGTAGCACTGAAAGATTCTGTCAGTAACTCTGCCGGTACAACTACTCAGGATAACTGGTTTAGAAGTTATAAATGGGACTACACGTATCTTCTCAATGCCAGGTCTCTTTCCGCTAATAAACTGACAGATCCTTATGAATTTTTCAAAGAAATAACTCCTCAAGGCAGGGATTATTACAAAGGGGGATCGATAGGTTTAGTTGAATTTACGGGTAAGTATCAGAGCAATGCTGACAACTCCGTGCAAGTTCCAATACGGCAGGAAGTTGAGATCTTTGTTCCTGCCATACCGGTGGTGGAGGTGTCAGGGCAATCTGCCAACATTGGCGCTACCCCTATTTTCTGCGAGCAAAGTACAACTGATATCCTGATCAGCGGCTACCCTGCCGCATCGGCAGGAGCTTCAAAAGGGTTTTACATACTTCGCGATTCTGCACTCAACACGGTTATTTATGATGCGGTGGCCAACATAAAACCAGCCGGCTTTGTTGATAATAGCAATGGAACAGCCAACCTGACTCCAAGCTTGCTATTCAATACTCACAAAACCATCAAGGTTGATTACACCTATCAGGATGATAATTCACCTTGTAGTTCTACCGGAACATTATATATCAGGATCACACCCAATCCTGTTGCTGATTTCACAACTAGCACACTCTGCGAGGATATTGATGTAACTTTTACCGATGCCTCAAGCGTGGCAGCTACTGCAGGTGTTTTTATTGATGGATGGACATGGGATTTTGCAGATCCTGAGTCTCCGGTAAATAGTTCAAAATTTCAGAGTCCAACGCACATCTATGTTGCGTCTGGCTTATATGCCAATGTAAACTTGAACGTAATAACAAATGTGGGATGCCAGTCCGTAGTAGCAAAAACGGCAGACTTGCAGATTGGTGGCACACCTGATGTTGATTTTGATTTCCTTGGGGTTTCTGTTACAGACATGATTGATTTTAAGAATAAATCCACCGTCACTTCCAATGATAGTTTCAATCAGCTGGATTGGACATTTGGTGATGGAGGGACCCAAATAGTAACATCAGGCTTTGTTTCAGCTAATCATCAGTATTTGCTCCCCAATTTCTACGATGTGAAGCTAAAAGTGACCTCTACCATTGGCTGTGTTGACAGTCTAACCCAGCGGATCATTGTTCTTTCGCAGGCGACACCAACGCCAACGACATCTTACCTCGAAGATTTTGAGACCAACAATGGAATGTGGCAACCTTCTTCCTTGCCAACCAGTTCGTATGCCACTAATCCTGCTTCATGGGTCATTGGTACACCTGCTACAACGGTGATCACTATTTCCGATCCGGCAACCTTTGGAAGTGGCGTGGCCAAAACAAGCCTCACGGGTACGCACAATCCGTTGGAGCGTTCTGCCTGGTATTCGCCAAGTTTTGACTTGAGTCAACTGGTCAGGCCAATGGTTTCTTTCAACAGCTTTACGCAAATGGCAATCAGCGATGGCGTAGTGTTACAATATTCCATTGACAATAAGAACGTAGCTGATCCCTCGAAAAAATGGGAGGTACTTGGCAAACCTGACGAAGGTATAGATTGGTTAACTGATCAGGGGATTACAGCAAAACCAGGAAACCAGCCGGACAAGGATTATGGATGGAGCAATTTTACAAAAGATAAATGGATGGAATCGAAACATGCAATCAGCGATGATGCCAATAAGGATCCGCTGGTTGGGGCATCTCGTGTGGTCTTCCGTTTTGCATTGGCAAGTTTAAAAGGAACAGCAGCTGAAATTGAATATGAAGGTTTTGCCATTGACAATTTCAGGATTGGGGAGCGAACCAGAACCATTTTGTTAGAAAACTTTACCACAACAAACGGAAATAATAATGCTACTATTAAATCAGAAAACGAATTCGTAAGTGGATTTGAGGCTAGCGGGCTTGGAACTACGGTTGTCAAAATCAATTATCATATTGGGTTTACCGGAAGTGATCCATTTAATGTAGATAACCCGGCTGATCCAAGTGCAAGAGCACTCTACTATAATGTAAAAGAAGTGCCATGGGCATTCCTTGATGGGGCCCGGACAGATGCGGCCAAAGCAGATCCCAAATTTTCAACATGGGGTCAGAACGCCTATAATTCGGCAACCCTTCAACTCGGTCAGGCCGATATTGTTGTGCCAACACCAACTGTAAATGCAGATGGAAGTATCAAGTTTGATGTTCAGGTAACTGCGTTGTATAACCTGCCCGACACCACTGTGCTTCACGTGGCAATCATTGAACAGTCCGTTATTGCCTCCTCAATGGCACAGGTTAAACAAGATCAGATTTTAACCGGGGAAGGTACACTTGACTATGTACTTAAGGAAATGTTACCGAATGCATCCGGCACAAAGTTTGGGACGGCATTGGCAAAAGATCAGACCAGAACGTTTGCAGGCTTTGAATTCTATCCTGATAACACCAAACTGTATGAGAATCAGGATGACCTGGCCATAGTTATTTTCTTACAGCATGAAGGCAAAAAGAATGTTTATCAAACAGAGTTGATCACAGGCATACTCGATCCTCCGCCTGTAACCGGTCTTGAGAATGCCGTATTGCTGGAGCATATGAAGGTATTCCCCAACCCTGCGGATAATCAAATCAACATACAATTGCCAGGTCTCGCCAGACAATCAATGGAACTCCAATTGGTTGACCAGGTAGGCAAAGTGGTTACGAAAGATTTAATCCTTGAAGGTACCTCACACAAGACAATCAGTTCACAGGATCTTGCTGCGGGCATTTACATCCTTCAGATCGGATCCGGCAAATCAGGAGTGGTCAGGAAGAAAATATTGGTCGTGCATCAGGATTAAGTAAAGAATTGACAGCTCTTTCTATTCCCAGTTGAGTTTTCTAAACGGAAACCCAACTGGGAGGTTGGAGAGGCTTAGGTCAGAGTTAAATCCAAACAAAATCCGGCCTAATATTACATTATCAAAACAGTATCCACCTCTTTCATTTGACGTGAGCACGATTTTAATGAAATTGAATAGAGATTGAAAAAGACTCATTAAATACCAGAATAAGTGTTTTTATTTGCAATCATTTATTTTAAATATTGCGGGCTTTGCTTAATTTGAAGCCTTATTCCTGCTTAAAACTTACATCGATTAAATGGAATTATTTCTCAAAGCCGATACCTGGCTGGCGCTTTTAACTCTTTGTTTTTTAGAGATCGTTCTGGGTATTGATAACATCATATTCATTTCCATTGTATCGAACAAACTCCCTGAAGAGAGCCGCAAGCAAGCCCGCAATACCGGTCTGGCACTTGCTATGTTGGTGCGCATCGGATTCCTACTTTGCATTACGTGGATCATTACGTTTACAGAACCTTTATTTTCAATTCCTGCAAATTTCATAATGAGTCATGACATGGCCTTCAGCGGTCGCGACCTGATTCTGGGATTTGGTGGTCTTTTTCTGATTGCAAAAAGTACCATGGAAATTAATCATGAAATGGAAGGTGATCCCGATGAAGATGGGGATGGTGTCGGAAAAAAACCAGCGGTAGTTACCATGACAGGAACAATCTTGCAGATTATTCTTTTGGATATCATTTTTTCATTTGACTCAATCCTTACGGCCATCGGTATTGTTGATCAGGTTATCTTAATGATCATTGCCGTGATTATATCGATTGGGGTCATGATGTTTTTTTCAGGCCACATCAGCAAGTTTATACAGCAGCACCCCTCTATGGAAGTTTTGGCCTTAGGATTCTTGATTCTGATCGGCTTCATGTTATTCCTGGAAGCCTTACACGAAGTCATCCCGAAGGGATATGTCTATTTTGCTGTGGCCTTTTCGTTGCTGATCGAGTTTTTCAACATACGGGTTCGTAAGAAGCGATCCAGCAAGGGCAAGGTGGTAAAACTCAATAAGGCCTTTACCGAAGAACAACTGGAAGAAGTTGTCAATGAAGAACTAAAATAATTTACGGACTTCGAGTCATTACACGGTTGTCCGATTTCATCATACCCAGTTTAAGATTTTAGGCAGCAGCAAATTTTGAATATTGAATTTTGAATCTTAAATAGGGTTCACTCAAAGTCACTAAGTTCCTATAAATAAAGGTGTTGAAAGGT
>JBBTBZ010000014.1:0-97562 GCA_038043425.1 Bacteroidota bacterium
AACCAAGCCTATGATAAAAACTTTTACCCAAAACGATCTGATCAGGTTTATTTACCACGAGACCTCGGAGGCCGAGGAGAGGGAACTGAATAAAGCTTTGATCTGCGACTCTGAACTGCAAGGCAAGTACAAAGAGTTGGTGGCTGTAAAAAGCCAACTTGATAAGTCCCAACTTGAGCCCTCTGCGGTGGCGGTGCAAAATATTTTAGGCTACGCTCGTAGTTTGCAAGAAAAGCACTGATTCTGGAAGTTCATTCCAGAAAATTTGAATATTAAGGTTTTCTGAGGAAGACCTTTTTTATGCACCTCAGTATTGTATCCCGTAATGTAACGAGAGCTGGGCTAACCTTTTCTCACGCGCATGCCCATTGCTTCGGCAGGGTTTCTTACCAACAACAGTTCTATTTCTTTTTCAGAAAACTCCCTTTGCTTTAACAGCGGAATAAGTTGGGTGAAGATATTCGTATAACCCCGAAACTCACCTCCGGGGTCGTCTGGTTTATACCAGCCTGCATCGTGTGAGATTAGCACGCGATGTAATAAACCTTGCAACTTAAGTCGATGAATAGAATCTGCATAATTATTAAAATCACCCCAGCCAATACCATCCAGGCTTACCCAACTTCCTAATTGAGCAACTTTTGCATGAATCGTTTTATCTTTCTCGGCTTGGGCATGTACCCATACGAAAGCGCTTGCCCCAACACCTTCCGTTTTTAGGATGCTGATTTCCTCCAGGGCAGGCTCGCCTGGTCCGGTGTGTGAACAAATGGTAAGGCCGGTTTTCAAATGAGTGAGGCCCGAGGCGCGTACCAACTTTTTATGGATTTCGGAAAGTCCGCCCTCTCCGGCATCCACCCCAATTTTGATAAAACCGGGTCTCACATTTGTATTATCAATTCCAAGTTCAAATTCATCAATCCATCGTTTAGCAAGTTGATCTTTGGATTCTGAAAATGCCCAAGCCGGCAAATATTTATTTGAAATGGCACCATAATATCCCGTGTTTGTAATAATGTTTACCCCGCTTTCCTTTGACAGCATTTGCAAAAGCGTAACGTCACGACCTAAGAAATTAGGCGTACAATCAAAAATGCTTTTTACACCAGCTTGTTTGGCTTCCAAAATAAAGGGGAGTACTTTTTTGGCTACGGTCTCGCGGTCCCATCTGTGGAGACTAATCTTATCAGCGCCAATAAAATCAACTAAAAAATGTTCGTGAATAAGCGTAGTGCCCAAATCATCGATGTTAAGGCGGCTTTCAACAGAATTTATATAATATTTTTTCTTTTGGGCGCTAAGTAGCAGACCAGCCAAGGTAGTGATAATAAATTCCCTTCGTGAGACTCGCATAAAGCCCAATTAGTTTTTAGGAGGATATGATGCGGGTTACTTTCGGCAACTCACACCAACGCCATCATGGATTTTAAGCACTATTAAGTTCCATCGCGATTTTGCAACCCTTAAAATCTTTGCCATGAAAAAGGAATTTTCATTTTGACCAACTGCGTAAGTGGTTAAAATGATAAGGCTTCATTTTCTTATAGGCAGGGCTGAACATTGTCGAAAGCAAAGTGTTAATTTTGGAAGTCATTTAAAAGACACCCTATCAAAAAATTTGAAATCCCTGCTTATTATCGATCCTCCATCACTGGCAAAATCAAAGAAGCCAGGCGAACAGGGGATTTGCGCAAGCAAGACTTTTCGCCTACTCTTCTTGACTTTGGCCCCGTTCAGTTTTACCTCGCACGGCATTTCGGATTTTGCTATGGAGTGGAGAACGCCATTGAAATCAGCTACAGAGCATTAGAAGAAAATCCAGCAAAGAATGTTTATTTACTGAGTCAGATGATACACAACCAGGAAGTGAATGCAGATCTGCAAGAGCGTGGAATTAAATTCATCATGGACACTGATGGTTCACAATTTATTCCTTGGGAAAAAATCAGAAATGGTGATGTGGTGATTATTCCGGCATTTGGGACAACTCTAGAAATTGAGAATATGCTCAGGGAGAAAGATGTGGAGATGCAGAAATACAATACAACATGTCCTTTTGTAGAAAAAGTTTGGAACAGGGCCGACAAATTAGGAATGGATAACTATACCGTTATCATTCATGGTAAACCCAAACATGAAGAAACACGAGCGACTTTTTCGCATAGTTCAGCAAGGGGTCATTCGGTGGTAGTCCGGGATATGGAAGAGGCACAGCGACTTGCAAATTATGTAGTGGGAAGCAAAACAAAATTGGAATTTTACGAAGAGTTCAAAGGAAATCATTCGAGTGGGTTTGATCCTGATATACATCTCCATAGGGTAGGGGTGGTAAATCAAACGACCATGTTGGCAACCGAAACACAAGCTATTGCTGATTTCTTCAGGCAAATTATGATTACAAAATACGGAGACGGTAAAACAAAATATCATTTTGCTGATACACGAGATACGCTTTGTTACGCTACTAACGATAATCAACAGGCTACGTATGAACTTTTGAAATTAGAGGCCGATATAGCAATTGTTGTTGGCGGATATAATAGTTCTAATACCTCGCACATCGTTGATCTTTGCGAACGAAGTTTTAAAACCTATTTCATTAACTCGGATACGGAAATTAAATCACCCGAAGAAATTCATCATTTTGATTATCACAGAAAGGCAAAGAGAATCACCTACGCTTATCTCCCCGATAAAAAGCCGGTAAAAATTATAATCACCAGCGGAGCGTCTTGCCCGGATACATTGGTGGATAGGGTATTAGCAAGGTTATTGGGATATTTTCCAGCAGCGAGTAAAATGGAAGCCATACTCAGTAAATTTTAGAAGTTTTTTTTGCTAAATACTCTCAGCATGGAAAATCCGTTTTACCCGTTCACTAGTACTCGTTAAAACTTCATACGGAATTGTATTGATCTGCTGAGCTACTTCCTGGATGGGCAATCCCTTACCATAAATAATTACCTCATCTCCCTCTTTAGCATCAATTCCGGTCATATCAACCATGGTCATGTCCATGCAAACATTACCAAGTACTGGGGCTTTTTTACCATTGATTAAAACGATACCTTTTCCCTGGCTGAATGCCCGGCTAAATCCATCGGCATAGCCAATAGCGATGGTAGCAACGGTGGCATCTTTTTTTGCGATACCTTTTCTTCCATATCCGACTGTGCCACCTGCTTTCACCTTTTTGATTTGAGAGATAATTGTTTTCAGGGTAGCAACCGGTTTTAGATTTTGGTCTGGAGTGACTGTTGGGTTTATTCCATACAAACCAATTCCCAGGCGTACCATATCCAATTGAAATTCTTTGAAGCGGAAAATCCCAGATGAATTCAATATATGAAGAAGTGGACTGACTCTTAGTTCATGCTTTATTTGGCCGGCCATTTTTAAAAATGTTTTAGCTTGTTCTCGACTGAAATCATCAGACGCTGCGTCATCGGCTGCACCCAGGTGAGAAAATATAGATGCAATGACAAGATTTGGATTAGCTTTTAAAATTTTAATAACAGCTTCAAGCTCAAATTCTTCAATACCCAATCTATGCATGCCAGTATCTAACTTCAGGTGAATTTTGCAACTTCTTCCATGAAGGAACCTAAGAAGGTAGTTGAGAATTTTAATACTGTAAATTTCTGGCTGAAGGTCATGTTCTAGAAGTATTTCAAATGAATCTTCGGAAGGGTTCATCACCATGATGGGTAAATTGATTTGATTTTTTCTGAGATCAACACCTTCATCGGCATAGGCGACACCCAGATAATCCACTTTGTGGTATTGAAGTAAACTGGCTACTTCAATGCTGCCACTGCCATAGGCAAAGGCTTTCACCATTACCATCAATTTAGTATTGGATAACAGACTGGATTTAACATAGTTTAAGTTGTGGACTATCGCGTCCATGTCAATCTCCATCACTGTTCCATGGATTTTTCGCTGTAAGTGTTTTACAATTTTTTCAAACTGAAAGACCCGCGCCCCCTTTACCAGAATAACTTCATTTTGAAAATTTTCCCAATCCACCGAATCCACAAATTCATCAGTAGAAGAAAAAAAAGTAGAGGGAATATAAACCAGGTGTTTATGCTTTGACAAAATTTGGCCAATTCCTATAAAAGATGTAATACCGCTCTTCGCAGCCAAATCATTAATTCTTTTAACAAGCTCTTCTTCTTTCAAACCCGACTGAAGTATGTCAGAAAGAATCAGTGTTTTCTTTTTTCGATGCTGCCCTGCTAAAAAATCGAGACTTATTTGTAAGCCACCAAGATCGTTGTTGTAGGTATCATCAATGAGTTGACAATTATTTTTACCCTGCTTCAGTTGTAGCCTCATGGGCACTGACTTTAACTGATCGATGTGTTCCTGAAGTTGAGAAGTATCGTATCCCAGGTATAGTAACATTACAATACAATGCATTACATTTTCTCGTGAGGCCACATCCTCAAAGGCAAAGTGAAGGACGGAGTTAACTTTTTTATCGCTCCACGTTATAGAGATGGACGTGGCAGAAAAAGTAGCTTGGATTTCTCCGCCAGGGCCCCAGACCAAAAGAGGTATATTTTTTTTCCTCAGGGCTACTACCACCTCTGGATAATAGGAAGACGTGATAACCACTTCGGCATTGATAAATAGCTTACTTTTTTCTTCGATTTTTTGAAGGAGACTTTCAAAGCCTTCATCGTGTGCTGAACCTATGTTGGTGAAAATTCCTATCGTTGGACGTATTACCTGCTGCAACTTCTCCATCTCGCCCACCTGAGAGATGCCGGCCTCAAAAATTCCGAGTTGGTGATGAGATTGAATTTGCCATATCGAAAGGGGGACGCCAATCTGTGAATTGTAGCTCCCTGGATTTTTAACAACCTTATAATCTTTTGACAATAATTGATAAAGCCATTCTTTGATGATCGTCTTCCCATTACTACCGGTTATTCCAATTACAGGAATTTCAAATTGACTTCGGTGAAAGGCCGAAATCTGCTGTAACGCTTTAATAGATGAACCTACTTTAAGGAAATTTCCTTTCGGGAAAGGGAGAGCATTAAATTCATTTTCAATAATGAACTGACGTATTCCTAAATCATACAGACTGGCAATGAAGGTGTGTCCATCATGACGATCACCTTTAATTGCAAAGAACAAAGCGTCCTCGGATACGATTGCTTTCCTGCTATCGATC
Organism: Bacteroidota bacterium; assembly: GCA_038043425.1. Classification (GTDB taxonomy): domain Bacteria; phylum Bacteroidota; class Bacteroidia; order Cytophagales; family Cyclobacteriaceae; genus ELB16-189. The sequence continues at coordinate 5,189 of JBBTBZ010000014.1, forward strand.
ACCAGGTAAGTAATCTTTCGGTCATCAGCAAGTTGGATTAAGTTGCCTTGACAAAGAATGATTACATCTTGGAAAGTGATCATCTGGTTAATAGAGGCGGGAACCGTTAGGTACTTTTCCGTGCTTGCCTTTTGTTAGGTTGTCAATAGAACAAAGGACGACCTGGCCGCTTTCGTCAGGAAAGCCCGTAACCAATACTTCCGATATAAAATTGGCGATCTGTTTGGGGGGAAAATTTGTGATGCAGATTACTTGTCTACCAATTAGTTCCTCTAAATCATAATTAGCGGTGATTTGAGCACTTGATTTTTTTATGCCAAAATCGGGCCCTAAGTCAATCCAAAGCTTAAAAGCAGGCTTTTTGGTTTCAGGGAATAGCTCTGCCTTTATAACAGTTCCCGCCCTAATGTCAATTTTGTTAAATTCTTCCCAGGAAATCATGGAATTTTATAAATTGCTCTACGAATCAACAAAGTTGGGGAGTAACCAACAAATTACAGTCGGGGAATGAAAATAAAGTTTTCGCAGCTATTCGCCAGTGTAGCTATACTTGTGGTCTCACATTTATCATTTCCTTCCTTTGCGCAAGAAGAGGAATCCCTTCCGTATGAGTTGCAAGATGCAAATAATCAAGAGCTAAATATAAACAATGAAGATAAGGCCTTGATATATGAGCATGAAGTGATGCCTGAAAAAATCAGCTCATCCGAGTCAAATCAAAATGCAGTGCAAGTTTCTTCAAAGTCAAAGAATTCCGAATCCGGCAAGTCTTCCTCAACGCCACCTAGGGCAAGCACTAAAGAAGGAGAAGATGCGTTATCGTTTAACTTCCTTTACTACATTATTCAGAAATACAAGTTCTCTGATATAGTTGATCAATAATTCAGTTTTTTCTAACGCAATACTTCCTTACTTAATCTGATAGAAAGGTGGGGATATGATGGAACAAGGGTGATCAGGCCTTTGTTTTGACAAGGAACTGTTCAAGGTCTTTCAGTTTTAAAATACCTTCATAATAGGCCTTTCCAAAAATAACCGCAAAAATTCCCATATCGTTAAGACGTTTAATATCATCTACTCCGCGTACGCCTCCACTAGCAAGAATCTTAAGTTCCGGAAATTGATCGATGATTTCCTGGTAAAATCCAAAAGCAGGCCCTTCGAGCACTCCATCTCTGGAAATATCTGTGGACTTTACATACTTTAGCCCCCGGTCATAAAAATATTGAAGATGATCGAATAATTTAATTTCTGTTTTTTTTTGCCATCCGCGGATGGCGATATTTTTAGATTGAATGTCAGTTACGTCTGCACCCAGTGTCATCTTTTCTCTTCCATAAGAAATAATCCAGGATGCAAAAAGTTCAGGATGCGTGGCTGCTACACTGGAGGCAGTGATATAGTCAGCTCCAAATTCATAGGCTTTCCCAATGTCTCCATCAGTATTAATGCCCCCTGTGAAATCCACTTTTAAATCAGTATGACCCGCAATAGCCTCAAGTACATGATAGTTTTTAGGACTACCTTTTTCCGCCCCGTCCAAATCAACTAAGTGTACAATTTCAATCCCATGATCTTCAAACCGCTTGGCAAGGTCAAGTGGATTTTCATCATAAGCTTTTTCGCTTGACGGATCGCCCTTTCTCATCTTTACAACAGAGCCTTTGCGGATAGCAATGGAAGGAATAACTTGAATCATTCAGAAATACAATTTAGGTTTTTAAAATTACACTCTGGAAACCAAACATTCGTTTACTGGAGCTACTATTTTACCCTATCCACACCACTTTTTTTGATACTTTTATATCAAATCTAATGATTATGAAGCAGGGTTGTTTGATGATTGCAATGATAGTTTGTTGCACATCATCGTTCGGGCAAGCGAAAACGAGGAAGTTTCCCAGCCCAATCAATCACCCATCAATCAATGTCTACTCCCCTTTTATCAGCATGGATGGCTATTCTATGATTTTCATTTCAGATAATTCAGAGGATAACCTACCTACTATGAACTATACCACCAAGGAAGGGGGCAATTGGAAAGACCCGGTTATGATGTCAAAAACGGTAAATAATACTAAGTTAAACTTCCTCAAAGGCTACGCGCTCAATTCAGATGGGAAAATTCTTTATTTGACCAATCAGAAGTTTGGTGGCATTGGTGGTTTTGAAATACTGATCAGTGAACTGAAAGGAACAATCTGGTCGGAACCGATGAACCCGGGTATGCCCATCAACTCCAAATTGCATGATGGATGTCCATCAGTATCAGTTGATGGGAGCACACTTTATTTTATGCGTTGTGAGAAGATGGATGTGACGAAAGCAGACAACTGTAAGCTTATGGTGGTGAGAAAGAAAGTCACAGGGCAGTGGGAGGAGCCCGTTGAACTTCCCGCTTCCATCAATACCGGTAATTCACAAACGCCTCGGATTATGGGCGACAGCGAAACGCTTATTTTTTCTTCCAACAAATTTTCAGGAAATAAGGGGGGTATGGATTTGTACATGACTCGCCTGAGTGGCTCGCAATGGAGTATGCCAGTAGCACTTGATTTTGCTAACACATCCAGGGATGACCAATATGTAAGTGCGTCATCTTTGGGCCGTTATTTGTTAACGGATGCACCTGGTCAAAGAAAATCGGAAATTATTGAATTACTTTTTCCTAGTGACCAAAGGCCAAAGGGATTAATGAGAGTGGAAGGAAAAATATCGGGATTAGAGAATCTCGCATCTGCCTACATTCTGGTGCATAATCAGCAAGATCAAAGTAGAGTCTATAATGGGCGTCCCTTGAAAGATGGAACTTTTGTAGTATACCTGAAGGAAGGGGGAACGTATGATTTATCCGTTGAGCCCGAAAAGGATAACTATACTTTCTATTCAAGAAAGTTTGATATTTCGGGTGACAACCTTTCAGTTTTGGAGAAAATCAATGTGAATCTGACACTGATTACACCTGGTGATGAAATTGAATTGCCGGGAGTTTATTTCAGCCCATATTCTATAAAAATTGATCAAAGTTCTAATCAGGAATTAAGACGATTGGTACGCTTAATAAAAGGAAATCCCGCTTACAAATTCAATATTGATGTAACGTTGTTTGGGTTGCAGCAAGATTCTATTCAATCTAACCCTGACCTCACGGAGATTCAGGCAGATACGACCCATATCCCAGTAACGTATACCATCCGTTCTGAAACTCTTGTAAGTGATTCACTCAGCACTACATTGGACTCACTTACGACTACGTTGGACTCACTTACCACTTCAATCGATTCAGTAACAACTGTAACCCGTGATTCAATTGTTGTAAAAGTTACCTATCACAACAACCGAACGGAGAAGCAGGCTGAATCTATAAGGAACTATTTGATAAGCCAAGGTATTGAGGCTGGCAATCTCGCTATCAGTTTCAAAGCAATTGGAGAAACCGTGCCGGAAAACAAAAAGACAAAAGTCAAAGTTAATGTGAGACAGTAAATGGAAGTGACACTAACGTTCTGTCCCAAATCAAAATAAGTTCTTGTTCTTCTCCACCATTCTCAACAGAAATAGTGAACTGCTCAAATTCTTTCTCCTGAACTAAAGCAGGAACACTTGCTGATAATACATCGTGTTGAGGATCTCGGTTGGCTTCGCCATTGAAGTTAATGCCCCACTGACCGTATTCCGAATTGAAAATAATCGTCCATGTTTGCTCTTCAGGTATGGTCCAAAGTGTGTATTTGCCGGCAATAAGGACTTTACCGTTGATGGCTAGATTTTTATTTGTTTCAAAAACGGTGGCTTCATTGGCGCCTGTTCGCCATACTTTGCCATAGGGTACCAGCCCCCCAAATATGTCTCTGCCTTTCTTGTAAGGCCTGTTATAGTATATATGAATGGATAAGCCATTAGAATTATAATTCACATCAGCTTCCGGACTGTGTGACTTCGTATTTTGCAAATAAGCCATCCATGCGCCAAGAATCAGTAAAACGATGATTCCAATGGTGATTACGAATTTTTTCATATAACTACACTGAGGGAATTAGTTAAACTAGTATCAAGATAAAATGGTTGCACGTTCTACGTTTTTTACTTTAGTATCTTTATATTACAAAAAGGCTCAAATAGAATTTTCAATTCAAGGTGTGAACTTTTTAAGATATTTCCTTCTATTCAGCATTCGATATTGGTAATGGTTTATAAATTTACATTATAATTAACCCTAATATTATGATCGTATTTGGAGTGGTAATAGCCCTTTTTGTATTGGCAATCGTTTCTGTGTGGATATTTCCAAATAAATCAGTAAGCGACAACGAGCATGACATTAAGCATTAAGTAGACCTCGTTAATGAATGTTTGCGTCTTTTGCGGTTCAGGCGTTGGACACAATCCTGTATATGCTTCTGCTGCAAAAGAATTGGCTTTATTATTTTGTAAAACAAATACTACACTTGTTTACGGAGGTGGAAATATAGGCTTGATGGGAATACTGGCAGATGAAGTCTTAAGAAACCAAGGCCAGGTGGTTGGAATAATTCCAGATTTTTTAGTTCAACGCGAAGTTGGGCATCAGGGGATAACGCGGCTGGAAATTGTAAAGAGTATGCATGAACGCAAAAAACGCATGGCTGATCTTGCGGATGTCTTTATTGCGCTTCCTGGCGGATTGGGAACGTTGGATGAACTCGCTGAAATACTTACCTGGAAACAATTGAAGCTTATTCGTCAACCTGTTGGGCTATTGAATACAAATGCTTATTTCGATCCGCTTATTAATCAGATGAAGCTTATGGTGGATTCCGGATTTTTAAGGGAAGAAAACTTTCAGGATTTACAAATACATAAAGCCCCAGCTATCCTTCTCGCCTTGTTGGGAATAACTGCCGCATAGCCTGTTCGTCATAGCTGAAAAATTACTAGCTTGGATTAATTTAGTGGGATGCTAAAAAAGCTTTTTACACTGTCGTGTTTTGTCGTTATTTCCTTTTCCGGATGGGCACAGGAAGTTTTGGGATTTTCAATAACGGCTGGTAAAAATCGGGTTCAAATCCCAATAGAGATTCAAAATAATCTTGTTATCGTTCCGGTGGTTTTAAACCGCCAAATCCCATTAAAATTTATCCTTGATACCGGAGTCAGGACAGCAATCCTGACGGAAAAGACATTCAGTGACATATTGAATCTAACCTATTCAAGAAGATATTCTATTGCTGGGCCGGGAGGTATTAAGGTCGTGCAAGCATACATTACCAATAATGTTACCCTTGATTTGCCTGGTGTGCACGGACAGGGTCATGCACTTTTAGTTTTGGATAAGGATTATCTGGAACTTAGGAATTACCTTGGAACAGATGTGCACGGAATTTTAGGATATGAGTTGTTCAGTCGATTCGTCATTAAAATTGATTATGATCGCAAAATTCTAACGATTCAAAACCCGGACAACTTTGTTCCTAAAAGAAATTTTGAAATGATGCCAATAAAAGTCGAAGACACAAAGCCGTATGTAGAGGCCTACGTTCAGATCAATGACACCACAAGGTCAGCAGTAAAATTATTAATAGACACGGGTGCGGGACATGGACTTATACTGGAGAGCAATTCAGGCCCTACCATTAAAGTGCCCTCCAAACACATCAACAGTATTATTGGAAGGGGGCTTGGAGGAATTATTACAGGGCAAATTGCACGAATTGGTTCATTGAAATTAGGTAAATATCAAATTCATGATGTCATCACAAATTTTCCTGACCCCAATAGTTATATGGATAGTATCAAAAACAATCGGGCAATTTTTCGCAATGGTGCAATTGGCGGAGAGATACTTAGTCGGTTTACAATCATTTTTAATTTGCCGTATGAGAAAGTGTATTTTAAAAAGAACCAATCTTTTAAAAAGAAATTCTATTATAATCAGAGTGGACTTACCCTGAGGGCGGAAGGAGTAAATCTGCGGAGGTTTAAAATCACAGATGTCCGTGATAGTTCTTCCGCTGCCAAATCGGATATACAAGAAGGAGATATTATCCTAATGATTAATGGGCTGTCGGCAGGTAGATTTGAGTTGAATACAATAAATGCTTTACTTAATTCAAAGCCTGGCAAAAAGATTTCACTTCAGATTGAACGGGCGGGTAAGGTATTAGAAAGGAAGTTTCTGTTAGAAAATCCAATCTAGAAAGAATCAGCGGGTACGAGAAGTCGCATCAACTGACCTTTCCTTTTTTCGTACGCCTTTTGCAGATAAAGCTGGGTCTTTATAGACTTCATTGAGTTTTTCAATGCCGTATGCAATAATTCTCCTGTTAGGCTTTCTTTCAGAACGTAGTTCATAACTCCACTATTAATCGCTTCATGGTAGTTTGAACTTTTTAAAATGGTGATGGGAACATCTTTTGTTTTGCGCTCTTTACTCAGAGCCCGCACCGCATTCTTTAATTCTAACTTTCCGATATTGTCGTCAATTAAAATATAGTGAGGGCTAAAACGAATGAGTCTTTGAATAGTGGACTTAATATCAAAAGCAATTTCGGTGATAATACCGGTATTACGTATTTTCTGTAACGCATTAAATACATAGCTCAGTTCAATAGAGTTGTTTCCTACAACCAGAACCTTTAAATTTTCAGTTATTGCAGATTTGATGACTGTTTCCATTGCTAATTTTGTATTAGAACCATCTTTTTATGAAAAAGTTGGCGCTGTGTAACCTCTTTTTGAAGTTTATAATGCAAACGGGAGTTTAGTCCCAGTTAGTTTCATTTTCCTCAACAATCTATTAACATAGTATATTAAAGGATTGTGAATACCACGAAACGGGTGATGTTGTTTGTCTAGTTGAAGTAATGAATTTGAAAAAAGTAAGTATAATTGGTGGTGGTCTATCCGGCTTGATAACCAGTTTGCAACTAGTGCGAGAGGGAATAGCTGTGGAGGTATTTGAAAAGAAGAACTATCCTTTTCATCGAGTATGCGGTGAATATATTTCGCTTGAAACATTATCATTTTTAAAATCGCTGTCTGTTTATCCGGATGAATTTAACCCACCCTATATAAAACGACTGCAACTCACCTCAGTTAACGGGAAATCCGTAATACTACCATTAGATCTTGGTGGCTTTGGAATAAGCCGATATGTTTTTGATTACTTTTTATTTGAAAAAGCCAAAAAAGATGGTGTGGTTTTTCATGAAAACACTGAGGTTGAGAGAGTGGACTTTTATCATGATCATTTTGAATTGCAGGCGGCTGGAAAAGTTTTTACATCGCATTTGGTTATAGGATGTTTTGGCAAACGCTCAAAACTGGATGTGCAATTGAAGAGAAGCTTTGTCAAAAGGCGTTCGCCTTACTTAGGGGTCAAATATCATATTCGTACTGAGCACCCTATTGATCTTATTGCATTGCATAATTTTAAGGGGGGCTATTGCGGCATCAGTAATGTTGAGGATGGTAAGACCAATTTATGTTATCTATCTCACAACGATAATTTAAAAAGACATCATTCGATAAAAGAGATGGAAGAACAGATTCTTTTTCGGAACCCATTTTTGAAATCCATTTTTCAGAATTCGATATTTCTTTTTGAGAAACCCGAAACGATTAACGAGATTTCATTTGAAACAAAAAATCCTGTTGAGAATCACATCTTCATGGCCGGGGATGCAGGGGGAATGATCACTCCGCTTTGTGGTAACGGTATGGCCATGGCTATTCACGCCTCAAAAATTTTGAGTGAATTAGTTATTAAATTTTGCAAGGAAGAAAACTATAAACGAGCTCACTTAGAAGATGACTACAAAAGAGCATGGGTAAATCAGTTTGGTCGAAGACTTTGGACGGGCCGACAGATTCAACGGCTTTTTGGAAGAGAATGGACTTCGAATCTAGCTGTTAATTTGGCACTGTATGCCAAGCCGGTTGCTAATTTCTTGATTGGCAAAACGCATGGGAGCCCATTTTGAATGTTCCTAGTATAGTTAAATTGCATGAAACAAGATTCACTTTTAAATTCAGGGCTCAATCATTTGCCACAATCACTCTTTTTCTAAACGTTTTTTTGGTTCCATTAGGATCAAAAACTTCAAACCACACCATGTAATATCCAAACCGCGCTTTGCTACCATCCTCAAGGTCGCCATCCCAACGAAAGAAGCCATCGTAGTTTAGGGTTTCGTGGTTGGCAACAGTCTTAATGAGATGCCCCTGTTGATCAAAGATTTTAACATTGGCTAAAAAGCTGCTTTGATCAAAACGGAAATTAATTTTAGCAAACTGACCTGCATTAGGGCTAAAAACTTCGGGTTCGATTAGCACGCTGCTTTCATCAACTACGGCATCTGGCCTGGCATTTGAGTTTAGATAGCCTGGTGTTGCAAATCCAGAAAAGGAGGTGGCCGATTTCCAATTACTTTGGTCGTGGGCTGATAGCTGAAAAGAAATCCGTTCCAGCGAAACGCCTTCATCATCTTTAATCAAAGGCGAGTGTAGGGTTTTTGTGTATAAAAATTTATCCACAATGGTGTCCTGGTTATTTACAATGGCAACAGAGCCTTCGTCATCTGGAAAAGTTGGCAAACTACTTTTCAAAAAATTTCCTGTTGTATTGTTCGGATAATTATTCTTTACAGTTTCAGGATCGTCAGTTAATGCTAAATGAGTAAATGGAGGAAGAATAAAATCTTTGATTGCAATCTGTTCTGGGTTTTTAAGAATCCCATTTTCAAGGTTTGCCAGCTTCCAATTCTTAAGATTAATATATTTGGGCGAGTTGTTATAGATCTCAACAAAGTCCGCTCCGTTGGGTCGTGGATTGAACAGGATTTCATTGATTAAAATGTCAAGACTATCGGCAACTTCGGGCAATGCAAATTGCAGTGTACTGAATTCTTCCTGGATTACATTTCCATTACAGTCACGAAGATTCTCAACAAGGATTGTATAGGGTTGCCTGATGGAAAGTTCTTGCGCCAGCTCAAGTTTTATCACCCGCAAGCCCTTATCATTAAATGACGTTTCAGACACCGTTACATGGGGGATTAATGTGAACGATGTTGGTGAAACTTGCATTTCTAACTTTTCATCAAATTGCAATAACAATCGATCGGGATGTGACACAACAATAGATAGTAGTTGAGGTCCTGACAGATCAGGTTTATTTGCCAAAACCGAATTTTGTTTTCCAGGAGTTCCGCCTTTTGCTTCATCGGAGGCTGTCCAATTATTTTCCTCGCCACAGATATTCTGAAGATCAATTAATTCCAATGACCAGCCGCCTTCTTGTTTGTCGGAATTGTGATACCAGGTAGACGAATAAGCAACAGAATCAATAGTTATGGAAGTTGGACTTTTTAGTACGATGGAATCGCTGCTTTTGTTAAGTGATGGAAACGAAGCAAGCGCAATTCTATTAGGATAGGAATTTAATTGTGTGGATGATGAGGAGTGAACTATCCAAAATTCGTTTGGTTGGATAATTTTGGTTGGAAATTTTGCTACGGAACTTCCATCGGTTATGGTCCAATTCAAAAGATCAATGGCGTTAAGGGATCGGTTAAAAATTTCAATGTATTCAGCTTCGGGCAAACCCACAACGGGGACAGGATCAGCCATGATTTCTGTAATAATAATATCCTTAGGATGTATGGGCTGAGCCAGAAAATAAAGAAAATCTACTTGAATATTCTGAGTGGTATTGCCTGACAAATCTGATACAGCCAAAATGGTAAGAGAATTGCTTATTCCATTTTTAAATGCACTTTGGAATGACAGGTTAACTATCCTTTTATCAGCAGATAGCGAGGCACTTTCAGGATTTCCTAGTTGATTATTTGCCGAATAATTTGAAGCTGTTTGAGCTGATAACAAATCAATCGTTTCGTTAAACAATAGCTGTAATTGATTTTGATTGATTGCGGAAATACTTACCAAAATTGGCGGACTATGGTCGAAGAAATTTCCAGATTGAGAATTCTTCTTTCCGGGAGTTCCTCCGCTGGAACCAATGGAAGCAAGCCAATTTGCTGAGTCATAGCGAAGCGTGTCAGAATTGAGTAATTCGAGGGACCATCCTCCTTGTTGTTTGTCCGAATCGTTATACCACTTTAAATTATAAGTCAGGGAATCAACTTTTAACCCGGCAGGATCAAACAGAAGAATTTTGTCTCCGCTATTGTTGAGGGATGGAAAATTGGAAAGGCCGATCACATTTCCAAGCCCATAAAATTGTTGAGCAACTGAAGACGAAACGACAATCCAGTATGCATCGGGCTGGATAATGGTAGTGGGAAATTTATCGATGGAGACTCCATCACTTAAACTCCAATCGGCAAGATCAATGGGATTTGTAGAGCGGTTATAAAGTTCAATGTACTCTGCTTCAGGCAATCCGACTATTGGCGCTGGATCGGCCATGAATTCATTGATGATAATATCCTTAGGATAAATAGGTGCTGACTGAAAATACATAAAACTCTTCTTCGAGGGCTGCACAAGGTTACCAGCCAAATCGGTTAAACCGGAAACACTCAAGGAGTCAATGACACCATTCGCAAATTCATTTTGAAATGAGAGTGTGATTATTTTATAGTCAAGTGAAAGGATGATATTAGTAGGGCTTCCAATTTGATTGTCAACGAAAAAGTTATTCAGATTTTGAACGGAAGCTGGATTAAGGCTTTCATTAAATGTAAGCTGGAGTTGATTTTGATTTACAACGTAAACATTAAGCCATGTTGGTGGTGTTTGGTCAAATTTATTTTCGAATTGAGAATTTTGTTTTCCAGGAGTTCCACCACTTGCATCAATTGAGGCAAGCCAATTCGCAGAATCGTAGCGCAAGGTATCGGGATTCAACAATTCAATCGACCATCCACCTTGCTGCTTATCTGCATCGTTGTACCATTTCAAATTGAAGGTGAGTGAATCCACTTTTAATCCGGTAGGATCAAGCAGAATGATTTTATCGCCACTATTATTGAGTGTGGGGAAATTTGAAACTCCTAGCGTTTTTCCAAAGAGGGCAAACAATTCAGTTGCAGCCGAAGAGGTAACGATCCAATATTCCTGCGATAAGATGATTTGATCAGGCAGTGTCGCTGTTGAACTTCTGTCAGTTAATTCCCAGCCCGCCAGGTTAATTGGATTACTACTCCGATTATAAATCTCCACAAACTCCTGATCGGGCAAGCCAATCACCGGATTCGGATCGGGGTAACATTCGTTGATGATAATGTCCTTGACTTGCACTGGGGTTGGCACGAAATATAAAAAATTTTGCATGGAGGAGGCAATCACATTACCCGCTAAATCTTTGACACCGGATACAGAAAGTTCGTGTTGATAACCATTCTTAAATGAATTTGCAAAAATTAGCCTTACGGTTTTGTTATCACTTTGGAGTGCGGCCGAGGAAGGATTTCCAATACTTTGGTTTACGGAGTAGTTGAAGACGGTGTTTGTAAATGCGGGATCAAGAGATTCTGAAAACAGTAAATCAATCGTTACGGGATTGACAATAGAAATACTTTGCAGAATCGGAGGAGTTGTATCTGGTATGGGTGTGGTATCAATCAAAAAATCGTCAAAGAAAAATTTACTTGAATTGGTTTTAGTATAAACACATTCAATTCCCATAAATGAGGATGAGGTGTGCGTAGCATCTATTCCCGTTTTTTCCAGGACAAAATTGCTGCCTCCTGTGTAATCGACCCAAAGCTCCCATTGACCTGAGTTGCTGCGCAAAGCTTTAACGCGCAACTCAAATGAAGTAGCAATTTGCCCATTAGTTGCGCGACAAACAGACACCTTGGTTGCTATAGATCCTGATTGGCGGAATAACTCTACCGCATCCAAAGATCCACTTTCACCAAATTGTAAGTAATAGCCATTCAAAGGCTGTGTAAGATCGGTTTGATCGCTGGTCAAATAAACTCTTCCAAAGTTGCTGCCCGAAGGAGAGAAAGTCTGCTTTACATAAACCTGCCATTCTGTATTGACCTGTGACAGATCTGCCAAACTGAATGGGGTTGATAAGTAAGAAGTGCCAGCAACAGTGTTATTTAATTGCAACTGATTAGAGCCATTCACAATAAAATTGGTAGTTGAGCCCAGCCAAGGTGGGTTAACAGTGAAATCCCCATCGGAAAAATTATCGGCTAACTGAGCCACACAAACGTTAGCAATAAAAAAAAGTAGGGCAAGAGCAAGAAATTTTCTCATGGTGTTTTCGAATATACTATTTTTGACATTCTAAAGTTTAGACAGAATGAAATTAGCAGTAGTAGGAGCAACAGGCCTGGTAGGACAAGAGACATTGAAGGTGCTTGAAGAACGTAATTTTCAATTTGATGAATTGTATTTAGTTGCTTCCAGCAAAAATGTTGGTAAGGAAATAGTCTATAAGGGTAAATCGTATACTATTAAAAGCATGGAAGAGGCTGTTAAGCTGGCCCCGGATATTGCAATTTTCTCAGCCGGTGGCGGCACTTCATTGCAGTGGGCACCTCGGTTTGCGGAAATGGGCACCACGGTAATTGATAATTCCTCTGCGTGGCGGATGGACCCTGAAAAAAAACTGGTTGTTCCTGAAATAAATGGGCACGAATTGACGTCAGAGGATCGTATCATCGCTAATCCAAACTGCTCCACTATCCAAATGGTGATGGCACTTGCTCCACTTCACAAAAAGTATAAACTCAAACGCATTGTGGTTTCCACCTATCAGTCTGTAACCGGTACTGGAAAAGAAGCTGTTGTACAGTTGATGAATGAACGCAAGGGGATTGATGGACCTAAAATCTATCCACATGCAATAGATATGAACGCACTCCCTCATATTGATGTTTTCACAGATAATGGCTATACAAAGGAGGAGATGAAAATGGTAAATGAAACAAGAAAAATTCTTGGAGATCAAGGCATTGGTGTTACGGCTACTACGGTGCGTGTCCCAACAATTGGTGGCCACTCTGAAGCAGTGAACGCAGAATTTTATAAGGACTTTGATTTGAAGGAAGTACGTGAGATTTTGGAGAATTCCCCTGGTATTATAGTCGAGGATGATGTGAAAAATAATGTATACCCAATGCCCATCAACGCGCACGGAAAAGATGAAGTATTTGTTGGCCGCATGCGAAGAGATGAATCACAGCCGAAGACGCTAAACATGTGGATTGTTTCAGATAATTTGAGAAAAGGAGCTGCTACAAATGCTATACAAATTGCTGAGTTCTTAAGAAGGAAAAGCCTGGTGTACTAATCTAAGATAACCTGGCATCTAAAATCCTTAAAACCTTTCTTGTTTTAAAGATTTTCTTGGAGAGCCCCCCTTTTTGACTCAGCAGTGGAGTTAAAAGAAAGTTGGCGATACGCAGGTTTGGTTTTACCTTTGACCCAAAACAAACACCCAATTATGGAAAGCTTTAAGAAATTTATACCCTGGATTATTCTTGGAATCGTGGTGCTCTGGGGTGTCGGCAAATATAATGGCATTGTCGGCAAGGACCAGGAGGTAAAAAGAACTTGGGGAGATGTGGAGTCGGATTATCAACGCAGATCAGATCTAATCCCTAATCTGGTAAATACTGTTAAAGGATATGCAGCTTTCGAACAGAAAACCCTTACGGATGTCATTCAGGCCAGGGCTAGTGCCACGCAAATAAAAGTTGATCCATCCAATCTTACTCCAGAGAAACTGAAAGAATTCCAGCAGGCACAAAGCGGAATTAGTTCAGCACTCGGACGGTTGATGGTGATTTCTGAAAATTATCCCGAATTGAAAGCAAACCAAAACTTTCTTGACTTACAGGCGCAGTTGGAAGGGACAGAAAACAGAATTTCAGTTTCGCGCAAGCGATTTAATGATGCCGTTGGGACGTACAACACCGCCATTATTGGTTTTCCTGGAAATCTTGTGGCCATGATTGGCAGTTTCAAAGAGAAGGCTTTCTTCGAAGCGGCAGAAGGTTCTGACAAAGCACCAGAAGTAAAATTCTGATCCTATAAAAATGAATTCGAAAGTGTCCTGCATCGTAAGGTGTAGGACACTTTTAATTTATGGCAGTCTGTTTGGTAAACTTAAAAAGGATGAGCATCGAAGAAGATAGTATTGAGGAACAGGATGATGAGCTCTTCGAACATCACCGTATTGTTGCGGATGCGGGTCAAAGTCTTGTGCGCATCGATAAGTTCTTAATGGATCGGCTGCCAAATGTAACGCGCACAAAAATTCAGGCAGGCATTCATGAGGGGTTCGTGACGGTGAATGATCAGGTGATCAAACCCAGTTATAAAGTCCACCCCACGGATGTAGTCATCGTGTCCATGCCGCAGCCTCCTCGCGACACGGATGTTAAGCCCGAAAATATTCCACTCGACATTGTATTTGAAGATGAGCACCTCATGGTGATCAACAAACCAGCAGGCATGGTTGTGCATCCAGCCTATCAAAACTGGAGCGGTACCCTGGTAAATGCTCTTACCTATCATTTTCAAAACCTTCCACAAATGAAAGGCAATGAAGGACGACCGGGGTTAGTTCACCGTATTGACAAGGATACATCAGGACTTTTGGTGATAGCAAAATCAGAAGTGGCCATGATTGGGTTGGCCAGGCAATTCTTTGATCATAGTATTGAACGAACATATAACGCTATCGTGTGGGGAATACCTGATCCGCACGAAGGGACCATTCATGTAAACGTTGGTCGCAGTTTGAAAGATAGAAGGGTGACTACTGCCTTTCCGAAAGGAGATTTTGGCAGAAATGCTATTACCCATTACAAAATGTTACAAGACCTACGCTATGTTTCCCTACTGGAGTGTAAACTTGAAACGGGGCGCACGCACCAGATACGTGCTCACCTGAAATACATTGGACATCCACTTTTTAATGATGAAATGTATGGAGGCAACCAGGTTTTAAAAGGAACTATCTTCAGCAAGTATAAGCAGTTTGTTGACAATTGTTTTAAGATCATTCCCAGGCAGGCCTTGCATGCTAAAACACTAGGATTTATTCATCCTACAACTAAAAAGTTCATCCAATTTGAATCGGATTTGCCAGCTGATTTTAAAGAAGTAATAGAGAAGTGGGAGAATTATGTGAAGTATAATTAATAAAGCTGGAGGATTGCCTTGTTGCCAGGAAAACTTGGAGTCAATTAACAAGGCCCATTGCCCCTGGCTAAGCTCAACTTTTGTCAACATCGCGATTACATTGGCAAACGCGATTCGAAAAAGGGGGTAGAGTATCCTTCAGGTATGAATAATACCTTTTACAAAAAGAAGTGGGAAGAATCAGGCTGCGAGTTGCAACCCTTTTTTACTCTTGCGCAACGCCTGACGGATTTCCTTCATGGCCTCTTTCTTGAAAGCCTTCGGGTCCAACTTTTGTCCAGACTGGTTAAGAATGCTTTTGATGTACGTGAGCACCTCTTCCATTTGCACCTTGTCCATTGCATCCAAACTTTGAAGGATGGCTAACTTCGGTGATTGTAACATACAATTAGTGGTTGTTGTCAGTACAAATAACGGAAATAAACCGCCTGTAGTTCAAGCAGAAACAGCGCAATTCATCAAGAAATAACCTTGAAGTAATATTTAAGCCAAGATAGATAAGAATCAATTCTTATCTCGGGGATCGCTATTCAGCATTTTTAAGCCCTCATTATCTGATTTTTGTCGCAAAAATGGATAAAATCGGGAATTGCCACTTCAAGGTGGCCAGAACTATCCTGATTGCCTAAGCCGGGAAACCACAGATGTATTATCAATTCAATAATTCTGCATTTTATACTATCTTAACTCACTAAATCAAAACGACTATGTCAACTTCAAAATCATCTCGCAGAAGTTTTATTAAGAAGGCTTTGGGAACTGCATTAGCAACTACGGCTGCTCCTTCTTTATTGCTTTCAAAAAACAGATCAAAGTGTATTACGCTCGAAGGTCCAATTCCTGACCAAAAGACCTACGGACCTAATGATCAGGTGAACATTGGTGTCATTGGAATGGGCATAATGGGCTTTAATAATTTAAGCACGTCCGTAAAAGTGCCGGGGGTAAAATTGGTAGGTGTTTGCGATCTCTATAGTGGAAGATTAGATCATACAAAGGAGGTCTATGGCAAAGACATTTTTACTACTAAGAATTACCAGGAGCTTTTAGATCGTAAAGATATTGATGCTGTCATTATTGCAACCTCTGATCATTGGCATGATCGGATATCGATTGACGCCATGAACAAAGGCAAGCATGTCTATTGCGAAAAACCAATGGTGCATAAACTTGAGCAAGGTGCAGAGGTGATTGCTACCCAAAAGAGAACAGGTAAAGTTTTTCAGGTGGGCAGCCAGCGAGCGAGTTCAATTGTAACGGAGAAAGCAAAAGAAATTTTTGAATCTAAAATAATAGGTGATTTAGTTCTGTTGGAAGCCTGGAACGATCGACAAGGGGGAAATGGAGCCTGGCAATATTCAATTCCTACGGACGCGAATGCAGGTACTGTAGATTGGGACAGGTTTATTGGGAATGCACCGAAAATAGCTTACGATCCTGTGCGATTTTTTAGGTGGAGAAATTATCAGGATTATGGTACAGGTATAGCAGGAGATTTATTTGTTCACTTGTTTACCGGATTGCACGTGGTGACAGGTTCAAAGGGTCCAAACCGCATTTATGCTACAGGAGGTTTGCGATATTGGAAAGATGGCCGCGATGTACCGGATATTATCACGAGCATTCACGATTATCCGGCAACGGATAAACATCCAGCTTTTAATCTTCAAATGCGCGTTAACTTTTGCGATGGCAGCAAAGGAAGTGAGTTACTTCGATTTGTTGGAACAGATGGGGTAATTACTCTGGGATGGGGTTCGGTTAGAGTACAACGCAATAAAACACCTAAACATCCTGGCTATGGTGGGTGGGATTCCTTTTCAACTTTTACAGAGGCTCAGCAAAAAGAATATGAAAAATGGTATAAGGCCCAATTTCCACCGTCTAAACCTGAAGTAGTTGAACCAGAGATGGAATTTAAGGCACCAGAAAATTATGATGGTGACTTGGATCATCATTTAAGTTTTTATGCAGGTATACGGGAAGGGAAACCCATAAGAGAAGATGCCTTGTTTGGTATGCGTGCAGCAGGCCCAGCCCTGGCGACCAACAAAAGCTACTTCGAAAAGAAGATTGTTAATTGGGATCCTGAAAACGCAAAACTGATTTAGATCTTCATCAATACATACTTCACTCCCTTTCACGTAATCTGTTTTTTTCTAAAGCGGATGCTGTGAGAAATAACTATTTCTCAATGAATTCTCACGCCTTATTGGTTTATGCAATCAAAAAATAATAGCCTGTTTCAATTGGCTGTCATTGTAAGTGCGCTGGGTTTTTTTGTAGATGTGTATGATCTTTTACTCTTTGGTATTATTCGGAAACCTAGCCTGACCGACCTCGGCCTTTCGCCAGCTGAAGTGCTTTTGCAAGGTGAGTTCATCATTAGTGTTCAAATGGTTGGCCTGTTAGTGGGTGGTATACTTTGGGGTATCATTGGTGACAAAAAAGGGAGATTAAATGTTTTGTTTGGTTCTATCCTGCTATATTCTATCGCGAATATTCTAAATGGTATGGTGACCAACACCACACAATATGCCATCCTACGCTTTATTGCTGGTGTGGGACTTGCAGGCGAATTAGGTGCGGGCATTACGCTGGTGAGTGAATTACTACCAAAAGAAAAGAGAGGCGTTGCTGCAGCTATGGTTGCCTCTTTTGGCATACTGGGTGCAGTAACAGCCTTTTTCATGAAAGAGATTTTTTTTTGGCGCACGTGTTATTACATCGGTGGCGTATTGGGGTTGGTGCTACTATTGCTTCGTGTAAGTGTGCATGAAAGCAATCTTTACACACAGCTTAAAACCACGGTTGTTCAACGCGGCAATTTTCTAATGTTCCTTACAGACAGAAAAAGATTTTTTCGCTACATGCGTTGCATACTTATTGGATTGCCAGCCTGGTACATCATTGGTATACTCGTTACCTTTTCAGATCAGTTTGGTGTGGAATTTGGTATTGACAATATTGATCCAGGTAAAGCCATCATGTTTCAATACCTGGCGATAGCCTTTGGCGATCTTTCAGTGGGGCTATTAAGTCAGCGATTAAAAAGCAGGAAGAAAGCACTTTTTATTTTTTACGCTATTACCATTTTTTTCACAACCATGTTCTTTTTGCAGCAGGGCGGGAGTGCGACAACTTTTTATCTAATTTGTGCTGGACTCGGTTATGGAACAGGGTTCACAGTAGTGTACATTACAATGAGTGCTGAACAATTTGGTACCAATCTTCGGGCAACAGCTGCGATTAGTATACCAAACATGGTCCGTGGCGCATTGCCACTCATTATCTTGTTATTCAAATTTATCCGTAACCTTTTTGATAGTTACGTTACAGGTGGATGGGTTACGGGAATCATTCTAATGACAATTGCTGTAATAGCAGCCTTGTATACGGAAGAGACTTTTGGAAAGGACTTGAATTTTGTGGAAGAGTAATAATGACGGTTACGATATTCTGTAATCTTGACTTCACAATTTATTTCACCGGCAATATTTTAATATCTTTAATACGTGTTTGGTTTTTTCGGAGAGTAGATAATCTTGAATTTTGGCTGAGAAAGATTTAAAGTCGTTTGAGAAATTGTTTAAAGAGCTATTCAAACCGCTTTGTGGTTTTTCGTTGAAATATGTGAGAGATTTAGATGAGGCCAAAGGACTTGTTCATGAGGTTTTTGTTTCAGTTTGGGAAAAATTTGATACTCTTCCCGCGGATATTAATTACCACAGTTATTTGTACACTTCTGTACGCAACCGGTCGCTTAACTTTATCAGGGACAGGAAGAAGCACGTGCAGTTTGAAAATGTTGCTGAGCATGAGTTGACAGAAGCAAATAGTCCCTTTGAAACCGTTGAATTGGAAAGAGAGATTGAAATGGCCATTCATTCCTTACCGGAGAAATGCAGAATGGTATTTGAATTAAACAGGGTGGAGGGCCTTACATATGCTCAGGTAGCCGAAAAAATGAGTATTTCAATCAAGACAGTTGAGGCGCATATGTCAAAAGCATTGAGCGTTTTACGAGAATATTTAAAGGAATTTCTTTCGATACTAATTTTTCTCGTAATACTATAAGGGTAAATGAATAATGATGTGTTATAAACTTGGCGTACGTGAGTAATGAGCTGAACCCCATGCAAGACGATTTGATTATCCGGCATTTGACAGGCGAGACTTCTGCCGAAGAAGAGAATCAACTGCTCATCTGGAGGACACAACTACCGGAGAACGAGCGCTATTACAATGGCATGAAAGAGATCTTTGCATTGAGTTCAAAGCACTATTCACAACGTACGAATGAACAGCTAAACATAAATGTTGATGAAGAGTGGGGTCAATTTGTCAAGACAATCACCAAAAAAGTAACGCCAGTCCGTCCAATCATTCCTGAAAGCCCTTTTCGCCTTTGGTTAAAAATTGCTGCCGCTCTATTAGTGGTGGTTGTTTCCGGAGTTGTCATCAATTATATTGTTTTTAGGAAAACGGATATACAATTTCAAACTGCTGATCAGACGCTTTCAATCACTCTTCCCGAGGGCTCAATAATTACGTTGAATCAACATTCACAACTGTCGTATGCATCCACATTTGGAGAAAAAAACAGAAATGTGTCTTTAAAGGGCGAAGGATTTTTTGAGGTCAAACGAGATGTGCAAAAACCATTTGTGATTAAGGTAGAGCAGGGCACAGTGGAAGTGCTGGGTACCTCTTTCAATGTTCAGAGTTATGATCACAGGAAAGAAATAGAAGTGACAGTACAAACCGGTAGTGTCAGGTTTTCGGTTCCTGAAACAAAAAGAGAGGTAAAACTTACGGCAGGGCAGAAGGGAATTTATTCTAAAACAGAGCAGAGCTTGATAGGTGAGCCTAATGATGACCTCAATTTTCTATCATGGAATACACGTAAAATTGTTTTTGTCGAAAGCGAACTTGAAAGTGTTATCGAAACGCTGAATGAAACCTATCAAGTCAATATTGTTTTACCTGCCGATATTCCCAAAACGTGTCTAGTGACGGTCACATTTGACCATCAGACATTGGAAGCGGTATTAAATGTACTTAGGACCACACTCAATCTTACGTATACAATCAAAGGGAATCAGATTGAAATTACACGTGTCGGATGTTAAGGCTACACAGGCGATTTAGGTCCCTTTCTTTCTGGTGGGTCGCTTTCGCTATTCATCATTTGTGCATACCGGCTTCAGCGCAACAAATATTGCCAGACATTGTGATCACTATAAATGTGAGTTCTTTATCGCTGGCAGCCACACTGGAGGTCATTTCTCTAAAAAGCGGTATCTCGTTTTCTTACAATCCAAAAAATATTGGAGCAGACCAAATCATAAGTTATTCGTCAATCGATAAAACGTTGACATTTATTTTAGAGGATCTATCTGAGAAATTTGGACTGACCTACACTTTTGTCGAGAATCAAATTGTTTTGAAGCCCAATAAAAAACCAGATAAAGCAGTGGTTCAAAATAGTACATTAAGTGGGTTTGTGAAAGATGCAAAGACGGGTGAAGCGCTAATTGGATCTACCCTTCTTGTCAAAGAACTTCAAGTAGGCACGGTCTGTAATGTTTTTGGTTTTTATTCAATTACAATTCCAAAGGGAAGGTATACACTTGAATGTTCATTTGTGGGATACAAAGTGTTGTCATCAACACTTGATCTGAATTCATCGGTATCACAAGACATTGGCCTTACAGAAGAACCACCTCTGCTTAAAGAAATAGTTGTTCAGGCTTCAACCGAAGAAACAGGTAAGGAGCTACAGGTAAGTTCCACTGACCTCCAACCCAAGGCTGTTGAACAGCGGCCCGCATTATTTGGAGAGATGGATGTGGTAAAATCATTGGAGTCCGTACCAGGGATAAAATTTCACTCAGAAGGATCCACTTTTTATTATGTACGCGGGGGAAATCGGGACCAGAATATGATTCTCATTGATGATGCCCAGATTTATAACCCAAGTCATATGTTGGGCCTCTTCTCAACCATCATACCAGATGCAGTCAATGACATTACACTATATAAAGGAGATATGCCTGCATCACTTGGTGGGCGACTGTCTTCGGTGCTTGATGTGCGAACGAAAAAAGGAAACGACCAGCACATGCAAGCCTGGGGGAATGTTGGTCTAATTTCCTCGAAACTTGGAATTGAGGGTCCTTTCAAAAAAGAAACCAGCTCATTTCTTATATCGGCAAGGGTTTCAAGATTAAAATGGCTTGCTCACCGCGTTGGTGATGGCATAACAAAGTTTAATTTTTACGACCTTACGGGTAAAGTAAATTTTAAGCTTAATTCAAAGAATAAAATTTTATTCTCTTTTTATTCGGGCGCAGATAATTATTTTAATACCAGTAGTGCAATTGCCTGGACTAACACGGCAAGCACCTTTCGCTGGAACCATCTTATATCAAACCGATTATTTTTAAACACCACATTGGCCGCCAGTAGCTATAATTATTTTCTGTATACTAATGTAACGGACAACACCAGATGGAATTCACATATCTCTAATGTGAATCTCAAAACCGATTTCAGTTATTTTATAAAACCGCAGAATCAATTCATTTTTGGAATGGGAATCAACGGCTATAATTTCAATCCAGGCAATCTTCAATCAAGCCAGCCTATTCCCTCTGACATACATCCTCTTTCAGTTAAAAACTCAGTTGAGTTTGTTGTATATGGCAACCATGAAGTTAAGCTGAACCAGCATTGGGGATTAAACTATGGATTGCGGCTTTCATCGTGGACCAACACCGGAGAGTCATTTGAATTTGTGCTTGATCAAAATAGAAACCCAATTGATACACTCTTTTACAAACAAGGGGAGAATTATAAGAAATATGGATTCGTTGAACCACGAATAACACTTACTTATTTACTAAACGAAAAAACTTCTTTCAAAACCAACTTATCGCGAAACATTCAAAACGTGCACCTCATTTCAAACTCAATCAGCCCTTTCACCTCACTTGAGGTATGGCTACCTAGCAGCATTAATATCCAGCCACAAACCTCCAATCAAGTATCGCTTGGTTATTATCAAACCATCTCTGAATTGGGAGTTTCGCTACAAGCAGAAACATTTTATAAAAAGATGCGTCACCAAATCGATTATGAATCGCATGCGGAGACTCTATTAAATCCATTGCTGGAAGCAGAACTGCGTTTTGGAAATGCTCAGGCGTATGGAATTGAATTTCAATTAAAAAAGGATGAAGGGCGCTTGCGTGGCATGGCCGGATATGCCTACTCACGGGCGAAGCGAAAGTTTGATGAGATCAATCAAGGACAGGAATTCAATGCATTTTATGATCGACCACATCAAATCAATATTATGGTGGCATATGATATTAATTTGCGCTGGAACCTTGGGATGAATTGGAATTACTCTACCGGTGGTCCCTTCTCTTCACCAATCAGTTTTTATTCTCTAAATGGCCTGGAGGTGCCAGTCTATGGGCAGAAAAATAATGATAGGTTGCCGGATTATCACCGAATGGATGTATCAGCTACAGTGAAGCTCAATAAAAGTCCTGAGAAAAAATTTCAACATAGTCTCACCTTCTCGGTCTATAATCTTTATGGGCGAAAGAATGTGTTGTTTGTCAACTATAACAAAATTGAATTGGAAGATGGCTCATTCAAAATCCCATCCAATTTAGTTGATGCCAATCGGTTAACCACGCAGTTTTTCGTATTTGGATTCACCCCTTCTATATCGTATAATTTTAAGTGGTTATGAGCGTAAGAGTGATGATCGCATGGCTAATGTGTTTGCTGATGATTGCTTGTGAAGAAGCGATTGATCTTCCATTGGCATCTCAAGAACTTACAACGTTAGTGGTGGAGGGAATACTCACTAATGAAAAAATAAATCACCGGATTAAACTTTCGCATCCATACGGGATACAAAATGGAAATGCTGTCCCCGCCAGCGGTGCAGTCGTGAACATAATGGATGGGACCGATAGCATTTCACTTACAGAGTTTCCTTCTGGGTCAGGAGAATATTATACGCCTCAAGTCAGGGCGGTGTTTGGAAAGACGTATACTTTGTTAATTCAGTATCAGGGCAAGGAATATTTGGCCCAGGACAGTTCTGTGCCTGTTGAACCCCTGCAGCCTCTGGACTATAGAAAAGTAGAGGATTTTTACACCTTAAATCTTTTCGAGGCGGGGCAAAATGCAAGCTTCATAAGCCATGATATTTCATGGAAGAATACAACATTTTGCTCATCAGGAGTTGTGTGCGAGGGGAAAGTTGTTTTTTACGATTTAAAGACAATTGATGTGAACGAAATTTATAAACCTGGTAAAGAAGAATTTAGATTTCCTTTAAATTCAATTGTGGTGCGGAAGAAATACTCCGTCAGTCCTGCCTATAAAGCATTTCTAAGGTCAGTACTTTCAGAAACAGAATGGAGGGGAGGAATATTTGATGTTCAGCGAGGGAATGCTACCACCAACTTAAATGAGGGCGCTATTGGTTTTTTTGCCGTTTCCACGGTGCTTTCTGACTCTACCCTGATCGTAGATTTGCCATAATTAGTTGAATTGGTCGTATATTGAATCAAGGAATTTTTTTTTAGATGACTAAGGGTAGCATGATCTCTATGTGTTTTAAGGTGGAAGGGGATGATCTAGACTCCCTTAACTAAAAAGGAAACCTGTACAACTAAAATTTAATAACATGAAGACCGTAAAAATTATTTCGTTTGTATCAATTGTTGGGCTTGTATTTTCTCTTCTGTTTTCCTCCTGCGAAAACAATCCAGAAGTTAAACCTCAGGAGGATATTCTGCCGAAGTCATTCCGTGTTGATATTCCTTCTTCTATTAGCAATAAAGATCTTGCAAATGGAGGAAGAACTACAGGAAGAATAAAAGAGGATTCGCTCATAGGTAATGAAATTTACCTTAACCTGGGCACCTTTATCGCTATAGGCGAAGGGGCTTCAGAAATTGTAGAAGCTTTTATTGAAGGCATTAGAGTATACCACATTGATCGCGTGTTGTCACTAACATATATTGGTGAAGAGGACGGCCGTACAAAAAATCTGATAGTTGTCTCGAATTCCACCTTTGAAGGTAAAACTTGGGATTATCAACTAACTACTACTGATGCCGATTCCGAAAATCAACCCGATGGAGGCAAAGCACTTCAGATATTTTGGAATAAATCAAGTCCTGTTGCAGGTATTGCCATCATCAAGCCATATAACTGTGACCGTCAGGAAAATGCAAATGCAAAGGATGCTGTCTTTAGAATTGACTACAGCGAAGGTGGGGATTTAGGATATGATGCGCAAATGGAAGTTAGGATATCAGGCCTTCCTCTTGAGAACCCATTGAACGATCCTTATTCCATCAGTACATTAAGAATGTTTGTTGGTAAAAAAGGAGAGGTGGTGGATGTGTATGGGAATAGCAATCACCCAAATGCAATTTTATTTTCTGGAACTGTAGGTTTTAACTGGGCTTTTGTTGCTTCCGGCAGCGATGTAAAAGATGTTGGTGTTGCAGAGGTAGGCTTGCCACCCAGCACACTCAACAGTAGTGATCGCAAAGTGCTGCTGAAAGACTATTCAATTAAAAGTGTTTTTACCAATGAAATTACTGCAGTTTGGCCAGGTATTGATCCTGTACTTCTTGATACGTACTTAACCAACACAGCAGCCCCTGGTTATTTTAGCGAGAAGCAAGGATTTCTTTCAGGAGGCACATCGCCTGGAGCGGAATGGGATGTACTTGCGGCCAGACTAGAAGCATTAAGTCCTTATAATCCCAAAGAAACCAGCGAACTGGTAGTAGAATTTAAGTAATTGTATAAAGTGAGTTTAAAAACCCCTGGCGAAAGCCGGAGGTTTTTTTATTTATCTTGTAAATTGCTAAACAACTAGATAAAATAGCTATGAAAAATGCAATTAGCTGGTTTGAGATACCCGCCACAGATTTAAGCAGGGCGCAAAAATTTTACGAACAAATTTTGGGAATCAACTTTATCAAAATGGATTTACCCAACATCAAGATGAGGATATTTCCAATTGATGATGCAATGGGTATAGGGGGCTCCATTTGCGACAGTGGAGGCTTTCATAAACCTTCCGCGACAGAAGGCCCATTGATTTATTTGAATGGCAATCCGAATGTGCAAGTTATCCTGGATAAAGTCGAAAGGGCTGGAGGGAAAATCCTTGTGCCCAAAACGCAAATCTCGCCAGAGTTTGGGTACATGGCGGTTATCCTGGATACAGAAGGCAATCGAATTGCATTCCATTCCAGCCCTTAAAAGGTGAACCATAGGTTAGTAATGGGTTGAAGAAAGTAGTTAGGGCTGTGACACGCCTTTAATGAGTATACTTGCACACGTATTTATTTCATGCAACCCTCCATCAGCTTTACTATTACCACTGGTATCATTAGTCTAACAGTCTTGTCCAGTTGGTATGCTTTCAATAAACCGAATATTTTAAAGCGGTTTATGATGAATCCTTATCGCATTGAAAAGCACCATGAGTACTATCGCTTTATCACCTCCGGACTTATTCATGCCAATTTCTCCCATCTTCTCTGGAACATGTTATCACTCTATTTTTTTGGTGCCGTGGTGGAGCAATACTTCAGTTATATTTTTAAAAGCCTTGGACCTTACTTTTTAGTAATCTTTTATATCCTGGCTGTTATTGTATCGGATCTGCCTACTTATTTTAAGAATCGACACAACCCAGGTTATAATTCATTGGGGGCATCTGGAGGGGTAGCCGCGATTATTTTTGCTTCCATAATTTTTCAGCCACTGGAGAAGATCTGCTTTTATCTTGTGTTCTGTGTGCCCGGTTTCATTCTGGCGACAGGCTACCTCATGTGGTCATACTATAATGGCAGGAAATCAAATGACAATATAAATCATGATGCACACCTATATGGTGCCTTGTTTGGTTTTTTATTTTGTGCCGTACTCCATCCATCGTCTATTCCAAATTTCATTGAACAGATTTCCGAATGGAGATTTTTTTAGGACGGAAAAGGGGATTCAGACAGATGGTTTACAATCTCTTTTGATTTAAAAAGTGATTCAGTTCTGCCAGATGGTCTGTGTTAATAAGATCAACACCAGCATCGAGTAATGCTTCCCACGCTACTTCATTATCGGGGATTGCCCACAGACGCAATTTTTTCTTTTCATCATGCACTCGTTGAGCAAGGTCTTTTATGCGTTGAAAATCCTGTGTAGACGGTTTGGATATGCCATTCCAATCCGACCAGTTTTTAAAATGATCACTAATGACGGGCATCAAGTCAGCGGAATACCCTTTCCCTAAATCGTCAGGACGACCGTCAAGTCCTATCCCGGCATAACCTTCCTTTACCATCGTGCTTACAGGCCGATTACCGGATACAAAAATTTTTACTGGACAATTTTCCCTGACGCAACGTAAACGGGGATAAGATTGTAAAGCTTTTTGAATAGCCAGAAAAGTAATCCCCGCTTCAGTTTTAATGTCAAGCATCAGGTAGAATGGACTTTCAGTTTCTGCATAAATTTTTCCTGAATTTCTTTTCAATAAACTGTCAAGTGGAGTTAGATACAGTTTTTCAAGCGATGGAGTGTTTTTGTCAGGATGATTGTGCGAAACCCATAATTTACCATCCTGAAGATGGACATCAGCTTCTACGGAAGTGAATCTATTTTGTAAAGCATCTTTCAAGGGATGAATTTGCTTGTAATCATTGTGGGCATGGGCGTGTTGATGTGGCAATAGACTTTGAGAAAAACAAACAAAGGATGTACAGCAAAAAAGGAAAGAGAGGAAACGTGGCATTATTAAACTAATACGCATACCCGAGTACGGCTACTACATGACAAGCCGTTCCGGCCAGCAC
This sequence comes from Bacteroidota bacterium, assembly GCA_038043425.1. Classification (GTDB taxonomy): domain Bacteria; phylum Bacteroidota; class Bacteroidia; order Cytophagales; family Cyclobacteriaceae; genus ELB16-189. The sequence continues at coordinate 32,212 of JBBTBZ010000014.1, forward strand.
AAACAAGTGCCAGATGAAATGACTATAGCGAATCCGATCTGCTATAAAGAATAGCACACCTGTAGTATACATAAGTCCACCTGCAAGCAGCCAGAATAGGCCCCATGCCGGCATATTAACCCAGAGAGGCTTAACAGCCAGCACGGCCAACCAGCCCATCGCCAGGTATAAAGCCGTTGAGAGTTTTCCGCTACCAGCACCAGTAGTTGATTTTAGTACAACACCTAAAATAGCCAGGACCCAAACGATTCCAAATAATGACCAGCCCCACGCACCCTGAAGTATGCCAAGGGTAAAAGGCGTATAGGTGCCCGCTATCAACAGGAAGATGGCGCCATGATCAAAAATCCTAAATACGCGTTTTGTTCTGCTCTGTGGAAAAGCATGGTAAAGGGTCGAAGAAAGATACAGCACCATCATAGTTGTTCCGAAAACGCTGGCACCAACAATAGCAGCTGCACCTGCCGGAAGCGCTGCTATAATAAGGACAGGCGTGACGGCCACGGCAACCAGAAACCCTATTCCATGGCTAACGCTATTGGCAATTTCCTCCCCAAGGGTTTGATTGCGTCTTACTTTAGCAGGTTGGCTCATAATAATTTTAGAATAGTTATTGACAAATATCGGAGCTTAAGGGCTCTAAAAAGATGATATTAATCAACTTCCTCTTTCACTGCTTTCACGGGACCTAAAGACTTTAGAAAAAGAAGTAAAGAAGGAAAATCAGCAACAACATTATTGCAATCCACTTTATAAGAGGACTGTGTTCTGAAAATTCGTGTCCACATATAGGGCAGAGTTTACTCTTCGCATCAATATCCATCGCGCAGGATGGGCACTCCTTTTTTTTCATACACGAATGAACAAATCCTTAAACTTTAGGTATTCAACCATTTCATGAATTTTCCCCACCAGGTTTTAGGGACCGGTTCAAGGGGAACCATTTCTTCCACTTCTTCTTTTACCAGCTTTACTGATTTGATTGGGGCAATCACTTTAACTTTACTAAAATAATGTTGAGTTCGCTTTTCCTTTTCACGGTCCAGTTGTGACAATCTCCTTTTCTCCGCTTCAATAGCGTCTCGTTCACGTTGTAGGGCTATAGGATTTTTTCTTACGGGTTCTTCATTCTTTTCTTTTCTGCTTGGATATGCTTTCCTATTCTCCTGGCTTAATTTTTTTTCGATTTTCGTTAGAGCGGACTCTTCGTTTTGAATAGGATCACGTAAGTATTCAGGCTCTTTCTTCTTTGTTTCAGGAAGTTCAATTTTCCCCAATACTTTCAAACCTGAAAGTTCTACTTTGGCAGCCTTAATGACTTCTATTTTTTCTCGTTCAGATTCGCTGACAGGCAATTCAATATTACTATCCCCTGCTACAGTTTGCACAAGGAGTGCATCAGTTTCTTTGGAAAGATTGACTTCTTCCGTAGTTTCTTTCTCAATCGCTAACTCTGCGGCAACTTCTGCGGCCCGTGCAGGAGCAAATTTTTTCATAATCAAGGTTACATGATCATCTTCCAATCGTGTATTTGATCCGTCCTCTATCTGAATATTTTGTTCACTTAGAAATTCTACGATAACAGTTGACCGTACTGCCAACTTTCTAGCCAATTGTGCGAGCCTCATGTGATGTTACTTCCTTATTTGCATGCAAATATACCGTGAGGTATACGATTTAAAAAAACTCAAAATCTCTTATTGCTTTTGCTGATTCTATGAAACTCGTAATCAAGGCTTCTGTCGCCACTGTTTTTTTTCTGATCGTTGTTTTTTGTCTTTTATACGTGCATGTTTTGCAGCTTTCGTTGGCTTTGTTGCTGTCCGTATTTTTCTTGGTGTAAAGGTTTTAATGAAAAGCTGATCAAGTTTGTATAGGACTTCTTCTTTGTTTTTTAATTGCGACCGCTGGTCCTGAGATGTGATTACAAGTATGCCTTCTTTGGTCAGGCGATGTGCCAGCTTTTTACCGATTAGTTCCTTTTGGTCATTGCTTAAGATCGATGACCTCATAACATCAAACTTCAATGTGACTTTGGAATTTACTTTATTCACATTTTGCCCACCGGGTCCGCTGCTTCGGGACGTAGTAAAGATGAGTTCGCTGGTGAGGTCCTGAGATTTTGGGATACTCATGGAGAATGTCTTTCTATAAAACTAATGCTCCCAGTTAAATAGTATTGATTTAAAACCAAACATCCGTGGTGGACATTAATATAAGATGTCTGGAAATGGCAAGGTTATCAATAAAGCTGTAGTTCAGCTAACAGCGATTCTAGTTCAGCTCTGGTCTTTCTAAGTTTTATCTCTAAAATTCTAAGTACGCTTTCTTTACTCCCATCTTCCGCTACAAAATCATTATCATTCAGGATTGGAAATCTTCGTTTTAACATAATTTTTTGTTCTCTCCAGCTTCTGACGATGTTCATGATCGTGATATTTAAACAAAAATACTTTTTGTTACCGTGTTTAGCAATCCAATTTTACTTTTAGTGCCCCATGGCGATTTAGCGTGGGGTTACCCAAATGACAAAAGGCCTCATAATGCAGTAAAAATGCTTTGCAAGCTGCAAGGAGACTAAAGATAAGAGGTATAGGTTTATTAACATTGTTCTGCTTAAAGTGCTTGATTCTATGGTTCTGCCCACTGTAGTCTTCTTTGTTTTTATCTAAATGGAAGGTTTGGTTAACCTTCATTACCTTTGATGCAAACGCGAAATGGTATGAAAAAGTTAATGGTGTTACTAATGGTACAAATAGGTTTCTGCGCATGCGCACAAACTATTTCGTTTGGAAATTTTAAAATTGTAGAACAAGAAATAGTGTATCAGAAAGTTTTTTCGCAGGATTCTATTACCGCAGAGGCCCTGGGAAAATATTACAAAACGTTGCCAATTGTCTCCAATATTGAATTGCATTCTGATGGTGTTCAGTTTGATATTAACGACATTACTATTGACTATAAGAAATTCCAAATTAGTCAGGTAAATACTCCACCTATCATGCAGACTGGCAAATTCAGTGGTAAGGTTTCCATTGGCTTAAAAGATGGCAAGTATCGCGTTACTATGAAATCCATTCAAATGACAGGCGACATGGGATACAAGAAAATTACAGAAAAGGACAATCTTACCAATTATGCGAGCAGGAACAGTGCCACCATCCTTTCTCCGGATTGGTGCCGTCCAAATATGTTTGGGTTATTGGATCAGGCCTTTACCGATAAACTTCAATTTAATAACGGAGATCAGGGAGATTGGTAACCATACTTAGGCAGCCAGCGCCTTGCTCACTTTTCTATACACAAAGGATTGATAGATGTGTCTGCGGGCAAATCGATCTGGTGTATCCGAATTTAACAATTTGATATAGATATTTTTAGGAAGGCCAAAGTATTCATAGCTACTGCCATCTGTAAAATTTACTAACAGGGTTTGTCCTTTATACTGAAAGTCAACCAGTTTAGAAGAGGTGATTACTTCAGTATACTGCTCCAACTGTCGTGCATGGGTTTCGGGTGATATACTCACCAGAAAGTGATAGGCTTCAATAAATTCTTTGCTTTTCTCTTCGGCCTCGAGTTTCACTTCATGATTATTCTGAAATTTGTCAGGATGCCAGTCTTTCATAAAATTCCTATAAATGGCCTTTAATTCCCTTAATTCGGTTGTTTTCTCAACCCCTAAAAGTTTTCTGTATTCAATTATTTTTTTCATAAGGCCGCAAAAATATGATTTTATCATAACATCCCTATTTGAAAAACTAAGGGACCAGTAAAACGGGATTTCAAATGGGGCCGCTCACACCTGTCAAATCGCTATCAGTTATAGCTACTTTTTTGGTGTGCGATTTCTTTTGCTTCCAGAGCCATAAGGTCTCTAAGCAAAGAAAACGTTACCGTTCCAGGTTCGCCATCATTAATATATGTATTATTGATTTGTACGATAGGAACAATTCGTTTTGTGGTGCTGGTGAGGAAAGCTTCTTTTGCGTTATAAATATCTTCTATTGTAATAATTCCTTCTTCCACTTTGTGTTTATGGGCCGCCAATGTTAAGACATTCTTACGGGTGATCCCATACAGAACATAGTCTGCAGGAGTTACAACAGTGTTATCCTTTTTTACGATAAAAAAATTGCAACGGGGGAATTCTGATACGATGCTCTTTTGATGATATAATACATCGTAGGCGTTGCTCTCTTTAATTTTATCAATCAGCCATATTCCTGTGGAATAGTTGATGGTCTTAACGGCAGGTAAATCCCTTACATGATCATGCGTAATAATTTTAACGCCTTTCCTGATTTGATCTTCACTCGGGAGAGTAAGCGGATGTTGGGTGATAATAAGATTAGGTTTGCCAGGTTGATAACCATCCTCCGAGTATCCTCCTGTCAAAATCATTTTTATGCCTGAATCTGCCAGGTTGTTTTTCTTAATGAGTTGATGGATGATAGATATCACCTCCTCGGGTCTGCGAGGCACGGACATATGCATAATATCAGCGGAGTTATAAAATCGGGTCAGGTAGTCGATTAAAAAAAGAGGATATCCATCTTGCGTTTTGAGAAAATCGAAAACTCCATAGCCTCTCTGAATGGAGAGATCGCGTACATGCAGAAAAGCTTTTTCTGCAGGGACTATTTCATCGTGAATGTAAGTATACATGGTTCAAAAAAGTAAGGTAGTAAAACAGTCTGAAATGTCATTTCGGGAAGAGACGTAGGCAGACAATATTTCCGAAAACCAAATTAGTTCCATCTTAGGAGTGAAAATACCTTAAGGTAAAGCGCCATTTTGACTGATAATTTTGTGGTATGAGTATTGGCTTGAAGACAATAAGAAAGGAGAGTGTATGATGACTAAATTCAAGGATTTAATTACCTCAGTAGATATGTTGAATACGTTGCACGGTGGGTTGAGTGAACCGGTTCTTTCCATTCTTGATAGTTCCGTGGGACGTGAGATACATATACGTGTCCCTGGGGTTAAGAAGGAGGCGCTGCAAGTAGAAATTGTTAATAATCAACTGTCGATATACTATCTTATTCCGATGTATTCGGCTGGTAAGTTGATGCACATGCCTCAGATAGTGTACATGCAGGCAATACCTTACTTTATTGAAGCCAGTAAAATTGAAGCCACCTTTGAAGACAATGAATTAGTGGTGAGGCTTCCCTTTAATGAATTATCCAACGGGTATAACCGGAAAATTAAAATAGACGGTTAATTTTAAACCGTTCTATTAATATGAATAAGCGTGTTAGCAATAGCACGCATTTTTTTTATGCCGATTCACTCAAAGCAAGGGAAATGGAGTAATTTCATATTGATTAAAAAGCAATCCATTGGAAAAGGTTCTATTGTTTTCTTTTGCGACCGAAAATATTAAGGTAACCATTGAAGCATACTTTGATAAAGTGGAAAACCTGATTATAGGGGGTTATGATATTGGGAAAACGGTAGAAGAATACTGGGGCGATAGTGATTATGAATACATGAGCACCATCCCTAAAGAAGAAGTGAAAAAGCTCTATGACTTGTTCAATTTATCTCCAGGGTCTAAAAAGGAATTGCTTTCTATTCTGCAATCCAAATACAATACGAATACATGTTATAGTGAAATTCAGAATTTGCTAGGACACCATAACATCAGGTACGAAGGGTTTTCATGGATGTAACTTTTTTGGAAAGAATGAAATAGTTACACGCGCAAAAATACATTCTTCTTGTGCAAGAAGTACAGAAAAGTCCATTTAACCATTACGGCACAGATCGCCATTACTACCAGATTAGAAGGATCACCAACTAATTGTCCTAACCATTTAAAGAGAGCCTCTGTGCTATATTCCCAATTAATAAAACTCCCGGACATGTAGATCAAAATAGAATTCATACCAATAATTCTAAAGAAAAAGGCCCATCGGGAATACCCTTTAACATCAATGATATAGAAGAAGAACGCCAGTAAAATTAAACTCAAACCTCCGACATGAAGTGTGAATGAACTTGTCCACAAATTCTTATTAATCGGAAAAACCAGGTTCCACACCTGGGCCAATGCAATGAAGACAACTCCCATCAAGAACATTTGTAATGCTTTTCGCTCCATCGCGAGCGGGCTGTTCTTTAACAAATTACCAGCATAGATTCCCAACAAGCCAGTGCCAATAGCAGGGATTGTTGCCATCAGCCCTTCCGGATCATGTATGCCTAAATAAAGTTTGCCAGGAATGATTAGCCGGTCGAGGTAAGAAGCAAAATTTCCTTCCATCGTTAAATCGCCCATCGGATAGCCAGGCGCGGAGTTAAATAACAACAAAAACCAATACCCAATTAACAGTGAACAAAACCAGATGATTTGTCCCCGTTGTTTAGTGTAGAGGTAGATAATATTGGCAAACATATAGGCAAGGCCTATTCGGGCCAATACACTCGGGAAACGTATTTCAGAAATGGGACGAATTTCAAGGCCGTTGTTATAAATAATGCCTAGTAGAACGAGTACAAGTCCTCTTCTGATAACTCGTAATAAAAGTTGCTGCTTGTCTTTGCCTTTTTCAAGTTCGCGACCCACTGAATATGGAGTGGCCACCCCAGCCATGAACAGAAATAATGGAAAAATTAAATCATAAAAGCGAAAGCCGTTCCAATCAGGATGGCTGAGTTGATTGGAGAAAGCTTCCATAAAGTGAGACCCTGTTGTGGAGGCAAGGCGATGTACGATATCTTCCGCTCCCATGATCCAGAACATATCAAAGCCACGAAGTGCATCAAGTGAATAGAGACGTTGAGTAGTAGTAAGAGGTGCCATGTTGTACGTTTTATGTTCTGGGGATTTTAGTCAGTTCAGATTAATCAAGATAAAATTAGTGATCTGTGGGCAATTTTTTTTCCAGGTAGGCTTGTCGTACCAAACTGGCCGTTTTATGTTGGCCTGTATGGCTCCAACCGGGGGGCTTTATAATGTACCACAATTTGTTTTTGACACCTGGAGCATTTATTACATCTCGCCACAAAGCAGCAATCTCGCCAAAGTAGACATCAAAAAAATTATTTGAATTTATTTCCCGGGTAATTCCGTATTCCGGCATCACTTCATTCTTCTCATGTTGAAAGGTCCCAAATACTTTATCCCAAACATTCAACAGATTACAGAAGTTAGTATCCATATATAAAGGATTTCTTGCATGATGCACCCGATGATGTGAAGGTGTAAGTATAATTTTGTTCAAAAAACCTAATCGCCCATTTTTCAATAGATTTTCCCCAGCATGAATAAAGGCCCCCCACGTGCCATCAATGAACATGATAAAAAATAGCAGTGGTGGATTTACTCCCAATAAAATACAGATAGTGGTCCGTATCACATCGGCATATGGACCCTCCAAAAAGAAATGGGCAAAGCTAACAGAGAGATTCATGCCTTCCGGAGCATGATGTGTGGAGTGAAGACACCACAATAACCTGACTTTGTGAGCTAGGTAATGATATACAAAATGGGCTAGCTCCCAAACGAGATAGCCATAGATAAACCAATACCACGTAAAGCCGGATTTGAAAATAGCATATTTTTCAAAAAGCGCAACACAGAATGCGACAGCTGCAATGGAAATAAACCTTGAAGTAAATCGGTTAAATACATGGATAAAAAAAATTACTTTGTAATCAGTTATTCTGAATCTTTTATAAATAAGTGCCCGAATAATTTCAATAATTAATAAAAAAGGAATCAGGGGCCCAATCGCTGATAGAATTCCATCATAGGTAAGCAAGGATGAATAGTCACTGGATTTGAAAATCTCAATCCATTTGCCGAGGCCAAGAAAGCCAATTAATTCATCTTTTAAGATTTTAAGTATTCCCATTATTTAAGTCATTTAGGGCCAAGTTAGATAATTATCTTTCAGGCACGTCTCAACTATGTTTTCTCCAGCCGATGGTTTCTTGAGTTTTGTAATTTTGATAGACTTAGTTAGAATGTAAGTATCTTGTGTAGAGGTAAAATACTCTTCAAAGTATTCAATATGTTATCATCTTTGAATTAACTCGTGCATGCCCCATGATTACCTTCCATCTTCCGCACGGAACATATCTTCAATCATTTGTGACTTTTATCATATGTTTTTGTACAGTTTTTGGTAGTGCACAGGATAAGCGAACTCCCTTCAATGTCATTGCTTTTTATACCGCTAAGCAGGATCAGGCTCATATCAGTTTTGTGCACCAGGCCAATAGGTGGTTCCTTAAGGTAGCAAAACAATATAATTTTGAGTATGACTCCACCGACAATTGGAGTAAGCTCAATCCTGAATTTCTTTCTCACTATCAGGTTGTTCTTTTCTTAGATACCCGACCGGAAGACCCGGCCCAGCGTGAAGCTTTCAAAACGTATATGGACACCGGAGGTGCGTGGATAGGATTTCATTTTGCGGGATTTGCGCTGACGCCTTCCGATGTTCCTCAGAATTGGGACTGGTATCACAATGAATTTTTGGGATCAGGTGAATATAAAAGCAACACATGGAAACCAACCGCGGCCATACTTCGCGTTGAGGATCCCACGCATCCTGTCACACAACATTTGCCTGAAACATTTGAGTCAGCACCGAATGAATGGTATCAATGGAAAAATGATTTGCGGACCAATACAGACATTCAAATCCTTTTATCTATTGATTCTTCCAGTTTTCCCCTTGGCACCGGGCCGAAGCTACACGAGATATGGTACGAAGGTTATTACCCGGTTGTGTGGACAAACAAAAAGTATCATATGATCTACATGAACATGGGACACAACGATATTGACTACGAGGGCAAGACGAACAAAGAATTGTCATTTACTTTTGAAAATGAAGTGCAGAACAAATTGATTATCGATGCTCTTCTTTGGTTGGTGAGTTCACGAAATCCAAAGAAGGATAAACGATAATACGCCTTCAGCATATTCTGACAATATTTTCTTAATGGCCTTAATATTGGGCCAGCATATACTTTATGACATCCGTGGTGGTTACAATCCCGACCAGTTTATTTTCATCCTGGTCATCAACTACTGGTAATGCGTGGAATTCTTCCTGCGCCAATATTTCAGCAACTTCGTGGATGCTATCGGATATCTTAACCACCCGGGGTTTGTGCGACATCACTTGCCCGATGTTCAGCATTTCAAAAACCGCTTCATCGGCCGGCTCCTGACCAGCAAAGAGGCTGCTGAAGGTCAGTCGGTTTATATCTGTTTTACTGATTATTCCAACGAGTTGTTTTCCCTGAATTACCGGAACATGACGGATGCCATGATGATGCATTAAGTCGCGAACTTGTACCAGCGAATCGTCTAGTTGAACAGTATGAACATTTTTGGTCAGGATGGTGCTTACCTGTTCTCTCCTTTTCATGTCAATGAATTTTTTTTATGATCAAATAATCATTTGTTTTGTTATCAAGATTACCATCTTACTAAATTAACCGCTATGACCTTGGTCAAAGGCACCGATGATTTTCATCATACCTGATATGGTATTTGAGTAACCGGTATGAAGCGCATCAACACTTACATAATACGGCAACAGCTGCTAGTTGGGATTATTTCATTTTTAATCAGGAAGAGGCTTTACCAGGACATCTTTGTAAAATACTTTGCTTTTTGGATCATGACCCTGTAAAGCAAAAGTGCCACTGGAAAGACGGCCACCTTCAGCTGGCACAGTATATTCATTAATTATTTTACCGTTTATTTTCACGGTAATCTTTTTGCCCTCAACGATAACGTGTTCGGTAAACCATTCATCGTCTTTGGCAGGTGCTTCTTTTACATCCTGAATGGCATAGATGCTACCTGTTTTGCGCCAATCAGTATGCGTATTGTTCACTTGAACCTCATAGCCTTTTGATGGCCATCCTTCTTCCTGATAGGCTGTATGAATGAAAATACCAGAATTGGAACCGGGAGTTGTCATCACCTGTACCTTAAACTCAAAGTTCTTAAAGTTATGGTCCATGACAGAACCCGTATAAAACAAATGGGCCCGTTCGCCATATACTACAATCATTCCATCCGCTACTGTAAAAGTGCCTGGGTTTTCGCTGGCTTTCCAGCCCATCAGGGATTGACCGTCAAATAAACTGATCCAGCCTTCGGTTGTTTCTTTTTTCTGCCCTGATGCCGTAAGTTGAATCATGACGGCTAAAACGAAGATTAAAAATGGTTTCATAAAGTTCAAAGGATTTTAGGTTTGAAGAGACGTTATAAATATACAGAGTTATCATGTGGTGGCAATAACTCTTTCCATAATTGGTATGAAGGAGATTGATTTTTTACCTAACTTTTAATTTACTCTCAACTAACCGGATTATTTAGTTTATGCCAGCTTCCATAAAATCTTTGTTTACCGTTCAATTAAACTTAGCCAATGATTTATTTACCTTATCCAATAGCTGTGATACTTTGAGTTTTGGGTCACCTTCACCCAATGTTTCAATAGGAATATAACCTTTGTACCCCGAGGTTATAATGATGCCGATCAACTTATCCATATCAACCTCCACTTCCTTTCCATTGACAAAAACATTCTCCTTTATCTGCCAGTTGACAGCATAGCTAACGCTTTTGGCGATTTCTTCATAAGGATCCCCGATTCGATAACTGCCCGTATCAAGTATAAGCCCGAACCACTCCGAGTTAATCGCTTTCATAATTTGAATGGCGTCATCAGCTGTCCTGAGGAAATCATTATGATTTTGAATGGCCACTACCACACCATGCGCTTTTCCGAAGGCAATACATTCCTGAATGGCTTTTATCATCCACGTTGATATTTGATCTCGGGATTGCCCTACTGGGTTTTGGTTGCCTGAAAAAATCCTGATAACAGGGGCACCCATTTTTTCTGCGGCTACGATCCAACTCTTAACGAGTTCTATGCTTTCGCGCCTTTTGACTTCATCCGGTTCTGTAAAGTCATTTCGCACTCCGGTCCCACCGATTTCAAGACCAAGGCTAAAAGCCTTTCGCTTGACGTGATACAGATAATCATCGGGTGGTACGCGTGGATAGCCCGGAAAATAATAAGCTGTAATATCAACTGCCAGGAAATTCTTCTCTGCGCAAAACTCAAGCATATCATCGATATTCATACTCCCGTCTGTTAAAGGAGTATTGAATGAATAGGCATTAAGACTTACTTTTAAAGCATGTATATTTTCCTTACTACGTTTATCATTTCTATTAGTGCCAGAAGAACGAAATGCGATGATTGGAGTAATGAATGGGATGGCCACTACAGATTTCAGGAAGCTCCTGCGTTTTGAAGTCTTATCCATAAAAGTTCCTAATTATCAGTTCTTGAACAATACGTAAATTCAACTTAAGCATTTCTCTTCAGATGCCTGACTACATCTTCTTTAGAAACTCGGTACGCAGTACGATACTACTGCCGTTAATGCGGCAATCCACTTCATCCTCATTATCGGTGAGTCGTATTTTTTTTACTACCGTACCGCGCTTAAGGTTAAGGGATGCGCCTTTTACTTTTAGATCTTTAATAAGTGTTACTGAATAGCCATCTGCAAGTACATTACCATTACTGTCTTTTACATCCATGATTGTTTTTTTTGATGTTTCGAAGATAGTACAATTCTCCTGACTTACCTTTGATCGCTTGATTATCGCATCAGGAAAATGAAGCTAAATTTCGTATTAGTATTTTTACATTTCTGAACTACTACCCGTGAAGCGAATTGCGTTTGTCACATGTTCAAGTAAACCAGATTTTGCTCCGGATGACAAAGAAGTTGTCCCTCTCCTTATTGCAAGCGGTGCTCATGTGCAAGCGATTCCCTGGGACAGCAATTTTTCCGATTGGCAAAGCTTCGATAAAGTGGTGCTTCGTTCCTGCTGGAATTATCATCTGTATCCCAATAGATTTCTAGCCTGGCTGCATCATATTGAAAGACAAGGGATAAAGCTGTTCAACCCGGCCAGTATTGTAAGATGGAATGTGCACAAAAGTTATTTAGAGAAACTTTCGCTAGAAGGAGTGCCGTTGCCAAAAACAGTGTGGCTTCCGAAAGGATCTTCAATTGAGCTGCTTACGCTATTTAATAATAACGGTTGGCAAAAAGCTGTTGTGAAGCCAGCTATCTCAGCCACTGCATATCAGACATTCCTAATAACACTAGAAGATGCCGGATATCATCAAGTTGCTTTCAATACCTTACTTCATGAAAATGATCTGATTGTTCAACAATTTATACCACAGGTTCAGCAAAAGGGTGAGTGGTCACTGATCTTTTTTAACAAAAAATTCAGTCATGCAGTATTAAAAAAGCCAAAGGCATCTGACTTTCGTGTGCAAAACGATTTTGGTGGAACAGCTTGTGCTGTGGAGCCTTCACTGAGATTGGTAAATCAAGCGAAAAAAATTCTCGCACTCATTTGTGAGCCTTTGCTTTATGCTCGCATTGATGGCGTAGAAGTAGATGATCAATTTCTGTTAATGGAATTGGAGTTGATTGAGCCCGTTCTTTTCCTCTCACTTAGTAAAGAGGGCGTCACCAGATTTGCAGAGAACTTACTGTTATAAGAAAGACCGGAGGTCAATTGATCGATGCTTTTGTCCCTTTGGACAAGGAGAAATGAGCCTTAAAGATGATTGGTTACAGAAGAGGAGATTTTGTCATTCATCATCATGAGTATGAATCTTAAAACCATTCTTATTTATATTTTGGGTTTGATCTGCTATGCAGGGTGCAACCAAAAATGTGAAGACTTTGATTTTCGGATTATTGACTGGATGCCACATCATGCAGGTGATACCTTTCTATTGAAGGACAGTCTCATGTCTTACCCCTTTACGGTTGAACTGGCTGAGATTAATCACTCCGATAAGGTGAGGAACCATTCGAAATGCATTTGTGCCAATGACTATACGGTCCTGGTATCCACAAATCAAGTGGAGGTAACTATTTTCTTTAATGAATCACGAACTGTGGAACAGTCAAGCGTTTCAGCAAACGGTGAATCGCTTATGTTCGCTGAGCATTGGGACAAGTTGGATGTACACGGGATGATTTATAAAGATGTGATCGTCTATAAAAACATGCTTCCCTCCTCAAGTGCTATTTTCGAGCAAGTCATCCTGGCCAACTCAATTGGCATTGTGGCCTTGGAGGGCACCTTTGGTAGTTGGTTGCGGAAGGACAGAACTCTCCTTCACGTTGACCCTTCCAAAATTTCATACCGCCAGTTTAGTTGCGTGTAGGGCAGCAATAAGATTGCCGGAAAAACTGGGTGAATGCCATAACCAACCTGTGTTTCGTTTCCGAACTATATGTTTATCTCATTGAGACGAACCAATTCTTGCTTCCGGACAAGTAGTTTCAATTTTTATTTTGGAGAATGCATTGAACACGGCTGGAAATTGAAATGCGTTCATAAGCATACGTTAATCCCGGAAACAAATGAAAAATAAAATCAGAACTTCTCCTGTAAAGCTGTGAACTTATTATGAAATTGGAAAATGTTCCAGCGAGTCTTACACTATATTCTAATCCGAAATCTAGCGGGCAAGGAATTGACCGATGAAAAAATCTACGATTTCAAGCGACTCACTCTTTTGCAGGGTGCTATTATTCTTTCTCTCTTTTTGTTAGACCTTTTTACGTATCTCGCTTTTCCTTACCACATTGAATTGGCCGAGTCGATATTCTTTTTGCTGTTAGGTGTTTACGTTTTCCTGTTGTGGGATATGTTGAGGAACTATACCAGCAGCAAAACGATCATCTTGCTGAATTTCATTTTTATCATGGGTGTCTTTTTGATCGGCTTAGTCGTGGTTAATCCGTTTATGCACATGGAGGCTGAACCACCATATAGAATATTTCTTGCCTGTATTATGGTATGCCTTCTGGCGGTGGAGTGCACAGTAATCTATTTCACACTGATGGAATTTTTTAAAAAAGATCTTTGTATGCCGATGCGTTTGTGGGGAGCAGCATGTATCTATCTTATGATTGGCCTTGCTTTTGGAAACGTATATGAAAATTGTGTGCGTACTGGAGATTCAATGTATGGGAATAGAAATTCCCTTACAGACCATGGCTTTGATGAAACGGATCGAATTCAGTTTGATGGTATTGAGTGGTATGGATAGCCCTTACAGCAACCCGATTGGAATGGTGTTTTCAATTGCTACAATCGAGGCGGTTTGGGGCCAACTTTTTATCGTTTTGATTGTGGGAAGGTTATTGATGAAGTGAGCATCCTGACTGCAGAAGCGAGTACCCCCAAGAAGAAGTTGACAAACCATTTTTTAACGGCCTATTTATAAAAGATTGCATAATTCATTTGACACCTAATTGGTGCTAAAGATTGTAACACTTGTTCAGGTAAGTTCTTTGACAAGGGAATCATCAAATACACTACAAGGGTAAGTCTCAACAAATAACCAAAATTTCTGTTTTAGCTGATTATGGTCATTTCTTTTATTTCCTGAGTCCCTTAATGTTGGTCAGTTATTGAGTCCGAGTTATTTCAAGTTGAGTTATTTAAAATGCCTGAGAAGGGACAGCATTATGAAACGGAATCCATTCTTCATTATTTTATTTACCACATTAGGTCTATTGTGTAGTGCAGTTCACGCACAGGACAACAATTACCTGGCGTCCAAATATGATTTCATCCCCGGGGAAAAAATCATTTTCTTCGATGACTTCACGACAGAAAGCGTGGGCGATTTTCCCGCACAATGGTTAACAAACGGGAGCGGTGAAATCGTGACCTCACCGAAGTTCCCTGGAAGGTGGTTTCAAATCACCAAAGGGGGCTATATCATCCCAGAGGCACGTGAGGATTTTACGGACAATTATACCATCGAGTTCGATTTAGTCCCCATGAATACCGCTAGCAGCGAAACCCTTATGGGTACCGCTTTCTATTTATTATCCGGTTCATTGGATGAACCCGGAGGCGGAGGAGAACCGGGACATGCCGGACTTGTATTGAGTCCTGACTATGACAATATCTTTTGGAAGAATTGGTCCGAAGCAAATGACCAGCGTTACGATGGGATGGTTTCTTACCTGTTCAAAACGAATGAAAAATACCATATTTCGTTTTGGATTCAGAAGCAACGGATCAGACTTTACGCCAATGAAAGTAAAGTCCTTGATCTACCACGTGGGTTACCGGCAGGATTTAACTATAATATCTTCCGAATTGAAACCCTTAATGAATCTATTCCAATTATCGCCAATTTCAGAATTGCGGCAGGCTTACCAGACCTGAGAAATAAGTTACTGAAAGAAGGAAAAATAGTTTCCTATGGCATCACCTTCGATGTTAATTCCGATAAACTGAAACCTGAATCTTATTCTACACTTAAAGAGATCGCAGATGTGGTAAAAGAAAATCCTGGTATGCGGTTGCAAATAGTTGGTCACACCGATTCGGATGGTGATGAGGTCTCCAATCTTGATCTTTCGAAACGCAGAGCGGCATCTGTAAAAAATGAATTGCTAAGCAAATTTACTTTAGAGGGTTCAAGACTTGAGACAGATGGCAAAGGAGAATCGGTACCGATAGCAGACAATACTTCCGCTGTAAACAAGGCTAAAAACAGGAGGGTTGAATTCATAAACATAAAAAACAGATATGAATCATTGGCTGGGGCAAAGAGTCTTACTGCTTTGGGGGCCGGGTCCTTCATCGATGCACGAGATAGTAAAAACTATAAAACAATAACGCTTGGTAGCCAAACCTGGATGGCAGAAAACTTGGGTTATAAAGCAAACAGCGGCTGTTGGGCTTATGACAATAAGCAAAGTAATCTGACAACCTATGGATATTTGTATAACTGGGAGACTGCAAAAGGTGTTTGCCCTTCAGGCTGGCATTTGCCTACTGATACCGAATGGACTATGCTTACAGACTTTCTGGGTGGTGAAAGCCTAGCAGGTGGTCGACTAAAAGAATCTGACATGACACATTGGAATAGCCCAAATACCGGAGCAACTAATACGAGTGGCTTTGCCGCGCTGCCGGGAGGTGGCCGTACCTACGATGGCAAATTCGATGTCATAAGAAAATATGGTTACTGGTGGAGTTCAACAGAGGCAGATGATACGATAAGTGCCTGGCACAAGGCGATGTTCAACAATAACAGTGAAGCCAGAAGATTCCGCAGTATTAAGGCTAATGGTTTTTCTGTACGTTGTGTAAAGGATGAATTGAATAAATGACCCGTCATCATGTCAAATTTTTTTGGATACCTTTTCATCTGGATTTGCATGGTGCCGCAAATTTCCAAGGCACAAAACACTGGAAAGTATTTAACTGACAAGCCCGGCAATTGGGTGCTGCATAATAATCTCCAACGGACAGGTCCAGTCTATGATCCATATGTAAAAAATGTCACAGGTGTTGCCGAGTGGTTTCATCAAAATATTCCACTCATGACCAACCCCAGAGGATTTGATCTTCAGGCAACTATTTTTGGAATGTGGGACGAGGATTATGCTAATCGGGTAAGTAATTATGGACTTCGTTGCGAATTAAATTTTGATTTTCAGTTATTTTTAAAAGAAAACGGGAAAGAAACCAAGTGGACTGTTGAACCTTCCTCACTGGGAGTTTTACATCAACAATACCTCATCGGGACACGGCCTTAATTTTCATTATCTGGTATACAATGAAGTAAAAGACAGTCCGTCTTTGAAAATTCCCTTAGATAAAGCAACAAGTGAATTGAATGATCTATTTCTTGTTTTCCCTTTTGAAAAAGAGCTTGCCCCAGGAGTCAAATTGTTTGGTGACGGCAACTTGATTATTTACAATCCTGATCGCCCTTCTTTTTGGCTCCCCGTAACTGTGCGGGAGGTGGTGGAATTGGAACTTGCTTTCTATAATATCAGAGAGGATGATAAGCAATGGGTTTATCCTTATTTGAAAACAGCTGCTGACAAGTTAACAACGGAAGAACTTGATGCACCGGCCTATGGAGGAAGTGAGGACGCCATACTGGGTGTGAATGGATTAAAACAGGGATTGCAAATCATGAAGTTCAACAAGGAATACTGGGACAGGTCGCCACCTCCTTCGGCTGTTCAATTAATTACATCCGGGATAACGGTCATCCAAATTATGGACAACTGGTAACGAATTCGATAAAATTAAATGAGTTGAAAAGTCTATTGGCTGATTTGGGAAAGAACAGAAAATAAAACTCGTCATCAACAGCCCGAAATGCTCTGCACAATGCGCAGATAGTATCAATTCATTCGCTAAACATTTACCACCTTCATACCCGCTTCCGCGTAGCGAGTGCCGGCTGCAACATCTTTTGGTGCAATCGTATCCAACGTTTTCAATTCTTCTTTTGTGAAAGTCACCTTCAGAGCGTCAATATTTTCTTCGAGGTACTTCATGCGTTTTGTGCCTGGAATTGGGAAGAGGTTGTCACCTTTCGTAATCACCCAGGCCAGGGCAAGTTGTGAAGTCGTGCAACCTTTCTTTGCGGCCAGCACTTCCAGCTTCTTCACAATCTCCATGTTCTTTCGAAAATTATCACCCATGAAGCGCGGGGAAAGCCGTCTCCAGTCATCGATGGCCAGGTCTTCAAATTTTTTAATGTTTCCCGTAAGGAATCCCCGGCCTAATGGACTATAGGGGACGAACGCGATCCCGAGTTCTTCGCACGTGGCCAGCACATCTTCTTCCGGTTCACGACTCCATAAAGAGTATTCGCTTTGCACCGCTGTGATTGGATGAACCTTATGCGCCTTGCGAAGTGTAGTGGCCGTAACTTCCGACAAGCCAATGGTTTTTACTTTTCCTGATTTCACCAATCCACTCATGGCGGCAACCGTTACTTCAATAGGAGTGTCAGGATCAACGCGGTGTAAATAATATAAGTCAATCACCTCAACATCTAATCTTTTCAAACTTGCCTCGCATGCTAATGCTACATAGTCAGGCTTCCCGCTGAAGCCACGCACATTAGGATCTTTGGAGTTGCGCAGAATTCCAAACTTGGTGGCCAACAGCACCTGATCACGTTTGCCTTTGATGGCTTTGCCCACTAGCACTTCGTTGGTATGCGGCCCATATACATCGGCTGTGTCAAGAAAGGTAACGCCCAACTCAATGGCACGGTGAATAACCCTGATCGATTCGATGTCATCGCCTGGCCCATAAAATTCTGACATGCCCATACAGCCTAAACCCAGTTGAGAAGTTTTCAATCCTTGTGATCCAAATTTTCTGATTTCCATAGTAGAGTTATTAAACCTGAGAGAATAATCCAGGCAAGTATACCTGCCAAAGGTAAATTGAATCTAGGAGATTTAATTTATTTGTTTGGATCATTGTTGCCTTCCACGTCCAGCCACTTTGTACTATACTTGATTCGCGACCATTTAAATTGTTACACCATGAATAAGACATCGTAACACAATTTATTTCAGCTACAACAGCCCCATCGGATCATCCACTACTCTGAAATTCTCATGAAAGGCGTTGATCTTTTTCATGTCCTCATCAGAGATCTGAAAATCAAACACATCAAAGTTTTCTTTCAGTCGCGTTGGGTTTGATGATTTTGGAATCGTAGACACACCTAATTGCAGGGCCCAACGGAGAATAATCTGGGCTGGAGTTTTTTCGTACCAGCTGGCCATCGCCATCAATTTTGGATCAGTAAATCGTTGGCCTCGTACCAGGGGTGTGTAGGCTTGCAGTTGAATGTGTTTCCTTTTGCATTCAATCAATACAGTTTCCAAAAATAAATATGGACTAAACTCTACCTGATTTAAAGCTGGAGTTACTTTGCTATAGGTATCGATTTCCTTCAAAAAAGGAACCAGGTAATTGGCTACGCCAATAGCACTAACGCGTTTTTCGGCATATAATTTTTCAAGTGCCCGCCAGGTTTCTTTTCTTGTTTTCTTGATGGGCCAATGGACCAAATACAAATCAATGTATTCGCAATTCAGCTTCTTACTGCTCACATCAAATGCACGCAGCGTGTTGTCATAGCCCTGATCGCCATCGGCAACTTTTGTGGTGAGAAAGATTTCATTGCGAGGCACAGTACTCGAACGAATTGCCTTGCCAATCTCCGCTTCATTCTTATACATCGCAGCGGTGTCAATCAGTCGATAACCAATTTGAAGAGCGTTGGTCACGGCCTCTTCCGCTTCGCGGTTATACATGTCATAAACACCTAAACCCAGCAGCGGCATGGTGATGCCATTGTTGAGGGTAGTAAATAGCTGATTCATTTCAATATTTGTTTTCTTCCCATGGTCTGTGCTTGCATGTCTGGTAGTTCCTCACAGACCATCCCCTAAAATTAATCAGTTGTTAGCCTCTTTTGAAAAAAATTAAGGTCCGTGAGGACGGACCGAGAAATTATTATTCAGGAGTTAAAGAAGGAATAATCACCACTTTTCCAGTCCTAATAATTTCTTTCCAAGTGGTGTAAGTTCAGCTGTTTTATATTTGGTTTGTTCCCACTTGCGCGGATCGCCCGGGAAAGCATAACCTTCAGGTGCAATGCGATCACGCCACGAATTAATTCTCCATTGACGCAGTATTTCATTGTCCTCTTCCGCAGGCATCATCGAAATGTATTGAGCGATGCGCACTTTATCTTTTGAATTATTAGGACGGATGCCATGTGGCTCTGTGCTGTTGAAGATCAACAAATCTCCCGCTTCCATTTTTACTTTCACTTTTTCAAAGCCGGTTACATCGGGTTTGAAGTAATCACGATCGGCAGGCTGCGTTAATTTCCAGGTATCATAGGTTCTGTACAATTCGGGTATGCATTGAAAGCCTCCCATGTTCTCATCGGTTTGATCCGCTATCGCTAATACGCCTTGCACATTTTGGGGTTTGGTTTCCGGATCATAATCCCAATGAATAAATCCTTTGTATTCAAAACCAGGACGTATTGGTAAATTCAAATTTGCCCGGTCGATGGTACACCACAATTTATCGGTACCCCAGATATCGACAAAAGCATCGTATACACGCTGAACAGATCGATTGTCCCACAAGTATTGATGATTATAGATTTCCACCATACCTGTATTGGTCAGTTCTTTCATTTGCATCTCGGCACGGGGAGGTGCATACCAGGTAGCAGGATCGTTTGGATCTTTCTCCTCAAACTCCCAAAGTAATTTAGCCAGACGCACGCAGTTTTCTTTCGGTACCGCATTCTTGATTACAATGTACCCGTTGTGAATCCAGAATTTCCAATCCTCTTCGGACAGCACACGAAGAGGCTTGCCATTGGAGCGATCATTCAATTTTTGCGTGCTGGACTTTGCTACGGAAGGATTGCCTGGAATTTCCTTATGAGCGGGAGCCATTGTGGGTGCCATGGCGGCCATGGTAGCGGGAGCTTTTTTTTCCATGAGATGTTTTGTTTTTTAGTAAGCCAAAAGTATCCTACCTATTGTCTCGAAACTTCTGCTAGAGTTGCCATTTTTTGTTCTCTATTGATACTTTTTATGGTAAATTGATATTTTAAGTACATTTAAGGTCAAAAAATCAAAAAATTATCCATGAAGATCAAACTTGAAAAGGTCCAGCCTGATGAGGGAAGTTCGTTTCGGATTTTGAAAAATCCACGGTTAAATGACCTTTTCTATTGGCACTATCACCCGGAGTATGAGTTAATTTTTATCGCTGGCGCGGATGGCACACGACACATTGGAGATCACATTTCAAGATTCAAAGGCAGCGATCTTGTATTTATGGGTCCCAATATTCCTCACCTGAATTTCGATTTTGGAATTCGCACGGAATATGAAAAGATAGTGATTCAGTTGCAGGAAGATTTTTTACAGGAAGCGCTGGCAGATATTCCCGAACTGTCCGATATCCGGGTGCTGTTTTCAAAAGCACGCATGGCCATTACATTCAACGGAGAAACCAAACGAGTTGTAGGGGAGAAGCTGAAGGAGTTGATTCATGAAAATCACTTTCGTCAATGGATTTTATTATTAGAGATATTTCAATTGCTGGCCACCAGCACCGAAAGTGAAGTGCTTAACATTCTACCGATTGAACACAACTATAACCTGAAAGAACAAGAGCGCATCAAAAAAATATATCGTTACGTGGAGGAACATTATCACGAAAAGGTTGACATGCATGACGTAGTGGACTTATGTAGTTTGTCGATGGCTGCCTTTTGTCGCTACTTTAGGAGAATGACGAATATGACCTTCACAGAATTCCTTAATCAGTATCGTGTGAATCAGGCAAAAAAATTATTGCTCAAAAATTATAATGTAAGTGAAGCTTGCTTCGAAAGTGGGTTCACTAATTTATCTTACTTTAATAAGACGTTCAACAGATATGCACAAGAAAACCCCATGCATTTTAAAAAGCGCCATGGGCATGCGTTGAATTAATCCTTATCTTTTGGTGCCTCTTCTACCACAACCCTGTTTCCCCTTATGATGCCTAACCTAAGTATCCCCGATCTCGTTATTGTATTCGCCTATTTTGGCGTTGTCTTTTACATTGCCCGTTGGGCCACGCTCAGGCGAACGCACAGTCACAGCGACACGGCATCAGCAGATTATTTTTTGTCAGGAAAAAGCGAAGGCTGGCTGGTCATTGGTGCAGCACTCTTTGCTTCCAACATTGGTTCAGAAATTATTCTGGGGCTTGCGGGCTCCGGTGCGCGGGCCGATATGCCCAATGCACAGTTTGAAATTCTTGCTTCTTTAGTATTAATTATTCTGGGATGGGTATTTGTTCCATTCTATCTCAAGACAGGTGTCTACACGATGCCCCAGTTTTTGGAGATGCGATATTCTCCCGCTGCGCGAACGTATCTTTCAGTTGTTTCCATTCTAGCCTATGTGCTCACTAAAATTTCACTCATTATTTTTTCCGGTGCTCTGATCTTCGACATGTTTGGAATTCCATTCTGGACCGGGGCCATCATCATTGTGTTATCAACGGGATTTTATACCGTGTTAGGGGGATTGACTGCGGTAATCTACACCGATTTAATTCAGACTGTTATTCTTTTAGCCGGAACCATTGCCGTTACATTTTTCGGATTACATCAACTGGGAGGATGGAATGAGATGACGAATACCATTGCAGTCGCTAGCGCTGAGCAGGGTAATCCCAGTGTGCAACAATTCTTCAACTTGTGGCGTCCGATGTCGGATACCAATTATCCATGGACGGGAATGCTATTTGGTGCGCCAATTCTCGGAGTGTGGTATTGGTGTACGGATCAGTTTATTGTTCAAAAAGTGTTATCAGCAAAAGATATCAGCCAGGCACGCAAGGGCACTTTGTTTGCAGGCTTTCTAAAATTACTTCCCGTCTTTATATTTTTGATGCCCGGCATCATCGCGTACACCCTGGCAAAAAAAGGAATGCTGGAATTTTCATTGGAAAATGCCGATCAGGCGATGCCAGCTATGATCACCACGTTACTTCCTGTGGGATTAAAAGGTCTTGCTATTGCGGCATTACTCGCTGCTCTGATGAGTTCATTGTCGTCTGCGTTCAACTCTTCATCTACCTTATTCACCATTGATTTTTACAAACGTTATAAACCAAATGCAACCGAAAAGCAATTAGTGTTGGTAGGGCAAATTGCTACAGTGGTATTAGTGATTGTCAGTTTAAGTTGGATACCGTTTATGAGAACATTGATGGGGGGCGGTATGTTTCACTACCTGCAAAGCATTCAGGCGTATATTTCACCACCAATAGCGGCTGTGTTTTTATTAGGACTTTTCATCAAGCGCATTAATGCGCGTGGTGCCATTGTATCTCTGTGGGCAGGATTTGTATTGGGCGTATCACGATTGATAACAGAGTTTATGGCAAAGGAAGGAATGATCAATGTAGAGGAAGGAAGTTTTCTACACACGATGTTAAGCATCAACTTTCTACACTATGCGTTGTTTCTGTTTTTGTTTTGTGGTGTGATTTTGTTTGCAGTAAGCCTGACGGCACCCGCACAATCTGAAGAGCAATTGAAGTTGGTTACCTATAAGCGTACGCCATCTGTGAAAGGCGAGGGCCACTCCATGGATTTTTGGCTAACCGTATTATTGATTGCTTGTGTGATTTTCTTGTGGGTGTTGTTTAGCCCCTGGGGAATTGCATGATGGATCTAATCCTTCGCCTGTCCTCTGATTTGGTATTATTTTCCCGAAAATCCTCCTGTGTGCTGGATTTAACCCAAATAACGCATTAGGATTTTCGAATGAATAATATGCTATTGGCGTGAAACTTATATTGATTATTCTATCAATTTAGTCTTATGTCCTTTCGACCGTAGGGAGAAATTTTATCTAATGGAAACAACTTGTCAACCAAGAGAAGATTTCTCGCCTGCCTACCTGCCCTCCGCACTGCTTCGGGAGGCGGGCCGGTCAGGTAGGCTCGAAAAGACTCGAATAAACAAAATTGCAAAAGGATTTTCTAATGCGTAATCTGGGATTAATTGTTATTCTTTACCAATTTAAAAAACATATCTGTTATTTCTTCCGCGACCGTTGTGCTGTGAAGTTCTTGAAACACTTTAAGAAAACAGGAAGAATAAACCATGGTATCGGAATGGGTTACTTCAGGTTGCCATAAAGGAAGGCATACCAGCAAATGATAGCGTGCATCGCGCACATCGTAGACTACTGTAAGATGGATGTCTTCTTCTGACGGAGCAGGCCTAAACAAAAAAAGAGGAAAGTCAAACAATTTAGTTTCCCCTAGATCGGGAATTAAATTCGCATCAAAATATTCATATTTCATAATACTGCTTTCGAGGTCAGTGAGTGACAGCAATTTTTGTGCGTTTGCTAGTTTGTCATACATCACCTGATAAGGAATGCTTTCGGAAAAGAAAGCCTTTATGTTAACCCAATGCTGCGAGCTGAGTTGTAGAAATTGAAGGGCCTCCCGGCCAATGCTAAGTTTATAATCAAAGTAGGTGTAGCCGGGCACAAAATATCCAGGATAGAAATAGCGCAGGTTCAACTGAAGACAATATTGTATTTTTTGATAGATCAAATATTTACCCAGACTATACTTTTTGTAAGCAGGATCATATACTGAGGTAATTCCAGATGCTGCTGTTTTACCGATATCAAAAAAGCCAATCGCGATGAGTCGATCACCATCGTGTACGGTTACTTCATAGGTAGTATAGATTGATTTAGTATCCTTATTTCCAAACAGGAGATGTTGGAGTGACTCTGAAGTCTGGAAAGAAAGCGATAGTTGATATCGCGCATACAACTCCTCTTTCTCTATGGTGAGATGGGCCGGTTGGATGGCTGTTCGGAAGACCGCATTTTGCTTAAAGAGTTTGACTTGTGTGCGGTCAGCTATGTAATCATTCAGTAAAATACGAAGCCAAATGGTACTGTATATCTCTCCTTTGAAGCGTACAAAATTGGTGGTAAAGATGGCTTGTCCCATTCTAAACCATCCTCGTGCCAGGTAGGCATCCAGTTCAGAAAGCGCCAACTGTTCGGGTGAGTGCGATTGAGCAAACATGCCCTGCAATATAATTTTTTCTGTTGCTGATCTATGCGGTTACGGGCCAATTTTTCCGATTACGTGATAATTTCCTGTAGAAATATATATCCAAACGAGTTTCAAACTTATGGAGTACATCTTGATGGTATCTCATCGCCAGTAAATCGAATGAATAGTATCAGAATTTTGATTTCAGACGCCCTCAAATTTTATAACGCAAGAACTTATCTAAGATTGGCGCTGAAATAAACAGCAGAGACCAAGGACTGGCAGCAGTACAGGAACAATACTCTCTATAAGAAGGGATAGCAACGTATAGCTGATTATTCGTAAAGAATTCTTACCGCAAAAATTTTAGTTTCCCCTCTTTTGGCTTCTTGCCTGAATGTTTTAGGGCAAAGGCTTTAACTGCTTTCGCTTTGAGTTCCACATCGTCAAAGTCAACTTTGGTTGCCTTCAAGGAATACAACAGAAAGCGCATTTCTTTTCGATGGATATTATCGTCAGCTTCAGTTAACTGGTAGAGGTGTACGAAGGCATTCAGCTTTTCTTCTTCAGAACACAGATTAAGCATTTCTATTCCTTTCTTAAAAATTTGCTGCTCAGTTTGTGTTGAGATGATTTCTTCGAAATCATCGAAGATCCAATCGGGTATGTTTTCCTTCAGCTTGATCTCATGGAGGGCGGCTTTTTCGCGAGAATCTACCTTGCCATCCACCATCACGAGCAAATGAGCAAAATAGAGTATCCCAAATTGAAAGTTTGTTTTTTGATCTAAATTCATGGCCCCTTTCGATCATTCCCGCCCAGCTACCCAGACTTGTCTACAAGTTAAACTAAGGTGGAACTTTGTTTTTTCTTCTTTTCGGTTAAACAGTACATGGGTGCTATTAAGGGCGTAATACTTTGTAGAGATTCTACTTTGCACATCCAATGTCTACTCCGAGGCAGCCAAAATTTCATTCACTATTTCCATGGCCTGACTTTCCGGATCTGTAGTCCATTTGCTACCTGACATTACGATCACCAGCCTTACTTCAGGTATTACAAAAATATATTGACCCCCATAACCCCAGGCAAAAAAAGAGGATACCATCTTTCCTTTCCACTGAAAATCTTTTGTCCACCAAAAATATCCATAACCTACTGTGGAGCGTGGATGAATTTTAGTAGAGGTTGACTCTCTGACCCAATGTGTGGGCACTACGCGCTGGCCATTCCAAACTCCATCGTTGAGATATAATAAACCAAACTTCAGCATATCACGTGGCCGAAGTCCAATGTCACCAATAGCACCCATGGGGCTGGGTTCGCTGATATAGGATTTTTCGATACCCAATGGTTGTAATAATCTTGTTTCCAGTTCTTCTTTGTTTTCCAGATGAGTAGCGTTTCTCAATACCGCATTGATCAGAATGTGATTGAGCGAATTGTAAGCAAACACAGGGGTGGCCGATGCAACTCTCGGCAACGAAAGTAAATGAACAAACTGATCTTTCTCATTGGCTGCGTTGGATAACGAATTCCGGTTGTCCATATAATCGTAGGTTTGTTCATCCCATGGAATGCCTGTGCTCATCGTGAGAAGTTGATGTAAGGTAAGGTCTTTGTTTGCCGCTGTACAGGCCCATGTTTCATAGCCCGGTAAATTCGCACAGAGAGTCTCTTTCACATTTTTGATTTCTCCCTTTTCAAGGCTTATCCCAATGAGGGCCGACACCACACTCTTCGTGGCCGATTGAATGTTATATACATAGTTGCGATCATAGCGGTAAAAATATTCCTCCAACACCAGCTGGTTATGGCGGGCCACCAAAATACTGTGAATGTCAGTATAGTGACCATCGGCTATGCGTTCTATTAGGCTATCAATCGCGGTTGCGTTGATGTGTTGATTGCTCACGGTGCTACAGGTGATGCCATCCTCTTCTTGGGGAGGAGGTTGGTAAGTGTATGTGGGGTAGTTGTGCGGATGTAACCCTGATATAGTATCACCATTTGCTGCTACAAAATTTAATGGGTAAACAGTAGAATCTTCACCAATCCATAGCCCTGTGATTTGATTCGTATTTCGGTTATAATGCCCCCTATACTCCGAATAGAAATCGTGTAAACGGAAATGAAGTGAGTCATTGGTAAAGTAAAGGGTATCAAGAGAAAATTCCCCGGCTTTAAACGTAACGTTCTTTACTACGGGCAACGCTCCTTGCCAGCCAAGGTAAATGTGGTAGGTGATGCCTGGAAATTTGAGAAAGCCTATATAATCTCCTGATGGTGTTGGTGCGTGTGAGGTGCACATAACAAACAGCAACACAGGTAAGATCAATAGACGCGGCATCCGATTAGGGTGAAGATTAATAATCCAATGACCCTTGACAAGCTTAGGATGCTGGGTGTCTTTTCAGGGACTTCTCGCTTCTTCTCAATGCTTTACTTGATCCAGCCATTGGCCATTGACTTTCGGGAGAACCAAATGAGAATTGCGCCAATCACCACCACCATAATTGGCATGACCGTACCACCGGGTCCATACACCTCAATGGAGTTGCTCATAAATAGTGAATGGTACATTTGCACGATTATTCCTACAAAAGAGAGAATCAGTATTGGCGTGGCTAATTTTCTTCTTAGCAATAAGAGAACAGAACCCAACGCGCCACCCCACACCGCGATAGCAAACGCCCCGGTATACCAGGCGGGCAAAGACTCGCGAAGTGTTCTTTCATTTTCGGGTAATACCTGAAGGGCTTCGGGGCTCATGGTAACTTGCGCAAGGTAGGCCATAACGCCCATTAAGTTCCAGACCAGTGCAACGCCACTGACAACCCAGAACCAGGTAACGGGTTTGCTAGTTTCGGTCATATCTATTTTTGGTTAGGTGGTGACATATGAATATACAACCTAGAAAAAATAATTGGAATTTCCTTGTCTTTGGGGTGTATTTCAAATTCCCCGCGTTGGACCAAGGCCAGCAACAAAGTTAGTATAACCATTCCTGGGTCGGTGAGTCCTCCAAGGTCTTTTCGCGAAAAGCAATCAGACCTTGGAGGATTTTCGGCAATGGAAATGAGGGGTTATATGTAATTGTCGCACATGGTAAATACCGACATTATGCATTCTTTGCGCCTCAGCGTTGCAGTTATTTTTTTACCGCACAAAGACGCAAATAATACACAAAGTAGTTATGTAAACAATTTTAGACACCGCGACAAGTTGAAATGCACCTTGTCTTTGCCCTGTTCTATACAAACGAATTGAGGTGGACAGCGAAAAAGGCGTTGGCTCGAAACTCCTAACGGGTTTTAATTTGTTCATCGAACATAATTCGATGGCCATTGATGGTTTGAATTGCAAAATCGATGACCCCAGGGTTTGTTTCTGTTTCGTCAACTATAGGGGCTCTCTCCCCTAACCAAATCAACATGATCTTCGAAAGAAGAAACTCACTCTACTTTCAAGGTTTCAAACCTGTTGCTCGTCCCATTTTCATTGATAGCCTCAATCGTAAAGTAATAGGTCTTCATTCTGTCCATGGTCTTCAGCCAGTATTCATTGTTGCCGTGGACCATGATGGCCGTATATAATTTATCAGGTGCGGTGCCATAATAAATATGATAGGCATAGGCATTATCGACCGGATTCCATTTAATAAAAGCGCTTCTCTTGTCTTTCTCGGTTCGCAACACCATAAACTGTTTCACCGCTTCAGGGTTTGCTCCATTTCCATTCCCGAATACACGCAAACCACTAATGGCAAATTTGCCGGTTGGCATATGAATATTTTCGAGTTTGATGTATCGGGCTTGCACTGGTTTTGAAAGTTCTACATAATCATGTGGCACATCGGTTTGATTTGCACTTTTATCCATCAACACACTCCATTTTTTCCCATCGACTGAATGCCATAACTTATATTGATGATACTGATCCGTTCTTTTTCCGAGCCGGTCCGTATCTACATCCTGATCCGCATAATTGATTTGCACGGCATGAACGGTTGACACATTTCCTAAATCCGTTTGTATCCATTCACTCTTGTTACTGCTGGCTGCACTCCAATACGTTTTCATGTCCTCATCATTGGCTTTGTTGGCAGTATAATTTCCGAATGTAGAAGACACCATCATCGGCTTATCATAATTCAGCAACATCCAGCCCGTGAATGCCCCCGGTTTGGAAGCGTCAGTAGAGTAGTGCGGATAATCTCCGAAGGCCGTGTTGCACCACATCACTCCATCATTATCGAAACCGGCAGGCCAGATGCCCAACCTGCGCTCAAACGTATTCTTCACCGAAATCTGGATTGTGCTGATGTGCCAATAGTTCTTTTTATTGTCTTGAAAAGTAGAACCATGACCAGCGCCACGCACAAAGCCACCTAACTTGATACTCAATGGATCAGATTGCGGAATGAAAGGCCCTAAAGGCGATGAGCCCACCACAACACCATCGGCATAGCCACTGAACTCTGTGCCCGGTGCACCGTATTGCAGGTAATACTTGCCCTTATGTTGGGTCACGTGTGCCCCTTCCATAAAGGGATCCAAAAAAGTGTTGTCCATGTATTCACCAAAACGTTGCCATCCATAGCGATCGGGTTCCAGTAAATACATTTCCTTTCGCGTACCGATGGGCTGCATGGTTTTTCTATTCAGCTCAACTCCATATAAGGGAAACTTATTGCTGCTGCCGTTGTACATATACAGCCGTCCGTTATCATCGGTAAAAAAATCAGGGTCCCAACCACCGATATCAAATCGCTCCACCAATGGTTTCCAATCATTCGCCTTGGGATTGGTGCTCATCCAAATAGTAAAATCAGGTTCATAGGTGGAACCCATCACAATTACGGTATCTCCGATGATGCCCACTGCAGGCGCACACAATTCGTCATACACTTTATTCCACGGGCGGAGGAATAAGCGAGGGTTGAATTTCCAATGGAGCATGTCAGAACTATTCCAATAGCCCCACTGATTGGTACTGAACAAAAGGTAATCGCCTTTATAATTAACAATCACCGGATCGGCCGTGGCACGGTGCCTTCCCCATTCACTAAAGTTCGGGATCGGGGTGTAGCCATAATCGATGTTAAGGGGATTACAATACGTGGTCGGTTGGGCATGAGCGACAAAGGCACCCGGTAAAAAGAGCAGCAGATATATCATTCTTCTCTTCATAATTTTTCTTTGTTCACAACTGCATAGTTAACGGGCTTCTGTGATAATGACAATGATTATTCAATTGATTTTCAGAATGGATAGAAAAGGGTTACTTATAGCTGGCGCAAGCGTCCCGCTTGTGCCAGCTATCCTGTCCCCCATCAAACAATATAACTAAGTTTTATTAATCCCTTCCTTCCATGAAAATCCCTCGCACTGCTGTGCCAATAGTCTTCTTCTCTTTCCACAAACCCGGCTTCCCTCAGCTGGCGCAAGCGTCCCGCTTGCGCCAGCTATCGTTTGCTTGAATCACCGAATTTATATTTCCTGCTCATGCTGAAAATTACCTCTTCTACGTTTTTGTTACAACTTTGATTAGGATTAGACACAAGCGGGACGCTTGCGCCAGCTGAGGGAGGAACACCAACGAAGGCGACTTCCCATTTTTTTTGCACATGGGCACGTTTATTTTTTCTTTTCTGTTTCAGAGTACGCGGAGCCCCTGCCACGCTCTGCCCCATCACTCCAGGAGACTCCGCTGCGAATAAGAATGATGCAGAATAAAGCTCTGCCCTAATGCATTTCGCACCGGATTTTCAAAACGCTGTAATTTTTTTTTGAAGAGGAGGGAGCTAAGGTGCAGATGCCCATTAAACTGGATGCTGCGCTACTGCAAAGTGTCTAGGACCCAGGCGTGCCCTTACTCAATCTTTTTAAGATAGTCACTCATCTTGATAATTTTTGTTCCTTCAAAAGTCTTCAAGTCCAAAAGGTCTTTATCACCAGTTATTAAATAATTTGCTTGGGAGTCCCGCGATAAGGAAAGTAGAAAATTGTCTTTGTGGTCTCTGCATACCTCCACCTTACTCTTTACTTCTACTACTTCTCCATAAACATCGAATATGTCGATTAACTGTTCAATGTCTGCTTTACTAAAATACCTTCTGAATTTAGGTCGGTCGGCTACGGTTAAAAACTCATCTATCGATTCAAGACTAAAAAAAATTCTAATTCTCCTCTTGTTTATTTTTTCATCCAATTTTTTAAAGTCCCTGGTTATTAAGAAACTGATCCAAAGATTGGTGTCAATAATAATTCGGTCAGCCTTTTTTGCCATATCTCTTTGCTCTCACAAGTTCAACCTCTTTGGTTATTTCATCCAGGGGAATGGCTTCATTCCTATTCCTTAACTTGTTGAGAAGTCCTTGAAATGATTTTATTGGGTCGTTGTCCCGAATATTTATCAGATTTAAGTCAGCCAGGTCCTTAATTATTTTTTTGGCTTTCGGGTTCACGATGTCAATTCTTAAAGTTTCCATACTTCAAATATACAATTCAAGATTCACATATTATTTCGTCTCGATCCTTGGTTGGCCGGATAATTTGAATGGGCGCAACCATCAGTCCCGGCTTCCCGAGACTCCACTGCCAATGAACGCATTTTGCAGTGTAACTCAACCATTATCAATGAAGAGGAATAAAACCAAATGGAATTGCTTCAAGCTGAATATGAGTTGTGCGCGGGCTGGCAATTGCCTGATGCTCACTGCCGGCCTCGCTGAATTTAATGACGTCACTATCTTTTTCCTCATTGCCAAATGTTACTTTAATATCGGCACGACCAATTGATTTCAATAAACTTTCGATGTAGGCTTTCCCTTCCGCCTCGGCTTGCACCAGGATGCGGTTAGCCACCGCCATGGAGCGTACCGTATCCATTCTTTCGGCAATAATAGCACCCATATAATTTCCTACCAGCGGATAAAGATCTTTGCCGGCACAGATCTGAAAAGAACGGGTTTCACGCACCACCAATTGATCCAGCTTATAATGAGGCGCATGTAAGTAAGCATGTGGCAGTACCACCTGCTTGATAGAGTCATGTTCGTACACCACTTTACTTTCTTTTAAGTTGAGATAGGCAGTAATCTCCACGGGTACGTGAACGATCGCACGAATGGCTTTCGTTTTATCATTTTTTTTATGAAGAAAAAACAAGTCCTGATAGACATGCTTTACCAGATGTAGTTCTTTAATGGATAAAATCTGTTCGATGCTAAGCTGCTGAACGGTGGGCACCGGTCGGTTGATCAGGTGATACAGATAGCCGCCCAGGACAATCCCAGCGACAAGCACATGGGGGAGAATTAATTTCTGGTTCATGGTGGTAGCAAGTAAGAAGGTGGTGCATCAGGAAAGAGGAAGGAACCTCTGCACGCATTGCTACGGGCAGAGGTCTTCAGGTGCGCCTGCTCATTTGAAAGTGGTTTTGGTGAAACGAATACTGCCGGCTGCCCGAACGGCCTCGTTGTTGTAGCCAAACACGGCACGCACTTGTTGCTTCACGGCCATGGCGGTGCCGTGAAGACTGCCCCGGCCGTTATACAACATGGTGTTGCGTTCTCTGCGCGCCTTGCCCAACTCAGTCGTTGTTGTGATCACACTTGCGTTTTGATCGCACAAATTGTGCAGCTTTTCCTGCAGGGTCGCCACTTGCAGTTCAACAACCGTAGGTTGGTACAGCGGTTCATTCGCGAGCGTCTGCAATAACTTCTCGAAGTGGTGCACAATGCTGCCAAAGTCGGTGCCGTTGATGCTGGTGCGCATCGGTGTTGGCCCGGCAGGTTCGGACTTCGTAGAAGACAATGCAGGACGATCCACCCTTGCCTTATGCCCCTTGATCTTGCGTACCATGGCGCGGGCATCGGCCACAGTTTGTGTTAACGCACCTGTCGACTTTAGTTCGGCCAGGATGCGCGAAGCCAACTTGTCGATTTCGGTAAATGCTTCCTCGCGGCTGTTGGTTGCATTTTCAAAACCTGTTTTGGCCACACTTACATTCAGCAAAACACTACGTGCCTGCTCAAGTAAGTTCGTTAAACTTTCTACCTGGAGATTGGGCTGACCGGGGTTGTACTTTTCTCCGTACCCGGTGCAGATGCCTACGAGCTTCCCGAAGGCTTCTACATTTTTTACATGTGACATAAACGTGATGTTTAAATGGTTTATGACGATGCAACGCAAAGCAGGAGATACTTCGTTGTATTATTTTTTACTTTTTTTGAAAGTATATATACCTGAAACCACACAACCTAACAGACATTGGCACGTTGAGATACACTTTTTCTTTTTTTGATTAATAACTTTTTACATCACAACTTCTTGGCGCGATGGGCAGTCCTCTTTCTCCGCTACACAGTTTGCTTTGTCAGAGAGCTGA
Organism: Bacteroidota bacterium; assembly: GCA_038043425.1. Taxonomy (GTDB): domain Bacteria; phylum Bacteroidota; class Bacteroidia; order Cytophagales; family Cyclobacteriaceae; genus ELB16-189. The sequence continues at coordinate 65,123 of JBBTBZ010000014.1, forward strand.
TGCTACAATGTTGAAGCTCGCCCCCCTTTGTCAGATGATGGTTATCACAACGCAGAAGCTCATCCACCTTTATCATCTGCCGGGTTTCATAATGCTGAAGCTTATCCCCCTTTGTCTGGTGAAAGTTACTGCATCACCGAAGCGCACCCTGTTTTGTCCGATGAAAATTTGGGCACCACCGAAGCTCGCCCATCTTTGTTCATTGATTGTTAGTACATCACCGACACGCGCTGCGGGACTGCAAGAAACTTACAGAGCAACGCGAAGGAGATTATTAACCAGTACCCGCCTGCCTGCGCGTAGCCGCTTCGGCAAAGGCAGGCAATCAAGATAAGGACTGGTGCAGAAACTATGAAATGCGATTGTATGAGGTTATATTTTTCCATACGCCAGCAGACGCGGCAACAATGTGTGTCCAAGCGGACGCTTGAACAAGCTTGCGCTAGTTTGGGATTGACTTTTTGCCTAAATCCTAGTTCCTTTAGTTAAACAAGCAACCTATGAGTACCTCAGCAGAACCCAAGAGTACCATTGCCCGCTTGGGCGGATGGCTAGTTTCATTTTCTAAGTTGGAACGTATTATTGCTGCATTTTGCATGGCCATTCCATACTTTTTGATTCTGGCCGATTGTAGCGAGCGGGATGGTTTTTGGGTGCTGATCGGTAAGTCTTTGCTTGTGGCCGCCATGCCTTTGGCTATGACGTGGATTGTAATCAAGAGTGCAAAGAAAAAGAAACCATGGTTGACTTTTATGGGGGTGGTTGGCTTGATAGCCATTCTGTATGTTGTATATCTGATTGTGATGCCGCAATGCGAACCACGCTCCAGCATCAGTGCCTTTGTTGCCATGCACAATGCCCATGTCTTTGGGGCGCTGTTGAGTATTGCCGCAACGCTCTTTATTTACAATGGTATTATCTATTTCTGGGGAAGCCCTTCCACACCTGATGCACGCAAAACTTTAATGGCCAAGCGCAGCATTTCCAAGTGGTATAATGCGGTGATTGGAATTTTACTCTTTGGTGTTGTTTTCTTCCCTTGCACTAATCCCGACTTGAAAACATTACACTTTATATGTGCCGGTGCTTTCTTTGGGCTGAATGCAATCGTGATTGGATTTGTCAACGAGCAGAAGCACCGACTGATCGGTATTTTGTTAATGATAACCTCCGTATCAGCCTTGGGTCTTTATTTCTATAATGGAAGTGTCACCCTTTTCTGGGCAGAATCCGTTGCCCTGTGGGTGATAGGCGTGCATTATATTTTGGAATCGTTGGATTTGATGAGTTGAATGATAAGCGGTTCTGTTGCCGAATAGTTGATTAATCCCATCGCGGTGAACTTTTTTATTCTGCAGGGCTATTCGCTATAAAAAATTTAACCGCACCGCTGGGTCCCCTTCTTTGGCGCAAGCGTCCGCTTGTGCCTGCGCTGATCCAACTTATGACAACGAATTGTTAAATTACTACTTCCGACTAATGCGGGAAAAAATTACTTCTACTATGATTTTATAGCAATTTAGATCGGCACAAGCGAGACGCTTGCGCCAGTTGGGGCCAGTTGGGCGAGAGATGATGACGGCTCACTAAGCCGACACCAATACGGTAAAGCCACCAAAGGCAAAACGTTTCATATCAAACGGCATATCTTTACCCATATCGCTGCCATACTTTTTGGTAAAATACGTCATCACTTTTTTGTTCACGGCATTGCGGTGCGCCTTTGATTTGAAAACAATAAAGGAGAACCAAACTGTTTCGCCCGGTTTTGTTTTGGCCATTTTAGGAAACGTGAGGGCCACGTAGGGCGGGGCAACATCTTCCAGCACGCACTCTTTATAATCCAGGGCGCCAAACTTCTTCCAGGCCAGACATCCCTCGCGTGCCATCTTTAGGTATTTCGCTTTGTTCTTTTTGGGGATGGGAATTATAAATCCATCTACATAGTTTCCTTTTGCCATATGATTGTAGTTAAGGTTGATATGATCCTATTCTTTTTAAAATTAATGATTTTAGTGAAACAAAAGGAGGCCTGAGTTGCTGTTGTCCTGCGTTTCGCAGGAAACCGGAAAGCTATATATTAATAAGGTAAGGATAGCTGGGGGCGAGAAGTAGAACCAAAAATGCTCATTTGACAAGTTTAAATCTAAATTGTTTTTTGTTTTACTCAAACTTAACCTTCCCTTCTTTGGCGCAAGCGTCCGCTTGTGCCTGCGCTGATCCAACTTATGACAACGAATTGTTAAATTACTACTCCGACTAATGCGGGAAAAAATTACTTCTACTATGATTTTATAACAATTTAGATCGGCACAAGCGAGACGCTTGCGCCAGCGTGAGAATATCACGGGTTGCAAGGGTGCGCTTACATTGAAGTGTCCTTAAGAAACCAAGGATTTAAAGCTGCCTTGCCATTCTGACTTTGTGAAGAAAAAAAAGAAGTTTAGAAGCACGGGCACCAGCGGAAATAGATAGTCGCCAAACTTGTCATACTGGACACAGAAAACAATCAAACATTTAAAGAAATAGAATCTAGATACTACGATATCTTGATCAACGGTAAGATTTGATAATTGACCAGGGGCTTTAGGGGTAACGTAGAACGTAAATGAAAGACGCAGGTTCCAGAATTCTCTTGGGTCAAATCTGGTTACGCTAGTTTGAACTAATCGTTGATTAAGGTCAGTTTCAACTGCCGTCTTTAGCTCTGGCGACTTCCCTGTAAGCTGATCTTTATATCGAGTGAAGTGATGTTGCTTTTTAACGCCTTCATCTGAGTTAATGTAGTATTGTGAAAAATCATTCAAAAAGCCGCTCTTCAGCGGGAGTTTAGTTAAGAACCGCCAAAGGAGGTACACGTAGCCAATAAACAATGCGGTGTACAATCTTGAACCATCTAGATCTATTTGAATGCCAAGAAAATTCAGTGTCTCTATTTTAGCATTTGTAAAAGCTAAAATCAGGATCAGAACACTTAAGATATTCAGATTTTTTCTTACTACGTAGAAATCCTTATCATCCATTTCTATATCCATTTCATATTCTATTATTTACCTCAAGGGAAAGGTGTTGAAAAATAATGTGATACAATTACTACAGTGGTGTGGGCGGAGTAGTACATCAACAGGATCAGGTCAACTATACAAATTCTTCTTGGCTGTATAGATCCTTTCGGTAGTTCATGAGATGGCTAACCGCCAGTTGGATGTGCTCTTTGGAAAAGAGATCTGCCTTGCGCTGAGACCATAACAGTTTATGAAGTACTACCTCATCTTTAGTTTTTTTCTCAATCATCAAAAAATCGACAGTTGCAAGAAGCTCCAAACCATAGGCCGATTCAAATCCCTCTATTAAGCTCGCTACCTTTCTTAATCTTTCTTTCTCAGATGCAGACGCATTGGCACTTAAATATTCTGCAACATACTGTTTCTTTGTCGACACAAGTTCGAGAGCTTCAAAAGGCCCAGCATCCTTTTGCTCATATCCCTTCAGATAGAAGCCGTTCATTGCGTAAAGTACGTGTCGCACTTTCCCAGAGTAAGGGCCATAGGTTCCTTTTACGAATTCCAATTTCATCTGTGTTTCCCCGAACCTTTGAAGAAAATAACTAAGTTTCTCAGCAGCAAACTCACTTGCAAATTCTCCCAATGCTCGATATTGATAGAGAAGCTGCAATAGCATTGCTCTTACGGGGGTTAGGTGTGCAGCCTTGGGCTTTTCCTCTTTTTTTAGAGCTTCTCGAATTGCTTCGGAAGGTTCGTAAATCATAACCTCAACCTGTAAGTCCTTAAGTGAGTCTTCAATAATAGGTCTGACTTGGTCCCAATCTAACCCCCCATTGCCACAGCCGAGAGGTGGAATTGCGATTGACTTGATATTGTATTCAAGAATTTGCTGACGCAGATCTTGAAGACCAGATTGTATCCAACTGATCCTAGATGGATATCGCCAGTGAGCTTTAGTCGGGAAATTAATAACAAATTTAACTCCCTTGACGTCATGAACATGAACCACCTGAACTTTGCCTATTTGAATTTTTTTCTCTTTTACAGCGTCCAAATAGGCCTTATAGTTTTCTGGAAAAGTCTTTTTGAATTGTAGCGCAATACCCTTGCCCATAACGCCAACGGTATTTACTGTATTTACCAAGGCTTCCGCTGGTGCATCCAGGATATTTCCTTGTTTATAAGTGATCATAGAAAAGGGATTTAGGGTCAATTCTTACTTCAATAGTAAGCCCCGCTGCTTTGAGCAAAGTTACTACTTTTTTATTTGCCGTTTCGTTAAACACACCTATGCACTCAAAACATGTAACGGGAACGTGTTCCTTCACAAGAAACTCTGATTGCTTTTTCATTTGTCTTCTCAAATCACTTCCATCACTCTTCCATTTAGTGGCATAGATTGCATCCCAATCAAGCTTACCAAAATTTTTTTTGTCGTTATATTTAGCACTGGTGTCGCTCCTTGCATGACCATCCGAAAAAAAGAACTCTAATCCTTCATCTTCAACCTTATCAAAAGATGAAATGACATACACAATCTCTTCCTGATGAATTTTCTCTATGTCTTCCCAGCCAGTGGCAATTTGGTAAAGCATGGGTGACCGAGGCCCTAGATAGAATGGGACATACTCACTAAACTTGCCTCCTGGCGGTATTGGCGCATTCAGATCTTTTCTATAAACAATCATTGACTTATCCCCAATCTGTCGGAATGCTTTATTTTTATGTTTAGACCGTTCTGTGATTAGACCGTGCTTCAGAATATGGGGCAGGTTGTCAAGGTGAGTAATCCTATAGAGCCATATTTTCTTTGGTATTGCCATTAATATTTATTTCCGTAACCTCTCCCACACATCCTTCCCAACGTGCTTTGATGCTATCTTCATCATCTTGTCATCATTCATCAATTTCGTAAAAATTTCTTCATTGCCCTCCATGCGTTCAATAAATAGACCCTCCAACATCTTTTCGAAATAGTACATAAAGTTTTCAAGCGTATTTACTTTAGCAGCCTCCTGAATTTTCTCATTTCCTAATGCCGTTTCAATTACCTGATCGAAGAATAATTGATCGGCTAAATTGAATTCGGTTCCAAAACGTTCGTTGAGTTGATCAACCAACGTTGACAGTCGAACTTTATCCTCATTTAGCTTTGCAGTTCCTACATCCGTTGGGCCATAGATCGGATCAGGTTCACCAACACTCAAATCAATACTTCCTTCACTTATCTTTTGCAAACGGTAGTACTTTAAAGCAACTTCTCCCCCCAATTCATATCTGCTTGTAGTTCGCTTGGGAAGTTTTAAATATAGGAAACGCAAGTAGGTGTAAAGTTTTTCTAAGTCAGAGTCCTGATAAGGAATAACTTGTGAAAGAAATGAATAGAGATTTCTAAAGCTCACTACGTTGCTCTTAAACTCCTCTCTCTGTTCTTCCGTCAATAGTTTGAACCGCTCTACGGCAATATCCAACACACTATTCATGCGTTTGTGATCACCTGCGGTAGGTTCGCTTGTGTTTCGATACCAAACGTCACAAAGTGCGTTTACTTCTTCCTTTGTGTAAACTTTATACTCTTCTATTTTATGCTGAAGGCGATACAACTGATGCGGGTCTGAGTCCGGTCCCTTTTCTGTTTTTACATAATAGGGTTTAAAGGATGCATATATCTCGCTGGGATCATTCACAAAGTCCAATACAAATGTATCTTCCTTACCGGGCGCCATGCGGTTTAATCGTGAAAGTGTTTGTACCGCCTGTATACCCGATAAACGTTTATCTACATACATGGTATGCAATAAAGGCTGATCAAATCCGGTCTGGTATTTTTCGGCCACCAACAACACCTGATATTCTTCTGTCTCAAATTTCTCAGGGAGTTCCCTTTCTTTTATCCCTTTGTTCATCCCCACTTCCGTGTACGTCTTATCTGCAAAATCGGGATCAGTAACTGTTCCTGAAAACGCCACCAATGACTTTATTCCCTTGATATTGTTTTCGCGGATATAGAGATCAAACGCTTCTTTGTAACGAACCGCATGAAGCCGGGAACTGGTAACTACCATCGCTTTTGCCCGGCCGCCAATCTTATGCATGGTATAGGTGCGGAAATGTTCGATCATCACTTCTACCTTTTGCGATATATTGTGCGGGTGCAAACTCATGAAGCGAGCCAAAGCCTTCGCAGCTTTTTTCTTTGGCACTTCCGGGTCATCTTCAATGGATTTGATTAACCCGTAATATGTTTTATAGGTAGTATAATGTTCCAGCACATCCATGATGAAGTTTTCTTCAATGGCTTGCTTCATACTATATAAATGAAAAGGAGACTTGCCATCTTTCCCCTGCTCATCAAACACAAGCAAGGTCTTGTATTTGGGTGTAGCGGTAAAAGCAAAATAACTGATGTTCTTTTGCTTGGGTCGCTTCAACATTTCTTTGATCAAACCTTCTTTGGCTTCTTCCGAAAGGTCTTCATCCTCCATGTCCAGCATTTGTTCTGCGAGCGCAGCTTCGATGCCTTCCTTGTTCAATACCTTGCGAAGTTCCATAGCGGTTTCACCCGACTGCGAGCTATGGGCTTCATCTACAATCACAGCAAACGTTTTATCGCGGGTATCAATCTTTACGTGCTCACCCTTCTTTTCTAATGTTTCTAAGGCTTGTGCGATGAACGGAAATTTCTGAACGGTTGAAATAATAATGGGCACTCCGCCTGATAATGCCTTTGCCAGTTGTTGTGTATTCTCATCGATCTTCTCCACCACACCTTGCTTATGCTCGAACTGATAGATGGTGTTCTGCAATTGCTGGTCGAGCACGGTGCGGTCTGTGATTACCACTACGGTATCAAATACTTTTTGATCCTGATCGTTGTGCAAACTGGCTAGTCTGTGCGCCAGCCACGCAATAGAATTTGATTTTCCTGAACCTGCCGAATGCTGAATAAGATAGTTATGACCCGCTCCTTTTTGTTTGGCATTTTGGATGAGGTCGCGCACTACATCCAATTGATGGTAGCGCGGGAAAACCATCGTTTCCTTTTTCTTTGTGATCACCCCTTTGGCCGTTACCACTTTCTTTTCTTCTACCTGCAGGTGAATGAAGCGGGCAAGAATATCCATGAGTGAATCGCGCTGCAATACTTCCTTCCAGAGGTAATCGGTTTTGTAACCCTGATCGTTTGGTGGATTGCCGGCTCCATTTTTATATCCTTTGTTGAAGGGAAGGAAGAAGGTTTCTTTTCCTTCCAGCTTGGTGGTCATAAACACCAGATCGAGATCAACCGCAAAATGAACGAGGGCTCTTTCTTTAAAGCGAAAGATGGGCTCGTTAGGATCTCGATCAAACTGATATTGATGAATAGCATGTTCGATGGTTTGGTTGGTAAGCGGATTCTTAAGTTCCAGCGTAACTACAGGCAAACCATTTAGTGCAAGCACTACATCTAATGAAAGATTTGAATTGCGCGTACTAAAATGTACCTGGCGGGTAATGGTGAGCACGTTTGACTTATAATCGCGCCATGCTTCTTCATTCATTCCGCTATTGGGTGTGAAGAAAGCCAGCCGAAAACTTTTACCGAAACATTTAAACCCATGACGTAGCACATGCAACGAACCCTTGGCCGTAAGCTCTTTAGTAAGATCATGGAGAAGCGTTTCGCTGGTCTTATCTCCCAGGATTTGTTTCAGCGCTTCCCACTTTTTTGGTTGTGATTTTTGAAGAAAAGAAACAACTATCTCTGGAAAAAGCGCTTTTTCCAAATCATATGTTTTGGGATCACCTTTGATAAAGCCACCAGAAGCCAATAGTTCTTGCTCAATGGCCTCTTCAAAACGAATCTCAGTGTGTTTACTTCTGGCCATGCTTACTTCGAATGTTGGACATTTTCAATTTGAATGAAAATTAATTTTCTTGCCAACCTTAGCTTCAATCTTGTCAGCAATCTTGTTGACCTTTAATACCACTTGGTGCTCACAGAAATCCACCAATTCTTTGAAATTATTCAAGTCATTAACTGGAGTCATGATAGTGTATGTATGTGCTAGACTAATCTTATTCTCTTCTTCGGAGGTTAGCACAATAGAGATATTATAATCACTTTCATCATTATGAGCTACATACGTATTTCTAATCTTCATCAATTTATTATGCGCCTCAAGTAAGTCAGTCTGAGATTTAAACATATCATTTGCATTCATGCAAATGCGTCCTTTACCTGAACTTGAAAAACACTTTGCATAGGACAAAATAAAATTCTTGAACAGCCCTTGGTACAAAACAAAATCATTCATCTCAATAAATTTGTCCTTATCGTGCTTTTTAAGAAGCTTCAGCGATGTCTTTGCTTCAAACAAAAACATTCCAACGTAAGTCCAACCTGCAAGCATTTGAAAATCATCGCTTTTTAAGTACTTCTCAAGCGAAGTACCTTTTAGATTTTTAATTGCATCCCGATGAAGTTGAGATTCTTCCATCAATAAAATTATTGGGTACGCACATCAATTTGGCCTGTGACCGCTGTGGTGATTAATGAACTTCTGTATTCCTTTAATCTGTCTATTGCTGTTACAATTTCTGCTTTGACCTCGTCCAACTTGCGAGTCCTTTCAACTATATAGCGCGCGATACTATCTTGCTCTTCCTTCGGTGGAACAGTAATCCACAAATTGGAAAGCTCATTCATGTTAAAGGTATTATTAACTCCAGCTTTTGATGATGCAAAAAAACCTGTTATTTGAAACCCGTTTAAAGCAAACTGATAAAATCTTGGGTTGTCTTTAGTTTTATCAAACCTAAGTTTTAAAAGAAAGGACGCGTGAAAATATTCTCCTTCTAAATCAAAATATGCCGTCTTCCCTAAATGATCAGAACTACCATTTCTCCAATTGAAAAGTAAATCGCCTTTTTCTAGTATAAGTGACTTCTTCTCACGCTCATCAATTTCAACAAAACCAATATCATCAAGTTTTAATGTCCCATCTTTATTGATATTAGGTAATGATAGAAGGGAATATCCTTCCTTTAAAGTTCGATCTATTTCTCCACCAATTCCATAAGAAATGTTGCACTTATATTTCATTAAACAAACATCCCAATGCTCTGGCACTTCGCCCAACCACACAATACCAGAGTCTTTCATTTTTACGTTGGGATCAAGTCCTTTGGTTACTGCTTGAGTGATAATAGCTGTTCGTTTTTCGGTGAGTAGCTCCAATAATATTTCTTTTTGCTCAATGAGGGCATCAATCTGCGCTGTTTTTTGATCGAGAAAATTGGCGATGGATTGTTGTTCTTTGATAGTTGGTTGAAAGCAGTACAGGCCTACCAATACGCTTGGATTAATTGCGGGATAACTCACTCCATCGGAATTAGAAACAATATCTCCAATTAGTCTTTCATCATTGATTAGGTATCCTAAAAATCTTGAATCAATTTCGGATTCGCGAGGTCTTAAAACAGCGAAGCCTGTGGAAACGACAAAGTTGGCTGATCGTTGATCAATGTAGGCAATAGCTTTTAGATATGTTCTAACGGTTGATACGATTGTGTCACCACTTCTTACTAATCGTCTAGCTCTGCTTGGTGCTTTTTCAAATAAAATTTCTTCAACACCAACTATCCCTTTTGTTCTATCTACACTTGAAATATCAACATACTTAATGGTATCATCTGGATCGTGATTCTCATCTAAGGAATCATCATTATATGTAACTAAGTATTTAAGCCGCTTTAATTTCCATTCAGTTGGCATCTTCAAGATTGAAGTAATGCCTGACTCTTTATAAGCAGGATATGAATTGTATTTGCTCTTTATTTCAACCATATCCAACTATATTGACTGATCCGAGCGTATATCTAAAACTGTACTTTCCACAATTCTTTGTCTTTTCATTATTCACTTAATGCGTTGCGCCTCGTCCAAATTGAGCGGCATCTCTTGTCCAACTTTTGTTTTGTTATGGTTGATCAGGTTTGAACGAGCTGCCAAAGCCGAACGGTTGGCAATACCTTCTTTTGCTTTGTCGGCAAATTCTCCAGCCATAAATGACATTGAACCAAAGAATACGATAAAGATTGCTATCAGGGCAGCGGTGAGGCTTACTGGCTTTTCATTTACCGCAGCTGCACCGAAAAAAAGTTTAAACGGTATCAGCAATATCTTAGAAAACCAAGCAATTAATACAAGTGTTAAATAGCCTAAAGTTGGAATAAAACTACTGTGCATAAACCAAAATTGAGCTCCAAGATTTATTCGAGAGCCATCTTTGCTATACCCTAAAAATACATTCGAACATTCTAAAAGGCTCAACTGGCTATCTGTACCCAGCAAAGCAAAAAAAAGTGAGGCAATGCAAAATATCGAAGCGAATATAATGTCAATGCAAATAATCTTAAAAAGGATTGCTTTTCTTTCGGTGTTTCCCAAGGACCATTTCAACAATTTATAGGTGACATAAACTGTAAAAAAATCAAAACACACATTGGTTGCTATTGCCTGAAAAGTACGGAGTGAGGACACTTCATTCTCCATTCCAAATATTTTTCCGAATAAAAACGCAAAGTAGGTTAGGTTAATCCCCATTATAAACGTTGAGGAGAACTGAATCTTACTCATTGTTTTTAATCTTCCACTAACAACGAGAAAAGTTATTGTAAGAATTAGGAAGTAAATAATTGACAACCAAATTTTTACTTTAAACATCACTAAATACAAAACATAGACAATTCCTCCGCCAGTGCTAACTGCGATTAAAATGAAAAGAAGAAATTCACCAAGTGATTCAAAGAGGTTCAGTTCAAAGTTTTTCGAAAAAAGTGAGATAATAAAGTTTAGACATAGATCCAACAAAATTGGGGATAGGCATATGCTGATAAACAATAAAGGATTGTTCTCGATGAAACTAAATATTTTCATCGTGATTTCTTGAGAAAAAGTGACTATTATTTCAATTGGATGATGGTCAATTGATTGATCGTAATTAGTCAAAGCAATATAAAGATATAGCAATAGTTGAACTAATAAGAGCCCAATAAACAAGTAGTTACTGGCGAATAAATTACTAAAAAAATTACTAAGCGTTCGATTATTGTTAATCTCAACAAAAAATCGAACAGTGGCTTCTGGTAGTTTTTGAATAGCGCTCATTTCAATTCTCCTCCACTTTTTTCGGAACCAAACTTTATATAATGATTCATTCTTTAATAAGGCAATAAAAACTAATATGGCTTCAAATAAAGCCAGTAAAGCAGCTATTGCTTCGCTACAAACTTTAATTACCCACCACGCTTGTTCATTCAACCCAAAAAACATATTGCTACCGATGTAAGTACTTTTTACTGACAGCGAATTCAACTGGTTTTACTTCAAAAAACTTAGCATTCCCAAAATCGCATTCTCCACCTTTTCAATATCCACTTCAATTTCACTCAATTGCCGCGGAGGTTCGTACACATAAAAGTGCCGATTGAGCGGTATCTCGTAACCTACTTTTGTTTTGCCATGATCGATCCACGCATCGGGCACATGAGGCAGCACTTCGTTTTTTAAGTACGCTTCGCAATGGTCTTTCACCAAAGGTAACAGCCTATCGTTCTTCGCCTTCTTGTCGTAGTCGAGTGGTAGAGGCAGTTTTATTTTTTCAGGTAACGGAACCAATTCTGTATCGCGCAAGTCGGCATCGGGTTCGGAGTTGTCCTTGCTGTCGCGGCAAATTTCTGCTTCGGGGTCTTTTTCAGAAAGGGCACTTACTATCGCTTTATATAAATTAGCATCAAGGTCGAGGCCGGCAGAATCAATTACTTCATCTAAGTAGTCCAAAAACAACGCCCTGTCGTTGTACACTTTTTTGTTCTTCATCTTTTGCAGCATGTCCATAATTTCCTGCTGCACCAGCTCTCCCTCTTCAACTTCTTTTTTTATCGCCTTCTTGTCTTTGCGTTTTTGGGTGGACGTCAGTGCCGCAAAGGCGGGCTCTGTCTTTAAGCGCTCAATACGCTCATCATTCACCACAAAGTTTAATCGCAAAGGCCGCTCTACTGTCATTTTCAAAAAACCAAATTCACGGTTATCAAATATTTTGGAGCAGATGCGTTTGTGTTCTATACCATCAATTTTCACTTTGCAAGTGGCATCGTGTTTAAAATTGCCATATAGTTTGGTGAGTTCATCGATATGATCTTCGGCAAGCTCATTGCGTTTATTGCCCAGGCTCTTGTCCATCTTTTTGTAATGTCGAGTGCCGTCTATCAATTGCACTTTTCCCTTTCGCGCTTTTGGTTTACGATTGGTCACCAGCCAGATGTAGGTGAAGATGCCTGTATTATAAAACATCTGGTTAGGTAGGGCAATCACAGCATCAAGCAAATCGTTTTCAATAATCCACCTGCGGATGTTGCTCTCGCCCGAGCCTGCATCGCCAGTAAACATTGGAGAACCGTTAAAAACGATGGCAATCTTCGATCCTTCACCACCTTTTTCCGGAGCCGCATTCATCTTCGAGATCATGTGCATGAGAAAGAGCAGCGAGCCATCGTTGATGCGCGGCAGGCCGGGACCGAAGCGCCCGGAGAAACCAAGTGTTTCATACTCTTTTTCGACTACGCCTTGTTGTTGCTTCCATTCCACGCCAAAGGGTGGATTGGCAAGCATGTAGTGAAATTTTTTATTGGGGTGGCCATCGGTAGTTTTTCCATCACCTAAAGTATCACCGTGAATAATGTTGTCTACCGGTTCGTCTTTGATGAGGAGATCGGAACAGCAAATAGCAAAAGACTCATCGTTGTATTCCTGCCCAAATAGCACCAGGTTGGCTTGCGGATTTTCTTTTCTTATAAATTCCTCTGAAACGGAAAGCATGCCTCCCGTTCCACAGGTTGGATCATAAATAGTACGGATGATGCCCGGCTTATACACATCCACTTCTCCGGTGTAAATGAGATTAGCCATCAGGCTGATTACTTCGCGGGGTGTAAAGTGATCTCCAGCTTCTTCGTTGGCCTGTTCGTTAAACTTGCGCACGAGTTCTTCAAATACATAACCCATCTGAAGATTGGAGATTCGATCGGGATGCAGGTCTATCTTCGAAAACTCCTGAATGATGGAAAAGAGACGGTTGGCATCTTCCAGTTTAGTGATCTCATCATCAAAGTTGAACTTATCAAAAATCTCTCGGGCATTTGGTGAGAAGCCTTTGATGTAGGTCACCAGGTTTCGTGCAATGCTATCACTATCGCCCAGTAATTTTTTAAATGTGTACTTACTTATGTTATAGAGAGGTTGTTGCCTTTTGCCAGCAGCTTTCTTGGCTAAAACTTTATGGATGGCGTCATCCTTTAACTTTTTATCCTTTTTTAACTCTTCATATTTTTCAAGTACTTGTTCCTTGGTGGATTCCAATACACAATCCATTCTTCGCAGTACAATCAAGGGCAACATTACCTTTCGATATTGTGGTGGCCTATACGGCCCTCGAAGTTTATTGGCAATGTTCCAGATGAAACCTATGAGTTCGGAATGGGATTGGTGGGTCATTAAATTCAGAAGGATTTAATCCTTAAAATAAACAATTCATTCCGGATTATCATTCATTGATTTTTTCAGCAATAGCCAAAGGCTTGAATAAATTGAAGTTCAACCCGGCCGTTGAAAAAAACTGACCCTCTGATTGGAAAGGTTGTGCGTAAGTCTTTCCCAACGAAATATTAAAATATATGAATTCGTTTACTTTGTATTGGCCTGTAATGGCTAAGCGATACGTGAAGTCTTTTTCTATCCTCCTGATAGGATCATTGTTTGAATTTATATCATCATACTCCATATTGCTACTTCTAAGTATGCCTTCAATTGAGAAATTGAAATTTGTAAAATCCTTAACGTAACTTAAACCCAGATCAAATGAGGTTTTCACAGTATCTCCTGTAGTTCTAAAAAATCTGCCGGTTAATAGAAAATCTTCATTGGGTTTGTCCTTATAAGAAAGGGTAGACCAGACACCATACTTGTCAATTTTATCTGGCGTATTACTCACATACGTGCTGAAAGAGGAGGCTGCCGCTATTTCCCATAAGAAACCTTTCCTGATCCTTGGAACATCAATTCGAATAGACTGGTCATTAAATTCTTCATTTAATTGTTCCAAAAATTCAATTATAGTTTCCTTTTCATCTGAGTAATTTTTTGCTTTTTCCTTAAAAAGTCTGTCGTAATATTTTGATGTTCTCTCACCATAATCTAGCTTAATTAACGATACAAGTTTTTCTATTGCTTCGGCTAAAGAACTAATTGCCCCGGTATTGACAAGACCTCTAACCGCTGCAACGGAATTCATCAGATTGAGTACTTTATTTAGGTTTTCAAAAGCTTTGGGTTCTAGTATTGTTTTGCCTGAAATGGGTTGAAATTTAACACCCATACCTAATCGGCCAGGTCCATTGGCACTATCTTTTACCGTTGCGAAGGACAAAGTAAAAGTCTGCTTAATGCTTTGGATTGGATTAGGGTCAAGATATTCTTTCGCCTTCAATTGAGGATTAGACTTTAGCCAGAAAGGACTGACTTCAAGTCCCATGTTTGGTATAAATTTTCCCTCCTTGTCAAAAAATGAGAGAACACTAGTTTTTAATTCAGAGGGAGAAGTTGGGCGTAGAACTGAAACCGGTTCAAAGTCCAGGATTGTAAAGGCCGGACTTGAGGGTGTTTCGAAATGAGGAACATTCTGACCTTTTGATGGAAGCAATGACACTATTAGGGTTAACAGTGATAGTATTAACCGTTTCATTGGATTTCAATCTTTAAGGTGTAGATGATTGTGTCTAAGTGATTTTCGGCTTGCTTTTTATAGGGCCCAAAAATTCTTTCAGCACCACCTTGTTTAATTTTTGCGGTGAAGCTTGTCCAGTTTGTTTGTGTTAATCTATCCTGAACGACAATGACTATCATTACCTTTTTTCCTCCAACATCGTCCACAGTTCCCAACGGGATCAATTCACTTGTGCCTTTTCTCTCCTGATCAAGAAAAACACTAATTGAATAATTTGGTTGTCCATCACCAACACTGATTTCAAGATTCAAATTATTGTTGTTAGCGATGGGATAAACATCGTCTAGGTCTACGTAGCTTATGGCCATGGGATAAAATATTTTTTACCTACTCTTCATCGGATTTTCGGCTTGCTCCGTTTATATATTGTGTAGATCAGAATTTTCAGGATTAGTGGTTGCATTAAATCCTGTTCACCCTGTCATTCTGCAAATTCATATTTCCTTGCAGATCTTCGTTTTGAGCCTCTGCGTTTCATTAGGGCTCTTTCACGAGACACGTTCAAGATGGAGCTTTGGGTCAACACTAGTCCATTCACTTTTATAGTGTGCTATATTCTTAGATTCTTTGACATATCGGAAGGATTCCTGTGCAGATACAGTTGTTCCTGCAACTACCATTAGAAAAAGAGTTACATCACTTCCATCTGGTACTCCTAAGTCACCAGGATTTAAGATATATCCCGCGCCAAAAACATCAGTTATTAGATCACCAGTATGATTTGACATTTTTGGTGCTCCGCCTTTTACAAACATAAATGCTGCATGGCATACAAAAACACCATGTTGCTTTAATTGAAATAATCCAACTGTCTCCATAAGAATGGGGTTTATTTTTTCGCCTACTCTTCATCGGATTTTCGGCTTACTCCGTTTTTTATTGATAGTATTTTATCTATTGCCTGGAGTTGCAACCTCTACATTTTGTTGTGTCGATGGACTTGATTTAGAAGAAATTGAATCGATAATGCGATCCATGGAAGAAAACAAAAGGTCTACACTGTAGCCCGCTAAAAACGCTAATGCTAAAGGTGAAAGAGAAGAAATATTTACGGCTGCATCCATGGTATTGCCGAAGAACCAACCGATAGAAAGCCCGGCCAAAGCGCCCAGGTGAATTCGCAATAAATAATTAACACGCGATTCGCGTGAAAAGGATTTTTCATTTACTTCCCTGGAGAGCTTGCGAAGCACAAACGCGAACGCCCCCAAAAGGCCATATAGTATTGGAAGAACGTAGGATTGAATTACTTCGAGAATGAAGGTAGCGTATCGGGATATGCGGTACTTCGCTGCTCCCTTATTGTCAACAGTATCAAAACTTGTGTCGTAGAGTAAAATCTTGAATGGGGTGTACCATTTTTTTAATCCTTCATCGCAGGATTCCAACTGGCCTTCGATACTTATTATTTTTGACTCCATGATTTTAATTTGAAGATCCATGGCTGCCTTTTCCCCCAGTATTTCCTCACGTGCTTTTTTTTCTATAAAAAGTTTTTCGCGAGCATCGGGCAGATTTTTTATGTCGGCCATAAACCCTGCACCGATGATCCAGTATATTTGAAAAATCAACATCACTAACATTGAAATAAATCCAAGGCGTTGGTAAAACCGAATACTCCTGCGTGCATCAGACAAGCGCGGAAATATTTTATGCCAGGGGCTATTTCCCTTTTCGGTATCTTCAATTGACAGAATGCTTTCTACTGTTGCCGGCTGAATTTTCTTGGTAAGTTTTGAGTAAGCTGTCCAGAATTTGACTTCCAGATCGGGAGGTACGTTTGGCAAATTGTGCCTGGTAATAGTCACTACTTCCGTAATACCCTTTTCATCATTGTCAGTCAGCAATCCTTTTTCTGAAGCATAGGAAAGAGCCACTAAGGATTCTCTCACTGCTTTTTCAAATTCTGTTTCCATTTTCGTGTGGGTTATCTTTCAATGTTAATTTGGTATTCACATGGCCCGTTGTCGCACATAAGAGGAGAGTTATCATAGAAGACCAGGCGCACAATGTAGGCTCCCGAGCGTGTTACGGATGGGATAGAGGTCCATGTGTTGTAAATAAAACTACCGGTATTGGTAAGCGCGGATTCTTTTTGGCTTAATGAATTTTGATTGTCATCAAGGCGTAAATCATTTAGTTGAAGAAAGGAATCCCATTCGGGGATGGCACCATCTCCACTTAATTGAAACCATTTTATAATAACAGGTTGTTTTATACTTTTTAGAACTTCTATTGATTCCCTTTTGGATGAACTTAACTGAACCCAAAAAGAAAGCGGTTGACCTACTTTCGCACTACTGACTTGCTCTCCTGCGGTAGCGTTCTCAACAGACTTGCACCAAAGTGCTTGCTGGACATCAAAGATTTGAGTTTTAAAATAGCCTTCCTTTGCCAGCATTTTTTGGGCTGAGCCTTCTGTGGCCAAAATCAGAAGAGCGATAAACACTACCTGTTTCATTTTCGGTTTTTTATTTTCATCGTCCTGTCTTTGTCTCCCAGAATTCAAGGTTTGTTTTACTCTCCACTTTCTTTTGTGCGGCTTCGCTCAACTGGTTTAAGAAGTTAAGGCCCGTAATTTTTTCAACTTCATCTACGGTTACGATGTAATCCAGTAGCTCCGTGTAGGGCAAATCTTCCTTTTCGGTTACATGCGGAAAGAGGAATGCAGCCGTGATGTATTCTTTTGATGTTTTATTGTACCAGATGATTATCTGATAAAATTGATCAGGCACTGCTATATCGGTTACACCTTCGTTATTTTCCAGCACTTCATATTCCTGGGGATCAGACACAATGGAGCCAGTGAAAATATTCAGCTCCATTTTATGCTTGCGTACCAATTTATCGCGAATGAAAGTTTCCAGATTATACCACGGTCCGCCTGAGCCGTTTAGTGCATCCTGATCCTGGGGTGTCATGTTAGACATGTAGTTGGCTTGAAAAACGGTCTTGTCGTCATGCGGATCTTCATTGTCATCTTCTGCGTTGGAGTAGACACCATTCTTATCGCGGTCTCCGCCCATAGCAAAGTAGGGTGCCATGTGGCCACGCGCGTAGCCCGTGCCTGTATAGTCTTCGTTGCGAACAGCATTGGGTGTATCGGGGTCGGTTCGAAAGGTTTTGTATTTGCGTTCTCGCTTCGGGGTTTTTAAGTAATCGGGTTTAATATGGTAGGCCACCCAATTTGGAATTCTGTACTGATCATTATAATTAAGAACGAAACCCTGCCGCACGTAAACAGGCGCTGCTCCATCTGGCTGTCCTTCTACCAGATGTTCCTTGTATAATTTTTTTTCTGTTGCATTTAGAGAGCTAAATGTTTTCTGCCCATAAGCGTGAACCCACAAAAGGATAGAGAAAAGTGTTATCGTTACTTTAAGGATCATGGCTTTATGGATTTTCTGTTGTTTTCAGGAAAGCATAGGTGCCGTTGCTAAGGCCCAGCAGCAGTAGCTGTGTTTCATTAAATTCAGGCATACTGAAGTCCATTATGACCGACCTGAAAAATGCGATACCAAACAGCAGGTTGAAAATGAACATCTGGAAGCGGTGAATATTAATCCCGTTATTGTCGGAAAGAATATCTTTAAAGAAACTGCCATCACTGGTGCGCGATTCAACTAAACTATCCATGATTCCTTTTTTCTCGGCTCCCGTTTCTTGCCTTTCGCCAATAATGGAACTGGTGGCCAGAGTTGCTGAGCTGATCCCTAACAGAATCAATGCGGTGTTATTGATAGCATTCAAATCGCCTGTATAGGCCCAGATGTAAATGAAACTGGAGATAACGATGAATGTCCAGAAGGCCAGTTGTGATTTACTAAAACTGAACGCTGCGCTTTTGCCCTGGGTATCGGCCGCAGCGGGAATAACATCTTTGATCAGGGATTTGAATTTGAGGATAAGCAGTAAAAAGAAAACAAGAAACCCGGCAATAAGTACCCATCCTAACTTGCTCCAGTTTTTTACGTTCGCAAATAATACCAGAGCCCGGGGGGAGTAATGAATTACATCATCACCTATTTTTAAACCCAATTGTATTTCCTTGGTAGCCCCTCCACCCAGGTTATACAATAGTTGTCTGTTTTGACTGGTTATTACTTCTTCAGAATATTCAAATCGAACTATTCCACTCTCCAGATTTTCTACGTAGGCAGGTAGTTCGGGAATAGGTATAGTGTTGAATAGAATTATCACATCGCGTACGTTCAATTTGTTTTCCAGCAAGTAATCGCCCAAGCCTGGAATATCAAAGACTACGATGTCGTTATTTTGAATGATAATGTTTCTCGTTAATGGAATGGAGCTGGTGTCGCGCTCTACATAAACACCATCGATTGTGTTTATCTGTGCTTTGGAGAATGATGCTATTATCAACCAAAGAAATACACTTAGATAGATTGTCTTTTTCATTTTTCGTTTCAATAATTGAGTTCGACTATTTCTTTTAACTATTCTCTGTGTTTCATTTAGAAGGTGGCTTCAGGAAACCTTTCGCTTCCAGATCGCTCACCATCCACTTCAATGCAGACTGCGTGATGCTTCGTGCCAACCCACCTTTTGTGAGATCAAATACAATCCCTATTGATTTGTCTATTGCCCAGCCCTTCAACTTATCCCACCAACTCTTAGGGTAATACACCTGCATGTATTTATCTATAGCAGAACCTTTGGGTTGTGATTTCTTCCTATTGAGTTTATCCATAGACAATTCCAACATCTTCTGGAAGCGATCTTCCATTTTACCACGCAGATCGAATAGAGATTGGGGATCAAACGCAGGCATATCTTTTATGTGATAACTATATGGGTCTATGTTTCGCTTTTCATTCCGCTCGATAATTAAGTTAAGGTCGGGGATAATGGGCAGATACGTTTTACCCCCACGGGTTACTTTAAATATATTCACCATCTCGTCCGTCCAGTTTTTATGAATCGGATGAATAATGTTTTGTTCTTTATTGTATTCGAATGTGAAATAGAAACGGAAGAAGTTTCGTGCATTGTTTCTTCCGAGAAAAAAATCGTGATGACGGAAATTGATGTCCAGAAACCCACCAAAGGCAGCTACGGATTCACATGCGATGGGATATTTCTGTTTATCGTTGCGGGCTTTCCATTTCACAGGGAAAATGACCCCCCTTAAATAAGAATTGGAGTAAGCTTCAAGCATTTCAGTTCTCTTAACTTTCGATTGATCACGGAGTGTTCGCACGAGAGCGAGTACCATACTTATCAAATCATCGGGTGGGGAGTAAGGCTCTTGCTTGTCGGCAAAATCAGGAAATGGATCTACCATGATAAGCCCGTATTGTTTGTGCTTTTCATTTACGGAATCACCGTACCTTGATTTAAGAATGGATAAAACCTCTCCAAAGGGTTCGTTATTAAGGGTGCCACCATCTACCGTAATAAAATCAAAAGGAGTTGGGAATGCCTTCCAATTCAAGAGGAACTCATCGCTGGACGCCTGCTTGCCAAAACTTCTGAATATTATTTTTTCAGCTATGTTTTTGAGATAGTTATCTGTGAAATCTTTTTTGGTGAATTCGCGAAAGCTCAACCCCAAAGGAAAGGCCCCGGTTGCCTTGGTGGCCAGGCGAAGTGTATCCACGTACGGGGCCTCAAAGGGATTAAGCCAAAGAAAATTGTCTTGGCTGGCCGGCTTTTCTCCTTTGTTCAGTTTGTAGTAGGAAACGGTAAGATGTTCGAATGTACTATGCGAAGGAGCAACATTGGCACCCTTCAGGCGGCCTATGGGTGTTGAAAAATCAACCTCCATGGGTATACCACGCAACATGCAATGAGACAGGATCATCTCAAGGTCTTTCGAAATATAGGAAGGGAGGCTTTCTACTTTTTCTTTAATTCCCCCCGATGTGTTGAAGGTGCGATCGGCAATAGAATCTATAAACGCAGAGTTTAAGATCGATTTTACTTTTCCCTCTTTCAAGTCGTTTAAATCCCATGCTTTTTCAAATGTCTTTCTTTTGTCTTTTGGATTCTCGTCATCCAGAAGCACCCAGCTATCGTAAAAGATATTGTTTCTGATGCCGCCTACTCCAGAAGGATTTTTAACGGCATTGATTTTTCCGTTGAGGGCGTACATAACCGACATAGAGGTTGTCATTCCTCCAGCGGAAGCACCCCCCATGGCATCAATTATTACTTTGTGCTGTGGAATTTTGTCGACATCATTTTTGAACTCATTACTGTTTCCATTTTTGGCTCTCTCCCATAAGTCTAGTATTTCGAACAGGTAATCCATTACCCCACCGGTGTAACATCCTGCAGAGACAGCACCCGCCATTGTTATTCCGAGATGAAATTCATCGGGGGGAATGAGGGTCTTTACATCGTCAGCCATATCTTTTGAGCATTTACTTTATACTTTCTTCACCTCTGGTAGAAAATTCTTCACACATGCCTCAATCGTATTCCCTCCAAGGAAATTAGTGCCGGGGCATGTCTTGGTGTTGGGACTTCCGTCTTTCACCCGCTTGCCGGTGGTGAGATCATACCAATGGTGGTACACAACCGAGTTGGTGTCAATAGGCAGTTTAAATTTTTTACAGAGTTGAGCGTTGACTTTAACAATAGTATCCCGATGGGCTTTGGTCATCACATTTTTGCCGGCATCGAAGTTGCCTACGTGTTCGATGCAGATTCCAAATTGGTTGGCCCCTTTAATGCCGGCTGGCATTTTTTCGAAAGATCGACAAACGGCAATTGTGCCATCGGGGAAGGTGGTAAGGTTTTGAGCGATCTCATTAAAGCCCCGCTCCTGATGTGACTTTTCCATGGAAGCGAGTAAACCGAAATGATTATTCGGTTTTTTGTTAAACGTGCTGTAGTCGGGTAGCCACGTGTGGTGGTTCTGGATAAGTTTGATTTTGCGGGCTACGGTCAGGCCTGTGAGCCAGGCGCTGAACTCGTTAATGGTCAGGAGCAGGAACTTGCCGTTTTGTTGCATAGCACTTGAATGATTAGTTATTAACAAATTGTTCGTTAACCAACTTCACATGTCCTGCGCTACTGCACTTTTCCGGCAGGGTCAATACTTTTCTTCTAACAGATACTTTTTCTTTCCCACTTTTTTCAAGATGTTTCTTAACTGGACTTACCCAAACAAAGTATCGTCTTTAATGACACGAAGGGTGTGTGGTAACCAAATCTAAAAGATAATTTGCGGAGTATTTGGGCTGCAGAATGGATTTTTAGTACACAGGTAAGCTTTAGTTACCTTTTCGCGGTGGTTTCACTTCCGACAGAATGCTTCCCGCCAGGCGGGTCAAGGCAGATCCATTATTTTGATAAGGCACTTTTACAGAAACTTTTTTAACGTGTTCGTATCAAAATCAAATGCATTGGGGAGGAAGACCTGACGGCTTTGGGGAACAGTGTCTGAAATTATCGCAGGCTGCTTTTTATACGTAGACCTCATCACTGTAACAGGCGTAATCTCCTGTTCAGATGAAATCTCTTCAGAGCTATAACAATTTTGTTTCGTGTCGAATGGACCCTGGTGAGATTCCCACCGGCCGGAGTTGGCACGGTAACAATAATATTTCTCACCGTTATATTGCTTCATGCAGTAGCACTTGTCTTTTTTAAGTACACCTATGAAGAATAAAAATTTTTGATAAAAAGTCATCTCTCTGTTCATCTGTTCTGCTTTTAGTTCTCCCCTTCTTTCATACAAAAAGCTGGCCTAACTTTTCCTTTGATACGTTTTTGGGGCAAAAGGTTGTACGGAAGAATAAAATCTTTTGGTAAATGGATGTTTTCAATACCACAGGAGGCTTTTTATTAACAGTACTGACGGCACATGCTCAACTCTTACTTAGCCTATCACCCAAGGTGCCCATCGTTATTTTTACAAATTTAGCGGACACCAATAATCTATCGTGCGGATAAGTTTTAACCTAACGGGAATTTTGATAGTTAAACGATTAATCCCGCATTGTCATGTTCTGTTTGAAATCATTTCTTGCTGGCCTCACCCCATTAGAGATTCGAAAGTACCACGATTTGCCAGCCCCTCTCCGGCCGGAGAGGGGCTATTTGAACTTCACTTTAGACAAATTTTGGATGGGGTGAGGCTAAAAACAAGAAGATTAAAAGTTGGTTTCATTAACATGACAAAGTAGGATTAATCCCGCATTTTATTTTTTCAGCTGGCTTACTTCTATATTTGTTTTAACCGATTTCATTGAATTTTAATGACTATGAAGAATACCCAATCAAAACGCACCATAAGTGTACACGCAGGTTCAGCAGGAGATCCACAGTATGGTGGAATAGTTAATCCCATTTATCCTGCTTCTGCCTATAACTACGATACGGAGGTACTCTATCCACGCTATTACAATACCCCAAACCAAAAGGCGACCGTTGAAAAAATATCAGCTTTGGAAAATGCAGAAGATGGGTTGATGTTCAGTTCCGGCATGGCGGCCATCATGACGTCCATGTTTGCTTTGTTGAAAGCAGGGGACCATATTATTTTTCAGAATGATCTGTATGGGGGCACACATCATGCCGCACTCACAGAGCTCAACCGCTATGGAATTGAATATGACATGGTGGACGCAGCCGATCCTGCAAACTTTGAACAGGCTATACGCAAAGAGACAAAGTTGATCTACATTGAAACGCCTTCTAATCCTTTGCTAAAAATTACGGACATCGCTGCGGTAGCAAAGATTGCGAAGAAACATAAGCTCATTACCATGATTGATAACACGTTTGCTTCGCCTGTCAATCAGAACCCCATCGATCTTGGTATTGATGTGGTAACTCACAGTGGTACCAAATACATTGGTGGCCACAGTGACCTGGTATGTGGCGTGATGGTATCTTCAAAAAAGCTGACTGCAAAAATAAAAGCAAGCGCTCAGCATTTTGGCGGGAGCCTGGATGCGAACACTTCTTATATGGTGGAGCGAAGCCTCAAGACGATTGTCCTTCGCGTGCAACAGCAGAATAAAAATGCCATGGTCCTTGCCCGGTTTTTGGAAAACGAACCGGCAATTGGAAAAGTGAATTACCCCGGGTTGAAAAATCATCCTGGTCACAGCATTGCGAAAAAGCAAATGAAAGGCGGCTTTGGCGGCATGCTTTCGTTTGAGTTGAAGGGCAATCCGGATGCGTTTTTAAAAAGATTGAAGCTTATCAAAAAAGCCGTCAGCCTGGGAGGAGTGGAGACGACAATAAGTTCACCCATGGAAACTTCCCACGCTAAACTAACACCAGCAGAGCGTGCAACGCTGGGCATCTCCGATAAACTCCTGAGGCTTTCCGTTGGTATTGAAGAAGCGGAAGATCTTATGCGTGATATCAGGCAAGCCTTATAAGGAGAACCAAAGCTTCGGCTTTGGAGTTTAGTCCACCACCTCTACAATTATCTCCACTTCCACGGAAATATTCGAGGGCAGTGCATACATACCGACTGCTGATCGTGCGTGTTTGCCTTTTTCACCAAAGACTGCTACCATCAGATCTGAAAAGCCATTCATCACTTTAGGCTGGTCCACAAAATTTTCGGTACAGTTGACCATGCCAAGTACTTTTACTACGCGTTTTACTTTGTTCAGATCGCCAAGTTCTGCTTTCAGTGTGGAGAGCATGGCAACGCCCACTTGTTTGGCTGCGTCATAGCCTTGCTCTGTGGTTAGTTCTTTTCCCACTTTCCCGGTGATGTTACTTCCATCGGCTTTTGTCGGACCGTGCCCCGCGAGGTATAGCAGATTGCCGGTACGTACAGCTTTTACATAGTTGCCTAATGGCTTGGCGGGTACATATAGTTCGATGCCGAGCTCTTTAAGTTTTTTGTCGAAGTCTACTGTTTGGGCAAGGGATGCTGCCGATACGGCAAGTAGTGTAATGAGGGAGAATAATTTTTTCATGAGAATAAGATTTGGTTATTAAAAGTTATTATTTTTTTTCAATTCGGGAATTCGACCCTCCTTAGCGTCTCCGGAAAATTAGTTTTAGTCCACGTTTATTTTTTCCGGCAATATCGAGAAACATGCGTGATTCACGGAGGTTGCCTTGAACATCCCATAGGTAGTAGGTGCCGAGTTTGCCCTGATTATACGATTGAGTGGTCATAGATCCCATCCAGTAATTTCCACTCTTGAAGGTCGCTGAACTGGCAAGCGCAAAAAGTAGGGGGCTCTTTGGACGGAATTGCTGTTGTCGGTCTGGCGAAAAAAATCCCGGCAGCAAAAATATAGTGGCTAATGGTTGAGAGGCTTGTGAGCTTAATTCGCCTAAATAAGGGTTGGTGTGCGTACTATATTGGCTTTGCGCCACAGCGCTCGTTGTGACGATTACACTTAAAAAAAATGTGATGATCGATTTCATATTTCTTTGGTTGAAGGTACAATTATTTATTTCATTCTGGTAATTTTAAATGCACCTTGTCTGAACAATGGAAGGCTATAAAAATGAATCAAATGAAAGAAGGTAAAGAATTATCCAGATGCCCCTGGTGCTTGAAGTTTGATCAGTACATTCAGTATCACGATGAGGAGTGGGGCGTGCCCGTGCACGATGATCGCTTGCATTTTGAGTTTTTGATTTTAGAGGGGGCCCAGGCCGGGTTAAGCTGGTCAATGATCTTAAAAAAACGAGAAGGATATCGCAAAAACTTTGCTGATTTTGATCCCAGGAAAGTCGCGCGCTTCACTGAAAAAAGACTTGAAAAAATTTTGTTAGACCCTGGCATTGTTCGCAATCGTTTAAAGGTTTTTGCTGCGGTTAACAATGCTAAGAGATTTTTAGAAGTGCAAAAGGAATTTGGGACCTTTGACAACTACATCTGGGGTTTCGTAAAAGGGAAGCCCATCCTCAATAAATGGAAAACCACGAAACAAGTTCCTGCAACTTCCAAAGAGTCAGATGCGCTCAGCAAAGATTTGATCAAGCGCGGTTTTAAGTTCGTGGGCACCACGGTAATTTACGCGCACATGCAAGCCTGCGGGCTGGTAAATGATCACCTGATAACGTGTTGGAGGTATAAGACGGGAGAACTAGTTTAATGCGATCGTTTATTCCACTCTGTCTCATTCTTATTACAGAAGGTATTTACCAAAGGCATAGAGTCCTAACACCAGCAACGTTACCCCGGGCACAAATTTTACAATAGTGTTACTGGTGATGTATCCAGAAAGTCGCTTAGCCAAAAATGTAAAGAGTACAAGCAATAGTATTACACCCACGGAAGTCCCAAAAACATAGCTGTGCAATAGAGTGGTGGTGGAAATATCGATCCATCCCTGGGCTTTCAGATAAGCGGTTATCCCTATCCAAAAAGGTATAGCCATTGGATTTAAAACACTCAATATTAGCCCTCGTCTAAAACCACTTTCGTTAAACCGGGCTGAGAATTTTGACGGTTTGCGGGCGGACCATATGGTGAATAGTCCGATGATCGTCATTACGATAGCCGTGATGAGTTGAAAATTTTCGATGATCAAGGGGGAAGATGTCACCCAAGCTTCAAACACAACAGCAATCCATGCATACGGATATTCAATGATGGCTACTGCAATAGAAAACCGAAGAGCAATTTTTGTTTTATGATCCATGCCCAGTTGCAATACAGCCAGGTTTAATGTTCCTGGAGGGATGGAGCCTAAAAAACTGAAGATGAGGCCGGCCAAGAATACCTGGAGGATCATAATGAGTAGGCAATAAGCAATAGGCAATAGGCACTAGGCAAGGCGTTGGTGTTGGTTGGGGGCAATCCTTCAATAGTAATTGGAGATTGACCATCGTTTTCAAAGTACCCTTTGCCTACTGCCAATTGCCTGCTAATATTAGTGTCATTTACTACTACTTACTTTTGAGTGCCTTAAATTTTTTATAAATCTTGCGCCCTTCTTTTAGCGGAAGATACGGAACTCCACGCTTATGATTTTCAGCACTAATGCGATACATATTTTTCCAATGTGTAATAAGAACATTGAAGGCTTCACGTAAAGATGATCCGGGTTGGTAGATATGGGCGGGCTCGGCCCCACATCCATTGAGTTCAACAATTTTTACTTTACCATTTTCCAGGTCCTCCAGAGAAGCACAGCGCAAATCGTAACGTCCGAAATAGAACCCCGGAATTTGTTTGCTGATGTGGTCAAATGATGCTGATAGTTTTTCGGTAATTAAGTGATTGCCATTTAAAAATTTTGTGCCCAGACAATGATTTCCAATCGATACTAATTCCAGTCTTTTTCCAGCTTCCACTACTTCGTCCAATCGATCTTTATACGTCTTTTTGAGTGTTTCCCACTGAAGCATAGCGCGGTCTTTTTCTAAAATTAATTGCTGAATGGTTTTCTGTCCATTTCCTTCAATAAATAAAAACTCTTTAGCAGTAATGGAATTCACAAATCCTTTTTCCTCGCTGGGAAAACGCACATAATACACACCAAATTCAAGTGGTAGATCCACTAACTCCTGAATAAGAAAATCAATTTTTATTTCTTTTAGATAGCGTTCGATTTCCAATTCAGAAGTAATACGTCTTACCATCCAGCCTCTTTCTCCAAGGTCGGGTTTAAAGATGACGGGAAGAGTGAAAGCATTTTTGGACATCATCTCCAACACGTGTTTCCGCGTGGCAGGAAATTTTATCAGTATTGTTCTGGGTTTTACATTATCCGGCACAAGATTATGCACATCAAATTTGGATTCGCCCATCATTCCTCCCGTGAGGATGCCTGGATTAGAAGCAGAAAAATAAAGTAAGGAGCGTTCCTTCAGCGCATACATTATCCAATACAGAAAGATAGGAGCCTGTATAATTCCAAATGGCCAGTATTCCCATTTGGTTAATTTGATAAAGAAATGGCGGTATGAAAATTTGTGAAAAAATTTCATCCCTTATCGGGAAGTTACCATGCCAGATTCCTTGTAGCGAATCGTGGAGACAGCTACACCAAAATCGGAAGGCATCTTTACATAACTTGCTACTTCACGTATTCCTATTTTCATAATGGCCATGTGATGCACGGCATGTTCTATGTTGTAGGTAAGTTCGCGAAAATAATTCGTTGAAATGGTTAAGCAGTCATCAGTATGGCGATCATAGCCTACCTCTAATTGAAGGACTTGATCTTTGGTTTGATTGGAAACAAAGTCTTTGATGCGCTCAATAGCTGCAAGGGCAATAAATTTGTCACTTTCAATCAGTTTATCGTGTTCCCGCTTATCATAGTTGACCAGGCCTTTCCTAAAGCCTTGTTCCAGACAAATAAAAAATTCCACAGTATGACGCAGGTGCTGTCCGACAGTTGATTGGCTTAAAGTTTCCGAAGGCTTACAGAAGTCCTTTTCATCTATTTGGCGTACGACATCAGTCAATTGATCAAGGATGGCAAGACAGGCATTCTTAAGTTGCATAGGTAGTAAAAAGAGGTTGTAAAGATAAAGTTAAAAAAGCTTAATGTATAAGCAAAACGAATCATTACTGTCAAGGAATGAACTTTTTCCAGTTTTGATCGCCTTTAGACTTTAAAGGTTTTTCGTTCTTGTTCCAATCAGCTAAAGTATTGTTTCCCCAGAAATTATAGAAAAGGTAAAGTTTGCCATCCACGACTTTATAAGTCTCAGGATCGATCTTCACTTTCTCACCTGTGTCGCCCATGGCGTAGGCGCACCACCCTCCATAGGCAGGTTCATACTTTTCAGGATTAGCGTTAAACTTATTCCGATTGGCTGCAGAGGTGAACCTGTAGGTAATTCCCTTATAACTAAAAATCAGGTCCTCCTTTCCTTCGGCCGGTTTATTGTCAAAATAACTAACGGGGTCGTAGCCCCCCAAGGCAATGTTGTCCTTGATGTTGTAATTCTTTTTGCGAAGTTCCTCACTCTGTGAAAAGGCAAGAGTGCAAGTCAATAGCAATAGAAGGATAGTAATGCGCATTTTCATGTCAATAATATTATGCCTTAACGCGAAAAACAAAGATCGGTTCATTACCGCGTCCGGTTTGTCGTTTTGGATACAATTGACTTATTCTTTTCTACAGCCTGTTTCAGCAAAAAGGAATCTATTTGATCAATCTGCCATCAATTCCTTAATTGTTTCCCAAACCAATTCCGGTTCATACCCTTTCGAAATAGCAAAACGCGCTACCTTATTTCTCTTTGCAAAGAGATTTTTTTCAGAAGATTCCAATGCTCTTTTCTGTATGTGAGATAGCAGTGTTTGAAGATATTCTGTTGAATCAATTTCTTTCAATCCTCGGTCAATGCAATTTTTAGTTAATCCCAAACTTTCCAACTCATACATAATTTTATTTCTACCCCATTTCTTAATTCTAAACTTTCCACCTGCAAAGGCCTTGGCAAAGCGTTCTTCATTTACAAAATTATCTGTGATAAGTCGAGAAATGATTTCGTCCACGACTTCAGCATGAAGTCCGTACGATTGAAGTTTATATTTTACCTCCTGGTGCGATCGTTCCTGATACGCACAGTATTTTTGAATCTTGCCTAGCGCCTGAGCGGGGGTGATTCCGGATTCTGGTTTCTGCCTGCCTGCCGGCAAGGCAGGGATACTAGATTCTTTAAATTTAGTGGCAGATTTACCTTTCATCAGGACAATTTATTTTTCAGTATCCAGCATCGGGTTTTATTTCAATAGTCCCTTCGCTTTCATAATACTGGCAACAAACTTTCGCTCATTATCCGTATTGAAAATTTTGAATGGCAAGTGAATAAGCTGGGCTTTGTTGACGAAAAGTAAGAAATGATCTTTACCCACTTGCGCTGTTTTAATCTGGTCCCACTTCATGGGCATGCCTTCACGCGCATTCAGTTTCATGACGATCTGCTGACTTGTAATTTCGTAGCTGAACCTTTCAAACAGCATTTTACTTTGCTCAAGTTGTGTTACTCCATAAAATTGGATCCACCAAAACAAGAGGTACAGCCCGGCTCCCACTAACGCGCCAATGAACCACCAGAAGCTCGGTACCATGAGGTACAACAGGCAAATGGCCAAAACGATCAAACCTACCCACCATTGCTGCTTCAAAATATTGCGCAGTGCCATTTTAATATAAACTTTCTTTTCTAAGCGATAATTCTTGGTCTTTACAATCATATACCTGTGTCATCTAAAGGGACGCAAAAATAGAAAATTTAACGTAGTCTCTCAGTTGAATTCTTGGGCGAACCAAATAGAGGATTGTAGGAAGGCAATTTGAAAATTCAAAAAATGACTATCGCCTAATTAGGAACCTTGAACTTAGAGTGGGTTTACTAATACGACACCTTTCTGTAAGTACGTTGGTTTTCCAAACAGGCCAAATTCTTTTTCAAATCACGAACTGGCAAACCTCCATAATCAAATCGATCATCTTTGTTTTCATCCGGCTTTAATGGCGGTTGCTTTTCTTTCTTCTTGCCAGGTTTGAGCTTTTTCTTTTTCATCCCCCTAAGGTAAACAACTGAATTAAATGGTTGCTTCTCTGTAGATGGCCCATTATCTTGCGCTTGTTTAAAATTAATCTAAATAAGGATGGAGGGAGTGCCAAAGAGCGTTGCGGATATGATTCCTGGTGAAATGGGTATTATTTCCGGCTTTTCTGATGACCTACTATCCGCAAAACTGTTGGAAATGGGTTTTTTGCCGGGCACAGCAGTCAGGTTCAATTTTAGAGCTCCCTTCGGGGATCCGGTTTGTGTCAGCATCTCCGGTTTCGATTTGTCCTTACGGATAGATGAGGCTTCGATGATTTCCATTTTAAATTAGTTTCAGTTTGTAAATGAAGGAAGTCAAAAAGCTGAAGATTGCCTTGACTGGAAAGCCCAATTCCGGAAAGTCTTCTCTATTCAATCAACTTACAGGTCTTAATCAAAAAATTGGAAATTTTCCAGGTGTTACGGTTGATAAAAAAACGGGTCAAACTACTCTTGATGAAAACACAAGTGCCGAAATCCTTGATCTTCCTGGAATATATAGTTTATACCCGCGTTCACTTGATGAAAAAATTGTTGTAGAAGTTTTTGCTGATAAGAACGGTCCCTATTATCCTGATAAAGTAGTGCTGGTGGCAGATGCCACTAACCTTAAAAACTGTATGCTCTTGCTCACTCAGCTAATTGACCTGGGTTTGCCTACGGTACTCGCGCTTAACATGATAGACCTCGCAGCAAAATCAGGACTAAGCATAGATGTAAAAAAATTATCGGCACTTCTGGATGTCCCTGTAATCTTAACTAATGCGCGCACCGGGCAAGGAATCTCAGAATTAAAAAAAGTATTGATAACACCATTGAAGCCATCAAAGAAAAAAATATTTCCAATTAGCGATGACGTAAGGCCTGTTGTCTCAAGCGTTAGGGACCATTTTAAAT
The DNA here is from genome assembly GCA_038043425.1 of Bacteroidota bacterium. Classification (GTDB taxonomy): domain Bacteria; phylum Bacteroidota; class Bacteroidia; order Cytophagales; family Cyclobacteriaceae; genus ELB16-189. The sequence continues at coordinate 96,324 of JBBTBZ010000014.1, forward strand.
TAACTTCTGATTACGAAGCATTTCAATATCTTCAGCAACCTGATAGTTTCATTTTTCTAAGCAAATCCGATAAAGAATTTATCCAGGATGGCGCAAAGCAGCATCAGTTCTTTCCTGCAAAATACCAGGGTGCCGAAACGATCCTGCGTTACGAATTTATTCAAACCGTACTCAACAAGGTTATTTTGAAAGCGGCCACTACTGAATGGAAGAAACATTCAGCCCGCATTGACCATGTTCTTACGCATAAAATTTTTGGTTACCTGATTTTTTTTATAGTCCTCTTCCTCATCTTTCAATCCATTTTTGCCTTGGCGCAGATACCCATGGATGCAATTGACAATGGGTTTGCTTCCTTCAGTCACTATCTCACACAACTATTTCCATCGGGTCCCTTGTTCGAATTAATTGCTCAGGGTATTATCCCTGGTATCGGAGGCATATTAATTTTCATTCCACAGATTGCTATTCTCTTTGCTTTTATATCCATTTTAGAAGAGACCGGATACATGGCGCGCGTAGTCTTTTTGATGGACAAAATCATGAGGAAGTTTGGATTGAGTGGCAAAAGTGTTGTGCCTTTAATGTCGGGCTGGGCCTGCGCCATACCGGCTATTATGGCCACACGTACCATTGAAAACTGGAAAGACAGACTCATTACGATTTTTGTTACCCCGTTTATGAGTTGCTCGGCTCGTTTACCTGTGTTCACAATACTTGTTGCCTTGATCATTCCGGATACAAAACTCTTTGGGTTCTTCGGTTTCCAGGGCCTGGTATTGATGGGTTTGTACTTATTGGGCTTTCTGGCAGCTATTTTTTCGGCCTTGGCTATGAAGTTTATTATCAATGCCAAAGAACGTAGTTACCTGATCATGGAAATGCCGACTTATCGGATGCCCAAATGGTCGAATGTAGGATATACAATCGTTGAAAAAACAAAGACCTTTGTTTTCGAAGCAGGCAAAGTGATCCTGGCCGTTTCCATAATTTTATGGGTGTTGGCAAGCTACGGTCCAGCCGATGAAATGAACAACGCTAACGCTGCCATTCGGCAAGAGGCTTCTAAACTGAAGTTAACCAAACAAGAGTTTGAACACCGGGTGGCTGCTTATAAGCTCGAACATTCCTATGCAGGAAAAATTGGCAAGACCATGGAGCCTATCATTCAACCACTGGGCTATGATTGGAAAATAGGGATAGCCTTGCTTACCTCTTTTGCTGCCCGTGAAGTTTTTG
>JBBTBZ010000015.1:0-14531 GCA_038043425.1 Bacteroidota bacterium
GTACCAAATCGCACAAAAAAATTTCTAGGGTGTTGCAACGCTGAAAACAGGAAAAAGTAAAAGGCTCAGAAAATATACTTTGTTGAACATGGTATGAGATTTAACTTCAAACTGAAAACAATCTGTTTTTTAGCGTAAAATAAATTCATCGCGGTTTACATGAGGCTATGTCTGCAATCATTGTCCATTTTCGACCTTCCATTGTTCATTACTTATACCTCTTCCCCTTCTTCATCACCATCTTCACATCCTGGAGCAACGCTATGTGTCTTAGCACATCGCCTTTCACGGCAATGATGTCGGCATACTTGCCTTCGGTAATCGTGCCAAAATCATTATCTACACCCATCATGACAGAAGGCCAGTATGTAGCTGCCCGAATGGTGTACATCGGGTCGAAGCCAAATTTATTTACCCACACATCGAGTTCGTTCCATGTGCTCTGGCTGTGGAACTTCATGGGGATGCCACTATCGGTGCCAATGAGTAATACCACTCCAGCATTTTTCAGCTGGTTGATTTTTTTTTCGAGCGTAGGTTTGCGTATCGGGTTCAACCCAAAGTAGCTGAGGCGGCCCGGGTATTTGATCGATTGTTTGATATCGGCAACAATGGAATCTGGCAAACCCAAATGCCAACTCGTGTTGTCGAGCGCTTCGGGGTTATCGCGCATGTATTCGTAGTTGTATAGACCCTCCACAGTAGGAGTCCAGAACAATGGGCCGAGACTCATCTTGGCGGTGCGCTCTTTAATCATGTATATGATGTCGTCTGGATATTCGGGTGCGGCCGCTAGTCCGGTGTGTTCAAAATTATCTACACCTGCTTTCAGGCCTCTGCGTATTTCATCCGGGCGGTGTGAATGTGCTACTACTTTTAATTTGTTCTTATGGGCTTCGTCTACTACTGCCATATATTCCACTTCAGTCATATCATCCTGGTCGATCAGTTTGATACAATTCACCCCTGCTTTCGCCAACTGTTTTACTTTCGCCCGCGCATCTTCAACACCTTTCACTCCCCAGCGAAATTCAGCAGTACCCGCATAGGCTTCATGTTGTATGAATGGACCACTCATGTACATCGTTGGTCCTGGAATTTCTCCTTTGTTAATACGGTCGCGCACGGAGAGACTCGGTTCGAGCGGACCGCCCAAATCGCGCGCGCTGGTTACACCGGCCATCAACAACTGATGTGCCGAGGATGGCATGATCACATCTTTCGTTAGTTTTAGATAGGTCTTATCCCAATGCGCGTAGTCGCTATGGCCGTTGATCATCAGGTGCACATGCATGTCCCACAGGCCGGGCATCACGCTCATCCCCTCCGTGGAGATGATTTCTGCATCCTTCGGAATTTCAATTGCACCCACCTGGCCGATTGCTTTGATGCGCTCACCTTCAATAATGATAACAGAATTTTGCAGTGGCTTTCCGCCAAAGCCATCGATCAGTGTTCCGCCAACCAGCGCTTTCGACTGCGAAAATGAATTAGCCGATATAAAAAGGAAGATGTAGAAGAGTTTTCTCATGGGATTAGTTTTGATAAAGAAAGATATGAAAAATCCCAGGAGATCGGAGAGTGCAAACCTCGCAGGAACTAACTGGTGTTGTTTTGGGGCTCCCCAAATGGGTTGCCGTTTTGGGCGAAGTCCTTAAATCAGGTTAAAGGAGTTGCTATAGAAAAATATTATTTAGGAGCACACGAAGAAATATGTTGTTACTTTCAAAAAAGAACCTGATTTTTATTCAGGTAACTTTTCTCAAGGTGCTCACTCCTTGCCAAATGAAGACCATAAACCTGAACTTCACACTTAAACCTGATCTATGAGCTTATCCATACTCGATATTTCAATATTTTTAGCCTACTGTGCATTGATCCTCGGCATTGGCCTTTGGGTTTCGCGTGATAAGGAAGGCCATCAGAAGAATGCAGAAGACTATTTTCTGGCGAGTAAGTCGCTGCCCTGGTGGGCCATTGGTGCCTCGTTGATTGCAGCTAATATCTCTGCGGAACAGTTCATTGGAATGTCCGGATCGGGCTTTGCCATTGGTCTTGCCATTGCGAGCTATGAGTGGATGGCGGCCATCACGCTTTTGGTGGTGGGCAAATTCTTCCTTCCGATCTTCATCAAAAAAGAAATCTATACCATACCTGAGTTTGTTGAGAAGCGATTCAGCACCAATCTGAAAACTATTCTGGCCGTGTTCTGGATTGCTCTTTTTGTCTTTGTCAACCTCACTACTGTTCTCTACCTGGGCGCTCGCGCTATGGACACCGTAGTCGGTACAGGCGATGGAAGCCTGATGATATACAGCATTCTCGCACTCGGATTATTTTCAGCTGCATATTCCCTATGGGGTGGTCTTTCCGCTGTGGCCTGGACAGACGTGGTGCAAGTTGTACTGCTCGTTATAGGAGGATTGGTGACAACCTTTATTACTCTTGAGCATGTATCACCCACAGGCGGCATTATAGATGGGTTTGTTCATGTTTATAATACCGTACCAGGCAAGTTTTCGATGATCTTGTCGAAAGGAGAAATTATTACACCTGATGGGGTGGATGCCTGGTGGTCATTACCGGGTCTATCCGTACTTATCGGAGGTATGTGGATCGCTAATGTCTACTATTGGGGGTTTAACCAATATATCATTCAACGAACATTAGCCGCTAAGAGCTTAGAGGAATCGCAAAAAGGAATTGTGTTTGCGGCAGCATTAAAAATGATCATCCCACTAATTGTAGTTGTTCCTGGTATTATCGCTTATGTAATGAATGCTGATGCTTCGGGTCAGTTAACCGCGCAAACCCTTGATCCTAGCTTCGTTAATAAAGACGGTGGAGTTATTAATGATAACGCCTTCCCCTGGTTAGTGAGAACATTCATTCCGTCAGGACTAAAAGGATTGGTATTGGCTGCACTAGCAGCCGCAATCGTTTCATCGTTGGCTTCCATGCTTAACTCTACCTCCACTATTTTTACGATGGATATCTTCAGGCCTTACATTAATAAGAATGCTTCCGATAAGCTGACAGTTAGCGTGGGCCGTATTAGCGGAGCTGTTGCCTTAGTGATTGCCATGATCATTGCTCCGGCTCTCGGAAACTTAGGACAAGCCTTCATCTTCATTCAGGAGTATACTGGCGTTGTTAGTCCGGGAATTCTAGCGGTGTTTCTCACAGGTTTGTTCTGGAAACGCGCTACAAACAACGCTGCTATCTGGGGTGTTATTCTTTCGATTCCCATCGCCCTCTACTTTAAAGTGGCATCCAATGGTTGGTCGGATTCTGCCATTTTTGTGAACATACCTTTCATGAATCAAATGTTCATCACCGCACTCCTCTCAATCGCCATTATTTTGCTTATTAGTTACCTCGAAGGAAAAGGGAAAGTGAATGAAAAAGGAATCAACCTGACTGCGGAATTATTTAAAACAAGCCCCACCTTCAATATCGGAGCCACGGTCATTGTGATTATTTGCGCAATACTTTATGCCATCTTCTGGTAGAAAACCAGAGCTGCGATTGTCTCTCTAAATAATAAAAGGCCCCTATTCATCGGGGTTTTTTATTTTGTTAATGAATTGCCTTAACGTAGGAAGACCTTTAAAGGCTTGCCTGATTTCAGTTAACCTTCCTGAATGTGAACGTAAGCCGATAGTCCATCATCTGCGCAAAGCTGGAATAAACATACCCTACGTGGTGTTTATGAACAACCTGCGTTTGGGTATTTATAAATTCGGCCTCAACATCGCTGGAGCGATTAGGTGGAGAAGCTACACGATGCTGATCAGGTACATCTGTATTCATATAATTGACAGCACCACCTTGAGTGTAGTACGCACTCATGTTAATAAACATTGATCCATGTTTTAGTTTCTTAAACACAGAAGAAAGATCGTACTTCAAACCACCACCAATGGAATAAATCCACGTTCCATCTTTCTGTAAAAGATCAGTTTCTACAGGTGAGCAGCTGTCCTTATCATCAGGATCGTAGATATTCAAATCGGTTCTGAAGCATGAATAGCCAGCTTTTACTCCAACATATGGCAATATATTTTTTCCTGTTATTAAATTATATCGACCCGAAGCCATCAGGTTCATGAAGGAGTTGGTGACATTAACATCCATGTCGGCTGTAGTGCCATCGGGAAACATATACTGTTGCCGTGATTGATCATACCCATACATAGAGTAATTAAAGTCAGCACCAAAAGAGTATCTCTCGCCAGGTGCGGTCAGATGAAAATCCATTACAATCCCATTACCTTGATTTATATTTTGTTTCATTTTGCCCGTGGGCGCTGCATAGGCATACCCTATTGACCATTCACGGGTCCATTGTGCATAGCTGGTATGGATGGAAAGAAGAAGAATAACAAGGGGTAATAGCTTTTTCATAGGCTTTTTACTTTCGTTAGTGAAAGTAAGAAAAAAACGATCATGGTTTTGAGTGGCAAAACTACCCGCGTTTTTGAACTGCGTAAATATGGTAACGAATGAAAACTCACACAGACTGACTCTGGTGCCAAAGTTCCTGTCCGGGCTTCCGATTGGACAAAGTCGACCATTACACTTTCAACTAATAAATATTGTTTAATAAATAGGAATCAGCACCAATAAATATCAAATGCAATACGAGCTTGTCACGTTTCTATATCGGACGACAATATTGTAAGTCAAATTTTAACAAAGTTGTGTGTGGTTTTTTGCTTTAAAATGACGTTGGTCAGGAAATGTGACGATCAATGATGTTGAATCGATACGTACGTCACAAAGCCACATTACTGTTTTGAAAATCTCTGTCGTCAACTCCGGTTAAATTTAAATGATGGCACGTTGGTGAAGGGCGACATCAAACTGCCACATCTGCCTATTTACCTAATAGTGTGATTCGTTATTCAACTTACTTTTGTAGCTTAGTTCACCCTTTGTGATGAACCAATGCAAAAAAAACTTACTGCACTTATTGTTGACGATGAGATTAAAGCAGTTGAATTGCTGCAGAAGTTACTCGAAGATACGTTGCAATTTTCAAGGATTGAATTTTCCTTTTCTGCCGTTGAAGCATTTCAGAAATTAAATCAGGTCGAACCAGACTTGATATTCCTTGATATCAAAATGCCAGGCCAGGACGGTTTTTCACTTTTAAAAGACTTACACGATCTAAAAATTAATTCAGAAGTAGTATTTGTTACAGCGTACGATAAGTTTGCCATGCAAGCGATAAAGAACCACGCGTTCGACTATCTGTTAAAACCAGTTGACCGCAAAGAACTAGTTGATTGTATCAACCAGTACAGAAACCGAAAACAAGTACCGAACATTCTTGACCGCCTTTCTGAATATGTAAGATCACAGAAGGAAACGTCAAAACTTAGAATCAATACCAGGACCGGTTACATTTTCATTGATCCTTCCTCCATTTTGTATTGTAAAGCAGATGGAAACTACACGTATATTGATTTGGGTGATAGACAGCACTTATGTTCGATACAACTGGGCATGGTTGAAGGCATGCTGCCGAAAAATGGTTTCATCCGGTTAGGCCGTTCGCTGATTGTCAAATTTGATTTCATCACAAAAGTGGATCGCAAAACAAACCTGCCTGCCGGTCAGGCAGGCCTTATCACTTTCGAGAAGGACTCAAAGATGTACACGTTGAACATCTCGAAGGCCCAAGTGAAAAAACTGGAGGAAAAACAGGTGCGATGAAGCTGCGATTAAACAAGTTTTTTGTATCCACCTGGTTTTGGGCGATCATCCCATCCTTCATTATTTACTTCTTTATTGCAGACGTGGGCAGGAGATATTCTGTGACTGTTGAAAATAAGGAGATTGGTCAATTTGACCGGATTGCTTTTTCTGACTTGAATGGTGATGGCATTACCGAAATGATCCACGCCAAACTGGGGCCACCATTGAATACTGTGCTGGTGATGGACAATGAAGGAAACTATTTTGACCAATGGAATTTACCCGATAATCTGACATCTGATATCTCCAACCTATACTTTGGCAACCACGATCAGGATTTGTTTGCTGAAATTTATGTATTCACAACTCACCTGGACTCTATCTTTCTAAATGTAAACGAGTTTTTTGAACCCGAAGGATTGCATTTGGAACGAGTGTTTATTGCCACCGTTAATCTTGTGGAAGGCGATATTAATTCAAACATTAAACACTTTGGGTTCTTTGACCAAAACAAAGACGGCAAAAGAGAATTCTATTTCCGCATCAATACAGGTTTTGGATTATGGCCACGACTCTGTTATTTCTATGATCTGGCTCAACAAAAACTAAAGACCAGCCCTTTTACCGGAATCAATTTTAATGATCCAATACTGAAAGACATTGACGGAGATGCATGCCCTGAGATTTTCAGCAGCATGACAGCAGCAGGAAACTATGAAACTCCCACCCCTTTTACCGATTACAGCGCATGGCTGATGGTCCTCACCGATCAGTTTGAGTTTAAATTTCCTCCGATCGGGTTTCCGGGCTTCGGAGGATCGCTTGATGTTTACAATATTGGTGATAGGCTTGTTGTGGTCTACAATTATAAAGGTGTTGGCACACCCGTTCGGACACCCGGCATTATGTTTTACTCTGTTGACGGTAAGTTGATCAAGGAAGTATCCTTTTCTGAATTGGAATTGCCTGGAAGAGTCCAGTCAGCAGTTTTGCATACAAAAAAACAGGATAGAATTGTACTGATGGGTAGTTCCATGTTTATACTAAGTGAACAGTTGGAGATTATCGAGAAAAGGAAAATACCGCTTCAGCAGGATTATTATTTGTATCGGTACGATTTAGATTACGATGAACAAAAAGAACTATTCCTATATTCCAAGGATGATAAAAAGATGATCATTTATAACTCTGACCTTGAAGAATACGGTACCATTCCTTTCAATGTTCCGGATTACGAATGGCAAGTGTCGCACAAGGTGAACAAAGATGGAGAAACCAAACTATTTATTAAATCGGGTAACAGTGCCCATTTTCTGCAGCTAAAAGATAACCCATACTATTGGGCCGGATACCTGGCTTACCCCTCAATCTATTTAGCATTTGTCTTGTTTATTGGATTAATTAAAAATATAAACGCAACACAGATTGAAAAAAGGGAAAATCAAAAACGAAAACTTCAGACCTTACAATTACAAGCTATCAAAGGTCAGCTTGATCCGCACTTTACCTTCAATGCACTTAACACGGTAGCAGCCTTGTTATACCTGGACGACCGCAAGGCAGCCTACGATCATCTTATTAAGTTTACTCGCTTACTTCGCCAAATGCTGAATGATGCCGAACGGGTTTATCGCCCGGTAGAAGAAGAACTGGAGTTTGTTAAAGTTTATTTAGAATTAGAGAAACTTCGGTTTGGTGATAAATTTCATTTTACCATTGACATTGGCGAAGGAGTAACTCTCAAAGAACAAGTGCCTGTGTTATCTATTCAAACCTTTGTAGAGAATGCCATCAAGCACGGATTGATGCATAAAGGTGCAGGCGGGCTTCTGAAAATTTCAATACAGCGCGAAAACCAGGATCTAAAACTCACCATTGAAGACAATGGAATAGGAAGGGCCAAAGCGGCCAACTTAAGCAACTCGACCGGCATAGGACTAAAATTGAATAGCGAGTTTTACGATATTCTCAATCAAATGAATACCCGACCAATACGTCATAAAATTACAGACCTGTTTGATGTTGCTGATCTTCCAGCCGGGACAAGGGCGGAGGTGTGGGTGCCGATGGAGTTGTGAGAAATCCACTTGACATCAGGATTTCCCTCAAAGATGCCTTGCACTTGGACAGTGTTATCACTGTAACAACACCGACCAAGACATAAAATAACTATTGTAAGACATTTGAGATTACTTTAACTTTAGCAATCCAAAAGAAGGCTTATGACGGAGCTAATTGTTAACAAAAGAAAATTCATTATCCTTCCAAGGAAGGAGTATGATTCTCTGCAAAAAAAGGCTGCTTTAAAAACAAAGCCAGAGAAGACATTATCGCTAGGTGAAGCCCGGGCGTATTCCAAAACGCTTATCCGTAAATGGGCCAAAGAAAAGTCACGGTAAAACTATCTGTAGCAAAAAGCATTGCCGTGGTTTCTTTGTACATTGAATCGAAGGGCATGGTTAAAACTGCTGAAAAATTCTCAGATGCAGTGTACGACTTCATTGAAACATTGGCGGATGAACGAAAGTCGTACCCGACATGCAAAGACCCTAAACGCTCCCGGTTAGGTTTTAAGTGCGTCAACTACACTAAAAAATATACTGTCGTTCTGATTGAAACCGAATCAGAAATTACCATTTGTGAATTTGTTGCATCAAAATTGATTTGGTGGTAATCCTGCCAAAGTCAGACAGAGCCCGGAAGGTAGAAAATCCGGAAGGTTATATACCCCTCGACAAATCAAGTGAATTCATGCCCTTCCACCATAGCATTGCAGAGATACCAGTGGCACAACAGTGGAGGTGTGGATGTCATTTTCAATATACATTTCCTCCCCAGATTAAGTTGCGGAATTTTGTTTTACTTACATACCGTGTTATTAAAGCATAGTCTTGTAATCCAATTGCCTGGCTTCGTTGTTTTAACACCGCCAAATCTTGTTCGAGGGCTGTTTCCTTCACTTCAATAGCTGTCTTTTCGTTCCAGATAAAATCTATTTCCTGGCCGGTTTTCTTTTGATAATAATTGAGCACTCCTTGTGGTTTCAATTGAGCCGCAATAGCGTTTTCAAAAAGCTGACCGCTGGATAGTTGAACGCCAGCCAGTTCGTTCAGTATCCCTGTATCGGCAAAGTAAAGCTTAGGCTGCTGAGAAATTTCCTTATCAATGTTTTTAGAAAATGGGGTAACTACATAAATGAAGTACGTGTATTCAAAAAGATGGATGTACTCTTTCAGCTTCTGTCTGTTTATTCCGGCAACACTTCCCAGTTTAGAGTAATCCACCTTGTTGCCGGCTCTGGCTGCTAATAATTTTGCCAGTCTGTAAAGATCATCGCTTACCGAGTAATCAGAAATAAGTTTAACATCAAGCGCAATGTAGGAGTCGATGATATCATTCAGATATTCCCTTTTGTCTTTTATTTTTATCTGGAGTGCTACTTCCGGAAACCCACCATAGTGTAAATATTCTTCATACAAGGCCTTGCATCGCTCATACCAAGGGGCACTGAATTTCTTCCAACTATATTTTTCAAGCGACTTTATTCCTGACTGTTTAAAAAGTAAAAATTCCTTGAAGCTGAGTGGATACAATTCAAAAATACGCTTTCGGCCCGCAAGGCTTTCAGAGAATTGATTCTTCATATAATAAGAACTCGAGCCCGTTACCAAAAACTTTGTGTTGTAGGTGTCATAGATATATTTGATGAGGCTTGGGAGGTTGCTCACCAATTGAATTTCATCAAAGGCGATTACACAAGGCTTGCTTAAATCCAGGCCCTTTAAAGAAAACCATTCCATAATGGCCTCATAATTTTCTTGGCGCAGTTGAGCGCGCACCTCCAGGCGCTCGCAGTCCATGTATATTTTGTTGCTGTGCTTCACCTGCTCCAGCAGCCATTTCAAGGCCGTGCTTTTGCCCGTGCGCCTCATGCCGGTGATCACCGTTGCCTGTGGCGAAGCCAGGTGTTCCTTTAAATCCGGAAAAATGTCACGCTGAAACATGATTCAAAACTAATCAAATAGTATTACTTTATGACATATATTTTATCATTTAGTAAATTTAGACCAGTCTGGATTTCTTCTTCCGAAGGAAGAAACTCACTTTCAAGGACAATGGAATAGGAAGGGTCAAAGCTGCCAGCCTCAGCAACTCCACCGGAAAAGGACTAAAACTAAATAGTGAGTTTTACGATACACTCAACCAAACCCTCCCCCGCCCAATCCGCAATAAAATTTCCGACCTGATTGACGAGGGTGGCCAACCTGCAGGGACAAGGGTGGAGGTGTGGGTGCCGCTAGGTATCCTATAACAGTTCATTGGTGCTGTGCATCTTAATTGTTCACACACTTATCATGATTGCTCATACGGTATAAACATTACTTTATACAGTAACCTAATTCTGGAAGTTGTTGTCCGATACTAAACCGTAACTTCAAAAGGTATTTCTAATTGTCAAGACCTTCGGATTATGGTCTACAAGTTCATTCTGGTTTTCGCTGCACTCCTTGGGTTCGTTTCCAATTCATTGAAAATTGACATGAAAACGATCAGAGTCTTGCTGCTGCTGTATTTTTCATTCATCACTACTCTGCTTCAAGCGCAACCCAAAATTCCTTACCCTATCATTTTTATTCACGGATTAAATTCAAGCGATGAGACATGGTTTACAGCCTTAAATTCTATTGTTCCTGCTGGAGAGACTATAGGTACCTATGACATATCCCTTAACTCAGATGGAAATGATGCTACTGCAAACTTACTTCAAGATGTAGTGCCTGTTGGCTGGAGGTACCCAGGTAGTATACCAGCATCCTCAAGGATATACCTGTTAAATTTTGACAACAGTAGATTCAATTCAAACTCTGTTTATAGCGGATCGTCATTTCACCTTAGCAACCAGGCCGCTATTACTAAACAAGGCTATGCCTTGAAATTAATGATACAAAAAGTATTGGAAGTCGAGAATGTCGAAAAAGTTATTCTTGTGGGCCATTCAATGGGTGGATTAGCTATAAGAGAATATTTACAAAGAGATAATGGAACTAATTGGATTGAACCAAGTGTAGCTGATGGCCACAAAGTCGCACACGTAGTAACAATAGGAACCCCACATAGAGGCTCAAATTCAAATGCTTTTGGGTTTGAAGGTTTTAAGGGAATAGACGTACATTCTGAAGCTGTTCGCGATTTAAGGTACAACTCGTCCTTCATTACCGGACCTTTTACTGGCTATTATCTTTTCGGGGGGAATGAGGCTAACTTGTTTCAACCGCTGGACGATCAAACCTTATATAATAAAGATATCAACTGCAATGGACAAATTAATAACGACATCATTGGGCTAAATGAACCTAATGATGGAACATATGATAATCATTTATTGAAACTCCCAACTAATCTAAAATATACTTGGATTATAGGAGCAATGTTATCAAGTGGTGGAACAACTCTCCTTGACAATGATGGTATAGTTTTAACTGACCGGCAATGGCTATATACACAACAGAGTCAACCAAGCCCAATGACTATATCTGATACTTTATCAATATCAGGGTTTGAACTTATTGAATATCATACACATGAAACAGAAAATGTAAAGGGCATAATTAGAGGTCTTGACGAACCTGAAATAAAAACCCTTGCTTACAGAATCTCGCTCGGAGACGCAATTCGAGGCAGGATAACTTATAGAAGCAATAGTATTGGCAATCCAACTGATGTTGATCTCTATAAAATAACGACACCCTCCAATGGAAGACTATCAATAAAGCTCTCGCCCGGTTCAGCCCCTACAACTGGACTTGCACTAAGTGATGATAATGGAAATATTGGTTCGGAACCTGGCTCAGGTGAAAAAAGCATAAATCTCAATAGTACCGCACCAAATAAAACTTATTTCATATGGGTAAACGGCAATGCAAATAGCATCAGCTATAAATATGAATATACATTATCGACCTCAATAAAATACTTGAGTTCATCAACTATTTCACCTGTAAGCGCTTCAAGTATTGATCCGATCACTTTCAAAATAAACTATACCTCCAAACCTTCCGAAGCGCCAGACAATGTAAAGGTATATGTAGATGGGATTGCGTATACTATGTCCACAACAAGTGCAAACTGGGCCAATGGGGCGAGTTACAGCCTTACAAACACATTCAATGCGGGGATCCACAATTACTACTTTGAAGCAAGTGCCAATAGTAGCGTAACAGGTTTAAGGTATCCCGCTACAGGAACATTGAGCTTTAATGTTAGTCAAAGCGTTGCCGGCTGGGACATCAGCGCAACAAGTTTAAACGCTAGTCCTACCTTCATGTTAACAGGTCAGGCAGTTATAGTTACCGCAACTGTCTACAATGGTTCAAACACAGATGATAAAATTTATTATAACGTTCCATACAAATTTGAGCTATTCAACCCCTCCGGCACATTAATTTCATCGCCAAGCGGAACTATAGCTTCACTTAGTAGATCAGTATCGACATCCATTTCAACGACTGTAAATACCCAAAATACGTACGGCAACTATACATGTATATTCACCTTGCTGCCAGATAAGGATAGTAATACGCAGAACAACACTCTATCGAATATTCTAATTGTAGGGCAAAATGGCTCGGCAAGACAATACTCTATAACCGCTTCAGAATCATTCGTTGAACTGAGTAATAGTATTACATCTCACACATTTAATGGCAATACCTATACATTAACAAATGTTGCGACCAACAATATTAGTGTACGGCAAAATACAGGAACAATTCAACAAATTAATAAGTATGATTTTCGCGAATATAATAGCCAAACCTCAGTATTAATCTGCGAAGTGACAACATCAACTCCATCAGCATTTATCAGCTTTGGGTACTCGAATACAAACTTCGTAACATTTGATGAGACAAATGTTACTGTATACCCTGGAGGTGATGCAATTTTCACTGGTCGTTGTTCAACGAGAACTTTTGGAAATTCTAGCCCAGAAATTTATAAAAGTCCCACTGTTGATGGATGGTATAGTTCACTGACACGTTTTGATAACAATAATAGGATTCAATATAAATTCAGAATAGCTTCTAACGCTACTGTTGGTGCATATTCATTTTGGTTAGCTTCAGTTTTATCAAACAATGACAAGTTTCTTCGTGAATTAACTATTACTGTTGCAGCTCCTCCTCCCTCAATTACCTCATTGAATAAAACACTCCTTTCAGCAGATGATGAAATCACTATAAGCGGAACAAATCTAGGAACTACGGGCACAGTAAAATTTGGAAACATTCAAAGTACAGCTATTTTATCCTGGAATAATTCCAGCATAACATTTGTAGTTCCCAGTGGAATAAGCCAGGGGGTAGTTACTGTTACAAATTCAAACGGAACAAGTAATGGGCTAGCCTATTCGGTACTCAGCTCAACAGGAAATCCCACAATCGCACAACCAATACCTGATCAAATACTGTGGCCGAATGAGACACTGGTTGTAGGTGATCTAGATGATATGTTTTCAGATCCGAATGGACTTCCTCTCTCGTTTACTGTCAACACAAACAATGCTAAAATTTCCTTTGACCAAACAACATTTTCAGTCGATCATATTTTAAAACTAATTGGGGCACCAGATATTACAATAGGCTCAGTTGTAACTGTATCTGCGTTTGATAACACCAATAAACAGGTTGCGGACAATTTCAATATAACTGTCCCTCAAAAGCCAACAGTGGTTACTTTATCCGTTTCTTCAATTGGACAAACCCAAGCACAAAGTGGAGGAAATATAACTTCTGATGGTTATGATCCCGTGATTGCTCGGGGCGTTTGCTGGAGTAATTCAAATAATCTACCCACCACCTCTGATAATACAACTTTAGACGGAAGCGGTTTAGGGTCATTCTCAAGTACTATGACTGGACTTACTATTGGAACGCAATATTATGTTAGGTCTTATGCGGTTAATAATGTTGGAGTTGGATATGGAACGGTCAAAATCTTTACAACTTCAGCACCTCCCACACTCACAAATTTTACTCCGACCAGTGGTGCCATTGGCACGTCTGTAACCATCACAGGCACTAACTTTTCTGGTGCATCTGCGGTGAGCTTTGGCGGTACGGCTGCAACTTCTTTCTCGGTCGTTTCTGGAACCAGCATTACCGCTGTTGTAGGTACAGGAACTTCCGGTAGTGTGTCGGTAACCACTCCGGGCGGAACAGTAACAAAAATAGGATTTACTTTTATCCCTGCTCCTACTATTTCTTTATTCACGCCAACCAGTGCTGCCAGTGGAGCTACAGTAACCATTACTGGAACTAATTTAATCGGGGCGTCTGCAGTGAGCTTTGGCGGTACGGCTGCAACTTCTTTCTCAGTCGTTTCTGCAACCACCATTACAGCAGTTGTAGGTGCAGGAACTTCCGGCAGTGTGTCAGTCACCACTCCGGGTGGAACAGCAACAAAAACAGGATTTACTTTTATCAATGCTCCCGCTATTTCATCCTTCACGCCTACCAATGGTGCCAGTGGTGCAACTGTAACTATCACAGGCATTAACTTCATCGGGGCAACAGCTGTAAGCTTTGGCGGTACGGCTGCAACTTCTTTCTCAGTCGTTTCTGCAACTAGCATTACGGCTGTTGTCGGTACAGGAACTTCCGGTAGTGTATCAGTAACTACTCCCAGTGGAACAGCAACAAAAACAGGATTTATTTTTATTCCTGCCCCATCTATTTCTTCATTCTCTCCAACCAGTGCTGCTTCTGCCGCTACAGTAACCATCACCGGAACTAACTTTACCGGGGCAACCATAGTGAGCTTTGGCGGTA
>JBBTBZ010000015.1:14631-15424 GCA_038043425.1 Bacteroidota bacterium
TTCCTGCCCCATCTATTTCTTCATTCTCTCCAACCAGTGCTGCTTCTGCCGCTACTGTAACCATCACCGGAACTAACTTTACCGGGGCAACTGCGGTAAGTTTTGGTAGCACGGCCGCAACTTCGTTCTCGGTCGTTTCTGCAACCACCATTACCGCTGTTTTAGGTGCAGGAACTTCAGGTAGTGTGGCCGTCACCACTCCAGGTGGAACAGGAATAAAAACAGGATTTACTTTTATCTCAGCTCCTACTATTTCTTCTTTATCGCCTACCAGTGCGGCCATTGGCGCAACTGTAACCATCACCGGAACTAACTTTACCGGGGCAACCATAGTGAGCTTTGGCGGTACTGCTGCTACCTCTTTCTCAGTCGTTTCTGCAACTAGCATTACGGCTGTTGTAGGTACAGGAACTTCCGGTAGTGTATCAGTCACCACTCCTGGTGGAACAGCAACAAAAACAGGATTTATTTTTATTCCTGCCCCATCTATTTCTTCATTCTCTCCAACCAGTGCTGCTTCTGCCGCTACAGTAACCATCGCAGGCGCTAACTTTACAAGTGCATCTGCAGTGAGCTTTGGCGGTACGGCTGCAACCTCTTTCTCGGTCGTTTCCCCTACCAGCATTACGGCTGTTGTTGGTACAGGTGCTTCAGGTAGTGTGGCAGTCATCACTCCGGGTGGAACAGCAACAAAAACAGGATTTATTTTTATTCCAGCGCCAATCTTGGAGATATCTACTGCCACTGTTTCTATATCCAGTACTTCAGGCAGTTCAGCAACTTTTGAGATTAC
>JBBTBZ010000015.1:15524-60532 GCA_038043425.1 Bacteroidota bacterium
CAAGTGGTTCAAATAATGAAACTATTTCTGTACAATCTTCCAGTGCCAATACTTCCGCTAATGCAAGAACTGCAATTATTACTGTAACGGGTGGAGGTCTGACAAAGACTATAGCCGTGTCTCAGGCTGGAACGAGTACACTGGAGGTATCTCCTGCCACTGTTTCTATATCCAGTACTTCAGGCAGTTCAGCAACTTTTGAGATTACATCCAACTCGACTTGGACTATCACTGATGATGCCACCTGGCTCAGCTTTTCACCAGCAAGTGGTTCAAATAATGAAACTATTTCTGTACAATCTTCCAGTGCCAATACTTCGGCTACTGCAAGGACAGCAACAGTAAGCATCATAGGTGGAAGTCTGACAAAATCTGTAGCCGTTATTCAGTCCGGGAGTAAAACCAATCAGTCCATCATTTTCTCAGTTATTCCGGCAAAGACTTTTGGCGATCCAATCTTTACTCTATCCGCGTCCGCTAGCTCTGGTCTCCCTGTCGTATTTTCTTCTGTCTCAGACAAAATTTCAATTACAGGAAATAGTGTCACAATCTTGCAAGCTGGGAATGTTATAGTAGTTGCTTCCCAACCAGGTAATAATAGTTACAACCCCGCTTCGGCAGAACAAAGTTTTTGTGTCAATCCCATTAAGCCTTCAATCACAATCACCAATGAGAATACACCTGCTCCAACACTTACATCAAGTTCAGCAGTTGGCAATCAATGGTATCGTAATGATCTGCTAATGCCAAATGGCTCAAATTCAAATCTTGTTGTGTCAGAACCGGGTGAATATAAAGTACAGGTAAAAGTGGATGATTGCCTAAGTGCCTTTTCAAATCCATTCCCAATAATCATTACCGGAGATGTAAACTCTTCACGAACAGAAATTAGACTCTTTCCTAACCCGGTCGGTAATAAATTAGAGATAGCAGGGGTAAATGAATCAATAGAAGAGTTAAGTGCTGTTGACCTTTTTGGGCGCATTGTCAAATTGCCGGTTGAACAGAATGGGGAAATGTATCAGACGGACGTTAGTAACCTTTCTTCCGGGCCTTATATGCTAACCATTAAGTCAGGCCAGACCATTCATAAAATTAGGTTTATCAGGAAATAACTATAATGAAAATGAATTTATACAAGGATACTTTCAAAGGGTTGAGCCTTGCTGCCTTGGTTGCCTTGTTAGCAATCAGTGGTTGCAAAAAAGATGCGCCCTCCTCACAGGAGGTTATTAAATCACGAATGATTTCAACTTCATGGGAAATAAAGGCGGTGAGCATAGATGGGGTCGATAAAACTTCGATGTATGCTGGAATGACTCTTCAATTCACTCCTACTACCTATACCGCAACCAAGGGTGGTGTTATATGGCCAAGTTCAGGAACCTGGTCATTTAACTCAGATGATGGCACTACCATCTTAAGGAATGATGGTTTAGAACTGACTGTTCAGGTCACTGATGCAACTTTAGATACATCATTGTATTGGCAAGAAAGAACTCTTGGGGGAGGGCGGTTAAATTCTCTACAAGGAAATCATGTTTTCTCTTTCTCTAAATTGTAGTCCCTTAAAAAACTTATTGCGAATTAAACTTATAAAATAAAAAAAGCCACGCAATTGCACACGTGGCCTTGAAATTAATAGATGTAATAATAACTAACCTTACCCTTCTTTATTTAAAACAAACCATTGCTCTCCTAAGTCCACTGCTACACGCTTTCCATCTTCAGTGATGTAGATAATGTTATCGCACTCCCCATTGCCATACTCTACTTCAAAACTCCCTTCCTTATCGCCTTGCTTGTAAGTTACCACCTCATGACCGGAAACGGCTACCCAAACATAACGCTTATTACTGTCCGGTTCATTACAGGAATAGTCTGTCACTAATGGTGTAATGAGATGTGAGCGGTAGTAGTCAGATCCATCCCCATACTCGTAATCATTCACTTCCATTACCCAGCCCTTTTCATCGTAGTGTGATTTTCCTTTTGACTTGTAATTGTAGTGTTTCTCACCATATGCATATAGGGAAGTATCGTTGTACGAGTAAGCACCTGAGAATTTGTTTTCGGCTGTATCGTAGGATGAGTATCCCTCATAAGAGGAATTGCCATCCATATTCCATACGCTGGCACTGTCGCCATAATAGTAACCACCATAATTATCGAATAGCATCTTAAATAAGTACGAATCGCTCACAACAGAACCTGTTTGCTGGGAAGAGTATTTATACGTCTGAACAGATTTTCCATGCATAAAATATTTGTAATCGCCCCAACCTTCTTCGCAGCCATCTCCATAATCGTAAATAACGGTTGTACTTCCATCCGGATTTTCGATTTGTGTAATAACCGCACATGAAATCCAGGGTTCCGGGTAAATGGTGGAATCAGAACCGTCCGGACCTTCCGTGCTGGTAGAATCCTTCACACGGCCCCCGCCAAATCCATGAGTACTCATCATGTTTTGAAAGGATTTATTAACAGTGGTTTCACTGGCACGGTTCATCGCGTTAGGTGATGATAATCGCATGCCAACAAAATTGCGTGCAAATTGACTTAGATCATCAATTGTAGGCTCCGGCACAGGATCACTATTCGTTGTGCAACTAAGAACGGCTATCGCAAAACAGGCACACAATAAGGTTGCTTTATTGAATGTTCGCATAATCTTTTAGGTTGTTTCAATGGGTTAGACACCGTTATCTATAAAATAGTTGGATCGATAATAAAAATTAGTCGCCCTTCCACGAAAGTAAGGTCGGATGTGATGCTTTCTGTCTGGAGGACGATGAGAATTTTTTTTAACTCTTCTTTTTGTATCTATTTATGATAAGCCTGAACTTTTTATCAGAACTAAAATAACTTTGTGACCAGTTCAGAAACACACCTATTTTGCTACCGTACCCTACCAGGGACATCAGATGCACAAACATCCAGATAAACCAGGCAAACATACCCTGGGTTTTCCAGAACGATAAATCTACCACAGCTCTGTGCTTTCCTATAGTGGCCATACTGCCCTTATCCACATATTGAAAGGACTTGAATTCCTGAGGCAAACCTGCAATAAAGAATGTAGCCAAATATTGACCCATTTGAACTGACACCGGGGCGACCATTGGCAAAGGCATTTGCTTTCCTTCGGGCGTAAAGGCAGCCACATCGCCAATGGCAAAAATATTTTGATGACCTTTTATTCGAAGTTTACTATCCACCACCAGCCTGCGGCCACGTGCGACTGCTTCTGTTGCAAAACCCTTTGGAACACAACCTGCCACGCCAGCCGCGAATATTAAATGAGTGGTTAGAATAGTTTTACCGTTGTTGAAGGTGGCCTTGTATCCATCGTAAGATGTTAAGGCAGTGCTAAGCCAAACCTGAACGCCAAGATCCTCCAAAAACTCTTTTGTTTTAGCAGATGCCTCTTCGGACATGGGAGGCAATAACCGATTACTCATTTCAACCAGGTAAATATCCATTTGTCCGAAATCCAATTCAGCATAGTCTTCCGGCAACACATGGTTACGCAACTCGGCCAGTGCACCTGCCAGTTCAACACCGGTGGGGCCGCCACCAATCACAACAATGTCAATTAAACTTTCCTGTGCTTCGCTTTTGTGTTCAAGATTTACCGCTGTTTCAAAATTCTGAAGCAGCATACTTCTGATGTCTAACGCCTCGGGTATTGACTTCATGGGCATGGCATGCTGCTCTACGTCTTTCATGCCAAAAAAATTTGTAGTTGAGCCAGAAGCGAAAACAAGGAAATCATAATGAATGTCTCCAATATCAGTGGTGATCTGGTTTTCGGCAGGCTCCACTTCCAGCACTTCCGCCAGGCGAAAAATGAAATTAGGGAAACCTTCGAAAATTTTTCTAAAGGGTGTTGCAATTGAAGAGGACTCTAAACCAGCCGTTGCAATTTGATACAGCAATGGGGGAAAAGCGTGGTAATTATTCTTATCGAGCAGCACTACCTGGTAGGGCTTGTTTTTTAAGCGCTTGGCAAATTCTATTCCACCAAAGCCGCCTCCTACTATTACAATTCTGGGGAGGTTGGTCTTTGGAACGTTTATGTGATGCATACTGATTATTTCGCAAATTTTTATGCTAACCTAATTAAATTAAACGAAAAAATGTCATGGAAATTTTTTCCGAAGTACAGTCAACTCCTTATCATCTGCCCACGAATTTATTAAGAAAATGAGTCGGTTTATTTTAGCTGAAACAGCTGTAAAATAAATTCAATCTGGCAACTGCATATTAAGGGATTTGAGATAGCCTCAGACATGGAATGGAAAGTGAGAATTGTATTTCAAAACAATCATTCTCCCTTTAAAAAGTTTATGAGTTCCTTGTTGGAAGTGAAAAAATTTTCAACTGGCGAGAAACATGTTGATTTTGCTGTTCCAACAAGTGAACTGAAAAAGTAACTGAAAGTAGTCCTCATAACGCTACCTTTGCGCCATGCAAACCGATATAACCGCCACCAACGCGGAATTCCTTAAGAATCTTTCTATTCCCGACTTCAATGAAATGCAGTCTGCCGTCATTGAAAAGGCTTCTTCTCCAAACAATTTGATGCTGTTGGCGCCTACAGGCTCTGGCAAAACATTAGCATTTTTAATTCCACTTGTCAATAAATTAAGAGCCGATGCCACAGGTGTACAAGCTTTGATCATAGCGCCTTCCCGCGAACTCTCTCTGCAGATCGAACAGGTTTTAAGATCGATGAAAACTTCCTATAAAGTAAGTTGCGTCTATGGCGGTCATTCGGTTAAGATTGAGCAAAATAGTTTGAGCGAAGCACCTGCGGTGATCATTGGAACCCCGGGTAGGTTGGCCGATCATATTTTCAGGAAATCATTTGATGCGGGCACTATTAAAATGGTGGTGCTGGATGAATTTGACAAATCATTGCAAATGGGTTTCCATGAACAATTGATTGTCATCTTTAAAGCCCTTAGCGGAAAGCAACAGCACATACTCACTTCCGCCACAAGGTTAGATGTGTGGCCAGGCTTTTTACCATTTACAAATCCGGAAACGTTCAACTACCTGAAAGACGAAGCGGAATCAAAATTGAAGTTGAAGCTCGTCCATACGCGAAGTATAGATAAAGTGGAAACGCTCATGCGCCTGGTCGCAGGATTTAATCAGGAAGTGTGCCTGGTATTCTGTAATCATCGCGATGCCGTTGATCGGATCAGTGCTTTGTTTACTCAAAACAAATTTGAGCATGGTATTCTGCACGGTGCCATGGAGCAGATTGATCGCGAAAAGAATCTTATCAAATTCAGAGGTGGAGCTCACAATGTTTTGATTGCTACGGATCTTGCTTCGCGAGGATTGGATATTCCGGAAATCAAACATGTGGTACATTATCAATTGCCTCCACAGCAAGAAGCGTTTCTTCACCGCAATGGACGCACGGCACGCATGAGTGCCGAAGGACAAGCCTATTTAGTTTTGGCAAATGATGAAACCCTTCCGGATTACATTGACAAGTCCGTTGAAGAACTAAAAGTCGGCAACAAATTACAACTACCTCCTCCACCGCAATTCGCTTGCTTATATATTAGCGCAGGGAAAAAAGATAAAATCAGCAAAGGCGATATCGTTGGATTGCTCACCAAGAAAGGAGGACTACAAAGCGATGATATTGGATTGATCACAACGCTTGACTTTGCTTCTTATGTTTCAGTGAAGCGTGCACTTGTTACTAAAGTGCTGGCCAACATAAAAAATGAGAAGCTCAAAGGAATAAAAGTAAAAATTGAGGTGGCAAATTAGAACATAAACCGATTATTAAAAATGAAAATCAAAGCCATACTAACCGGGGCAACAGGAACGGTGGGTGAAGGGGTGCTTCACGAATGTCTGCTCCATCCGGAAGTGGAACTGGTATTGGTTATCAACCGGAAACCATGTGGCGATACTCATCCTAAACTGAAAGAAATCGTTCACTCTGACTTTTATAATTTATCTGCCATTGAAAATCAATTGCATGATTACAATGCATGTTTCTTTTGTCTCGGTGTAACATCAGTTGGCTTAAAAGAAGATCAATATAATCGGTTAACCTACGACCTGACGGTACATGTGGCCGAAACTCTTTCTAAGCTCAACAAGGACATGACCTTTTGTTATGTATCGGGCAGCGGGACGGACAGCTCAGAAAAAGGCAAAAGCATGTGGGCACGAGTCAAAGGCAAAACAGAAAATAAACTGATGCAATTGCCTTTCAAAAAAGTCTACATGTTCCGTCCGGGATATATGCAGCCAACAAAAGGATTGAAGAACACCTTAAAATACTATGGCGCTCTTTCGTGGTCGTATCCCGTGTTGCGAACGCTATTCCCCAGTTTTGTATCAACATTGAAAGAACTGGGCATAGCCATGATCAACGTCACTATTAAAGGATACGACAAATCAATTTTGGAAGTAAAAGATATTGTATTGTTAGCGAGAGTTTAGTAAAAATAAACATAGTGTTTACCTTTGCACTGAAAACTAAAAGAAACAGGAAGTCGTTATGGGGTGGCCAGAAAATATAGAAACTATGCACTTGAGAAAATTAATTACAATTCTTCCATTACTATTTGCCAGTTGCTTGGATGTAAGTAACCCGGCTGACACCCAACTTGCCAAAGAACTAAAAGCGATAGATGACTATGTGGCAGGCGCCACATTTATTAAGGTAACCTCAGGTAATAATTCCGGCATTCGAATTGGTGTCACTAGTTTCGGTTCTGGTGCGCCTCCTCATGAAGGCCAAACTGTAACAGCTATCTATACCGGCAGGCTACTTTCCGATTGGAGTATTTTTGAAACCGACACCATCAACGATAAACTTGAAAAGATACCCGTGAGAGGGTTGCGATTCGGAATAGAATCGCTGCCTGAAGGAACGACTGCTACTATTTTTCTTGCCTCAATTTATGGATTTGGCCCGAGGGGTTCTTCTAAAGTACCTGGTAACACAACCATTGCCTATGAGGTTACACTTGAAAAAGTGGTTAAAACAGATGAAGAGCTAACACAATTTAAAGAAGATACAACGGCCATTCATAGTTATTTAGATGATGAAGCGATAACTGCCATTGGCCACCCAAGTGGCATTTGGTATAGTAGTGATTCTAACAGCACAGGCCTATCTCCAAATGTGTATGAGCTCGTATCGTTCCATTATAAGGGGACATTGCTTTCCAGTGGCGAAATATTTCAGGAAGGGGATATTTCAAAACAAATTATTTTTAGCCTAATTGATGGCCTTAAGATCGGCCTTCCGTTAATCAAAACTGGCACAACGGCAACTTTTTACATCCCATCAGGACTCGGATACGGACCTACCGGAAGTAGCTCGATACCTGCAAATTCAAACCTCATCTTTGAAATAAAATTGAATTCGGTAGAGTAAGGGAGCTTTTCAAAGCGGCTTTTGCTCAATTTTTTTATTGAAAAAAAACAAAGTTGAGGACTGGTTCCGTAACTAATACCAAAAAAGATACCTTAAGTTAATGAGGGCGCTTTCTATACAAACCGTTAAGGGTACACCTCATAGAAAATTGTTTGTAAAGACTTAGCTATTCATCGAAATCAAAAACTCTTGATTATTCCGGGTTCCCTTCATTCTGTTTAAGAGTAATTCCATAGCTTCATTGCTATTCATATCGGCCATATACTTACGCAAGATCCAAACGCGAGCCAACTCTTCTTCTTTTAACAACAACTCTTCGCGTCTGGTGCCTGAAGCAGTAACGTCAATGGCAGGGTAAACACGTTTGTTCGAAAGTTTGCGATCGAGCACTAATTCCATATTGCCTGTTCCTTTGAATTCTTCAAAGATTACTTCATCCATCTTAGAACCTGTATCAATCAAAGCGGTAGCAATAATGGTCAACGATCCACCTCCTTCAATATTGCGGGCAGCACCAAAGAAGCGCTTGGGCTTGTGAAGGGCATTGGCATCCACACCACCAGAAAGAATCTTTCCGGAAGACGGAACAACGGTATTATAAGCACGTGCCAACCGGGTAATAGAATCTAATAAAATCACAACATCGTGTCCGCATTCTACCATGCGTTTTGCTTTTTCAAGAACAATGCTGGCTACTTTTACATGGCGCTCGGCTTGTTCATCAAAGGTAGAGGCAATCACTTCCGCTTTTACACTACGGGCCATGTCCGTTACTTCTTCGGGGCGCTCGTCTATCAATAAAACAATCAGGTAAACTTCGGGATGATTTTCCGCGATCGCATTTGCAATATGCTTTAGCAAAACAGTTTTACCGGTTTTGGGTTGCGCCACGATCATACCCCGTTGTCCCTTTCCAATCGGACAAAATAAATCCATAATGCGCATCGACATATTATCAGCAGTCGTGCTTAACTTCAATTTCTCCTCCGGAAAAAGAGGAGTTAAATATTCAAACGCTACCCTGTCTCGTATTTCTTCCGTTGTCTTTCCGTTTACACTCTCCACCTTCAGCAACGCAAAATATTTTTCTCCTTCTTTCGGTGGGCGGATTAAACCCTTGACAGTGTCACCAGTTTTCAATCCAAATAATTTAATCTGAGAAGGTGACACATAAATATCATCCGGGCTAGCCAGGTAGTTATAATCAGATGAGCGCAAAAAACCATAACCGTCCTGCATGATTTCCAGCACTCCTTCATTGGCAATCAACCCATCAAAATCCCTAATGTTGTTTTCCTTGCGCTGCACTTGCTGGCGTTCTTCGCGTTGTTGAGGATCGCTCATTGGCAAATCCCTCATCTCTTCCTGAACCAGGGCAGGTGCTTCATTGGAAACAACGATGGTTTCTATTGGCTCATCAAATCTGGGTGTATTACTTTCCGTTTCCGCATCAAGGGGTTGGAGTAGATCATCAGAGGAAATTTCTTTTTCTGCAGACTTCACTGCTTCCGGGGCCACATTTTCACGTCTGCGTGGACGCATCCTGCGTTCGGGCTCACCTACCGGCTTATCAGTTGCTTTTTTTAAAGAAGAGTCTTCTCCCCCTGCGGCTTGTTCGTCAAGGATTTTGTAAACAAGCTCTTGCTTGCCAAGTTTCTTTGCATTCTTGATGCCCAATCCTTCGGCAAGGTCCTTCAATTCAGAAAGGAGTTTGACATTAAGGTCGTCAATAGTGTACATGAGGATTTGAAAAAATTAGTTTGAGGATAGGTAATGAGTGAGAAATATTAGTCGTCATAAAAAATCAAGCGGGGAAATCAGCACAAAAGTCTGAAACATTCAATAATTCGTTGGATCAATAAGAAATGGTAAAGTACTGGGTTTTTAGTGCAGATGACCTGAGAAAAGGCCTAATGACCCTGCAAGTATAAGTCAAAATTGAATATTATCAAACCCAGACCAAAAAATAATCGCCACAGATGCGCAGATTAAGGAAGTGAAACTTGATCAGAATTGAAAATTTTGCGGTGACTGATACTTGCCCGCCAATTTACAGTAGATGTATCGATGTAAAAAGTAAATCGAGACTGCCTTCCTTATCAAGTGAAATGAGTTTTTATTAATCAGCGAATCTGTGGCAATATTTTAACGTAATTTTGGGCGACTTAAAATCTATTGACATGTTACAAGTAAACGTCATCCGCGACAACAAAGAAAAAGTTATCGAGGGGTTGAAGAAACGCGGAATAAAAAATGTAGAAGAACTTTTACAGTCCGTTCTCGATATTGATCAACTTCGCAAAGACACGCAAAAAAAATTGGATGACCTGAAGGCGAGGTCCAACGCGGATTCAAAGAAGATCGGAGAGTTGATGAAATCCGGAAATGCAGAAGAAGCCAATACCCTTCGTGCTTCAGTTGCTTCCGACAAAGATACTATAAAGAGTCTGGAAATCGATTTTTCTTCTTTTCAAGATAGCCTGACGAAAGGTTTATATGCCATTCCCAATGTGCCACATAAGAAAGTACCGGCCGGTAAAACTGCTGAAGATAATATTACTGTATATCAACATGGCAATATGCCCCAGTTAGCTTCTGATGCCTTGCCCCATTGGGAACTAATTAAAAAATATGACATCATTGATTTTGATTTGGGCATTAAAATTTCCGGTGCGGGGTTTCCGGTATACAAAGGCAAAGGAGCCAAATTGCAACGGGCACTCATCAATTTCTTTTTAAATGAAGCCGATAAGGCCGGGTACACAGAGATACAACCTCCTATTGTCGTGAATGAAGCATCGGGATATGGAACGGGACAACTACCCGACAAGGAAGGACAAATGTATTTTGTCGGTGAAGACAAGCTTTACTTGATTCCAACAGCCGAAGTTCCAATTACCAATATCTATCGCGATGTGATGCTGAGCGAAGACGACCTTCCTATAAAAAATGCAGGTTACACGCCTTGCTTCCGCAGAGAAGCCGGAAGCTGGGGAGCCCATGTGCGCGGATTAAATCGGTTGCATCAATTTGACAAAGTAGAGATTGTGCAAATCAGGAAGCCTGAGGAGTCGCATGCCGTGCTGGATGAAATGTGTTTGCATGTGCAAGGACTTTTGGAAAAATTAGAATTGCCCTATCGCAAATTATTATTATGTGGTGGCGATATGGGGGCAACCTCTGCCATGACCTATGACATGGAAGTCTATTCCGGTGCCCAACAACGGTGGCTGGAAGTAAGCTCTGTGAGCAATTTCGAAACGTATCAGGCAAACCGTTTAAAACTGCGCTACAAAAACAAGGAAGGTAAAACCCAACTTCTGCATACTTTAAATGGAAGCGCACTGGCACTTCCGCGAATAGTGGCTGCTATTTTGGAAAACAACCAAACGAAAGAAGGAATTAGAATTCCAAAAGTTCTTGTACCGTTTACAGGATTTGAGATGATTGATTAAGGATTGGTTTCAATTAAACTGATAGTCAAAAGGTTTTTTGGGTTATAGTTTTACATAACTATTTTTATTGATCGAAAATCCAAGGAGCAGGGAAAACGTATTATTTCTTACAGGGTATGTTGTATCTTTACTAAGATACACTAACCCCAGGTTATGAAGGAACTGAACAGAGCATTCCGTCTTTTGATTTATATGAACATTATATCCGATCACGGTTGTTAATCCGACATCAAATGCCTTATTAAATAAATAGGGATCTGGACTCGAAGTTGATTGACCAGACAGTATTCCATTCATATATACTTCAATAGAAGTTTTTACGCTATTGAGGTAGCCAAAATATGGGCCGAATCCTATGTAAAATTCTCGTTCCTTCCAAATGGAATAGCATGGTAAAAGGGAAAAGGTTGCATACTTAAGGGTGACATCTAAAATTGATTTTTGGCTGTCAGGTGGTGGGATATTAGGCGAATAAGCAATTGTCTTCGAACCTTTATTCTCATAGCGGAATTTCAAATTAATGGCTAACCTTGAATTGATATTATGAATTAATCCCACATTGGCGGCAAAGCCCAGCTTGCCAACCCGGGCTTTTTCAAACCCTTCGTTCCCATAAGGATAAATAATGCTTGGCCCAGCCAGAAACTCAATTTTAGAAACAAGCCGTTTGGGTTGAAGCTTAGCGAGATCGGGTTCACTTACCGGCTCCTGGGCAGTTGCATAAAACGCAATAAGTAATACAGGAAGCGCAATCAATTTCATCAGAAGAACTTTTGTAAGAAAATATAAATATTCCACTTAAGATATCTCATTTTATTGGCAGTTGTCATTAATTGAAGGGTATCGATGCACGTTACGTAAGAAGGAGAATTGAAATGGCTCTGATGACAGGCAACAGGTTGGAGAGGTCCAACTCCATGACCCATCCATTCGCTAAATAAACCTTACTTTTGCGGCCTGATCGCCTTAACAAGTATGTCTGCACCGCACAAAGCAGGGTTTGTAAGTATTGTTGGAAAGCCCAATGTGGGGAAGTCCAGCCTTATGAATAAGCTTGTAGGCGAAAATCTCTCCATCATTACCGCCAAAGCTCAGACGACCCGTCACCGGATCATGGGAATGCTCAATGGCGATGACTTTCAGATTGTTTATTCCGACACACCCGGCATTCTGGAGCCTAAGTACGAGCTTCAAAAGGCGATGATGACGTATGTGAATGTATCGCTGGATGATGCTGATTTGATTCTGCTAGTTGTAGAGTTAGATCAAAAATATGATGAAGAGACGTTTGCCAGGTTAAAAAAAATAAGTACTCCTATCTTACTCCTGATAAATAAAATTGATCTGGGCAAAGGCTCAGCGGTAGATGATAAAGTAGCGTATTGGAACACACAGTTACCCCAAACAGAAATTATTACCGTCTCCGCGAAGACAGGTGAAAACCTCGACAAGGTGTTGACCACCATAAAAAACATGTTGCCCGAGCATCCACCCTATTATCCTAAGGATGAGATGACAGATAGGTCAGAGCGGTTTTTCGCATCTGAGATCATTCGTGAAAAAATATTCTTGAATTACGAACAAGAGATTCCCTACAGCACGGAAGTTTCTATAGAATCATTTAAAGAAGAAGAAAAAATTATCAGGATACGAGCCGTTCTTTTTGTTGAACGCGATTCGCAAAAAGGAATTTTAATTGGCAAAGCAGGAAGTTCATTAAAGAAAGTTGGCACCGAAGCCCGAAAGGATTTGGAGACATTTTTTGGCAAGCAAGTATTTTTAGAAACGCATGTGAAGGTGGCTGACAATTGGAGAAAAGAAAAGGATAAATTAAAGAGGTTCGGATACATTGAGTAAGAACTAAAAAGAAGTAAGCAGTTAGGAGAAAGTATTAAAAAGAAATGGCAAATGTTGTAGCAATAGTAGGCAGACCAAATGTTGGGAAGTCCACATTTTTTAACCGGTTGGTGGAGAAGCGTCAGGCAATTATGGATGATATGCCTGGTGTTACCCGCGATCGTCATTATGGTTATGCCGAGTGGACGGGCAAGTTTTTTACGGTCATTGATACAGGTGGGTATGTAACAGGATCGGATGATAAGTTTGAATCGCAAATAAGAAAACAGGTTGAGCACGCAGTAGATGAAGCAATTGCCGTCATATTCATGGTGGATTGCCAAACGGGTTTAACAGGCTATGATCAAGAGTTCGCCAACATCATTCGCAAATCAAAAAAGCCCGTATTCATTGCTGCCAATAAAGCAGATACGCCAAACAAATCCGCGCAGGCGAATGAGTTTTATGCCTTAGGTATGGGCGATGTTTATCCGATTTCCGCAGAAAACGGATCAGGAACAGGAGAACTTTTAGACGAGTTGATCAAAGTATTTCCAAGTGATGACCTCGAGGACCCTGATGCTGGCATTCCCCGGATTACAATTTTGGGAAGACCTAACGTTGGTAAGTCGTCATTTCTTAATGTGCTGCTTGGGCATGAACGTAGCATCGTAACGGATGAAGCCGGGACCACTCGTGATGCCATTCACTCACGTTATAAAATGTTCGGAAATGACTTCATCCTGATCGATACTGCCGGAATTCGCAAGAGAAGCAAAGTAAAAGAAGACATTGAATTCTATTCCGTGCTTCGCGCGTTAAGGGCGTTGGAAGATAGTGACGTTTGCATATTTGTAGTTGATGCCGAACGTGGCCTGGAGTCTCAAGATGTGAGTCTAATTAGTCTGGCGCAAAAGCAAGGAAAGGGTATGGTAATCATGGTAAACAAGTGGGATCTTATTGAGAAAGACAGCAAGACCTCCGATAAATTCAAGAAAGAGATAGAGGACCGGCTTAAGCCGATTGACTATTTACCCATCATTTTTGCCTCTGTATTGACCAAACAGCGAATATTTCAAGTCATTGAAAAGGCGGTAGAAGTTTATCATAATAAGACGAAAAAGGTGCCGACTTCGCAACTGAACGATGCACTTTTGCCTGAAATTGCTCATAATCCGCCAGCTGCTACTAAGGGCAAACATATCCAGATTAAGTATATCACCCAGGTCTCATCAAAATCTCCATCGTTTGCATTCTTCTGTAATCTCCCTCAATACATTCAGGAATCGTATTCGAGATTTTTGGAAAATAAAATACGAGCGAATTTTGACTTTGAAGGAGTACCCTTACGGTTGTTTTTTAGGAAAAAATAAAATTTCTCCGCTATATACCCTAAAATCAGCTATAAGTGTATCTTTGCAGAAATTTTTAAAACCTGTAAACTATGAAAAAAATTATCGCATTGTTAATGGTATGCGGTTTTGCGTTAGCCTTTGTTGCTTGTGGTGGTAAGACTGAAACGACCGAAAGCACAGATACAACCGAAGCTGTTGACACAACTGCAGCTCCTGCAGCTGATACTACCGCAACTGATACTACTGCAGCTCAGTAAATATCCGTGGCGTGCCAGTCTGAAAAGATTGAAACCAAAAGGCTTTAGATACACTAAGGCCTTTTTTTATTTCTTATCATTTAATACAAGCAATAAACATAGGGGGTGAATCAGGAAAAAATATTATTGACTCTTCAACATCACCTTCCCGCACCAGCTGTTGCGTATTGCTTCCAACTTTGGTCTACCTACCAGTTTCTTTTCAAACTGCGCAAAACCAGAATCACAAAAGCAGGCGACTTTACATTTCACCCTGGAAAAACACCGCGTATCACTATTAATGTGGATCTTCACCCGTATTCATTCCTCATCACTTATATTCACGAAGTTGCGCACCTTGAAGTCCAGTCAATTTTTGGTCAACGCGTTGAAGCGCACGGTGATCAATGGAAAAAAGCATTTCAACAACTGATGTCTCCTGTTCTTACGGAAGAAGTTTTCCCGCCTGATATTTTAGCAATCCTGAAAAAACACATGGTCAATCCAAAAGCCTCCTCGTTTTCCGATTCCGAACTAACAGCTGCTCTCAGAAAGTTTGACCAAAATCAAGCCTCCATCATTTTACTTTCCCAAATTCCAGAAGGAAGTGTCTTTGGTTTGCACGGAAGATGGTTTAAGAAAGGGAAGTTAAAACGAACGAGGGTGATGTGCCGGGAAGTACATACGAAAAGAAATTACCTGGTACCGGTAGATGCGCCTGTAAGCGGAGCGCAACTTTCCTTTCTGTAGTCAGCTTTTGTACATCCCTATATACAAGCAAACAGAATGAATCACTAATTACGACTTTCAACCGCTTTCCGAACGCTGCCAAACTTTTTTAGTAATTCGCTTGCTTCTGCTTCTGATACTTGCAGTTCGTCCATGATCATTTTAACACCTCGATGCACAAGCTTATTATTCGTTAGCTGCATATCCACCATCTTATTTCCTTTTATCCTCCCAAGTTTTATCATAGTGGCGGTAGAAATCATATTGAGAACAAGCTTTTGGGCGGTACCCGATTTCATTCGCGTGCTACCTGTTACAAACTCAGGTCCTACTATAACCTCGATCGGATAATCAACATTTTTAGCCAATTCACTCCCTTCGTTGCACGTGATACAGCCCGTAAGGATGCCTTGTGCCCTGGCTTGCTTAACCCCACCAATCACATAAGGTGTTCGTCCTGAAGCCGCTATGCCCAACAATACATCATTTCGATTGATCATGTGATCTTCCAAATCCTTCCAGGCTTGGGCAGCATCATCTTCTGCATGTTCTACAGCCTTTCGAATCGCTTTGTCACCACCGGCCATTAAGCCGATTACTTTTCCATGAGGCATTCCATACGTGGGAGGGATTTCAGACGCATCCAGAATACCAAGCCTGCCACTGGTGCCGGCACCGATGTAAAATAAGCGACCTCCTTTTTCCATCCGTTCTACAATGGCCGCAACTAACAATTCAATTTTCCGAATTACTTTCTCGACAGCAAACGGTATCGTTTTGTCTTCACGATTAATATTCAAGAGCAAATCATGAATGCTCATATTTTCAAGATGATCGTAATGCGAGGATGATTCTGTTGTTGTCAAAGACGATTCGTTAATGGTTATTCGCTGGAAGTTGATCGGTAAAGTATTAACAATTCTTGCAAGCCCTAATTCAAATCCTTTTTATGATACAATGCCAAACCGGCAATTGGTCCCTCCAAAATATTTTTTACGGTGATGCCTTTGTCGTTGGCTACCTGTCTTAAAATATCACTGAAATAAAAAGAGACAGAACCTGTAAAGTGAACTTTGTAATTCTTGTAATTATCATACCTCATCACCACCTCCTCATAAAAGTCTGAGAAACTATTATAAATGAGTTTGTAGCAATATGGTTCTTTTAAATGCTGAAAAATAAATTTTGTAAACCCAGCCAAAAATGCACTAGGCCTTTCTTGCTGGTAGACTTTCTCTAAAAATTCTTCGCGTGTCAGTGGAAAGCGAACTTGAAATTGTTTCGACAAATCTTTTGGCATTTTATTTCTCAAATAATCAAATACAAAACGCTTTCCAATATACGTGCCCGAACCTTCATCCGCCAAAATCCAGCCAAGATTGGCCACCATACCCGTTATTTTTTCTCCATCATAAAAACAGGAATTGGAACCTGTGCCTAAAATACAGGCAATACCCGGCTCATTTCCGCACAAGGCACGTGCTGCCGCGAGTAAGTCCCACTCGATTTCAATTTCAGCCGCGGGAAAGAATTCACCTAGTGCCTGTTTGATAACAGCCTGGCTTTTTTCTGATGAAACGCCTGCTCCATAAAAGAAAATTTTTGCAACAGTACCATTCACCTGTGGTAATAAAACTTCCGTCACACTTTTTTTTAAATCCTCAATAGGTTGATAATACGGATTAAATCCCGGGCAGTTGGCCTGACCAATTGTGCCGTCTTTGTATAATATTCGCCAGTCAATTTTAGAACCTCCGCTGTCTGCAATGATAACCATGGTTATATGGGATTTACAAAGTACGATTTACAATTTTTTTGGCGAAGCTGGAAACCTCAAAAATTCAAATTGATTAGATTCTGTTTTGGAACTTCGAATCTTGAATTATTTAATACCATCCAATTTCAATTTTCCAATGATGGTAAATTTTCCAAAAACGCGCTCCGTATGTGGGGCATCTTTTAATTCATCTGTCAGGTCCTGCCCGGCCCAATGTTCATAATGCTTGCCGTTTTTCCACAACCGTGATATCGATACATCATATACCCTGCCCTGGTAGGCAATCCATATCTCAGCTTTATCCTGTCCATTGCGTAATGCTAATTGGGATGGCGTAATCAGTTGAAGGTCTTCCATCATCGTTGATTGGCCAAAATCATCACATATCCGCTTGAGGTTTTCATCTTATGTTTATAGATGTTTCTATAAACGCCCTGTTAAAATAACGTTACAGATTCATGTTTAACTATTATCTTTCGATGTGAAGTTAAACCCAAACCTATGAAATTCATTTCTACGCTTCTGTGTCTTATCCCCACAATCTTTTTTAACTGCACGGAAAAGAGACCCGTTGATCGTATGAACGATGTGCAACTGCATGCTTACGCAGATGAGTTGGCCCATAATTACATTATTACAGATGGCCATATTGACCTGCCGTACCGCCTGAAACTTAAAAACTTTCGCGCGGAGCGAGAATATATGAACATTCCCATCTCCTCGAATGATGGTGACTTTGACTACGTTCGGTCTAAGAAAGGAGGACTGGATGCCCCTTTTATGTCGATTTACATTCCTTCGATTAATCAACTTCAGCCAGACATGGGAAAGCTACTGGCTGATTCTTTGATCAACATGGTCACAGGCATAGTCGAACAACTTCCGGATCAGTTCGCGTTGGCCAATACGCCCGCTGAAGTAGACGTCAATTTCAAGGCAGGAAAAATTTCTTTGCCGATGGGCATGGAAAACGGTGCCCCCATTGGTAATGATGTAAAAAACGTTAAATACTTCTTCGATCGCGGCATACGCTACATCACCCTCACGCATAGCAAAGACAATCAAATTTGTGATTCTTCTGGCGATACCACGCATACATGGAATGGCTTAAGTCCTTTTGGAATAAACGTAGTGAATGAGATGAATCGTTTAGGAATAATGGTCGACATCTCACATGTGGACGACAGCACCTTTTACCAGGTAATGAAACTTACCAAGGCACCTTGCATAGCTTCTCACTCTTCCTGCCGGCATTTTGCACCTAGCGTAAAACGTGATATGACAGACGACATGATTAAAAAGCTTGGCGAAAATGGCGGAGTCATGCACATTAACTTTTACAACGCCTTTCTGGATTCGACTGTGGTGAACCAAAATAATGTGAATAAAGAAAAACTCAGAGCACTACTGAAAGAAAAAGGGCTGACGTCAACTGACTCGCTTGCTAAACCCGTGATAGAACAATTTAATAAAGATAATCCTTCCTTAAAAACTGATGTTGAAATGGTAGCCAACCATATTGATCATGTCGTAAAACTTGCCGGCATTGATCATGTTGGGTTCGGATCAGATTTTGATGGAGTTGATGGAGAATTGCCTACGGGCCTGGAAGATGTGTCGTGCTATCCTAACCTAATTTACGTGTTACTCAAGCGAGGCTATACGGAAAAGGACATTGAAAAGATTTGCTATCTCAACACATGGCGAGTTTGGAATAAAGTAATTGAAGTGGCGAAGGAGATACAGATGTAACCTCAGCATGAAAGACTACAAAGAATTTCAATTTGGTTGGTTAATATTCGCAATCATTATTCCGGTTCAGATTTTTATTACTTACTTATTCATTTATGAACTTGGAGATAGGCCCATTGGGACCATGGGGTTCATTATTATTAGTTCAATTTTCATTTTTGTCTATTTACTTTTCTTTGGATTGACAACGACAATATCGGCTGATAAAATATCTGTAGTTTTCGGAATTGGATTCATTAGAAGAACAATACCTATTAACGGAATCAAGTCTGTTGAGTGTGTAAAAACACCCTGGTATTATGGTTGGGGTATAAGGATTTTTTCATCTGGCATGCTGTATAATATAAGCGGTTTTGATGGAGTGGAACTAAAATTCAAAGACGCAGAAAGTGCAATTAGAATTGGGACCAGGGATTCAGCGAAATTGAAACAAGAGATTGCAAAAAGATTGAATTGAAATAAATGAGATGTGGCTTTCGATTAGATTTGCAAGAACCGCACCCAACCTATATCTTTCCTGTCTTAAAAATTTCAATACGAAAATTGGTACTTTCCAGCATAACCTGGTAGGTTGGAACTGAATGCCTGGGTATCACTGTCACATAAATCTTGTTTCAATATAATTCGATTATGAAAATAGCGTGGGCGGTAAGTTCGGTTGTTTTACTGCTGAGTTCCAGTGTTGCGTTTTGTCAAAAGAATGTGGGGCCTTTAAACAAGCCTGAGTCGCTCAAGAATATTAAACCAATTGTTTGCTATAGTGCAGTGGGAGATGCAAATACCTACGTGCCACCACCGGCACGTTATCTGGCTTGGAGAAAGAACCAATCAGCACGGACGAAAACTTCCACCATTATTGTTACTTACGATGGCTTTTCGCAGGAAGCTAAAGATGCGTTTCAAGCTGCCGTGGATATCTGGGAAACATTGATCATTTCAACAGTTCCAATTCATATTTCTGCTAGTTGGATTAGTCTGGACGATAATGTACTTGGTGCCGCTTCGCCTGGTAGCTATTTTCGAAATTTCGATGGCGCTCAGAAAATCGGATGCTGGTATCCGGTGTCCATGGCCGAAAAAATTTCCCACCAGGAATTGAATGTGCCTACTGAAGCGGATATTGTTGCCTCATTTAATAGCGATAATGTCAACTGGAGTTTTGATACTCAAGGAATAGTAACGGCAGGAAAATATGACATGGTGTCTGTCGTTCTCCATGAAATTGGACATGGCCTTGGCATTACTCACTCTTATGAAGTAAGCGGAGGGAATGGACAGATCCAGGATTTCTTTGATGGTAATCCGCTGATTTTTGAATCCTTCCTTGAGAACCAAACGCCAACTAATTTGGTGACTGGTTTTTCTGCTCCGTCAACAGATTTAGCAGATCAATTAACGGGAGGAAGTCTTTTTTTTAATTCGCCCCTTGTATTAAGTGCCAATGATAGCTTGAATGGGATCATTTATGCTCCTTCAACCTACAACGCTGGCTCCAGCATTGCTCACCTGGATGAAAACTCATACCCAAGAGGAGACCAAAATTCGTTGATGACCCCGTCTCTTAATTCTGCTGAAATTATTTACGATCCCGGTCCAATTACTTTAGGAATTTTAAAAGATATGGGTTGGAATACGGTTTTTATCCAGCATATTCCAATTGCAAGTACGGAGGATCTTTCTACCGATTTCCCTGTGGTGTGCCAGATTAAAAGCGACACCATGTACAATGCCTCTTCATTAAAATTGTCTTATACGTCCGATGGGACGACTTTCACTTCAAAAACGATGACACCCACGGCTAACACGAATGAGTTTCAGTCTTCCATTCCAAAAACCGGTGCAACGGTCACCTATGGTTATTACCTTTCCTTGACCGACACAACACAACGCACATTTGTAAAGCCCGGTCTGAAGTATGTACAGGGAACATCAGCAATAGATCAATCACTTTTCGTTTTTACGGCTGGACCGGATTCCCAACCTCCACACATCACACATTCGCCCAAGGGGTTTATTCAGAATACTGAGGTCAAATTAAAACTTGAGGCCATTGTTATGGATAACATTAGTGTAAAAAAAGTAGAAATTGAATATTTGATTAACAACATAGCCCAGACAAAAGTGGTCATGTTGAATACGAAAGACTCAACCTATGAAGCCACCATTACTATTGCAGGTGGATTATTCCAGGGTGATAAGATCAAATACAGAATTAAAGCAACGGATAATGCAGTAGCATTGAATTCAACCACTATTCCATCAGCCGCTGATTATTTCACTGTTAATGTAGTGAGTCTTGCAGCGATCCAGGATTCTTATTCTAATGATTTTAACTCTGCTTCGAATGATTTCTTTGGCGATCCTGAATTTAGCATCACGACCCCTTCCGGATTCACCGATGGAGCTATTCATTCCGTACATCCGTATCCAAACGGATCTGGCGCCAACTTTGAAAGCAATTTTGTATATCAACTCCGCGTGCCCATTAAACTCAAGCCTTCCAATGCAACAATAAAATTTGATGAAATTGTGTTGGCCGAACCTGGTGAAAATGGTTCTGTCTTTGGAAGCGCAGATTTTTTTGATTACGTGATCGTTGAAGGCTCCATAGACGGAGGCATATCCTGGAAGCCTTTTGTAGATGGCTATGACTCACGGGCACAAGCAGCCTGGCTGATAAAATGGAACAGCAGCAGTGACAGTGAAACACAACCTAACTCGACTGCCGCTGGCGATCTTACCCTTTTTATTTCGCGTACCATCAATATGCTTGGAAACAAAACCTTTTTCGCTGGTGATGAAGTGGTCGTCCGCTTCCGCTTATTTGCCGATCAGCTGGTGCATGGTTGGGGCTGGGCGGTGGATAACCTTAAGATTCAAATAGATGACAGTGCTCCTGTTATCTTACACGATCACACGGATTTTCTACTTAGCACGGCCACTAGTTTTAGCATCGAAACTAACGTAACAGATGATGGAGGATTGAAAGACCTTTCCGTTGAATACAGTGTAAACAATGGTGTTGTAACGAACTTACCATTAAGTGTGACGCCTGACACCGATCAATACATACTTGATCTCGCCCTTAAAGGATTGGCCACTGGCGATGAAATTCAATATAGGATTAAAGCCACAGACGTGGTGAATAATGTATCCATACTACCCGCAACAGGATTTTTTCATGTTCCGCTTTTGGATTTCGGAAGCACGCTTACAATGTATGTTTCTGATTTTAACTCCGTGAATACAGATTTTGTTGGAAACTTCTTCTCGATTACGAAGCCAGTTGGATTTTCAGATGGTGCGATTCACTCCAGTCATCCCTACGGTAATGGTTTTGGCCTTGAGAACACCTCCAGTTTTGATTTTATCCTGAAAAAGCCTGTAGTTATTGATGCTACCAACCCACGGATATCATTCGATGAAATCGCTTTAACGGAATTCTCCGGAGCAACGATAAAAGATGTAGTGGTGGTTGAAGGATCAAAAGACCAGGGCGTTACGTGGGAACCATTGCTTGATCCTTATGCTGCTAATGCGGAACCAGATTGGGCAGTTGCATTTGTTTCCAAAGAAGACGGAAGCCCTTCTCTTTTCAAGAATCGTATAATCGATATCACTAAATCCGGAAAATTAAAAGCAGGTGATGCGGTCCTTTTCCGGTTTAGATTAACCACTAATGCTGCTGTGAATAGCTGGGGTTGGGCAATTGATAATTTGAGCATTCAAGGACCTATCACGGGAATAGAGAACACAATGCACAGCGTGTTTCAAGTTTATCCCAATCCTGTTTCGTCAGATTATTTTACGATATCACTGCCTCCGAAATTTGAAGGAGCCAAAATATCTGTAATCAATCTTCAAGGGCAATCGATTTTGAACACAATTTATCTGTCCAATGCAGCTGAGCAAAAAATCTTTGTTGGTAATGTGGTGGATGGAATGTATTTAGTGAGGGTGAATTCTGAGATAGGTGTATTGACGAGTAAGATTGTTGTTAAAAGGTGATCCACCATTTCCCGAAATTTATCTACCAATGAAATACAATGTGGGTAATTTGAAAAAGGGTAAAACTATTGTAAAAAGCCTGCCATGTATAGCGGTAATCTTCTTCCTGGGATGTTCTGATGAGAGTAATTACCCAGTACTTGATCACATTAAATTAGCAACTGAATATTACCAGGAGGATGCTGAATGGTACCTTGATAACGTCCCGTTTTTTGAATGTTCGGATAAGCAAATAGAACAAGTATACTACTATCGTTGGAAGCTTTACAAAGCTCATATCCGCAACGTTGGTGAAAATAGTTACGTGATTACCGAATTTATCAATCATATGGATTGGGACCGGGAACCCTATTGCACCATCAATGCGGCTTCCATGCATCACATATATGAAGGCCGGTGGCTTACCAACGATCTGTACATGGATGGATATATCAATAATCTGTATCAGGACGGTGGCAACAACCTGCAGTATAGTGAGAGTGTTGCTGATGCAACATATGCGCGCTATCTCGTCAATGCCGATTCAACTTTCATTATCGGGCAGTTGGATAGCATGCAACGAATGTATAACCGTTGGTCTGATCATTGGGATGCTGACAAGAAACTCTATTACATACCTGCCATGCCCGATGCTACCGAATATACGATAGCTTCTATCGATGCCTCAGGAGGAAAAGATGGGTTTGCCGGTGGCGAGGCGTTCCGGCCAACCATAAACAGTTATATGTATGGTAATGCCATCGCCATTTCACGCATAGCATCGATGAAAGGTGATATCACCACAAGCAAAGACTATTTACAACGGGCGATCAGTTTAAAAGAAAATGTTGAGCATAGTTTATGGAATGATTCCATGCAACATTTTATTGACCGGTATAAGGTCAATAATGAATACGTTCATTATTGGGATTTTATCCGTGGCCGTGAGCTGGCAGGATTTGCACCCTGGTATTTTAATCTACCCTCAGATTCAGCGAAGTATCATGTTGCGTGGAAGCACCTGTTGGATACAACTCGCCTCCTTGGCAATTATGGACTGCGTACCAATGAACCTTCTTATCAATACTATTTCAAGCAATTCACCTTCAGCTTTGGTAAACCCGGAAGCCAATGGAACGGTCCAACCTGGCCTTATCAGTCCAGCCAGGCAATTACAGGCATGGCCAACCTGCTTAATAATTACGATCAGGATGTAGTTACCTCATCTGATTATGTGAACACACTACGGCAATTCGCAAAAGAGCATTACTTGCCAGATGGAAAAATAAATCTCGTTGAAAATTACGATCCCAATAAAGGAGGGCCTATTGTATATTTTTATTGGAGCAATCATTATAATCATTCTTCATTCAATAACCTTGTCATTAGTGGTCTCTGCGGTATCCGTCCCTCCAAAGGCGATACTCTTGTTATTAATCCCTTGGTGGATAAGTCAATTCAATATTTTTGCCTGAGTGATGTACTTTACCACGGTCATAAACTAACAGTGGTATATGATGAAGATGGCGGCAAATACAAATTAGGAAAAGGGCTGACTGTATTTGTAGACGGAAAAAAATCAATTGTACTACAAAAGGAAGGTAAATATCAGGTTGTTGTAGGTGCCCCGATTCTAAGCAGTAAATCCAAACAACCTGCTAACCGTGCTTTAAATATCAAACAGAAAGATTATCCTGTTCCTTCAGCTTCGGTCAATTCTGTTCCGGATTCACTTTACCAGGCTATTGACGGTCGAATCTGGTATTTCCCTGAGATCAGGAACCGGTGGTCAACCCTTGGCTCAACTTCTGTAACGGACTGGTTTGCTCTTGATTTTGGGCAGCCTCATGAAGTTTCAAGAGTAAAAATTTATCTATACGCTGATGGTAAAACCTTCGGCACACCTGACAGTTTCACTATCGAATATCAAAGCGGAGGGGAGTGGTTTCCGGTGAAAGGAAAAGATCAGTACCCAACCAACCTTGTCGGCAATACGGCAAACATCGTGTCGTTCGACAGGGTAACTACCACAAGGATCAGGATAAATTTTATGCATAAGAAAAAGGATGTGGCTGTATCCGAACTGGAATGCTATTAAGCTCCTCTTGTAAATAGATTTGAGGCCAATAAATGTGAGCGGTTACAAATGAGAGATGGACTGCTTCTTCCTGTGCCTGGCTGGCTTCTGAAGGACAATAAGAAATGATAAGAATGTGATGAGGTATTTCATGCCGTTTAAGATTATAAATGGAGAGGAACAAGTAATTTAGTGAAAACAAAACCTTTTACTTTGTATGAAACTTTTTAAGCTGAAATACTTTCTGGCCTGTCTCTGGATAATTCCGTTTCTCTCACTGGCTCAAACCAAAAATGAAGGCCCCTGGTGGCCCAACAAACAATGGGGCGCTGGGGATCAGGCTGGTGCTTCCAATTGGATTACACCCGAGAAAATTCTGAAGGCAGTAGCACTGGTGAAGACAGGAAAGACAATTGAACTTGGTCATGTGTACGAAAGAGGGATGCCACTGGTAGGCCAGCGGAGCTACAATATCTTTATTCCTGCATTTCCAACATCCGGTCCATTTGGTGAGGATAAAGCCATTTTTAATGACGAGTTTGTAGCAGCTGAGATTGGCCAGGTAGGCACTCAGTTTGATGGCCTTGGTCATCCTGGGCGGCTGATGAAAATGGCAGACGGGACAACGAAAGAAGTTTTCTACAATGGCTTCATGGCCGAGGACATGAAGGACCCTTACGGTTTACTGAAACTTGGCGTTGAAAACCTGAAACCCATTATTACACGTGGCATTCTGATTGACGTGGCAGGGTACAAGAATGTAAACACACTATCAGATGGATATGAAATCACTATGACCGATATACGAAGCACCCTGACCAAACAAGGTTTACAAGAATCCGATATCGAACCGGGAGATGCCTTGTTATTCAATCTCGGTTGGTGGAGAATATGGCCTGATAAGAAGACGGTAGAGGGAAATCCTGCTCACGTAAGCCGCGAAGTGGCAGACTGGATTGTGGCGCGCAAGCCTTCCATGGTCGGCTCTGATGCTTCATTGGACAGCCCCGAGCGTTTTTACGTACACACCAAACTCATCATGGAGAATGGAATATTTAACCTGGAGTTTATGAATTTCAGTGGCATTCAGAATGAGAAGGTTTACAAATTTATGTTTGTGTTTACTCCTCTGCGGCTGAAAGGGGCAACGGGTTCACCAGGAAGGCCACTTGCAATTTATTGAATTGACTGCTGGAAATTGAAAACCTCCTGCCAGAATCAGGAATCCAGAATCCTTTATCGTGTGTCATTGTTTCAAATTATCAGAATCAGACTTTCGTGAGCCCTAAACCGTCATCTGAAAAAACGTTGGATGATTTCCTTGCCGGAAAATCTGAGTATACTGTGTCACTCCTCAAGCACTTCATTGCAGAATACAGAAAGATCGGACCCGTTAAAATCCATCCTGCTAAGACCATGATAGGTATTGCCACTCCGCGCAAGCGTATCGCTTACATTACTCAACTGGGTAAGAATTTTATTCATGTAGTCTTTCCTTTCAAACAGCCATACCCGGATAATCTATGCTTTCAAAAAATTGCACAGGTACCGGGCGATTCGAAGCAATTCAATCACCATTTTAGAATGCAATTCAAAGATGACGTGAACAAGGAAGTAATGTCATTTATGAAACTGTCCTGTAATAGCGGGATGTGATTCCAGACACCAAAAATAGTTAGGACATTTCTGTTAGGTTGAGTATCCGTTTTCAATCGCCCGCACAATACGGTTCTCTGGCAACTCTAACATCACCGACCTCTATGAATGTAAGTTTCTATAGGATGATGCGGCCTTGATGAATTCAAAAATAAATTTCGAATTAATTGCGAGTTATAAATGAAGAACAAGCACTTGCTACACTAGCTCAGTCCAAAATTCTGTTGAATAAAAGTAATCAGTTCTCCTGTTAATCTTGAAATCCTGATTATTTTTGCCCGGTTTATCTATACCATCGCCACTATGCCAAGAGATCGCAGCATTCGTTCAGTACTTATTATAGGAAGTGGCCCCATCATTATTGGTCAGGCATGCGAATTTGACTATGCCGGCTCACAAGCCGCCAGGTCGCTACGAGAAGAGGGAATTGAAGTCATTTTGATCAACTCCAACCCGGCTACTATCATGACGGATAAGGTGACTGCCGATCATGTCTATCTCAAACCACTGGAAAAGAAATACATCCGAGAAATATTAGAAAAGCACCATGTGGATGCTGTATTGCCCACAATGGGCGGACAAACGGCACTGAACCTATGCATCGATTGTGAGAAGGCCGGAATTTGGGAACATTATGGAGTCAAAATTATTGGCGTGGATATTCTGGCAATTGAGACTACTGAAAATAGGGAGAAGTTTCGTCTCAAAATGATGGAATTGAATGTTGGCGTTTGCAAAGGCGCAACGGCAACGTCCTTTTTACAAGGAAAAGAAATTGCGCAAGATATTGGCTTTCCGCTGGTAATACGCCCATCCTATACATTGGGCGGAACCGGTGGTGGATTTGTAGAAAAACCGGAAGACTTAGATGATGCCTTGGACCGAGGCCTTCACGCTTCCCCCATCCATGAAGTATTGGTGGAGAAAAGCATTATGGGCTGGAAAGAATATGAGCTAGAGTTGCTGCGTGATGG
This sequence comes from Bacteroidota bacterium, assembly GCA_038043425.1. Taxonomy (GTDB): domain Bacteria; phylum Bacteroidota; class Bacteroidia; order Cytophagales; family Cyclobacteriaceae; genus ELB16-189. The sequence goes on from JBBTBZ010000015.1 coordinate 42,785, forward strand.
GGCCGGAAACGTGATCATCATCTGCTCCATTGAGAATTTTGATCCGATGGGTATTCATACTGGAGATTCCATAACGGTTGCCCCGGCCATGACGTTGCCCGATACCGTCTATCAAAACATGCGCGACCTTGCCATTAAGATGATGAACGGCATTGGCAGATTTGCCGGAGGTTGCAATGTTCAGTTTTCGGTTAATCCCAATACCGATGAAATCATTGGAATTGAAATCAACCCCCGCGTTTCCCGGTCTTCGGCATTAGCATCTAAGGCTACAGGTTATCCCATAGCCAAAGTAGCAGCCAAGCTTGCCATTGGTTATAACCTGGACGAGCTTCAAAATTCAATTACTGGAACTACTACCGCTTACTTTGAACCTGCGCTGGATTATGTAATTGTTAAGATCCCTCGGTGGAATTTTGATAAGTTCCAGGGTGCAGATCGAAGGCTAGGACTTCAAATGAAGTCGGTGGGTGAAGTAATGGGCATTGGACGAAATTTTCAGGAAGCCCTGCAAAAGGCCTGTCAATCACTGGAGATCAGGAGAAATGGATTAGGCGCTGATGGAAAAGAATTGACCAAACAGGCCGATCTTCTTTATAGCCTTGAACATCCGAGCTGGAACAGGCTCTTCCATATTTATGATGCCATGAAACTAGGTATCTCCATGAAAACCATTCAGAACCTCACCAAAATTGATAAGTGGTTTTTAGAACAAATATGGGAGTTGATCGAGCTCGAAAAAGAAATCAAGAAGTATGAATTGGATACCATTCCAAAAGAATTAATGCGCACGGCCAAAGAGAAAGGCTATGCCGATCGGCAAATCGCTCATCTTGTAGATTGCAAAGAAAGTGAAGTACACAAGAAGCGCAGAGAGATGGGTATCTATCGTGTGTATAAAATGGTGGATACGTGTGCCGCAGAATTTGAAGCCAAGACACCTTACTATTATTCTTCTTTTGATTCGGAGAATGAATCTATTCCATCGCAAAAGAAGAAAGTAATTGTACTTGGCTCCGGGCCAAATCGAATAGGGCAAGGAATTGAATTCGACTACTCATGTGTTCATGGGGTTTTGGCGGCTAAAGAGTGCGGATACGAAGCAATTATGATCAACTGTAACCCCGAAACCGTTTCGACTGATTTTGACATTGCCGATAAACTATATTTTGAACCTGTCTTCTGGGAACATATCTGGGATATCATTCAACATGAAAAGCCTGAAGGTGTAATCGTTCAGTTGGGCGGACAAACGGCATTGAAACTGGCCGAGAAACTCCACAAATATGGAGTGAAAATAATGGGAACGTCTTTCGAAGCTCTTGATCTGGCTGAAGACCGGGGAAGTTTTTCAAACCTTCTGAAAGAATTAAATATTCCTTACCCTAAGTTTGGAGTAGCTACCGATGCGGATGAAGCATTAGAAGTTTCAAAAACTATTGGTTTCCCCCTGTTAGTTAGACCTTCTTATGTATTGGGAGGCCAAAGCATGAAGATTGTGATCAATGAAAAAGAATTGGAAGATCATATTATAGATATCTGGAAACACTTACCTGAAAATAAAGTATTGCTGGATAATTTTCTGGATGGAGCTATAGAGGCCGAAGCCGATGCTATTTGTGACGGTGAAGAGGTCTACATCATTGGCATCATGCAGCATATTGAGCCTGCTGGCATTCACTCGGGCGATTCCTATGCCGTGCTCCCCCCCTATAACCTGGGTGATTTCGTGATGAAGCAAATCGAAAATTATACCAAACGAATTGCGATTGCACTTAAAACTGTTGGTTTGATTAACATTCAATTTGCCATAAAGAATGATAAAGTGTATATCATCGAAGCGAACCCACGCGCTTCTCGCACGGTACCTTTCATTTGCAAAGCCTTTGATGAAGCATATGTAAATATTGCAACTAAAATAATGCTGGGCGAAAAGAAAGTCAAAGATTTTACATTCAACCCAAAAAGGCATGGTTACGCCATCAAAGTTCCCATATTTTCATTCAGTAAATTTCCGGAAGTGAACAAAGAACTAGGGCCTGAAATGAAGTCAACCGGAGAAGCTATTTACTTTATTGATGATTTAATGGATGATTATTTCATGGATATTTATGCGGAGAGAAACTTATATCTAAGTCGTTAAAAATAGATTGCCGCAGATCTGCCTACCGGCAAGGCAGGTTCATTGATTAGCTTATGAAATATTCTGAACAAGAATATCCTTTGCGAAAAGAAAGCTATCAGATTATTAGGATTTGTATGGAGGCACATCGCATTTTGGGAAAGGGATTATTGGAGATAGTCTACAACATTATAGCTGGGTAATAAATTATTTGGCGATATCTAAATGTTCCTTAGGTTTAATTATCAACTTTGGCGATAACTCTCTTGCCACAAAGAGAGTTATCTTATAATCTGTGAATCTGTGGCAATTTTAACCGTTCTTATCTTATGTTGAACAGACGCACACTCCGGATCAAAATCATGCAAAGCCTGTTTGCGTTTGAACAATGTAAACTAGCCAATCATCTTCTGTCGCAGGATTTTATTGACGATCGCTTTCAGCCTGATCTCAATTCGATGGAAGTTCAGAACAAAGAACTTCTGAGCCGTCAGCGCAAAAACGGGCGTGAACTTTTTGACAGGAAATTTATAAACCCCGCCACAAATGGAAGTGACAACATCATAAACACTTGTGTGGAAGAAGCCCTTAGCCAATATCATAAAAACGTAAAAAGAGATTTTACCTACCTTCAAAAAAACATGATACAGGAGGCAGAAGACTTAAATGGCCTTTATCATTCTGTGCTCGGATTACTAATTGCTTTTGGGGAAATAGCCGTGACCGATAAAAAAGCTAATCACAAAAACTTCAGTAACAATGTTTGGATTAAGGCTTTGTCAGAAAATACGGAGTTAAAAAAGGAGTTACTGCAAGGGGGAAGTTGGAGTGGCCGCATGGAAAAAGTACGCGGATGGTTTAAGGATGTAATTAAATCCGATAATCTTTTTCGGAAATTCAACGAAGAAGTATTACCGGATCTTGAGGCACAAAAAAACATCATCAAACATATTGTCAGAAAACTGATCTTAGGTAAAGGCCCTATTCATGATCAGTATGAGGAGGATGTGATGCGGTGGGCGGAGGACAAAGATATTTTAAAAAGCCTGGTAGATAAAACTATTAAATCCTTTGATGAGACTACAGGAAAAATAGAAATACAAAAATTATCACTCGACTGGGACGATGACAAAGACTTTATGCTTAGACTTTTCACAGCAACGGTTAGTCTCGATCCGGAATACAAGCAGCTAATTGCCAGAAACACCCGTAACTGGGATGTAGACCGGTTGCCGCTAACAGATGTAATCATTATTGAAATGGCTTTGGCAGAATTGCTCACGTTCCCAGGCATTCCTGTAAAGGTGAGCATCAATGAGTACATTGAACTTGCCAAGGAGTACAGCACACCCAAAAGCCGCCAGTTCATCAATGGCATATTAGATGTACTGTCAAAAGAATTAAAATCTTCGGGGGCCCTAAAGAAAAGCGGAAGGGGGCTAATCGATAATAAGTAGTTTTGTGGACAGAATTCGTCTACCTATCTTTGTTTCCCTTTATAAATAACCTGAACTATGAGTAAAAAAGGTAATACACTAATCGCTTTTTTGGCAGGCGCAACTGCAGGTGCAATCCTGGGTATATTATATGCCCCAGACAAGGGCTCAAACACACGTGAAAAGCTGTCTTTTAAGCTGGATAAATACAAAAAGACACTAGAAGAGTTTGTGAATGATCTGGTTTCTGGCAAAGAAACGCCTCTGACAACACAAGCCAGGTCACAAGGCAACAAAGTAGCATCAGAGGCAAAAAATAAGGCAGAGCGCCTCCTGGAAGATGTGGACGAATTATTAGCGCAAATTCGAGGCTCTAAGAATAGTTAAAGATTTGTTAATGCACTGAGTGGTATTGATTTTTGAAAACCCACTCCATAATTTTGAATTCGAAATACCAATCAGGAAAGAAAAACGTGATGAATATGAAAAATGTAATTCGCTTAACAACAATTGTTGCCATGGTTGCCGCTCTGATGAGTTGCCGTGACAAAGCTGCTGAAAAAAGAATAGCTGAACTTGAAAGCCGCTTATCTCAGATTGAGGGAAACAAAAGCGCAACAACACCAGCTGCCACTCCCGTAGCCGAAGCTACCCCTGCGGAGGAGAAACCAGAAGGTCCACTGCCTGTTCTTGAATTTGAAAAAGTTGATCATGATTTTGGTACTATAAAAGAAGGACAAAAAGTTTCGCACACGTACAAATTCAAAAACACTGGCCAGGCTCCTCTTATTATTCAAAATGCTCAGCCTTCATGCGGTTGCACAGCCCCGGATTGGTCAAAAGAACCTATACCTGTTGGAGGCACTGGATTTGTAAAAGCCGAATTCGATACAAACGGTAAACCTAACATCCAAAATAAAACGATAACTGTTACCGCCAATACATGGCCTAAAACTTCTACACTCCGTTTTAAAGCGATGGTAACGCCTAAAGCAGATGGCGCCAATGGACCTGTGAAATAAGGAGAAGTACGCGATCTCACTGTTTAGATTTTACATCCCAAACTATCCCAAACCTGAGTTGGTTTGGGATGTTGTTTTTATAGAATAACTTGCAACCCTAAAAATTAAATTATGCAGTCAATTTTAGCACAAGCGCAGGGAATGTCCTCCTTAATTCAGTATTTGCCATTAATCGGTGTTGTAGTAGTATTTTATTTCTTTATGATCCGACCGCAACAGAAAAAGGCAAAAGACCAGAAGAAATTTACGGAAGCGGTAAAAAAAGGTGATTATGTGATCACCATCGGTGGAATGCATGGACGCGTTGCTGAAATGGAAGGAGATACTTTCATTCTTGAGGTGGAGCGTGGTGGCCGGATTAAATTTTCGAAGTCAGCCATTTCCATGGAATCAACAAAATCAGCAGCCGGAAAGAACTGATTCTTCGGTAGAAGTTTACGTGTAAAGTTCAAACTTCAAGGTTAGCGTTACCCTGAAGTTTGTTTGTACAGGCCAGACAGCTTTTAAAATTTTAGGAGAGACCTGCATTGCCTAACTTAGTGTCGTTTTATTCAACGCATGCATATTTTTCGCGCCCTCATCAATCTCTTTCGATTTAACCGTACCAATTGGAGAGCTGCGGCATTGTGCTTTTTTGCTGCCTCCATTTTTTGGACGTTCACCTCATTGAATAAGAACCACACCACCAATATCAGTTTCCCTTTGCGATTTGCAATTGATAACGCTCGGTACTTGCCGGTCATCATGCCGAATAACATCAGCATTAACGTGAGCGGAAACGGCTGGGAATTACTTCGAAAAAGCCTGGGCTTCAAATTACCCACCTTGACTATACCCTTAGATAAACCAACCGATGTAAAAAAAATACCAGGAAGTACAATGGCTTCCTTAGTTTCGGGTCAATTAGGGTCATTGAAAATAAACTATATCGTTGGCGACACACTTGACTTGGAGATTGATCTAAAAGATTCCCGTAAGTTTAGACTGGTTGGAGATCTTGCCAACGTATCTTATAAGAAAGGATTTGGGCGGATAAGTCAAGTGGTTGTCCTTCCTGATTCTGTTGAGATTGAAGGCCCAAAAAGTATTCTTCATACTTTCGCTGACTCGATTGTTCTGCCAATTGTTGAAAGCAAGATAAGTCATCATTATAGAGAAGAAATTGAAGTAGTAGTCCCATATGGGGATTTAATTAAACGAAATCCACCGGTTGTGGAAGTGTATTTCGAGGTAGGTGAGATCGATGAAGTTGCCATTAGGCTTGTGCTGGAAATCATTCAAAAGCCTTCTCAATTGCACGTTGAATCAGTGACAGATAGTGTGGTGTGCAGGATTACCATACCCCGAAAATTGGGCCTGGAGACTCTAAAGTCATACCCGCCAAAAGCATTTATAAGATTGAAATTTTTTGAAAAAGGAGAACATGCAATTATGCCGGAGATAGAAGGCCTTCCTCCATTTGCACACCTGGTCACCATGGATTCAGTTTACCTGAAATTAAACTGAAACGTGTGAACCGTCCTTTACAAATTGGAATCACAGGAGGAATAGGATCTGGTAAAAGTCTTATTTGTAAGATCTTTCAATCTTTTGGAGTACCTATTTATGATGCAGACAACCATGCGAAAAATTTAATGACCACTGACGTAATATTAGTCGATCAAATCAAAAAAGAATTCGGAACATTGTCATACAATGAGAAAGGTGACCTAAATAAAATGTATTTAAGTGAGGTTGCTTTTAACGATGCAGCAAAGCTCACAAAGTTAAACTCGCTCGTCCATCCAAGAGTTGCCATTGAATATTCTCATTGGCTAAAAAAATATAGTGGGAATCATTATATTATAAAAGAAGCAGCTCTACTGTTTGAATCTGGTTCATTTGAATTGCTGGATAAAATAATTGTAGTAAAGGCACACGAAAAGCTGCGGGTGACCAGGGTGCTGAAAAGGGATCCTCAACGAACCGAGGAGGAAGTGCTTAAGATCATACGTAATCAAATGGCAGAAGAAGAAAAATTGAAAAGAGCTGACTTTATAATTCAAAACAATGAAACCGAGCTGGTAATACCTCAAATTTTGAAATTACATGAACAGTGGGCTGGATAATGAACTACATTTTACTCAATACGTTATAACTGTACTATAATTTGACTTTAGAAAATCCAATGACACGGCTCTTTATCATCCTGATTGCACTTTCACTCACCACTTTATCTTGTAAGAAAAAACCTGAACAACTTGCTCAGGGACCCCGTAAATCAATGGCCGTGATGGCCGAAGGTTATTTAGTTTCACCACAATCAATGAGCGAAGATATTGAAGTGCCCGGGTCATTACTTCCTGCGGAGGAGACTCAAATACGTGCGGAAGTAAGTGGGCGCGTGGTGAAGATGAATATCAATGAAGGATCGACTGTAAAAAAAGGAGAATTGCTGGTCAAACTTTTTGATAATGACCTTCAGGCTCAATTGAATAAATTGAAAGTGCAATTGCAAATCAATGAAAAAACAGTAGAGCGACAACGCGACCTTCTTGCTATCAGCGGGATTAGTCAACAAGAATTTGACTTAAGTGCTTTGGCGGTCGATAACCTCAAAGCTGATATTGAAAGTATCAAGATATCCGTTTCGAAAACGGAAATCCGGGCACCTTATGACGGGAGAATTGGACTGAGAAATGTAAGCCTGGGGTCCTATGTGTCACCAGCTGACTTGATCACCACCGTGCGACAAGTAGATCGTTTGAAACTTGACTTTTCTGTTCCTGAGAAATACGCCAAAAGCGTTTTACCCGGTTATGTCGTAAACTTTAAAATTGACGGAAGTAATATCATACACACGGGAACCGTGATGGCCACGGAAGGCAATGTAGAGGCAACAACTCGCACTCTGCGAATAAAAGCCATTGTAACTGAAACACATCCCGAACTAGTTCCCGGCTTATTTGCTAAAATCAATTTGCAATTAGGAAAAGACGAAAAGGCACTGCTGGTACCTACTCAAGCAATCATTCCGCAAGCACGCAACAAGCAGATTATTTTATTTAGAAAAGACAGCGCTCTGTTCGCTGTTGTTGAAACAGGAATTCGCGATTCATCATACATTCAGATCCTAAGTGGCCTGAAGGCTGGCGACACCATTGTTACAACGGGTTTGATGTCCATCCGCCCTAAGTCTAAAGTAAAGATTACGAAACTGAACCGGTTTAATTAGTTATCCAAAATGCTATGAACATCTCAGAATTAAGTTTAAGGAGGCCTGTTCTCGCGTTTGTGATGAGCATTGCGTTAGTGCTCTTCGGTTACATAGGATATCGATTTCTGGGCGTACGTGATTACCCGGCCATTGACCCACCTAACATTAACGTAAGAACCTCCTATTCCGGAGCAAATGCAGACATCATTGAATCACAAATCACCGAGCCGTTGGAGAAATCCATCAATGGAATTGCCGGTATCCGGAATATCTCGTCCACGTCAAGCAGTGGCAGCAGCAATATCAATATTGAATTTGAATTAGGTGTGGATCTGGAGGCTGCCGCCAATGATGTTCGCGATAAAGTTTCACAGGCACAACGCAATTTACCACAAGATCTTACCAGCCCTCCCGTTGTTTCAAAAGCCGATGCCAGTTCGGACTTTATTATTTCAATGACGGTGCAAAGCAACACCCGAAATTCTCTTCAATTATCGGAATACGCTAACAACGTTTTATTAGAAAGACTGCAAACTATTAAAGGAGTAAGTGCCGTGCAGATGTGGGGGGAAAAAAAATACTCTATGAGAATTTGGCTGGATCCTGCCAAACTAAGTGCTTATAGCCTCACCGCACTGGATGTTCAACAAGCGCTGAACCGGGAGAATGTAGAATTACCCTCAGGAAAAATTGCTGGTAATACAACCGAACTTACTGTTAGAACTTTTGGTAAACTTTACTCAGAAGAGGATTTTGCAAATGTGATCGTTAAGGCTTCTCCCGAGGGAGACATCCGAATAAAAGATGTTGGCAAAGCACTCCTTGGGCCGGAGAATGAAGAATCCATCATGCGGGAAAGCGGCATTCCTATGGTAGCATTGGCGATGATACCATTGCCAGGCGCCAATTATGTAGCGATCTCTGATGAATTTTACAAACGTTATGATGCACTGAAGAAAGAGGTGCCTGAGGACATCCAACTTAACATCGCACTGGATCAGACTGTTTTTATCAAACGTTCTATCTCTGAAGTAAGGGAAACACTCCTCATCTCATTCCTATTGGTTGTTTTGATCATCTTCCTGTTCTTTCGCGATTTCCTGATTGCCATTCGTCCACTGATTGACATACCGGTTTCCCTTATCGCCAGTTTCTTTATCATGTACTTGTGTGATTTTTCAATCAACGTGCTTACCATGCTGGGGATTGTATTAGCCACTGGGCTTGTGGTGGATGACGGTATTGTGGTGACCGAAAATATTTATAAAAAATTAGAAAGTGGAATGAATAAATACCGGGCCGCCAAAGAAGGTTCACGTGAAATATTCTTTGCCGTTATTTCTACCTCTATCACGTTAGCTGTTGTGTTTCTACCCATTGTATTTTTGGAGGGCTTTGTTGGACGACTTTTCCGTGAATTTGGTATCGTAGTGGCTGGCGCAGTTCTAATTTCAGCATTTGTCTCTCTTACGTTAACACCTGTGCTGAGCGTTAAACTGACTCGTTCAAACCACAAGCATTCCAGGTTTTACAATTTTACCGAGCCCTTCTTTACTGGAATGGAAACACACTATCGTGATTTTTTGGCAAAATTCATGAAAGTGAGATGGTTGGCTCTGGTCATTGTTGTATTGTGTATAGGAACAGCCTATCTGATTGGAAGCAATATCCAATCTGAATTAGCACCGATGGAGGACCGAAATCAGTTCCGCCTGCAGTTATCTGCGCCTGAGGGTACATCGTATGACTACATGGATAGTTATGTAAATAAGGTTGCCGCTTTTGTAATGGATTCTGTTCCCGAGAATAGGATTGTCATGTCGTTGACTGCACCCGGTTTTACAGGAACAGGTTCCGCCAATACGGGCTTTATAAGGACCACGTTGGTTGACCCGAAAGATAGAAACCGCTCACAGCAAGAGATTGTGGATATGGTGGGGCGCAACGTGGGCAGGTTCACAGAAGGTCGCGCCTTCGCTATTCAAGAACAAACTATTGCCGTTAATCGAAGAGGGGGCTTACCTGTTCAGTTTGTTATTCAAAACAATAATTTTGAAAAGTTACAGCTGGTACTTCCAAAAATTCTGGAAGCTGTCAATAATAATCCTGCTCTTCAAGGAGTAGATGTTGATTTGAAATTCAATAAGCCCGAGTTACGAATAATGATCAACAGGCTAAAGGCCACACAACTTGGCATTAGCGTTCAAGATATATCCCAAACCTTGCAATTGGCCTATAGCAATCTTCGTTTTGGCTATTTTACAAAAGAAGGAAAGCAATACCAGGTTATGGGTCAAGTGGAACGTATCAATCGCGATGACCCGGACGATCTTAAGAAATTGTTTGTGCGAACGAACTCGGGTGAACTCGTTTCAATTGACAATGTGGTCACCATTGAAGAATCTACAACACCTCCTTCCTTGTATCACTTTAATCGATACAAGTCCGCTACCATTTCAGCTGGCTTAGCACCCGGAAAGACGATTGGGGATGGCATTGAAGCTATGCAGGAATTAGTCAAGCCGTTGCTGGACGATACGTTTACGACATCACTTGCCGGATCCTCACGCGATTTTGCGGAGAGCTCAGGGAATACCATGTTTGCATTCGTGCTGGCGCTGATCTTAATTTATCTGGTTCTTGCCGCTCAGTTCGAAAGCTTCATCGATCCTTTCACGATCATGCTTACCGTACCGTTGGCTATCTGTGGTGCCTTTATTTCGCTTTGGTTGTTTGATCAAACCCTAAACATTTTCTCTCAGATTGGAATGATCATGCTGATTGGGCTGGTGACAAAGAATGGAATTCTAATCGTAGAATTTGCCAATAAAAAAAGAGAAGAAGGACTATCGAAAATTGATGCTGTTGTTGAGGCCTCCCGCCTGCGATTGAGGCCCATCTTGATGACAAGCCTTGCCATGGCATTAGGAACACTGCCTCTTGCGTTATCACTAGGTGACGCATCCACTAGCCGTATACCACTTGGAATTGTAATTATCGGAGGAGTATTATTCTCCCTCATCCTGACTTTGTTTGTTATTCCTGCAATGTATTCCTACTTATCACGTGCCAGAAGAAATATTGACAAGGAGCTTGAGGAAATGTCAGCCGTTGAAGAATCCCATAAGAAAGAATTAGTATATGAAGCGTAAGGTATTTGTTGTTCTGTTATTTGTAACAATAGTTTTCTCATCTCAGGCACAGGAAAAAGTTTTATTAGAAAATGTTGTTTCGGCAGCACTGGAAAAAAATTATGATGTGCTCTTGTCGAAGAATACTTCCTCCACGGCAAATATTGACGACCAAAATGCTTACGGAGCATTTCTCCCTCAGTTTAATATAACGGGGGCAGCATCAGGGAACAACCCTACGCAAGTCCTGCAATTCAAAGATGCTTCCAGAAATCAGGAAGGAGAAACGAAGCAGCAGAGTTTGTCTGCTGTGCTTACCATGAACTGGATTTTATTTGACGGTACCAGAATGTTTGCCACCAAGGCTAGAATTGCCGCTATAGCAAGTCAGGGAGAATTGCTCGTAAAAGATCAAATGGTCAACACCATTGCAGTGGTGATTAACAACTATTACAACATTGTCAGACAGAAACAACAATTAAAAGCTGTGCAGGAATTAATGGCTGTCAGCGAGGAACGGGTAAAGCTTGCCGACCGAAAACTATCCGTGGGTATAGGAGCCAAACCTGAACTACTTCAAGCGAAGGTAGATTTGAATGCTCAAAAGACACAGGTCCTTCAGCAGGAAACTGCCATATCGATTCTTAAAGAACAATTGAACACGCAAACCGGAATGTCCCTTCCACCAAACTACGATGTGACCGACACTATTATTATAAATCTGAATTTGAGCCTGGATGAAATTTCAGAAAACATTGAACAAAGCAACTTTAGTCTTCTCTCCTCCAAATGGGATATGATTATAGCGGAAAAAGTACTTCACGAAAGAAAAGCCGGCCTTTTTCCTACATTAAGTGTTAATGCAAACTATGGCTATTCAAAAACGAACAACACCATCTTGCTTAACCCATTTGGAACAATCTTTTTTCAAAGCAGCGGTTTGTCGAACTACGGAGCCAACCTAACGATTCCCATTTTCAATAGTCTGAACAATCGAAGATTAATTCAACAAGGTAAAGTTACAGTGGACAGACAACGACTTCTTTTTGATCAGCAAAAACTGACGGTCAACATGAACATCAAGAATGTCTTTAACAATTATGAAAACGCCAAAAAGGTTTTATTAATTGAAGAGGAAACTATTCTTTTGGCGAGAGAAAATGTGCACATCGCTCTTGAAAGCTTTAAGCGTGGCGTCAGTACGTTTATTGAATTGCGCACAGCACAACAAAGTTTAGCGGATGCCTACAACAGACTAATTACTGCCCGCTTTAATGCTAAAGTTTCAGAGACTGAACTACTTAGGATAAAAGGAATATTACTAAAGCAAGACTAGGGAGCAAGTAAGAACTAGTGATTCTTCTCAGAGCCATTAAACTTCTTTGGAAGGCTCGTTTACTTCCTCCAATTTCATCACCCAGAAATTATTGAACCCCTCACCTACTTGAATACTGAGCATCCCATTTGCCAACATTTCAAGAATAGCAAGGAAATTAAAAATTAATGCAATGCGCGTAGGGGCTTTTTCAAACAGCGCTGTAAATGCCACTCGAGATTTGGTGGTTATTTCATTGAGGATAAATTCCTTCTGACCTTCTATCGTATACGGATATTGGAAAACCTGATGAACAGGACGATTCTTTTCTTCCTCCTGACGTTTCAGTACTTTTTCAAAAACAGTCAATAGCTTAAATAAATCAACATCTTGTAATTCAGCTTCCACATTGGTAATTTCAGCCAATACACGAAGCTCTTTTAAGATATTACCTCGCTTTTCCTTCTGCAGTTCCACATCTTCCAGTTTATGGAATTGGTCAATCACTGACTTGTATTTCTTATACTCCATCAGGTGCTTGATCAAATCTTCCCGTGGATCTATCTCGTTTCCAAGTTCGTCTAACTGAGGTCGTGGAAGTAACATTTTAGACTTGATGCGCATCAGCGTTGCTGCCACCAGAATAAATTCACTTGCCAATTCAATATTTAAGTGCTCTAACTGGTGCAGGTAGTCCAGAAAATCATTTGTGATTTTCGCAATTGGGATATCATTTATTTCCAGCTCATCGCGTTCAATAAAAAACAGAAGTAAGTCAAAAGGTCCCTCAAAAAGGGGAAGGTGGATTTCAAAGTTTTCCTGTGTCATAGCTAAAGAGGGGAGCAAAAATAATCAGGATTTAAGGATTAATAGATCGTTAGTATTTTAAATTTGTTGGGATGCTTAATTCCACCATTCTCGGCAAGAATCCCGGTAAATCCACCAAGGGAAGTTCAAAATCGTTAAATTTGAAGTCATAACTTTAAAATCAAACAAAACACTTACCTTTTATATGTGTTTAAGGATTATATCCTAAAAACTATAGAAAATGCTTATTACTCCTGGAAAAATCCTGGCTCAAATAAATTGCCCATCCGACCTGAAAAAGTTGGATCAGGCTCAACTAGTTCAGCTTTGCGATGAACTCCGTCAATTTATTATAGACAACGTATCGGTCTATGGAGGACATTTTGGTGCAAGCCTTGGAGTCGTTGAACTTACTGTGGCTCTTCATTATGTCTTCAACACACCTACCGACCAAATCGTCTGGGATGTTGGTCATCAGGCATACGGTCATAAAATATTAACAGGCCGAAGGGACAATTTCCATACAAATCGCGTCTATAAAGGCATTTCTGGATTTCCAAAAAGAAAAGAAAGTGAATATGATACTTTTGGGGTTGGTCATTCCTCTACATCGGTATCGGCTGCCCTGGGGATGGCCGTTGCTTCCAAATATCTGGGATTAGACGAGAAACAACACATTGCTGTCATCGGTGATGGTGCTATGACTGCAGGAATGGCCTTCGAAGGATTGAACCATGCAGGGGTCTCAGACACCAATATCCTAATCATCCTCAACGACAACTGCATGTCCATAGACCCCAATGTTGGAGCCCTTAAAGACTACCTGACCGATATTACCACTTCCCAAACGTATAACCGTTTGAAGGATGATGTATGGAATCTATTAGGTAAACTGTCACATTTTGGTAAGAATGCTCAGGAAATTGTTTCTAAAGTGGAGAATGGCATAAAGGCAACTTTATTAAGTCAAAGCAATCTATTTGAATCTCTTAACCTGCGCTACTTTGGACCGGTAGACGGCCATGATGTCGACCACTTAGTGGCTGTTCTTAATGACTTAAAAAATATTAAGGGTCCAAAAATTCTCCATTGCGTTACTGTGAAAGGACGAGGCTATGCGCCAGCTGAAAAAGGCAATGCTACTATGTGGCATTCCCCTGGAACATTTGATAAAATTACTGGAGATATCCACAAGAAAGTTCATGAAAGTCCACAGCCTCCAAAATACCAGGATGTCTTTGGGCATACCATGGTGGAGTTAGCAAAGCAGAATGATAAGATCATTGGGATTACACCTGCCATGCCTTCAGGATCTTCGATGAACATTATGATGAAGGAAATGCCTGACCGCGCTTTCGATGTTGGTATAGCTGAACAACATGCCGTTACCTTTTCTGCGGGTCTTGCAACACAAGGCCTTATTCCTTTTTGCAATATCTACAGCTCATTTATGCAGCGCGCTTACGATCAGGTGGTACATGATGTCTGCATTCAAAATCTACCGGTTAACTTCTGCCTTGACCGTGCCGGGTATGCAGGCGCTGATGGTCCAACTCATCATGGCGCTTATGACATTGCCTATTTTCGGTGCCTTCCCAATATGATCGTTTCTGCACCGATGAACGAATCGGAACTTAGAAATTTGATGTACACCGCACAACTTCCACGTCATGAGAAGGCGTTCTCAATTCGATATCCTCGCGGCCAGGGCGTAATGCCTAACTGGCGGACACCACTTGAAGAAATCAAAATTGGAACTGGAAGAAAACTTAAAGAGGGCGATGAGCTGGCTATTTTAACCCTAGGCCATATCGGCAACTATGCTGTTGAAGTTTGTGAAAAACTGGAAACCCAGGGAATCAGCATTGCCCATTATGATATGCGCTTTGCCAAGCCTCTTGATGAAGAAATGCTCCAGGAAGTCTTTACACGATTTAAGAAAGTAATTACGATAGAGGATGGCTGTATTTTAGGAGGATTTGGAAGTGCTGTTCTTGAGTTTATGGCTGATCATTATTATTCATCAGAAGTAAGAAGATTGGGTATTCCCGATTCCATTATTGAACATGGGGAGCAAATTCAACTTCACCGAGAAAGCGGATTTGATCCTGAGGGAATAAAGAACGCTGTTATGGAAATGCTGGAACCTATAACAAAGGTCAGGTCCTGAATGAATTCCATATATTACAAAGAGAAAGGTGAAGGCCCCATCCTGGTTTTCCTTCATGGCTATTGTGAAAGTCATAAGATTTGGGATGTAATTACCCCAGAACTAATCCTTCACTCGAAAGTTATTACCCTCGACTTGCCAGGTTTTGGGAAAAGTCCACTTCTGAAAACTCCTTTTACAATAAGCGAAGTCAGTAATGCTGTCATCGGATTCCTTATAGCTAAAGGCATTCAGAAAT
Organism: Bacteroidota bacterium; assembly: GCA_038043425.1. Classification (GTDB taxonomy): domain Bacteria; phylum Bacteroidota; class Bacteroidia; order Cytophagales; family Cyclobacteriaceae; genus ELB16-189. The sequence goes on from JBBTBZ010000015.1 coordinate 58,222, forward strand.
GTATAATAATTGGGCATTCAATGGGTGGCTATGTTGCCTTGGCAATGGCCAAGGAAAGACCAGACCTGCTGGAAGGATTATGTCTATTTCACTCCACTGCCGAATCTGATGGTGAAGAAAAAAAAATAAACCGTGATCGGGTTATAGAATTTGTCAAAAAAAATGGTGTCTGGCCATTTATTGAAACGTTTGTCCCTGGACTTTTTTTTAAAAAAGAATCAAAAAACATTGAAAAAGCCCATAAAATAGCTATTCGTACTACTAAAAAGGCGCTTATCAGCTATGCTCAAGCTATGCGGGATAGACCCGATATGACCAGTTTTTTGAGGACGCTTTCAATCCCTGTGTTATTTTTAGCAGGGGAGCAAGATTCCATTATTTCAACCTCATCCTTATCCCAACAAGCAAAATCAGCACAACATGGTAAAATGGCCGTTCTGACAAATGTTGGCCATATGGCCATGTTTGAAGACTCTCATGAGGTCATTCAACTTTTAAAAAGTTTCGCCAGGACCTGTTTTCCGTCAGTTACTATCTAATTTTTGCTTTTTTTAGGAAACAATATTAAATTGGTGTTCGATTAACTTATATTTGGAAACACTGATATAACGAGTTTTAGTATATTTGTTATTCCCATTTAAAACGATAAACAGATAGCATCATGAATGAATCTTTACCCACTTACGATTCCTGGAATAATCTCGCAGCCAACCTTGCCTATGTTTGTTGGGCTGCCGGTATTTTGGTTGCCTTGGGCTATTTTGTGAGACTTACTACCACACAAGACAGCAAGGCCAAGTATGATTTCATCAACAAAAACGAGATTAATTTCTTGTGGATTGCCTCCATAATTTTGATAGTTGGAGCAGGTTTTTATGCCAATTCAAATATTATTGAATTGAATGCACTTTGGATTTTCGTGCGTGTCTTCCTAACCATTACGATGGGAATGATAGTTGCATTAATCATCCAGAATCTTTTAAAATTCTATTATCCGTTCTTTATTGAGAAACGCTTAAAGGTGCTGCGTTATAAACCAAGGATCTCCCCAAAAACAGGCAATCCTATGAAGCTTTTAAGTGAACAAGAAGAAGATGCTTATCTGGATGAAGGTATGCAAGCTGAAGAGAATTTGTTCTCGATGGACTACGATGTGTGGAAGGATGAAGAGTCTGGTCATATTAAAATTGAAAAGTACTCTGGCCACCTTCATGCTATTCAATGTCCAGAATGTAATTATCAAACCTTTAAAGTAGTGCGCGAGGAGATTATCAAGCAACCTACTGCTACAGAAGAAGGTGAATTATTAAAGCATTACCTATGTGGCTATTGCGGACACAAAGCAAAGAAAACAGTGTCTCTCAAGCAGTCTGTAAAATTACAAGAGACAGCAGCCACCGCGACAGCTTAGTCTGATTTTTATAAGAAAAAATCTCCTACTTCCATGGGAGATTTTTTTTATGCTAAAGAAGTTCAGAAGGTAATTTTATCTGATCGTAGTAAAATTTCATTCTGCTATGTTCAGAATCTAACAGGCATATCCTCTCAATCCTGTCCTCTTTGTGATTGTAGAATACCTCCACATAGTCTTGACCAAGAAGATACAAATTAACCTTATACCCGTAGTAGCGTATGGCCACAATGAAAGAAGCTTCTTCGTAAAGTAGTCTTATTTTTTTATCAGGTGAGTATTGACTAAGCTCCCTCCAGGAAATCATGAAATAAATTTAATAAAAAAGAAAATGTTACTCAACAAAATTAAGTCTCATAATTAATCCTCTCAGAAGTTCTCATTCAAATACATTCTTATCTTCCCTTCAGACAAACTTACTTCTGCATCCTATTGTGAAGATTCATTGTCATCGTGAAAATTCACCCTTTTACTTCATTTGACACAATCCTTAATTAAGGAATCTATAATTCCACTAGCTTTTTTGCTAAAATGATAAGAAAAGATAGTTAAATAGAAAGAAGCTGTCTCAAAAGTAAATATAAGCGTCATTGCGAGTTAAGCACCATTTGAGGCCAAAGGAAAAAATGAGGAATGACGTGCCGAAAATCATATTGATAATCAATGAGTTATAAGGACGTCATTGTAAGGGAGGTACGACCGAAGCAATCCCCATTTTGGTTTCAATATTTGGGGATTGCTTCACTCCGTTCGCAATGACGGTGCCTTTTGAGACAGCTTCTTCATTAATTATACACTATTGTATGTTTGGAGTGAGTGACGGGGCTCGAACCCCTGCCTACCGGCAGGCCATAGCCGTCAGGCTAAGGCGTTAAGTGTTTTATAATAAGCTGTTTTTCC
>JBBTBZ010000016.1:0-57309 GCA_038043425.1 Bacteroidota bacterium
CGTCAATACACATCTCATTACCAAATACTTAAAACTTAGCCTGACGGCTATGACCTGCCGGTAGGCGGGGCTATGGCATGTGCCAAATGAAGCGGGGGGATTCGGAGGAGACTCTTTTTAAAAATGCGAAGGGTCGGCTGTATTTAATTTTAACCTGTCCCAAGTTTCAGTTTTTTCAAATTCCAAGTTGTCCCGAAGCCGTTCACTTGTCCCGAAGCCGTTCACTATTCCACGTGGGAAATCTTTGTTAGTAGAGTGTCATCCGTTAGATGACCAAATTGTCCGAGGCCCTATTACTGTCAACATTATAAAGTCAGCCGCTACTTCACAATCGTCTGCTTCTGGTTTGGCGTTTGGTTTCTATCCTTAGAGGCTTGATAAAAGACAAATTACAATGATAAAAAGGCCTGGATATAACGTGGATACATACTTGCCATTTGATTACCCTATATTAAAAATGATTTTCATTATTTCAAAACTTTGTAAATTCGATTTGTCATATTGACGGTTGGAAACAAAATTAGTACTTCACAATAGGGGTTTTGCCGGATAGAGTTGTCTTTTATGAAAACCAATATGGAGAAATTAGGAATTTAACTTATTATACTTACCCTTTGTACAGGAGCATCCCTTCCTGGATATGTTGTGGAATCCAACGATGGTCACCACGACTCCTCCGGATATATACTAGTTAAAAAATCAAAAGGAATTGAACTCTATGAAAAGTGGCATGAGATCACCACAGACCGTATGGCAAGGGAAGTGAAAGTAATGTACACGATACATGCTTCTGCGGCATCAGCAGTATCCCTCCTGTCAGATGAAGCAAAAGCTACTCAATGGAATAAAGGGAGTAGCATGTATCAGGTCATCACCAAAGATGATCATTCATGGATCAGTTACATTCAATATGATCTTCCCTGGCCGGTAGATAATCAAGACTGCGTACTTCAATATAACTCTTCTTACACAATCAATAATCATATAGTCATCAACTTTAAAAGTGTAGAACACGTAATATTTCCTTCCTCAAAAAACATCAGCAGAATTACTGACATAAGAGGCAAATGGATATTCAGGGAAACATCCGAAGGTCTAAGGGTTGAATATTCCATTACGACTACGCCAAGCCTTACCCTTCCCCACTGGCTCACGGATCCTTTGGTCCGGAATAACCTTATCGACACGATGGATGAGTTTAGGAATATTTTAGAGACTTCAAAGAATTAGCCAAGTATAGAATATCAACCCTATCACCTCTGGCCAAGCGTTTTGCATATAATGGCTGCGCATTTTTATCAGTCATTCCGCCTAAATGGTTCTTGCAGTTAGGGTAGTTATGCCACCTCAGTCAATCAAAAAATCCCTAGCGACTTTAGCAGTATCCGCATACTCCAGATGATGACCAATATTCCAACCAGGATAAACATCGTCTTAAGCGGAAGCTTGCCGGCTAGTTTAGCCGCCAGGGGTGCAGCAACTGTTCCGCCAATGATCAGGCCTACTATAACTTGCCAATGGCTTACGCCTAAAATGGTAAAGAATGTAAGGGCACTCGCCAGTGTTACAAAAAACTCCGTGATGCTCACGGAGCCAATCACATAGCGTGGACTTCGGCCCTTGGAAATTAAGGTACTGGTTACCAATGGTCCCCAGCCACCCCCACCAAATGAATCAAGAAAACCGCCAGCTCCTGCAAGCCAGCCAACGCGCTTTACTTTCTTAGGATTCCTATTTTTGCGGAAAGCACCTAAGAGAATCTTCGTTCCCAAAAATAGAGTATAGGCAGCTAGAGCAGGTCTAATATATTCTGCGTACGTATTTCCAAATGTGCCAAGAAGATAGGCCCCTCCGATGGCGCCAATAACACCAGGTATGAGAAGAGTTTTGAATAATTTTTTATTTACGTTGCCGAATTTGTAATGACTATAGCCTGATACGCCACTCGAAAACATTTCTGCAGTATGAATACTGCCGCTTATTGCCGGGAGATTAACACCTGTTGACAAGAGTACGATCGTACACATTACACCATAGCCCATTCCCAAAGCCCCATCCACCAACTGTGCAAGAAACCCGGCTCCTATCATCCAATAAAAACCGGCATCCAGGTCTTTTGTCATCTCTTTCAGCCCACCCAATATATCATTGAAAGGAATGTATGACAAAACCAAGTGACCAACGAACATGAAGAAAAAGGCAAACAATGAATAAGAGGCGATCCGTTTCCAATGCCTTTCGCTTGTCAGGGGACCTTTACCGGTATCCTCGACAAGTACCTGCGTGATCTCATTCAGCTTACTGATTTTGGCTGATAAATTTCCATTCAGTTTTCCTTTAATGGTCTGCATCCGGTCTAGCAGATCATCTATCTCATCTGGTAGTGCCTCCGAAAAAATCTCTTTCAAACGCTTTGCAATAGTTGGTGATTTACCATTAGTCGATATCGCTATTTTGAGATTTCCTCTTTTCACGATAGATCCCATATAAAAATCACAAAGGTCTGGTTTATCGGCTACGTTGATGAGTTTGCCTTTTGCCTTCGCATCCGCGCATATCAGTTCACTTATGCTGCGTTCATTAATGGCAATTATTACAATATCGACTTCATCCAAATCCTGTATCTGGTACGGACGTTCAATCAATTGAACGCCCGGGTACTGCTCCGACAGCTTTCTTATCTCCGTAGAAATAGAAATCGCAATCAGCTTTATTTGAGTTGCCGGTGAGTTGTATAAAATTGTGTTGAGTTTTTCCAACCCAATGCGGCCACCTCCTATAATAAGTAAGCGCATCTGTTCGAGTTTAAGAAAAACAGGAAACAGTTTGTTGGTTTCTTTAATGGCAGCTATCTTATTGTTAATGCTCATCAATATTCAATTTTGTCAATCCAATCTTTTGCGTGGCGCGAAGCATATGAAATAATGCAATTAGCCCCTGCCCTTTTCATAGATGCCCATACTTCCACATGCCCTTTGTCGCGTTCTATACTATTTTGTTTCGCCAGAAGTTCTATACTTTCATATTCCCCGCTTACATGATACACAGCCAGAGGTGCTCTAACTAATTGACGGAGTTGATACAAGATATCCAAATTTAGCAAAGCGGGCTTAATCATAAGAATGTCTGCTCCTTCCTGACGGTCTCTTACCGCGGATTGAATGGCATCTGAAGAATTAAATGGAGAAATCTGATACGTCCTACGATCACGTAAAGTGCTTCCTTTTCCTGGTGTTGATTTGCAGGCATCCCGGAAAGGGCCATAGTAGTGGGAACTGAATTTTGCCGAATAACTCATTATCGCAATGTGGTCAAATCCATTATTATCAAGAGCTAATCTGATCGCTGCTACTCTCCCATCCATCAAATCACTTGGGGCAATACAATCTGTGCCGGCTTGCGCTAGTTGCAAAGCATATAGAGCTATTATGCTTACAGTTTCATGGTTCAATACCCGTGTCTTGTCTGAATTAAGAATACCACAATGCCCATGCGATGTATAAGCACACAAACATACATCGGCTACCAGCCAAACAGAATCCCCAAAAGTTTCTTTAATCCTCTTAACCGCCAGCAATACAAAACTGAAATCAAAATTATTTTCCGCTTTATTCCTGGGGATAGGAAATAGCAAAAACTTTGATATTCCATTTTTCAGATCTATTTCAATTTGCTCAATGACAGATTCGATTGTGTCCGAGTTAATTTCAGTCAATGTGGAAATGGGTGTAGACATCGAAACACTCTCATCAATAAATAATGGCTGTATAAAATCGCGGAACGACAGCGTTACATTTGAAGTCACTTCGCGTATGTGGCGACTGGTTCTTAACCTTCTATATGTGCTGTGATAATTCTCCACGATTACACTTTATTTTGAGCCACTAATGGACTTCTAATTGTTTTCTCTATGAATTTCAAACCAAATCCTTCCAGAGAACCTTGTACCCACATTCCTCTCGGTGCCAAATCAAACCAGAGTCCTGTTTTTATCACCCAATTTTTTTGATTAGATCTTCCGTTTTGCTCAATTCCTTCCGATGAGGTAATGAGGTTTATGTTTAATTGATCTGATAACTTCCATCTGCCTTCGTTTGAAATGGTTTCCTCATCTTTAAGTAAAATCTCTTTCGGCTCTATTTCTGTAAACTGTTTGCCGTTTCTATCCTTGCCTGCAGCATAGGTGAAGGAGAAGTCTCCGGTATTAATATGAGCGACACCAAATTTCTGATGGCAACCGCTTCCATACCTATTAGCCAACTTTCTTTCCACGCTTATTGCTTTTGCCAGGTGTTCCACATTTAGCGATCGCAAAATTCTAATCGCTTCTTCATTGCCTGGTGAAGTTTCGGCAACGATGGCACCTTGCCCAGGTGCGGGTGGACATTCCAGTAATGGTAAAATCATTAACTTCTTATCATCTAACAATGCACTTACTTCCTGTTTTGAATATTCATCGCGCAATAAGCGATTTAATCCGGCACATGCTAAAATAATTCCATCATATTCGCCAGCATCAAGTTTTCTCAAACGTGTATCGACATTACCTCTTATCATCGAAGTTGAAATATTCACTTTCTGTCCATTTACACTTGGCAAAGCCTTCAGTAAAAATTCACTCGCCATCTCCATTCGCCTGGGCGAGGATGTACCTATAAATAGTCTTTCTCCTTTCTTCAGCTTATCTATTACGCTTTCATTAAAGACCGCGACATCATGGACCTCATCACGTTCTATAACCGCATACGAATTGTTCTTAAAAAAAAAATCCCCGCTTACATCTTTCATAGAATGTATTGCAAAATCTGCTTTTCCACTCAGCAGATAGTCCTGAATATCTTTTGTGAAAAAGTCTTTTCCTTCCATTTCCGTCAAGGGTTGCCATTGATTGGTGTCTCCTTCTGTTTCCTTTACTATGATCTCAACTTTCACACCATCATGAGCATCCATAAACTTTTCTTTAAAAATATTGGCTTGGGCCAATGATAACTTTGATCCGCGGCAAACAATCTTAAATAATCTCATTCAAAACCTGCTTTAAGGACTTTGCAAAGTATAGCATATCGCTTTCTTCGTGGCGCATGGATAGCGTGATGCGGAGGCATTCTTCACCACGCTTTACCGTTGGGTAATTGATTGGCTGGATATAAATGCCATACTCATCTAAAAGCTTGTCAGAAATTTTACGGCACTTTAATGAATCGCCTACAGTAACGATGGTAATGTGGGAGGTATTTGGAGCAAAGGATAATCCTTCATTTGTTAACACCAATCGGAATCGCTTTATCTTATTTTGATAAGCAGGACGAATTCTTTTGTTATCGCGGAGAAGTTCAATGCTTTTATTGGCTGCACTACATACAGCAGGTGGCAATGACGTAGTGAAAATAAAACCACTGCCAAAACTCCTGATGACATCCACAATATTCTTTTGGGCAGCAATATAACCCCCGATTACACCAAAGCCTTTCGCCAGTGTGCCGTTAATAATATCAATTTCATGATCAAGGCCCAATGATGAAGTTATCCCCGCACCATCATCTCCATAGAGACCAACAGCATGCACTTCATCCACATAAGTAAGGGCATTATATTTTTTGGCCAACTTTATTAATTCCTTTATTGGTGCAACACTTCCGCTCATGGAATAAATCGATTCAAAAACAACAATCTTCGGTAATGAAGGACTAAGATCAGCAAGTATCTGTTCCAGGTGTTCCAGGTTATTGTGTCTAAAAACATACTTCTCACATCCGCTGGCTTTGATTCCCTCAATAATAGAAGCGTGGTTTTGCTCATCAGAAATCATTACGCAATCCGGAAGAATTTTTCCAAGTGTACTCAATGCAGTAAGGTTTGCCAGATAAGCACCACTGAAAAAAAGGGCTGATTCCTTTTTATGCAGATCAGCAAGCGTATTTTCCAGTTCCCGATGATGAATAGTTGTTCCTGAAATATTGCGTGTGCCACTACTCCCTGCACCACTCTTGTGCGAGACAAAAGACAATTTGCTGATTACTTCTTCATGTATACTCATGCATAGGTAGTCGTTGGAACACCAGTTGACTGCTGATTTCTTTTCACCCAATTCATTCTCGTAATAAAATTTTGGAAAGTGCTGGGCGGATTTATTGACTTCCAGAAAATACCGATAGTTGCCTTCCTCTTTGAGATGAAAAATCTTTGTTGTAAAATATGAATTGTAATCGACCGATTTAAGACCAATTATTTCTTTGCTGCCGGAAGGCAAAGTCTCCAAAGCTCTCTCCATTTTGACGTCCACTTTTAAAGTTAGAAAACAATTTATCAAGCTCTGTGAGTATGGAAGCTTCGTCCAGGCTTTCCTTATATAATTTATTAAGACGCTGGCCCTGATGGTCCCCACCCAAATGTAAATTATAATGACCTGAAGAAGTTCCTACAAAACCTATCTCTGCGATATAAGGACGGGCGCATCCATTGGGACACCCCGTCATACGGATGATGATCTCCTCTTCCTTCAAACCATGGTTGTCCAACAAGAGCTCGATTTTAGTAATCAAAGATGGCAAATATCGTTGCCCTTCAGCAAGAGCAAGTGGGCAGGTATTTAACGCCACGCAAGCCATTGAATTTTTACGAATGGCGGAAGCCTCTTCCGTCAGGGTCGTAATCTGATAACTTTCCAGAATATTCTGAATGTCAATTTTATACTTTTCTTCAATGTCAGAGAGAATCAGATTTTGATTACAGGTAAATCTGAAATTGGCCTTACCCGTTTTCGCTACAACAAGCATCGCTGATTTTAACCTGACTTTTTCATTATCAAGAACTCTTCCATTCTCAACAAAGACAGTGTAATACCAAAGGCCTTTGTCGTTTTGATACCATCCATAGAAATCCTTGCGCTCATTAAATTGATAGGACCTGGCCGGCTCAAGCATAAAACCGATTCTACTTTCAAGTTCATCTTTGAACCACCTGATCCCGTATTTAGCAATTGTGTACTTAAGCCGCGCTAATTTTCTATCGCTCCGGTTTCCGAAATCGCGCTGTATCGCAAGCACCTCATAAATTGCTTTCAGAGTTTTTTCTTCGCTATTGCAAAACCCAATAACAGTAGCTAACCGTGGATACGTATCACCATTGCCATGCGTAGCCGACAAACCTCCACCTATTGCGACATTGAATCCAAGTAATGTATCGTTTTCAATAATGGCGATAAGCCCTATATCGTTCGCAAAGACATCAACATCATTATTGGGTGGTATGGCAATGGCTATCTTAAACTTGCGTGGAAGGTAACGATCCTGGTACAATAAATCTTCTTCGTCCTTCTTATCTATAATCAATTGATCGTCAAGCCAAATCTCATAATACGCTTTGGTCTTTGGCATTAACATCTCGCTTATCTTATCAGCATAAGCAAATACCTTCTCGTGGATGGGCGATTGTTTGGGATGTGAACTGCATACAACATTCCTATTGATATCACCACAGGTTGCGATGGAGTCTAATTTACTTCTGTTAAAAGCCTCGATTGTGGGCTTAATTTTTGACTTGAAGATACCGTGAAGTTGCAATGTCTGTCGGGTTGTAATTTTGATTGCACCAGTCGAATGTTCTCCGGCAATTTCGTGCGTGGCAATCCACTGTTCAGGTCTCAGAAAACCATCAGGTAAACGAAGGCGTATCATAAATGAATACAAGCGGTCTAATTTTTTTTTCGCGCGTACTTCACGCACGTCCCGATCGTCCTGCTGATACAGGCCGTGAAATTTGATCACCGCCTGGTCGTCTTCGCGAATAGCTCCGGTAATTTCATCTAGAAGGCTTTCCCGTATAGTTCCCCTCAGCCCATGGCTTTCCTTCTTGATTTTTTCAATGGGGGAAAGGTTCACTTTTTGAGACATGTCATCTTAGAATTTAATATACATCCTTCGAGTATCTTCCCTCTTCCACCAATTGATCAAAAAAAGACTGTGCCTGCTCTTTAGTTTTGTGCCCTACATTCTGTACTATTTCCAGTAAACTATTTTCAACGTCAACACTCATTGGATCTTTAGAACCACACAGATATATATATGCCCCGGCACTAAGCCACTCATACAATTCTTCGGCCTGTTCACGCATCTTATCCTGTACATAGATCTTCTCTGGCTGATCACGCGAAAAGGCAGTGTTTACTTTCGTCAAAGCTCCGGTTAGAACGTGGTTCTGTATTTCAGTTTGATACAGAAAATCACAGGTGAAATGCTGGTCCCCAAAAAATAACCAGTTCCTTCCACTTGCCCCGGTTGCATCGCGCTCTTCAATAAATGCACGAAACGGTGCAACCCCTGTACCTGGTCCGATCATAATAATATCTTTATCGGCAGAGGGGAGTTTGAATTGCAAATTTTTATGGATATAAAATTCGAATGATGAATTCTCCGGCAAGTTCATCAGGTAATCTGAGCAAAGTCCATGGTGTACTTCCGCATTAAGTGTAAAACAATTCCGGGCTACGGTAACATGCACTTCATCAGGATGAACCAAAAGTGAAGAAGAAATGGAGTACAAGCGCGGTGTGATAGGCTCTAAAATTCCAATGATTTCTTCAAACTGAGCAACATCTTTCAATGGATAAATCTTTAAAAGATTAAATAAATCAATACGTGTGGGTGGTATCTCCTGTTGAACGATATCTGCATACTTCTTCACTACACGCTCAGGCAGGTACACAATATTGAGTTTCTTCTTCAGGAGATCAAACAAAGTAAATGCTTGTTCTTTGTAACTAAATCTTTTGGATTCATCCAAATTCATCAATTGCAGCACAGACTGCACAATCTCCAACGGGTTTTCCGGGATTATTCCAATGGAGTCTCCAGGCTCGTAAGTAAGATCACTCGCTGCTATTTCAATGTGGTATGTTTCTTTTGATGATATCGTGTCATTCAAATTAATTTTGGTCAGGATTGTACCAGTATGATTCTTCTTGCTGCGTGTTTTAATCTGTCCAGTAGCCGGAGTGCCATTTGCAAGTGTCCCAACGCTCAGAGTCTTTAGTACATTTTCAAACCATGCATTTGCGTCAGCTTCAAAGTCTGTATCACATTTTTGGAGCGGAGCAACTCTTCTGGCACCATAACTTTGTAGCTTATTATCTATATCTTCACCTGTCTTGCAAAACAATGGATAAGAAGTATCTCCAAGTGCCAAAACGCTATAATGAAGATTATTCAATTGAAGTGCGTTTTCGTGAATGTATTGATAAAAGTTTTTAGCAGCTGCCGGAGGCTCCCCATCGCCATGGGTGCTTACTAAAGCAAGAAAATATTCCTCCTTCTGCAGATCAACCAAACGATATTGATCCAGACTTGATAGCTTCACATTTATTCCGGCCTTTTTTGCTTTTGATGCAAAATCAGCGGCTAACTTCTTAGCATTGCCGGTTTCAGTCCCAAAAGCTATCGTAATTTTTCCAACAACTGGTTTAGTGAGTTGATCTGAAGAACTGGTTGTAACAATTCCAGACAAATAACCATTGATCCATATTAATTCCTCCTTGGTCAGGTTCTCGACCAATTGTTGAAGAGTCTTAAGTTTTGTTTCTGCCAGCATGTCAATTCAATTGTTCGTATGATATCTTTTTTAAGGGCATAAAATAAGTTTCTGTGCTCATGCTGTTTTCTATCCATTTGAAATCTTTGTGCAAGGCTACCACGCGACCAATGATTATCATTGTTGGCGAAAGAAAACGTATGGCATCAGATGTAGCAACAAATTCATTGAGCTTGTATATATGTACTTTTTGATAAAGCGTAGTGGCCTGCTCGATCACCGCCAATTCTTTATCCAAAGAAATTTTACAGTTCAATAATTTCGTCACCACAGTTAATAATACATCTGAAGACATATAAAAAACCAGCGTGTCACTTGTGGTGGCAAGTTCATCCCACAGAGAAGGTGCAATTGTTTCCATGTCATAGCAAGTGACAAAACGAACGGATGTGGCATACCCCCTGGCTGTAAGTGGTATTCCTGCATAAGCAGCCGCACCCGAAGCCGATGTTACCCCAGGAATGATTTCAAATGAGACATCATTTTCAATTAGCGCCCTAAGCTCACTCAGAATATTTGAAAAAAAGGATACATCGCCACCTTTCAGTCGCAACACGACTTTATTTTGAAGGGCGTATTCAACTAATAGTTTATTTATTGTTTGCTGTGAAGTTGATTCTTCCTTGCCACCTTGTTTTCCAACATATTGAATAATTGCTCCATCTTTAAGATCGGCATGAAACAGCTCCGGACTTACCAACCTGTCTGAAATGATGACGTCAGCCTCCCTTAGATAACGTAGAGCTTTCATGGTTATTAGCTCTGGGTCACCTGGTCCTGCTCCAGCAAATACGACTTTTCCCATTGATTTATAAACTGATTTACCTTTCAAGTGAGGTTGCTTCCCTGGTAAATACCTCTAAAATTTTGAAGAATTTCCATCTTTGATCGCAAAAGTAGTAATAATCTACTAATTATGTAGATTTAATAGGCAAATGAAATATTTTTTAAAGAAAAAAAACCCTCCAGTGACTTCCATAATTCCTTACTCTTTTAAAAAATGTTGGGTTAAACTTTATTGCTAAGTTCAATCCTCTAAGAAATCAGTGATAATTCCTCACCTTTGAGTATCTGCTTCTTATTTCACCTTGCATCGAAAAACTCGCCCTCATTTTTTTTCCTTTTTCTACCCATACTAGATAATTTGCGGAAGATGGCAATAGGCTTTGGCGCAGGTATGATCTAATTTCTGATCAAGAAAAGCTAGCGACTAACACCCATCCAATTAAAGGCTGGATAATTGAAGACGAGTCCCCGGCCCACCAGGAATAAAGACCAAATGGTAATATGACAAAGTATAATCCCAAAATGACTTTAATGGAACAAACCATGCGTTGGTTTGGACCGCAAGACCCTGTTAGCTTGCAAGATATACGTCAGGCTGGATGTACGGGAGTGGTGACAGCATTGCACGATGTTCCTGTAGGAGAAGTATGGACGATGGAAGAAATCCTGAAAAGAAAAAAAGAGATTGAAACTGCTGGTCTTACCTGGACAGTTATTGAAAGCTTGCCCGTGCATGAAGAAATAAAAAAGCAGTCCGGTAAATATGAATTCTATATCAAAAATTATATCGAAAGCCTTCGAAATGTATCTGCAGCCGGGCTGAAGGTTGTCACCTACAATTTCATGCCAATCCTCGATTGGATGCGAACCGATCGCATGTACTTGTTGAACGATGGAAGCAAAGCGCTGCGTTTTGAAAAGGCGGCCTTCATCGCGTTTGATCTTTTTCTTTTGAAAAGGCCCGGAGGAGAAAATGATTACACTCGAGAAGAAATAGCCACAGCTGAGAAACGTTTTCAGATCATGAGCGACACAGAAAAGGAAACGCTTTATAATAATGCTTTGCTTGGTCTTCCAGGCAGCGAGGAGCGATTCACAGAAGCTCAAATATTAGCTGCACTGCGGACTTACGATCATATCAATGTTGCTAAGCTCAAACAACATCTTTTTTACTTTCTTCGACAAATTGTACCCGTTGCGGAAAAGTTGGGATTGAAGCTCGCGATTCACCCCGATGACCCTCCGTATCCTATCCTCGGATTACCTAGGGTAGTAAGTACCGAAAAAGATGCAAGGGAAATACTAGAAGCAGCTCCCTCCCCTGCCAATGGCTTATGTTTTTGCACGGGATCATTTGGTGTTCGACCTGATAATGAGTTGCCAGGCATGATAAAGAGATTGGGAGATCACATTCACTTTCTTCATCTGCGAAATACAAAACGCGACACAGACGGAAATTTTTATGAAGCAGATCATCTGGATGGAGATACCGACATGGCAGCAGTGGTGAAAGAAATCATTCTATTAATGAGACGAACCGGAACATCTATACCAATGCGACCGGATCATGGACATCAAATGCTGGACGATTTAAAGAAGAATTCGTATCCTGGGTATTCCGCTATCGGTAGGTTAAGAGGTCTTGCTGAATTGCGAGGGCTGGAACTAGGGATAGCACAGTTTAGTTAACTTAAACTGACATAGTATGAACTAAAAAAAACTATCTACATTAGAATTTACCTCGTACAACTCCATTGACTAGAAAAGTGCCATCCTCTTGAACGAACATATGAATCCGGCTAGTTTCTTTTTTTTCGCGGGATGAGAATAAAACATTAATCTCATATGGTCCTACTCGATCCTTGACATCGTCCGTAAAGCCCATATCAATTTTAATTAAGTCCCCGGATTTAACTTTCTTGCTGAATATAAGTCGTCCAATATTATTGACAGCCTTGGCTTTGACTTCCAGATCAGAAAGCTTTATAAGCTTAAGATTCAGTATAAGGTATGGGCGGATTCCCGAACTAGCCTGTTTTTTGTCGCGTTCTTGCTGAGTCTCTACAAAATCTAACGTATTCACATCTGGGGCTGACTTCTGTCTGAATTGATAGTCAATTTGAATTTCAAATTCATCGAAATTTTTGTAAGGAGCTTCTGTGCCTTGAAAAATGATTGCAAAAAAGTTAAATACGACAGAAACGTTCATATTAGTTGGTGAATAAACTATAACAATTTACTTAAAGATGGGTAATATATTGCAATTTGACTCTCCTTTATTACCAGTAATAATCTCAAATAACCAGGAACTAATTCAAGTGAGGTGCTCGTTTTGAAAGCATGAAAAACCAATTTCTAAGAATCGCAATTGCACATGCTGCCAGATTCACCTGTAACCCAGGCAGGATGATACAATTGGTTGCACGTATGATCCATCGGGTGCATCATTTAAATCGCACTCACCATTCTCTCAAAGAGATGCAATATCATCTTCTCACATTGGGCCGACTGGTGGTCTCCTACGCGCGTGGGCGTTACCAGTCGGTTCCGTTGAAGACCTTGCTTGTCATCCTTGCAGCGTTCCTATATTTTCTAAATCCGTTTGATCTTGTACCGGATGCGATACCAGGTGCTGGATTTATGGACGACCTTGCTGTAATTACTTGGGTATACCGAACAGTTAAACAGCAGCTGACTGAATTTATAAAATGGGAAAATTATAACGTGATATTTGATAGGTCATAAGCCTTTGAATTACAGCCTAGAATCATTAATGATTTGTGAGCATCAGGTACTTCCCTTGTTTTCTCATCATTCTGAAGTTGACATCATTAAAGGTGTTTAGAGTTTCGGCTATTAATAACTATAATCTACAAGAGTTTAATCCAGCTTTAATGGAACATCCATAAAATGAAACCCGCTAACATCCTCTACTTCATGATATTCAACGTGTTTCCCAATCAAATGCATGACATGTTTTTTATCAACAACTATCTTAACCCCTGAAATGTCATAGATTATATCAGTCCCTTTTTGCTTATCGAAACCTAGTATCGGGGCAATTCCACCGCTGCAACCGCCACCGCCCACTGCAACCCGAAGAACATACTCACCTGAAAGATTCTGTTCAGCCATGATTCTCATGGCTTCTTCAATGGCTCGTTTCGAAAATGTTACCGGCTGAATCATGCTTCTTTTAATTTACCGTGCACATTCTTTAAATATCCGCGCCTCGCACAATGTGCATACCGAGGTATCCAATTTGGAATATATCGTTGCAATGGCTTCTTCCTTGGAGAAGAAAAAATTTAATTCACCAATCTTTTTCTTGTAATCCTTTTCAAGAAAATCACGAACTGGTTTTTTTAATTGACTGAAATATAATTCCCCGCCAAGCGACCTCATGCGTTCGGCTTCAGCAACCATTAATTCCGCACCCGATGCATCAATAAAATTAATCCCTGTTCCTACAATGAGAATGAATTTTTTAGTTTTACTTAATTCATATAAGGAATTTTTAATATTCTCTACCGCGCCAAAGTACAACGACTCATCAATCCGAATGACATGAAGCTGTGGGCATTGTACCAATTGATATAGTTCAGCATTCATAAATTTGCGCACACCTTTATTAACATGAGGAGCCAGCATGACCACTTTAGGTTTCGATGTGCGCATCAAATAGAAGATCAGGGAGAAGAAGACCCCAATTAAAATTGAGAACTGTAAATTGATAAACAGGATTGACAGCGCTGTCATTGCAAACACGACTTTTTCTGATTTGTCAGCTCTAAAAATTTGACGAATGCCTTTGAAATCAATAAGTGAATAGGCAACCAATAAAATTATTCCACCCATCGTTGAGATAGGAAGATACGCTGCCAATGGAGCAACCAAAGACACTATCATCAATAAGAACAGCGCTGCCATGATTGCCGCCATCGGTGTTTTCGCACCCGAAGCATAGTTTAACGCTGAACGTGTAAATGACCCAGATCCAGCGTAACAGGAGAAAAATCCACCCACTATATTAGATAATCCAAGGCCAATAAATTCTTGATTACTATCCAATCGCTGTTTTGACTTGTTTGCAATACTTCTTGAAATTGAAATGACTTCAATTACACCCAGCATGGCGACAGCAATGGCGCTCGGTGCCAGTTCCCTTAAGACATTGTAGTCCAAATTAGGAAAATGGAATGCTGGTAAACCTCTCGGCATCTTGCCCACCAACGGAACAGGGAAAAGTTCGCTTCCAATAAAATAAGAAACAGCCGTTCCAAAGAGCATGGCCAAAAGAAGGTTGGGCAATTTTGGAAAAAGCTTTTTTGATATGATGGCAATCACTATCGTACCGGTACCAAGGGAAAGTGTATTGAGATTAAATTCTCGAAACTGGCTAAACACAAATTCCCACGTCTTAATAAAAGTTGCATCATTGGGAATGGATAAGCCGATCACATGTTTTACCTGGCTGGTAGCAATAAGCAGAGCAGCACCCACTGTATAACCAGTCACTACCGAGTGAGATATAAAATTTACCACTGACCCAAGCCTCGATACACCGAGTGAGAATTGGACCAGGCCCACCATAATAGTAAAGGTTAATGCAAGGGATATGAAATCTTGCGATTGGGGAACAGCCAATAAACTGATGGTGGCAAAGACCGCAATGGAACTGGTAGTAGTGGGCCCAGAAACCAAATGATGGGATGATCCAAACAGTGCTGCAACTATAGGTGTAACAATTGCTGTATAAAGTCCATAAATTGGTGGTAAGCCAGCAATCATGGCAAACGCAATTCCTTGAGGCAGCACAATTACTGCACCAGTAAATCCAGCTAGTAAATCCCCCTTTAAAGTTTGTTTACTGACTAATGGCCACCAGTGTAGAAATGGAAATGCCTTATACTTTATTAATTTAACCAACGCGTTTAGACTTTGATATAAAATGTTTCATCAGCTGGACGCAAGGCCCGGGCAAACCACAATGGCCTGCGCAAGCCATCAGGGCCAGGTGCTGGCCGAGTCATGGCAAGCCATTCCTTATAAACTGCAAATGACTTGTTTGTATCAACAAAAATATCACCGTACGAATCACCAGCCCGGGCTTTCTCCAACTTAACTTTCTGATGCCAGCAATGCATTCCACTAATCGGATCAGGATGAACGGCATGAGTAATATTTTGATGTACACCTCCATCGCTCCAAAAAATACGTGATGAATCTTTATCTGAACTTTTGAATGGCCGGATGCCTTGCTTTTTCGTAAGCTTCCAGTGCCCATTGCCAAGATTTTCAATGTTCACAGTTTCTGTTGCCCACCTATTGCCCTGATCTTGCGGGCGCCTCCATCTGCCAATATGGTGCGAACAAGCCACTATGCCTGGTTTAATACTTTCAGTAACCCAAACTTTGTCAACAAAATGACCGATGTCGGTAGTTACTCTGATTAAGTCACCACTCTTCAGACCTATATTTTTAGCATCAGAAGTATGAATCCATATCGGGTTCCTATTAGCAATTTCAGCCAACCACTTTGCATTACCTGAACGTGAGTGGATGAGTACGGGTAATCTGAAGGTTGGTACTAATGGAAATTCTCCTGCTTCCTTGTTTATCTTTTCAGGATGCACATGGCTTTTTACGTAAGTAGGAATGGTGTACTCTGGCCACTTCCAGTCGATCATAGTTTGAGAGAAAAATTCCTGCCTGCGCGATGGCGTTGGAAAGCCTATTACATTTTTCCCGTCAACATGGATCCCGATTGCTTTTCCCCCTTTCAACACGGTACCTGAGTCAGCATCAATGGTGGCCTCTTTCATCTCTTCTCTAGTAAGTTCTTTCAGATGCTTTTCGTAGGATGATTCTTCTACCGTAAAAGCCCCATATTTTCTCATATAATCGAGAGCCGTAAGATTTTCTTTTGCAGCCGTTTCTTTCAAACCAGGAGTATGTTCGAAGATGAATTGGTAGTATTCATCTACCGTAATTTTTTCTCCCTTTCGGTAAGGTGATAAAAAATGTTGACGTATACCAAGTGAACCATCTGGGTCAATACGCCAGGAGAGTTCAATCCAAAACTCATCTTCTTCCCATACTTGTCCTGGGTTTACTTCATAGGTAAACGTAAATGGTTTGCCGTTTCTCCGGGCTGCTTCTCGTAACACCGGTTGCCGGAAGGCAATCCAAACACCACCATGTGTTTCATAACTATTCAGATCGTGTCGTTCTGAAGCATGCCCCATCGGCAATACATAATCGGCATAATACGAAGTTTCATTCCAGGTAGGTGTCAGTGCAATGTGCATCCCAACTTTGCTTTCATCTGACAAGGCCTCAATCCAGCTAAAACCGTCTGGGTAAGTCCAAACGGGGTTGAATACCCTGGTGAAGTAGGTGTCTAGTTTGCCCCGCCCCTCTTTAAGGAAATGCGGCAATAAAAAACTCATTTCAAAAAAGGCAAGCGGATACTCATTTGGAAATTGAAGTTCATTCCAGAATTTCTGTGCTGGTGGGTTATCGAAGAAAGTGGGTTTGAATTTATTCCAGGCATTGGGTGACGTCCCTCCAACTGTCCCTACGCTACCAGTTAATACATTCAAAAAATGAAGACACCTGGCCACTGCCCATCCGCCTAAGTTTCCAGAACCGGCACTACGCCAGTTATGCGATGCGAACCGACTGCCAGCCCTACCTATTTCGCGTGCCACTGAAACAATCATCTCAGCTTTCGCTCCACTCTCCATCTCGGCAAACTCTGGCGTATATTCTTTATAAACTTCCTTCAGCTTTGCAATGAAATTTTCGAACGATACCTTTTCGCCAGGAAATTCTTTTTGAAGATATTCTTTCCAGTTTACCCAATTCTCAACAAAAGCCCGATTGTATAATCCCTCGTCAATAATCACTTTGGCCATCGCTAAAAGTGCTGCAGCCTCAGAACCCGGATAGGTGGGCATCCAATAGTTTGCCATGCTGGCTGTGTTGGATAACCGGGGATCCATCACAGCGAGTTTAGCACCGGCCATCATCCCTTCGATAATACGTTGGGCATGTGGATTAAAATAATGACCAGATTCAAGGTGGGCGCTTATCAACAAAATAAATTTTGCATTGGCATGATCGGGGGATGGCCGGTCGTATCCATGCCACAGATTGTATCCGAAACGAGCACCCGAAGAACATACATTGGTATGACTGTTATGTCCATCAACACCCCATGATTTTAATACGCGATCCATATATCCTTCATGTCCAGGTCGGCCTACATGATAGACAACTTCATTATTTCTTTTTTCTTGCAATGCTTTCCTTATTCTTCCGGCTATATCATCTAGCACTTCATCCCAGGTCACCTGTTTCCACTTTCCATCTCCACGTTTTCCTTCCCTTTTCAAAGGATATAATATTCTCTCAGGATCGGTTAGTTGATTAATGGTGGCAGGCCCCTTGGCGCAGTTTCTTCCACGGCTTGCCGGATGATATGGATTCCCTTCAAATTTTCGAACCACCCCTTTCTCTTTGTCTATATAGGCAAGCATTCCGCAAGCAGATTCGCAATTGAAGCACGTAGTGGGTACAATGGTGTATTTCTTTTTCTCTTTCCTGGCCCAACCAGTTGCTTCATATTCCTCCCAATTGTCCCACTGATCGGCAGGCGGATATTTGCTGAGTTTACCCGGTTCCGTCAAAGGTGTGATGGCTGGATACTCTTGATGAAGATTGGGAATAAGCCCGATACCTTCTGCAAATTTCTCAATAAATGATGGTTTATGTTGGTTAGACATAATGTTAGAAGTTATGTTAATGGAATTCGTTGAGGTGCTTCTACCCAAATTTTCTCGGTGATAAATATTCCTATAAGAGACATTATAGAGGCAATTATGGACAAGTTTATGATATCAGAAAGCAGTCCTAGCGGTAGAATATTTCCAATCACAATAGCACCCATCCAAAAATTGATTTTGTATCGGCCACTGACAATCATCGACACTACCGTCTTTGCATCCTGGGTTGGATGGGTTATGCTAACTTCAATCAACATGAGCACTAGATTAAATATGGTTGACCACCAAAGCAATGCCTCATTAAATTTTATCCACTCCTTCGGAGCAGACATAAAAACAGCCCAGATAAGTAATGCAGCAGAGCCTGCCATTATGCTGTGGGTAAACATATGAAGTACCATTGTGGGGCTTTGCCAAAAATCTCGTCCTTTTGCCTGAGCAAATAAGAATGCAGTATAAACCGCAACAATTGTTGCCATCATTACGCTCAAGATAAAGGCAACAGCAGCTAGATTCTCAAACTCAAAATAAACAGCAACGATCCAGCACGTAACCAGACCACCAAACAAAGTAATAGCATAGCCTCCTTTTGCCAGCCATGATTTCCACTGTGGTCGAAGCAGTACATATAAAAATCGTGATGGCTGATCTAAGTCTTTTACAAGCAACACACCGGTGGCCAATAAGAATACAAGTGAAAGAGCGCCAATGGCATATTTCCATTCATGATTCAATTCAGTTCCATTTGCAATCATTCCGATAAATGGGATCAAAATAACTCCCGCTGAAATGGCTTTGGTTAAAATATAAGCAGATACTTCCCAACCCCAGAGTATTCCTTTGTCGGGTGTATCGTAGACCCTTCGCGCCTTAGCAGCTTCCATTAAAACCTCTACCGATTTTTTGGGTGCCCCCGCATAGCTTATTGCTTTAGAATCTAATTGCGAGAGTAAGTCATCGACATTCTTTCCTTCTGTTAATTTCTCGGTAAACTTTGCGTAATGCCCGACTCCGCTTTTTTGTGAACTCCAGAGATACTGATCGGTGCGTTCCGTGGCAGATGGTGTTAAAGAAGCCTCATCTCCATTAATATAATATACATTTGGTTGAGTTCCTTTTTCAGGTTTGCGTACAGTCACCTGCTCGCGCGCAAGCAGCTGCGCAATTTCTGAATCCGGATTGTTCATGTCACCTGAGATAATCGCATGCTCAGGACAAACATTTACACAAGCAGGTTCTAATCCAATGTCCACTCGGTGAGCACAGTAGTTACATTTTGCTGCAGTGTGTGTATCGGGGTCAATATAAAGCGCATCATAAGGACAAGCCTGCATACAAGATTTACATCCGATACACCGGTCATTATTAAAATCCACGATACCATCCTTCCGAATATACAACGCTTCTACCGGACAGATTTCCACACAAGGGGCATCTGTACAATGGTTACATCTTAATACTGAAAAAACTCTCCGTGTATTTGGAAACTCCCCCTTCTCTACTTGCTTCACCCATGTGCGATTAACTCCTATGGGCACGTCATGTTCAGATTTACAGGCCACGGTGCAAGCATGGCACCCTATACATTTCCGATTGTCAATAATGAATCCGTATTGCATTTGCAGACCTGGATATTAAATACCTTAACCAATTATCACCCTTAAATCTACTAAAAAATAGAAGATTGAATAGTTGAACAACTATAAAATTATTTTGAAAAAAAATGTTACATGCCAACTTTTTGATTAATTTCGATTCAACAGCAGAAAATTAGCTTTCGCGATGCAGAATAGTTTACGAGAATATCTGAAAGACCCTTTTCTGGACCAATTGTACAGTGAAATTAAAGCTGCCGGCCCAATTCGCTCTGTATCTTTAGATATAACTCATCAATGCAACCTTCGCTGCACTGGTTGCTATTATTTTGAGGAAGATATGGATCGGTATTCAACTAGCAATGAAAGTCTATTGGATAACTGGATTATTACTGAAAAAGAGCGAGGAACAAATTTTGTGACGATTGTGGGTGGTGAGCCGAGTTTGGCATTGCCCCGACTGAAAAAAATTTATGACAATTTTAAACTAAACGTTGCTACCAACGGACTTATTAAAATTCGGAAAGAAGGCTTTGAAAACATGCCTATTGGCATAGCCCTTTGGGAAATCACAAAACAGATTCACAATTACGAAATAACAGCAAACGAGATCTGTTTGCTAAGGCAAAGGCAAATTACAGAAATGACTCGCGCGCATTTTGGTATTACACCGTTGCCCCTGGTAATGCAAACCAGATTGAACAGGTTGCCGAAGAATGTATTCAAAATGGAAATAAAGTATTATTCAATTACTATAGCGACTTGACGGGGGCTGGCGGGAATTTAGATTATCGACAAGGTTTTGAAAAAGTTATGGAAAGTATAGACGTCATGATTGCACGTTATCCTTCTATGATTTATAACTCCTCTTACTTGAATCAGGTGATCACTTCTGGAAGTCTATTTTCGGATAAATGGGGCTATTCATGTTGTACCAATATTTCCACTAATTATGAAGGAAATCGGGAGCGAATGCAAACCAGCAAACCGTATAACAAGCATTTTAGGGCCTACCAAGCCGATTTTACTTCTACAAGGAGATGCTGCACCGGCATCAAAAGAAACTGCGACTCCTGTTTTGATACATGGGAACATTTCTCATGGATTATGATTAATCTACGTAAACATATGGGTTCAAAAGTAGAATTCACCAAATGGCTTTTGACAATGTACAGTTTTTATCTGATCAATCGATTGGTCGATATAAGTTATACAGAATCAAAGCTGGAAGAAATCCATTCAAAAGAGAATTCATCGTTAGAATATAAGAGACAAAGACATTTTTTCAAGAACGAAATTTCATAAAGTCAACTAATCATAGTGGGCTATAAAATTCCTTGATAAGGATTGATTCAAAACCTAAAGCCACTGACAGCCTTATGGTATTAATATATAGAAAGATTTTCGAAGTTGTATTGGCTTTGCTGAACTGAAAACCAAATTAATTTGGAGTACTATTCTCCAACCGTTCCAAACATAGCCATCATGGTTGGGAAGCCAATGGTCGGCAACGCTAACAATGCCAGATGTTCTATTTTCTTACGTGTAACTCCTGCAAGAATAAACCTTCTGAATATGTGACTTAAATCAAAATTGAAACTGCTGGCTTCCGAAAATAGTTAATTTTACTAACGCACCTCTCGTTTGTTTAAGGCCCACTGCTGTCGGGCGGCATCTCCAATTTTTTCATGCAACTTTCCAACTTCTGGATGCTTCTTTATAAAATCCGAATAGGATTTTGACGGTATTGGCACTATCTTCCTTCCAGTTGTTTTCATTTATCCATGTTTTGTAGTGGGCTAAAAACCAAATATTATTCCGAAGTAGTTGTATTTTCAAAAAATAAATACTTGAAAACTTGTTCAAGTATAAAATTATAGTTTACTTCAATCTAATAAAATAATAGCGCAAGAAAATGGAAGTAGTAAGAAGACGGATTAGTTACAACAAACTAGGAAAAGTTGCCGACATATTTTCAGGATTGGCCCATCCTACCAGATTGGAAATATTGGAGATTATGGAAGATGGAAAAATTTATTCGGTTGGTGAAATCTTAAGTCAATTAGAAATTGACCCAACCCTGCTTACTCACCACCTTTCAAAAATGAAACACATTGGTATTTTGAAATCGGCAAAGGAAGGAAGAAATGTATATTATCAATTGGCAATGCCCGAAATCACGGATGTTCTCGACTGTATTCAAAATTGCAAAATAAAACACTAAACCATTGCAACTACTTAATGATATCTATCATGTAAAGCAAGAATAACCATCACGCTAAAATTGCTTTGCAATTACATACTTTGACATGTTTTAAAACAAAAAAAACTGCTCACTATGGGAATTCCTTCTAAAAAACTTGACTGCTCTGGCATGATGTGCCCGATGCCGGTAGTAAAAACGGCCAAAGCCCTAAAAGAAATGGTCATAGGCGAAATTCTTGAAATGATCTCAACCGACCCAGGTGCAATGCCCGATATGAAAGCGTGGGCAAATCAAACCAAACATGAATTACTTGCAGCTGAAGCGGAAGGCGGTAAATTCAGATTTGTAATCAAGAAAACTCATTAAACACAACTATCATGACAAATGGAACTAACAAGTTGGCTTTAATTGCATCTAAAGGCACGTTAGATTGGGCCTACCCTCCTTTTATATTGGCAACAGCTGCAGCTGCAATGGGATGGCAGGTGGGTATTTTCTTTACTTTTTATGGCCTTCCGCTTCTTAAAAAGGACTTATCGCTAACTGTATCACCTTTAGGTAATCCAGCTATGCCTATGAAAATGCCATTTGGCCCTGCGGGATTCCAGAACGTTAACTGGCCTATTCCCAATGTTCTCATGGCTGGCATTCCTGGATTTGAAAACGTGGCCACAAGCCTAATGAAGAAAACCTTTGCAAATAAAGGAGTGGCAACAATTGGTGAACTTCGAGATGCCGCCATTGAACAGGATGTAAGATTAATTGGGTGTCAGATGACCATGGATGTATTCGGCTTTGACAAAGAAGATTTTATTGAACAGGCAGAGATAGGTGGAGCGGCTACATTTCTTGAGTTTGCGTCCGATGCGAACGTGAGTTTATTTATTTGAAGGCATGACCATCCGGTGGATTGATGCGGGACGCGTAAGTGCTATACGGTCCCAGAGCATTTACCACGGACTTGGTTATGCGCTAACGCCAGAAACCCCTGACACAGTGGTGATGGTGATACCTGAAACACCATATATGTGTATTGGTTTTTTTCAGGAAGCGGCAAAAGAAATTGATCTCATTTTCTGCCGCGATAATAAGTTGCCTGTGATCAGAAGGGAAACAGGTGGTGGTGCAGTATATATCGATTCAGGGCAGATGTTTGTTCAATGGATTTGTCAGCCCGGATCACTTCCACGCAAAGTGGAGCAACGGTTTCAGCTTTTCAATAAAGTCATTATAGAAACCTATAAGTTCTTTGGCATACAGGCGTATCACCATCCGGTAAACGATGTGCATGTTAACGGCCGGAAGATTGTAGGCACAGGTGCGGCATCCATTGGAAATGCTGAGGTAGTCACCGGAAATTTTCTTTTCGATTTCAGCATTGACACCATGACACAGGCGCTGAATATTCCCAATCCTGAATTCAGAAATGTTGTTCGGAACAGCTTAGATAACTACATGACCTGGATAAAGCGTGAGTTGAAAGTACCTCCCTCGTACCAGGAAGTTACCCGCATTTATAAAGAACAATGTGAACAAGTACTAGGTAAACCGTTACTGGAAGGTGAGTTCACATCGGCAGAATTAGAGGCCATTGCTGAAGCAGAAGAAAAACTGGTGAGTGAAGACTGGTTGCATTCCGTAAGAGTGTCACCCTCGAAGAATAAGCTGGTAAAAATCCATGCAGCCGTTTGGGTTGGATGGATCGCATACAAGTTTGATGATTGGACGCTTCAGGTTTTTTCGCAAATGCGAAACAATACATTGGAGATGATTCGGTTTTACCTGCCGGCATATCTTACTCCACAATGGAATTTAAACCAGTTGGAAGTAAAACTTGTGTCGGCACCCCTTGAAGGAGACGAAATAAACAAACGAATTACAGATTTCTTTCAGCAAGAAGGTTTCGAAACGGTAATGCCCATTGACCACTGGACAAATGCTGTCATGCAGATAAAAAATGAAGTACGTAAAGCCAGCGGGTATGCCTGATTTAACAGCAAAAATTGTAACAGCCAGTGAAGTTGCCGGCTTTTACAAACAGTATCCAGGTTTTTGGTTTTTGTTGGAAGTGCTGAGGACAAGTGAAAATGGAAAGGCAGAATTAATGAAGCTGCTAAAGTATGATAAGCAAAAGGAAGTGCTGCGCGATTACTTATTGGAAGTAGAAACTGATATGAGTCGAAAATTCATTTTTGTGTACGCAAGTCCAGACGGGAAGTGCGAAATATGACTTCAAAATGAAGTGTGTATAACCGTAAAATTTAGAAATAACTTATGGCAGATCATGAAGGAAAAAAAATCCTGGTAATTCAAACACACGGTGTAGAAACACCAACCCGTACATACTCTCCTCTTTTTTACGCTATGGCAGCAGCGGCAATGGAAATGGAAGTTATGGTGTGGTTTACGATGAATGGTACCAACCAACTAAAAAAGGGCGAAGCCGAGAAAGTACAGTTGGATAAAACCAGCGATGTAACGCTTAAGACAATGCTCAAAATGGCAATGGAATCGGATGTTAAGCTGAGGGTCTGTCAACAAAGCCTTGAATTGTGGAGCATGAAAAAAGAGGACCTGATTGAAGGAGTGGAAATACTGGGTGCCACCAGCATTATAGACCTGGCACTCTCCTACGACCACACCATGTATTTTTAAAATCTTGATTTGAAAATTTAAAGTCCTACCCAATGGAACATGAAAAAATAAATGAGTGTGTGATTATGAAAGACCTCTACTACTCTGTAGAGGACAACACCTGGATTCGTGTTAACGAAGACGGATCTGTAACTGTGGGGATGACCGACATTGCCCAAAACCTTGCAGGCCCAATATTACATGCTAAAGCTAAATCGGCTGGCACCGACAGAAAAAAAGGAAAGCCTATTGCTACGGTTGAAAGTGGTAAGTGGGTAGGCCCGGTTAAATCTCCAATTTCCGGAGTCATTACAGAGGTAAATGAAAAACTCGTTGGTGATGCGCAGCTTATCAACCGCAGTCCCTATCGGGATGGCTGGGTGGTTAAAATGAAACCTGAATCTCTCGAAGCAGAATTAAAGGAACTTGTAACTGGCGACAATGCTGTGGCGGCATACAAAACAAAAATTGAACATGACAATATAAAGGCTTGTACTCATATCGAAGGCTCTGATACCTATGAATAGGCTGGAATTGTACCAATTGAAAAAATTAATTCCCGAAGAATTACCTGGATAATGACAATTAATAAAATACAATGGGACTAAATAAAATGGCGCTCGATCTTAGCACGAATAAGTATGCTGATGTTTCATATGAAGAAAAGGAACGATTATTCGCGGAAGTGAAAGCCGATGCCCGGTGGAATCACGTTATGTACGGCTGTTATGAGTGCGGCATCTGTGTGGCTGCTTGTCCCTCCGCTCGCTTTTATGATTTTAGTCCAAGAGTAATTGCGCAAGCGGCTGCCCGTGAAGATGTAGATTTAGTTTACACGCTGATGAATGATAGTGTGTGGGATTGTTCACAATGTTTTTCTTGTGATCGATGTCCTCGCCAGAATAGTCCAGGACAGATTATTACCATCATGCGTGAGGTAGCGGTTAAGAACGGATTGAAAACAGCCAAGCAAGCACTGGAAGGTTATGGACGTATCATTTATAAAATCATGTCAACTGGAACCCAGGTTTCTCCCGACATGCTTCAGCCGAATGCATTTCCGGATTGGGGCGGGCACGTAAAAGAAATTTCGGATAATCTTGAGGTATGGCGCAAAGCCTTACCACCAGAAACATTGCACACCACCGAAACCGGCTGGCAGATAACCGACAAAACAATTGTTGAACTTTACCTGATCTGGCACATGACTGGCGTTATGAAACTGATTGAAGGTGTGGACGAAGGTCTGTTTATGATTTTAGTGGATGTGATGGAAGAACGGCTTGCTGATGCCGGCTATGATGATGTCTCTTTTGATTAATTAAAATACATACCATGATTCATTTACCTGTAGTGAAAGCAGTTGATCGGAAGTTTGAAGCAAACCCCGATGAAGCCCCCACGGAAGATATTCGTGATGCTGTGCTGCAACTCGAAAAAGAAGGAGAATGGATAGTTCCCCGAGTTCCAGAACCTTTCATGGAAGAGAAAACCAAATTTGGGAGGATAAAGAAAATTCCAGTTGAAAAAACGTGGCATCATAAAAGTTGTGGCCAGTGCGGTCACATCCCCGGTTATTCCACTTCCATCTTTTGGTTAAACCGGGCGTTTGGTTTGGATTATCACGACCCTACCGACCAGACTTCGTGTACGGCATGGAATTACTATGCTTCTGCTACCTCAAATCCTGAAGCACAGGCAGCAGTAGCAATGCGCAATTTTGCAGCTGCGTATGAAGTTGGCTATTTTCCGATTATCCATTGCGGAACGAGTTTCGGGCATTACAAAGAAGTACGTCATGCACTTGTCCATCAACCTGAGTTGCGCAGGAAGGTGAAGAAGATTATGGAAAGACTAGGAAAACCGATGGTGATGCCTGAAGAGATTATCCATTATAGCGAATGGGTGTTGGCGATGCGTAAGCGCATTGCGGAACGTCAGCTTATAGATATGAGTATGATTACTGCTACCGTACATCCTGCTTGTCATTATCATAAGTTAATTGAAGAGGATGCTATCTATGACAGTGAGATATACGGTGCACAACGTAGCGCCATCATAACCTCTACCTTGCAGGCACTGGGCATCAAAGTGGGCGATTATTCTACCTGGTTTGATTGCTGCGGATTCGGGTTCCGTCATATTCTGGTTTCGCGCGATTTCTCACGATCTTTTTCTGTTCAGCGCAAAATTGAGGTAATGATTGAAGAAGTAAACCCTGATATTACAGTAACCCATGACACTGGTTGTGTGACCACACTCGATCAAAGTCAATTTGCAGGCAAGGCACACGGCAGGAAAGTGGGCTTGCCCGTATTGGCTGACTCGCAAGTTGCTGCACTGGCGATGGGTGCTCATCCTTACAAAGTCCTGCAATTGCATTGGCACAATACCGACAATACGCGCTTCCTTGAGAAGATAGGAATTGATCACGAAAAAATGTGGGCTGAGTTTCAGGTTGAAGCAGAAAAAATCAAACGTGGTGAGATGCCCTATCTTACATGGGAAGACGCGGAAAAAAATAATTTATTCAATAAAATAAAGTAATAGACATGGCCAGCGAAAACATACTTGTGATTGGAGGCGGACCTACCGGGATGGAAGCAGCCCGTGGAATAGCCTCAATTGGATATAAAGTTACTCTAGTCGAAAAAAGAGAACGGCTCGGTGGAACACCAGATGCTTCTCAGTATGCTGCTCTAACACCTGATATGCGGAGCGCGGAAGAAGCGATAGACGAAATGGCAGCCGCGATTACCAATAACCCAAATGTAAAATTGATGTTTAACACCACCGTTATCGACTCCTCTGGAAGCGTTGGAAATTTTAAAGTGAAAGCCATTCAGGAAGGAAAAGAAATAACCATTGATGCAGGGTCCGTAATTATCTGTACCGGATTTACACATTTTGATCCAGGACGTGAAACCCAAAAATATGGTTACTACGAACACGATGATGTGATTACACTAGTAGATGCAGAGAAGATGTTGAAAGCTGGAAATTTTGTGCGGCCATCCAATGGCGAAATACCCAAGCAGGTATGTTTCATTCAGTGCGTGGGCTCACGCGACCGCCAGATTGGAAATGAATACTGCTCAAAAGTCTGTTGTGGTATATCCAGTAAGCAGGCCATTGAAATACGCCAGCATGTGCCAGGTTGCAAGGTGTTCATCTTCTACATTGATATGAGGATGTATGGGTATTGGGAAAATGAAATCTACTGGCCTGCCCAGGAGAAATATAAGGTGAACTATGTGAAAGGCATCGCAACCGAAATTGTAAAGAAGGGTGACAAGTTGCTGGTGAAAGGAGAAGACACCACATTAAGAAGGCCTATGGAAGTATTGATGGACATTGTTATTCTGGCGGTGGGTATGGAGCCAAGTGAAGGCACGAAAAAGGTGGCCGACATATTCGGTGTTAAAAAGAATAAATATGGTTTCATAGAGACTATTGGTGGCGCTCTGAACACGGTCTCAACAGATGTGCCTGGAGTATTTGCTGCAGGGGCCGCAACCGGACCCGCTGATTTAGAGGATTGCGTTTCCAGTGCAGGTGCTGCGGCTATGAAAGCCATTGCTTCGTTACGACTAACGTCTGTGCCAGCCTAATTTGTGTTTTATGAGTCAGTTGATTGATGTTGAAGCAGCAAAGGAATTCATGAAGGAAACGCTTAGTCGTGTGAGTCGTGAGGAGTTGGTATCTATTGCTGCCGATCTGGAATTAAAAAGTAAATTATTTCAGCAGCGTCTTCATCCTGATCATATCAACCAATTGACAGATTTTGAAGTTGAGGAAATCCTTCGAAGTGTGTTTGCCACCCGGAGACGGTGCAAAGAGATTCTTGAAGCCTATCCGCATCAAAAACTAAAAGCCAGCATCAAAAATTTGCTGTATGGTCCAGGCAAAATTGAAGATCGTTTTCAGGAATTTGTCAACAGCCTTGATGACCTTGAGCACCCAAGTTTAAAAACGGAACTGGCGGGAGAAATACTTCACTTCACTAACCCTGATTTATATTGGCTTTGGGGCCGCTGGATGTGGGATGCTAAGAAAAAGACAGGAGCAATTCCATTAGTCACTTCAGAAGAATTCGATTTGCAAGGAGAAACGGAAGGTGAAGTATACATGAAGGTTGGCAATGGCGTGGCGTTTGTGCACTCCATCGCTGAAGCCGCTGACTTTCAGTTTATCAGCAGATCGCTGTTTGGAACTGATGTTTTTTTGTCTTGTGTGTATGTTGTGTACGCGTATACTGTGCTTCGGATGCGTATGACACAGGAATTTAATAAAGTAATGCCTGGGTTACCTGAATTTACAAGGCGTTTGTTAGGGGTACTTAAACTGCCACAGGCTGCATAAAAGTAAGAAATATTGAATAACGTTAATGACGAACTATGCCGGTAGATAAAAAGCAAATCATTGAGAAGGAAAGTGTTGTAGTTGATGGAGTCACATTAACAGGTGAATGGAACAGGATGTTTGAGCAACGCGTCTTGTTTGAATATGATACTTCCACTCTTGACAAAGTAACCAATATTGCCAACGCAGAATCAATGGGCTGGTGCTACCAATGTGGTCAGTGCGTGCCTGTTTGCCCTGTTAACAACGTGGGCAATTATGGACCCCTGCGAATTTTCAGAGACCTTCAGGTTGGAAAAGATTTATTGACATCGGACTCCTTATGGGAGTGCACAACATGCATGAATTGCTTACGCGTATGTCCTAAATCGGTAGACATGATTAAGATTATGCCTGCCGTGCGAGAGCAGGCTGTGCTGGAAGGCAACGTACCCGAAGAATTGCAAAAGGCATTTTCGAATACATTTGAATATGGAAACCCTTTAGGTGAGTCGCAAAAGAAACGTGCCGACTGGGTTCAGCAAGCAGGTGTGCCGGTTCCCATCATGAA
Organism: Bacteroidota bacterium; assembly: GCA_038043425.1. GTDB lineage: Bacteria > Bacteroidota > Bacteroidia > Cytophagales > Cyclobacteriaceae > ELB16-189. The sequence goes on from JBBTBZ010000016.1 coordinate 29,509, forward strand.
GGACATCAAACGCCCGGTAGATATTTTATGGTTTGTAGAAAGTTATCCGGCCTATCACATCCGTGGCAAGCAAGCAAGTGCAGCGGTTGCCAAAATATTTAATACATTAAATACCGACTTTGGAATTTTGGGCATCGAAGAAAAGGATACCTGCGATTCGCAACGGCTGGCCGGTGAAGTAGGATTGTTTGAAGAGTTTGCCGAATACAACATTAAGACCTTAAAGAAATATAATTTTAACAAACTACTGGTCACCGATCCACATGCCCTCAATGCGTTCAAAAAAGAGTATCCAAAACATGGAGGTGATTTTGATGTTATTCACTACACCACGTACCTCGCTCCTTTCATGAGCCAGCTGAAGTTTTCTAAGAAATTAAATTATAAAGTAACCTTCCATGATCCATGTTATCTGGGCCGGCATAATGGAGAGTATGAGGCTCCGCGCCAGATTTTGAATTCAATTCCTGGTCTTGATTTAATTGAAATGGGCCGTTGCCGTGAACAAAGTTATTGCTGTGGTGGTGGCGGTGGTGGTATGTGGCTGGATGGCTTCATGGCGGATCAGGTTACAGAACGCCTTTCTGAAAACCGAGTAAAGGAAGCTGTGGCCACTGGAGCCGATGTGCTGGCAGTGTGTTGCCCCTATGAGGTATCGCGTTTTGAAGACGCAGTGAAATCTACCGGCAACGAAGGAAAGCTTTTAGTAAAAGACATTGCCGAACTAATTGTTGAAGCCTTAGGCTGACATGAATATGATGTCAACAGTTTACTAATGAAATATGGATAAAGTTGATAAATACGAAGTACGGGAACATCTATACTATGACCCAGCAAATCATTTTTGGCTTGATGTAACTGGCAATTCTGCAGTGATTGGTATGAGCCCATTGGTTCAGGAAACAAGTGGTTCGTTTGTAGCCGTTCAATTTGCAAAGCCTGGCACTTCGTTTAAAAAAGGGGAAAGCATTGGTACTGTGGAGGCCGAAAAACATGTAGGCCCGTTAAAGGCCCCTGTGTCCGGAAAAGTCCGGCTGGTAAACGAGGCGGTGATCAACACTCCGCGTCTGATCAACGAAAAACCTTACGATGATGGCTGGCTAATGGAAATAGAGTTTGCAGATAGTTCAGAGTTAAACTCCATGATCACCGGAGAAAAAAATATCAGAGAATGGTTTTCCTCTGAATTGAAGAGATTTAATGATAAAGGATGGATAGCACAACCATAGATATTAACTCTGAAATTCAGGACAAAGCATTTACCACACGGCAAATAAATTTTAGTAATGAAATTTCGTTTCATGCTCCAGGATTGAAGAGCTTTAATATTGCCGGCTTTGAACAGAAAAACCCAAAAGCTTTTTTACCAATAAGTTTAACCGGTAGTGGTTGCGCCCTGGCTTGCGACCATTGTGATTCAAAAATTCTTGAGCCCATGCTTCCACTCAATCCAAGGGAAGGTTTGTTTGCCATGTGTGAGCGGTTGGCCAAAGCAGGAACAGAAGCCGTCCTCATTAGTGGCGGTTCTCAGAAAAACGGACAAGTCCCATTCATGAAACACATCCATGATATTACACGGGTAAAAAAAGAACTCGGGTTAAAAATCATTATGCATACCGGCCTGGTAGATGAAGCAATGGCCAAAGGTTTAAAAAATGCAGGAGTTGACGGAGTAGCTCTCGATATCATTGGAGCGAATGAAACCATTAGAGAAGTATATCATCTTAAATCAACTGTGAAGGACTATGACCGCTCTCTCTCTTTGTTGTCAAAATATGGTCTAAGTCTTCGGCCACATATAATTATTGGCCTTCATTACGGGAAAATACTGGGCGAATATAAAGCGTTGGATATGATCAGCAAGTATCAAGTGCATGCTCTTATCCTTGTTATCCTTACACCTCTTCACGATACTCCTATGCGTGGCGTGACTCCGCCAGATACTGAAGAAGTATCAGCGTTCTTTCAGCAGTCACGCATTCAAATGCCCGGCACAAAAATATTAGTTGGCTGCGCTCGTCCTTCGGGAGATTATAAAAGAGTGGTTGACCTGGCAGCAGTCGATGCGGGGCTCAACGGTATTGCCTACCCTGCCGAAGGCGTGATTGAACATGCCCGATCGAAAGGACTTGTTCCTAAGTTTTTTGAGAATTCGTGTTCATGCGGAGTAGATTGAATTTATGAGTAAAGAGATTTGGCGACATATTCAAGAAAATGAAGTTTCTGCATCAGACGGACTTGCCTGCGATGAGTATTTGATGCTCTCGCACCTCCGTCAGTCCAATCCATATAGCGCCACGCTAAAACTATACACCTACCGAAATTACAGTGCGCTTTGTGGAAGGTTCCAGAATATACAAGCTGAAATTGATTTGGAAGCATGTAGGATACAGGGTGTTGGATACGGACGAAGGTTGACCGGAGGAGGGGCCATCATCATGGGGGAAAACCAATTGGGAATTTGCCTTACCTCCCACTCCTCTAAAATAAAATGGACTCATATTCGTGAATTATACCGACTATTTTCTGAACCTATTCTATGGGCATTAGAAGAATATCAGATTGAGGCCAGATTCCGATCTAAGAATGATCTTGAGGTAAATGGAAAAAAAATTGCCGGCTTAGGGGTATACATCAGCCCGGAAGGCGCCATCCAGTTTCACACCAGTTTGCTCCTTGATCTGGATGTTCCGCAAATGTTGAAAGTTCTCAACATTCCGATTCAAAAATATTCAGATAAAAAATCGATACTGTCTATTGAGCAACGCATGACAACGGTGCGAAAGGAAACTTCCAAAAATGTAAGCATGCCTCAATTGATGCATTCTATCCTAAAGCAATATGAAAAACTATTTGATGTTTCTTTTTGCTCCGATTCCATTTCATTAGATGAGCGTGCTGAAATTGATACCTTAAAACGTGAACGGTATGATTCAGCGGAATGGTTGTTTCAGCACAGCCCGCAACAGGATATGGACGGCATGAGTCTTAAGAAGACCTCCGCAGGACTATTACGCACATACATCGGCCTTAAAGGAGAGACCATTAAAAGTGTATTAATCACGGGTGACTTTATGGATATGCCTGAAGCTTTTGGCCAGATTGAGGCTAAATTAAAATGGAGCCCTCTGGATAAGGATAAAATCTCACAACTTGTTCAAGACACATTTGAAAGTATACCTTATAAAGGTGAGAGTGGTATAAAACCGGAAGAGGTTACAGACGCCATCTGGCTTGCCGCACAGCGCGCCTTTGCTTCAATGCGCTATTCGTACAAGGGTTCTTGTTATTATCCCAAAGAAACAACTGATGCCTGATTCCTTGAAATGATACTATATCTAAATAGCAAATTTAAATGAACACACTAGAAACTACTCAGACTGAAACTATCAAGAAGACTAGCCCTGACTTTGTACGCATAAGCTCGGCCAGTGCCATGGCATTACGCCTTCAGTCTGGAAGGTTTTCGCGTGAATTTGATTTTGGCGGCATTAACATTTTACTCAACTATGAAAATGGTTGCTTGTCAGATTGTGGTTATTGCGGCTTGGCCAGAACCAGACCCGGAGCGTATGAAGAAAAATCTTTCATCCGTGTAGAGTGGCCCCTGGTGGATACAGATCAATTAGTTACGCGTATGGCTGAGCATGAGAAGAAACTAACGCGGCTTTGTATATCCATGGTTACTCATGGCAGTGCATATCGCGATACGGTTGACATCACTAAACGCCTGGCCTCAAAAGTAAGTACACCGCTTTCCATACTAGTTGCTCCTCCTACTTTAAATAAAACCAAGCTTCAGCATTTCAAAGACCTCGGAGTTGACATGATTGGTGTTGGATTGGATGCGATAACGGAATCCACTTTTAGAAAACACCGCACAGATGTACCCAATGGATCCCTTCGGTGGGATAATTACTGGAACATCATTAATGAATCGCGGAAAATTTATGGCCCATGGAAAGTAAACATCCACACCGTGGTGGGCTTGGGTGAAACGGATAAGGATTTGATCGATATGTTCTACTACCTCAGGGAGAACCAAATATTGCCTTACCTTTTCTGCTTTAATCCTGAACCAGACTCGCGCATGAGCGATGTGCCGAAGGCAAGCATTACGCGGTGGAGGCGGATCCAATTGGTTAAGCACCTGATTGAGAACCACGACCTTCCAGCTGATGCCATTCGCTACGATGACAACAACTCTATCCAAAAATTAGAAGTGAGGGACAACACCATCATTCAGACATTGAATTCACTTGATGCGGGCGTTCCATTTATGACTAATGGCTGTCCGAGTGAAGGAGGAGAAGAAGCCGGCTGTTCGCGGCCTTATGGAAGTTATAGACCTAGTGAATCATTTCGGGATTTTCCTTTTCAACCTGAAACAGATGATTTAAAACTGATACGCCAGGAATTGGCACTTGAAGAAATCACCAGCTAAAATTTAATATCGTTACTAAAAATACACGCTCTATGAACATAATTGTACCCATCAAACAAGTTCCTGATCTGGTCGAAGAACTTGAGATAGATTCCTCCGGAAAAAGTCTTGACCAATCTTCCCTGAAAATGAAGTTGAGCGAATTTGATGATCACGCATTGGAAGAGGCATTGATCTTGAAAGAAGAAAGTGGCGCTACGGTTACAGCCATTGCTTTTGATTCAGAAGATGTTGATAAGATTCTCTTTACTGCTGCCGCAAAAGGAGCGGATAAGATTATAAAAGTTACAGGCCTGGAAAACCCTTCAAGCCATCAGGCGGCACAAGCATTAGCACAAGTGATAAAAGCTATGCCACATGATTTGGTGATGACTGGTGTTCAAGCCGTTGATGATCGTGATGGGCAATTGGCGGTGCTTCTCGCACATTACCTTGGTGTTCCGCACGTGAGCGTAGTTACCAGTGTAAAAGTGAATGGACAAAATGCTGTTGTCAGTAAAGAATATGGGGCCGGCCTAGTAGCAGAATATGAAGTTAAGTTACCAATGGTAGTTGGTGTGCAAGCTGCACGTCAATCCCCACGCTATGTGCCTGTTGCCAAAGTAAGGCAAACCATGAAGACAGCCACCCTGGAGGAAGTGGCTGCAACCAATATTACGGCAAGCACCGGTTCATCAATAAAAAAAGTCTCCAAACCCGAAAGCGGGGCTGGCGCTGAAATGATTGAAGGCTCAGCCGAAGAACAAGCATCTAAAATTATTCAATTACTTAAAGACAAAGGAATAAAATGAGCAACCATGTATTTGTGATAGCAGAACACATCAAGGGCAAATTCGATGATATCACGTTCGAGATGCTCGGAAAAGGAAAAGAACTGGCATCCAGTTTAGGAGGCGAGTTGGTAGCCGTACTTATCGGCAACAATGTGAAAAGTATGGCAGCCCAATTAAGCGCTGCATCTAAAGTGATTTGTGTGGAGTCACCACAACTTGAAAACTTTTCGCCTGAGGCGCATAGCAAAACAGTATCAGCTGTTGTGAATGCACATAAACCAAAACTGGTTATGACTGGCTATACTTCCATGGGCATGGAAATCGGTCCTGCTGTTTCAGTTGATAATTCTATGTCGCTCGTATCATTTGTTTCTAATGTAACAGCAAGCGGAGGTTCTGTAACTGCCGTGAGTCGGTTGTATGGAGGCAAAATAAATGTAGAATCTCAATTGGAAGGTGAAGGATTTATTGTGGGTATGCTGCCGGGTTCATCACCGGCCGACTTAGGCCGTGCAGCCGGAACTCCTTCTATTGAAGATTTTGCCGCGCCAGATTTGAGCAATCTATCCATCAAATTCAGGCAGCTGATTGAACCCGAAGATGGTGATGTAGATATTACCACACAAGATATATTAGTAAGTGTGGGACGTGGAATACAGAGCGATGAAAATCTGCCTATCGTTAACGAGTTGGCAGCTAAACTAGGTGGTGCAGTATCCTGTTCACGGCCTTTAGTTGATAGCAAATGGATGTCAAAGACGCGCCAGGTTGGAAAGTCGGGGTTAAAAGTAAAACCTAAACTTTATCTCGCCCTGGGTATTAGTGGTGCACCCGAACACATTGAAGGTATGAAAGACGCAGGACTTATTATTGCCGTGAACAGCGATCCAAAGGCACCAATTTTCGACTATGCTCAATATGGTGTGGTCGGTGACATCTTCGATATTATTCCAGCTTTGACTGGAAAATTGTAATTGACTTCACAGGAATTACAACCTCTTGAGAAGTTTAAAGTCGTAATCCGCAATTGTCATGATAGAAACCAGAGAAATATATCGTCACTTCCCCTTTGTACTTGAGATAATCTTCTACATCGTAGCATTTGCCACCATAGGTTTTTTCATCTATGGCTTCTATTTGAAATACAAAAAATATAAAAGAGGAAGAGATGCCGGCCGTTTCGATAACCTGCTTACAAGGTTTTTAAAAGCTGCGGCTATCATGGCAAAAAACTCCACTGTATTTAAACGCGACAAGTTTGCGGGGTTCGCACATTGGTTAATTTTTTGGGGATTCGTGGTGCTTTTCATAGGTACAGTTATCGTGGCCATGGATTATGATTTCCTTCGCCATTTAAACGTACAATTACTGAAAGGAAAATTCTACTTAATCTTCTCTTTCACTCTCGATATCTTTGGCCTTTTTTTTCTGATAGGCTTGGTGATGATGATGGCTCGCAGGGCAAGCAAGCCACCCCAATTGGATTACACGCGAAACGATTTACAGGCAGAGCACTATAGCCGGAAAGGATACGCAATCGATGATAAGATATTTCTCTGGCTTCTGTTTTTAATAGGTGCTACAGGTTTCTTTATTGAAGGCATTCGCATTGCTGCAGATCGACCTCCTTTCGAAGTATGGTCGCCTGTAGGTTGGGCACTGGCTGATGTTTCAGACAAGCTTGGCCTTACATCAAATGCCAATAATGTCCATGTTTATATGTGGTGGGTTCACGCCATTTTGGTAATGTTCTTCATTGCCTATATCCCCTACTCCAAAGCGATGCACATGCTGATAGACTATGCCAATCTTATGTTTAAGGATGAGATGGCTGCCAAACGACTGCCACGGGTTTCAGAAGAAAAGATGAAGGATGGAATGGGTTATAACGCCATTGTGGATTTTACCTGGAAGGAGCTTCTCGATTTTGATGCCTGCACAAAATGCGGACGTTGTCACCAGGTTTGTCCTGCACGTACAGCAGGAACCGTCCTATCACCGCGTGATCTTATTTTGGATTTACGTACCCATGCCGATATCACCATCGGAAAGTCAGAATGGCTGACCCAGTCTTTCTTAGACCAAAAGAAAGAACCAAAAAATATTGCCGGTGATCTCATCAGTAAAGATGTGCTATGGTCATGCACAACCTGCATGGCTTGCGTAGAAGTTTGCCCTGTGGGTATTGAGCACCTCACGAGCATTGTCAATTTAAGACGCTCCTTAGTGGAACGAGGCAACATGGAGCCAATGCTGCAAGATACTCTGTCAAAAATTGGAGAATACGGAAACTCTTTTGGACAGTCGGAAAAAAAGCGTGCCGATTGGACCAAAGGACTGGAATTTAAAATAAAAGATGTTCGCAAAGAAGAAGCCGAATACCTCTGGTTTGTTGGCGACTATGCATCCTATGATGCGAGGATAAATGGATTGTCAAAAAAAGTAGCGGCTGTACTTCAAAAAATCGGCCTTGACTACGGTATCCTTTATGACGGTGAAAAAAATTCAGGAAATGATGTCCGAAGAGTAGGTGAAGAAGGCCTGTATGAAATGTTGGTGGAGGATAATATGAAGACGTTTGGCAAATCCAAGTTCAAAAAAATATTTACTACCGATCCGCACTCCTACAACACCATTAAAAATGAATATCCTGATTACGGTGGCAATTATGAAATAGAACATTATACGGGTTTGTTACTTCGATTATTCAATGAAGGAAAACTGAAGTTTACCAAGAAGCTTGCTTATAAAGTTACCTATCATGACCCATGCTATCTCGGTAGATACAACGGAGAAGTTGATGCACCGCGTAAACTTATGAAAGCAATGGGTATTGAACTTCAGGATATGCCTAGATGTAAAGAAAATTCCTTCTGTTGCGGTGCCGGTGGTGGAAGAATCTGGATGGACGATTCAAAAATGAAAGAACGGCCCAGCGAAAACCGAATCCGGGAAGCATTGACTTTAGGCCCAGACGTAAAGTATTTTATTGTGGCCTGCCCAAAAGACTTTGCCATGTTTGGCGATGCAGTGAAGACCAGTGGCAACGAAGGTAAACTGGAAGTAAAGGATATTATTCAATTAGTTGAGGAAGCAATTGGCTGATAAATTCGATGTTCCACCTTCTTGGCCAAATTCAACTGGTACAGGGAATCCATAAAGTGAAGACAGCGGGTTATCTGCTGTAAGCTTTGAACAGACAGTTCCGGTGAAATCCCTATGCATTAATAAGTTGGGAGGAATAAACCTATTCAAACTCCAAGTTAAACCACTGTGCAAGCTTTTCTTCTAACTCGTGGTTTTCATTAAGAGGATAGAACTCATTTGTATTTAAAGAATAGCGATACGATTTCAACATCTGATCGGAGTTAACAGCTATCTGCTCAATGGCATCGCAAATAAAATGAACATCTTCTGCTGTCATCAAGGGATGTAGCGACAACCTCACCCACCCTGGTTTGGATGATAAATCTCCTACATCAATCTTACTTGTAATTTCTTTGGATTGTTCTTTCGAAACATGTAACAAGTAATGGCCATATGTTCCCGCACAGGAACAACCGCCACGTACTTGTATTCCAAATTTATCACTTAGTGCACGTACTATGAAATTATAATGAACATTCTCAATGTAAAATGAGATCACACTCAGCCGTTCTCTGATTTTGGGAGCCAGGATAAATAGCCCAGGAACTGCGCTTAGTTTCTCAAAAGCAATATCCAGCAATTTCTCCTCCTGCCTATGGATGTTTTCTATTCCCATTTGTTCCTTCAAACGAATGGCGAGAGCTGCACGTATGGTTTGAAGAAAAGCAGGCGTACCACCATCCTCACGGGTTTCAATATCTTCAAAGTAATGATGCTCCCCCCATGGATTCGTCCACAATACTGTACCTCCACCCGGTTGATCAGGAACCTGGTTTTGATAAAGTTTCCTATTGAATAGTAAGACACCTGAACTTCCAGGGCCTCCCAAAAATTTATGTGGAGAGAAGAAAATAGCATCCAACCCTTCATTCTGGTTCTTTGGATGCATGTCCATGCTTATATAAGGAGCTGATGCCGCAAAATCAACAAAACATAAACCAACGTGGCGGTGCATAATGGCCGCTAATTGATGATAGGGAGTGAAGATTCCCGTCACATTGGAGCATGCGGTAAAGGAGCCGATCTTGATCTTTCGGTCTTTGTATTTTATCAATTCACGCTCAAGATTTTGAGGATCAACCAACAGATTATCGTCAGGCGGAATAACCACTACATCTACTTCACACTCAAGCCATGAAGTTTGATTGGAATGATGTTCCATATGGGTAATAAAAACAACTGGTCTTTCACTTGCCGGTTGGGAATAAAATGGTTTTGCTCGTTCGGGAATGTGAAGTCCCAGGATACGTTGAAGTTTAGCGATAGCTGCCGTCATCCCACTTCCTGTAGCAAGAAAAACATCTTCAGCATTAGCATTGACATGGTTCTTGATGATGTCGTGAGCCATTTTATAGGCCTTAGTCATCGCCTCGCCTGTAAAGTTAGAGTCAGAATGCGTATTACCCACCAAGGGGCCATAATAATCGGAAAGCAGGCGCTCAATGGGTTCGTACAACCGGCCGGAAGCAATCCAATCAGCATAAATTAATTTCTTTCTGCCAAAGGAATTTTCTATGATGAAGTCATTGCCGATAACTTTTTCGGCTACCCTTTCAAAAGTTATATCTTCAACCGGACTCTCAACTATAGCTATTGGATTGTTTGCCATAAAAAAAGAAATGAAGATTGAAATTACTAAAATATTACATATTAGAGTAAGCGAAGTCGGTGATTTCAAATTCCCCGCGTTGGGCCAAGGCCAGCAACAAAGTTTGTATAACCATTCCTGGGTTGGTGAGTCCTCCAAGGTCTTTTCGCGAAAAGCAAACAGACCTTGGAGGACTTTCGGCAAGATATCGATAGTAATTATCTAAAATAATCTTGCTAATTACTAACCGGCTTTATGACTGCCAAATTAAATTTAATCAGCCATGTAATTAAATTTTATCCAATTCGTTGGAAGGCTAAGGTTCCCGATGGCTATCGGACGAACCAACTATTGAGCCTCCTGTCGGAATAATTTTCTTCATTCCGATGCATTCGCTTGCACTCAGGCGCATCATATCTATTTGACATTCAACAATATACGCATACATTTGAATGCGCTTCGATGTATTGGGGTGCAACAACGGTTTCAGTATTGTTTCAGTAAACTTCACTACCATGGCAACATTAAGAGTAGAGCTCAATTCAAAACCCAGGCAAGATGGTCTGCATTTGTTGATGATTCGCATTACACAAAATAAGAAACTCAAGCGAGTGTCTGCGGAAAGATTTATCAAGAAAAGTGAGTTCAACCGCAAAGCAGAATTTGGCAAATGGGTCAGGACAACAAATCCGGGACACAAGGTCATAAATGAGCATTTGCGTGAGTTGATATCAAAATACGAAGAGGCTCAAACAGAAATAATTAAACGAGGATCAAACCTCACGTTGAACAACATCCGACAAAAGGGGTCCCAAAAGATGGATGACCAGTTCATTCCATACGGATTAATGGAAGTTGAACGAAGTAAAGCAAAGGGTTTATACCGCACCTCCGTAAAGAAAAAGCAACTGGTCAACAAAATCGAGGCGTTTGCAGGCAGTCAGGTTTGCTTTTCGGATATTGATGTGACGTTTCTGAAACGGTATACCCATGATCAGCTAAGCAAAGAAAAAAAGTTGAATACGATTGGAACCGATCACAAAGCACTTCGGTCGATTATTAAAAGCGCTATCGCTGACGGAGTTGTGCGCCCGGAAAATAACTTATACCTCATCTTCCGAATCCAATGGCAAAAGACAAACCGTGCCAAGCTGACTGAGCTGGAGATCCAGGCTATTGAAGAGCTCAACCTTGTCAACGATTCGTTAGTGACTGTTGTGCGAGATATGTTTTTGTTCTCCTATTATACCGCAGGTATGCGATTCAGCGATGTTCTCCTTTTGCAATGGAAAAATATACGGGAAGGCCGGTTGTTTTATCAAATGACAAAGACTGGTGATATTCAGAACATCTTTCTGGTGGACAAGGCCAAGAATATTCTGGAGACGTACAGAAATCCGTCAACCGATCAGACAGACTATGTATTCCCTTTGCTCCATTCCACCGCAGTTCCGGCTGATTATGTTGGGAGGACCAGAATAATTTCCGCGAAGAACGCCTTAGTGAATAAATATCTAACGAAAATTATGGAGAAGGCAGAGATAACAAAGCGTGTATCATTTCACATATCACGTCATTCATATGCGTTCATGGCCATATCAAAAACCGGTGATCTCTATGCTGTTTCAAAAAGTCTTAACCACAAGAACCTTGGAACAACAAATGTATATATGAAAGAAAATGACAATGTTGCAGCGGATAAAATACTTAGAGAAGTCTTTTCGGCATAATGGACCAACCCAACTATAAACCAGACGAAACCTCCCTTCTCAAATATGTTGGGAAGTTCCGCCCTTTCCTACTTGTCGGGCAAACTGAACCAGATTTTGACCATAAAAAGTTTTTACTGATTTCAAAAATTATCAGGGATAAGAAATTGCCTGAAGAGCTCCTTGGAGATTTTTATTGGATAGTCTCCAATCATTTAACCACAAGTAGTCTCTTAAAAAGTTTTCAAAAAATCTCAGATTCTAATTTGGAGGTGAATCGCCAACTGGTTGATGCTGCCAAAATGGTACAACTCGCAAGAAGAGAAAAGTGGTCTATTTCAGTCTCGATAAAAGCAAAGAGAAAGTCAGCCTTAATAACTGATACAGCCTTGGTCAATCTAGTCATTGAGCAACTTGAAAAAGAACAATCAGGGCTGCTCCTCGATAAGACAGATTTTGAACAAGAACAAATGGCCAAGAGCTGCACAAAGATTAACAGTTATCTGTCGCACAAAGGAATAAGCACAGCAAGCCTTAGGTACAGAATTATCGGATATCTGCTAATAATTGCAGGGATGCCACTCTACCACATTTCCAATGACAGGAAGAAGATCCAATACGACCTCGATGACAAGGATTTTGATGAGTCCGCAATGATTGACACTGTCAAACAGACCATTAAAAGAGCGAAGTAACAATTTCATTTTCAACAGGATACATTCCTTCCCAACTTTTAAAATTCAGTCCTTGTGAGTTGGAGTGCAGGAGCATTGCTTTGCATCAATAAATTATCAAGGCAGTGGAAATAGACTCAAAGACAATTTCTAAGATCATCGGTGACATTACCTATTTGAAGCAGGGTATAGAATCCCTCTTGATGAGTAAACCTGAAACATGGCTTACAAGCAAACAGGTGTGCAGCAGGTACAATATTTCTACTCGCACCTTGGCGGACTATCGAAGTAAGAAACTAATTCCTTATAGCCAAGTTGGATCAAAAGTCCAATACAAGCAGTCTGAAATTGAGAAGTTTTTTGAAAGGCATACCATTCATGGCAAGGGTGGATGACGGAATAGATATTCGGATACAATTATCAAGTAAATAGAATAAGATTAATTTTTTGATTTATGATCAAACCAAACCTCATTGAAGGGAACCGCTCACGCATTTCCCTTGATGGACCCCTAATGCCTAAGCGTCAAACTATCAATGATTCTTACGCACGGCATCTCGATAGATTCAATTGGACACACTTTGCAACATTCACAACCAAGAATGAACTCGGGATAAAGGCAGCGAGACGACTGGCAGAAACAATCGGTAGCAAAATACATTGCCACATGCTACAGAGTAAACTTAAAATGTTCTGGATGGCAGAGGCATTTAGTTTCCGTGACGGATATCATTTGCATTGTCTCCTTTATTGCCCACGACCAGGGGATGCAGAGCAACTAAAGAAATGGTCCGAAAAGTCAATCGGAACCTGCAGAATACTCCCTAAGAAGGGTCGCGCATCAGATTACGTGGTAAAGCACATTCACAAAGCTCACAGCGATTATGACCTTATCCAGGCACCATAGGAGCACCTTGTCGTGGGACTGACATCCAATATCCTGTTCTTTCTTTAATTGCCTTGGGCTTCTCTGTGCGCCCTTAGTTTTTGTGATTGCTTCTTGAAGCCTTCTGATGATGCTTTCGGCATCTTCTTGTTTGATTCCAGTGATTTCCTGTTCGCTTCTTGGTGGTACTCATTCAGTTTTAACTTCTCCATCTTTTTGGGGTTTAGTTTTATTTTCCTCTATAGTCAAAAATTCTCCCTTCCGGAGGATTTGCCTGCGTCTCAATGCCTGCTTTAGTTGGCACAACTCCAACTGCTTGAGTATTCGTGAACGAGATTTTGATACTAAAACCGCAGTTGCAACACCGAAATGAAATTATGCCAGTCAATAAAAATTAACCACCTCTCTTTTTCCGATCATTGATTTAAGAATTGTCTTCTTCTGCGGTCGTTTCCCGCTTCAATTTTAGGTTTCTTAATGTCGACAACTATTGAATATATAAACATTAATCCCACAACAATGTCGATCACTTGCCATTGTGGTCTAATGAGTTCAACGTGTTCAAGGACATTGAATAAAAAAGCAATTCCCATGTATAGAATGACCAGTATCCAATTATTTCTTTTCCCTCCTTCTTCCGACAATTGCCAAATGGCAACACTCATAACAACTAGCCTCAGATAGTTGAAATAAATGTATGGCAAATTATCCAACAGACACCCAAATAACATGATTGCAGCAATTGCCTTTAGAATCACCAGAAATACATTACTGTTATGGTCTTGCGATGGGAGATCTTTTTTTATTATCAGGAAAGATGCATATGGAGATACGAACAGCAAATACAAAATAAATACTTTATAATGATTTGCCTTTGAAGCATCTGCCTTTGTCCTGTAAACTGGCTTGTCATATAGATATTCTCGGTCGTAGTCATCAACTTTTAAGGCTTCAACAGTTTTAAAACCATCTATGAAATTATCTCCAATTGAATATTCCAAACCTCGATTAGATAGCAGAACGAAAAATACCAACGCTCCAACAAACGATGAAAAACCTAATGCCGTGTTATCTGTGTCCCTGATTCTAAAGGCAAATGCCAGAATAGGACATACTAGAATGAACGTTACTAGGTAGATCATAGGGCTGGAGTTAAAACCGCGCAGTCCTATACGGTTGGTTTTTAAATGGGGCGTGGACTGAAATCACATCCTTCCGCCTCCCTGATACTGGTCCAGTTTCGGGAGGGCAATGAACTAGACTAACGCCTTATGTCGATAGTAAAAATAGCAGAGTTTTGCGTAGGTTGAAAGACTAATCAAAAAACCAAAATTGTATGAAACCATCATTTGATGACATCTCTGAAAAGGAGCTTCTTAAATTGACCCTGGCAGCAATCATGGAACTGTCTGACATTTTGCAGGCGCAAAACATACTGCTAAAAACGAAACTTGGAATCACCGTTACAGACGCTGACCGCCCAGATTTGAGGGAGAAAATTAGACTTGTTGCTCAGAGACGAGAGCAGATAGGGGATGGATTTGCGGAGGCAATTACTGAACTGTAATAGACAGTTGTTGTTTTCTTAGAACAGAAGAAGTTTGGGTTATCACTTCTTCTGCTATATCCATTTCAATTCCAGAAAGGACTTTTAATACCTCGTCTCGTTTCTGTCTAATAAAAACTTTCTCTTCATGCATAGCCTTTAGCCTTTCATCAATCTCGTTATTTTTTTCGACACTTAACATACCCTAAAATTACAGAACTTTTCTTGTCCCATGTTGTATATAGTTGCCATCAATTTTTCGGAGACAACTGTTAAGACTTGGCCTTTGTGCAAAGACACTAACGGATGCGAGTACACTAAGTAATTGCCTATACTGGTTGGGGATTCTTTCACCAAGGTCGTTGGCAGCTTACGTTTCCTAAACTTAATGTCCTTAGTTTTAAAAGGATTATCGATTGACTTTGCAAAAATTAGCTAATTCCAGAGTAAAGAAATCGCACAAAAGTGGTATTTCTAACGTGGGAATAAAAAATACCCATGCTCGCCTCGTGGTTAGTTGAGCAATGTTATGTTCCCGCTCTGGTCCGATGCGTCCAGACAAAATTATTGACAGTGCATGTTAACAGGTCTGAGGAGTATGCGGGGTGAGCATTACGAATATATGGACTGGTGTATTGACATGAATCTGTGCATGTCCATCTGAGCTAAATGCCTCGCGAAAAACAGACTAGCGGTTTGCAGTGTATTGGTAAGGGGTCCGTGGTGCACGGGAATGAAATAGTCTAACTCCCGAGCCTCCCGCACCTTCTTTCCTGGAAATTTCTAGCCTAACATGTAAACATGTGTGAGGTAACGCGCACTTAACCGATACCAATCTATTTCTTCCCCGAACGCTTTTGCCAGACCTGGTGGGTCTGATTTTTGAGCCCTAGTTGTTTTGTTTTAAAAACACTTTCCCAAACTATTTGTCAATAATCTAAGGATTGCCCCCTAGTATTTCCATGATCGCTACCTGATGCGCCTCCAGCGGCAACATCCCACTATTCTCCAGGCTCTCCTTCTTGTCTCGGTATGCCGAGACTAAGGTATCCATTTGCTTTTTCGCCTCTTCAGGCGTCTCCAGATTGATTTCGTCTCTCCTGTCCCAAGGCATGCAGGCAAGTATCGCAGCAACTGGACCTTCTACCTCCGTGAGCAAGATTTTCTCAATTGGAGGTGTCATTGGCTTATTGAATTTTGTCTAACTCTTTCGATTTCCCCTTGCCTTCAACGAGAAAAAAATTCCCAAGCAATCCCAAATACACGTCAGCATCACTTTGCCCGAAAGCGGCCATTGTCACTTTATAATGTGAGAAAAGGAAATAGTTCCTCTCCCTCGTGGAAACGATTAATACATTATTCATTGACGTAAGGCCAATGAAGTCGTCAAAATCGTTCTTACTCGGATTAGTGACCAAAAAAAGGATAAGTAAGATGCCAAGAACCAATAGCAACACTTTGTATTTTGGACGTACCATATTGTCTATATGAGCAAATGATTTCATCATGGGTAACTTTCCTCGCAGATTCTGCAATTAAGAAACTCTTTCTCGCTCGAATATCTCAATTAGAAAGCAGGAAAAAATTACCAACAATCCCTAAGTATTTTCCCTCCGTTTTGCCGTTGACATAATTCCAGGAGTGTATGGAGAAAATCATAAAGTTTTTTTCCCGTCTTATTACTGTGATCTCTTCAAGTTTGTTAGAAAAACCTAGATAATCTCTAAAAGTTGATCTGCTTGGATTAGTAATTACTAGACAAGCAATGATAACCGCCAATCCAACAAGGGCACGAGAATATTTTCGTTTCATGATAGATGTCAATGCAACATCAAGTTTATAATGAAATATAAGCAAAAACCCTGATATAACACATATATGTGTTTATGCTAGGATGGTTGATTTCTGACTTTGGTGGCCATGACCAAAGTCAGAGATAGAAAGTTATTAACCCAGTTTGGAAAGCATTTGCGGAAGGTCAGAATTGCAAGTGGATTATCCCAAGAGGATCTTGCAAATGACTCGGATATTCCGATTAATCAGGTGGGAAGAATTGAGCGAGGGGAAATCAATCCCTCACTGAGCACTTTGAATTCAATAGCCAAGGCGCTTGAGTCAGATCTCAGTCATTTATTAGATTTCTGAAAATATTTTTTGAGCACTAAAAGTTTCAGTATAGTTTCAGTAATGGCATAAAAAAAGCCTGTAACACATTGTATTACAGGCGATTAATTGTTCATTCAAGAGCCCCCTGTCGGAATCGAACCAACGACCTACTGATTACAAGTCAGTTGCTCTACCAGCTGAGCTAAGGAGGCAATTAGGATAGAAAGTCTAAAGGCTGCTTATGGTGGCAATAAAATAGACTCCCTTTTTTAAATGAGTGCGCAAAATTACTGTAAGGGCACAGTTTTCCAAGCATTCGGTTAAACAGATTTAAGTATTTTTAACTGTATCTTAAGCTGATTTAGATGTTCCGTTGAACTCTTTATCTTATCATTAAACTCATCTTTGAATTTATCCGCATTTTTAGATCGCCCAAAAAATTCAAGATTATTCCTCCAGACTGCAATGTCATTTTCAACTTTGGTCATTCGTTTTCGAATGGTCTGCTCCTTCTGATAGATCTTCCGGTCAGCCTCCGGGTCATTCTTCAAACTACCCAATTGCAGCTCAAGCAACAAACGCTCCCGTTCATCCTGCGAAATATTCCCAAGAGATTCAACCAATTTCTCAACAGCCGAATTGAATCTTTCCTTTATGGCAATAATTGATTTCTTGGGTACAAATCCTGTTTCATTAAATCTTTTTTGTAAATCTAGCAAGGCCTCAGATGTACCTGTTTTTTCAAGAATCATTTTCTCAAGTTCCTCGCAGAAGAGAAGTTTTTTGGATAAATTCTCTTCCTGCTCATGGTCATGCTTCTCAAATTGCAGTCTTCGCTGTTCAAAGAAATGATCACATGCTCCTTTAAAATCAATGAAAATCTTCTCTCTGTATTTCTCAGGCACCGGTCCAATTTCTCTCCAGTGTTGTTGAAGATCCTTTAGGTGATTTGCGGCTTTGTCCCATTCCTGGCTATCCTTTAACTCATGAGCTTTGCCGACAATCTCCATTTTGAGTTGAAGATTTTTGCCTCTCTCCTCATCTAATTTTTTGAAAAAAACACTCTTCTTTGCAAAGAACGTTTTAAAAGCAGACCAGAATTTCCGATTTATCTCTTTTGCCTTATTCCGCGGAACACCTCCACTGTTTTCCCACTTCTTTTGTAATTCGAGTAGCTCTTGTGTCTTTTGATTCCATTCTTTGATCCGATCAGTTTGAAAGTTTGCAAGGATGGTAACCTCCTCAATTATTTTTGTCTTCAGCTCCAGGTTTTTGGTCAACTCTTGTTGAAGTGAAATAAGGTGTGCATCTCTCTTTTCATAAACCACATCTGAGGCTGCTTTGAACCGTTGCCATATGGCATCCTTTTCATCTCTTGGCACAGGGCCAATATGCCTGAATTCATTATGCAATTCATTCAGCTCACGGACCGCGTCATTAAGACTTTTAAGGGAAGTCAACTGTTCCGCACGTTGGCAGAGATCGAGTTTCGCCTCCAGATTTCTTTTCCGATCTAATTCCTTTAATTCAAAATAGATACTACGATTGTCATAGAATCTGTCCACAAGTGCCGAATAATTAGCCCACAAGCTTTTTACATCGGTATTAGGGACAGCTCCTATTTGCTTCCATTGGATTTGTATTTCTTTGAACTTATGAAAGCTGTGCTCCGTGTCTTCAGAATCAGTGAGAGATCGAAGTTTCTCTAATAATTCGATTTTCAATTTAAGGTTATCGCCCTTCTGATTTTCAATTTTCTTATAAAAGCTAAACCTCTTGTCCCTTATCAATCGAAGGGTAGCATCATACGAATTGTCTAACTCATCATTTGCGTATTCAAAATTTTCCTCAGCACCGCCATCACTTAAAAATAAGTTGAGGGCAACCTCCTTTTCCTTTATCCTTATATCGTTGAAGAGGGGCTTTATTTCCTTTAGAACAGCATCTATCTTTTTAAAATCACTTTCCTTTGAAAGTTCCTTAATTAACTCAACAAAATCCTTCTTGGAAAATGTAGAATAATCATCTTGATGATGATAGTCATCAATCTCATGAGAAATATCATCCGGAAGATGTAACCCAACTCCTGCAATTGATCCTATGTCCCCCATTCTAAGGGATTCATCCAAAACACCTTCTTCCACAGTCATTCTTAGTATGGCTTCTTTCTCGTTCTCAGATCCCATTTTATTTCCCAATTCTACGCATTCAACCGTTCAATACGCAAGAATTGTAAAAATAACAAAATCATTCAATTCAATCTTGGATCGATTGGGTAATTTGAATAAACCGAAAATCGCCCACCCATTTCCTTTAACGCCTTCTGCCACATGATTTCAGCATTGGTTTCAAAAATCAGTTTCTCATCGAGGTTACTGTTGACGATCCATGAATTCGCTTTCAACTCCTCTTCCAGTTGACCCTCAGCCCAGCCGCTATATCCCAAGAAGAATTTTAAATCTTCGGGTGCTATTTGTTTTGAATCCAGCAGGAGATTAAGATGCTCAAAATTACCACCCCAATAAATCCCATCCCCAACTTCAATTGCATCTTCAAGTGTTTGTATTCGATGAATATAGTGAAGTGTATCTTGCTGTACAGGGCCACCCACAAACACTTGCGCATCAAAATTTTTTATGCTATCCATGATATCTGTAATCATTGCATGAGAAGGTTTGTTAAGCACAAAACCAAAGGAACCGTCTGCATTATGTTCACAAAGAAGGACTATCGTCCGTTCGAAATTGGGATCTGGTAAAAAGGGCTCTGAAACAAGAATGCATCCCTTTTTAGGTTCTACGCGGTTTGTATAATTGAAAAATTCCATTCCTCTGCTTATTATTTCCTAACCAACTGATGTGTCCCTGCTGTTTCTTTGCAAAGAATTTTTCCAACGTTTAAATAAAATAGACGTTTTCAATAGTTGCAAAGGAATCGATTTATTAAATTTTAACAAAATCACCAAATAAAGTATGAAAGAACTTGCTGACATCAGAAAAGACTATATTCTTGCCACACTTGATGTCGTTTCAGTTGCTGCAAATCCGATTCATCAATTTGAGAAGTGGCTTGATGATGCTGTTCGTTCTGAAATTGCGGAACCAACGGCCATGTGCCTTGCCACAGCTGCCCCAGGTGGAAAGCCTTCCTCCAGAATCGTATTACTTAAGGGCATTGAGAATGATCAGTTTATTTTTTATACCAACTATCAAAGTCAAAAAGGCATCGAACTGGAGAGCAATCCATTTTGCGCCTTAACTTTTTTTTGGGCTGATTTGGAACGTCAAATAAGAATTGAGGGAACAGCTACCCGCGTAACAACGGATACGTCTGATGCCTATTTCAAAAGCCGTCCAAGAGGAAGTCAGGTAGGCGCATGGGCTTCTCCTCAAAGTATAATCATACGTGATAGAAATATTCTGGAGGACCGGGTCATAGAAATTGAAAAACGATTTAATGGCCAAAAGGAATTGCCTCGCCCAAAACAATGGGGAGGTTTTAGAATAGACCCCTGCGAGATCGAATTTTGGCAAGGTAGATCTAGCAGGTTACATGATCGTATTGTCTACTTAAAAGTTAATCAGGAATGGAAGATCAATAGGCTGGCACCTTGAATTGCAATTGATCCTTTTAGGCTTTACGATTTTTAATTTATCTTCTCATCAATCTGAAGGCCATTACCTGAATACTACATCACATCAAACAATGATTTTATTCCAATAAATCTTCTCACCGTAAATCCTTCACCATACTTCACTCCAATGGCATGGCCCATCTCCATGGCGCGTGATTCAATCATTCTCAAAAAACCTGGATTAGAAATAAACGTATTCGGTTCTTTATTGGCGGGGTCATAAAACTGTGTCTTAAAAGCCCGGATCGCATTCATCTTTGTTTCCCAAAAATCGGAAACATCAACAATAATATCAGGCTTGATATATTGGCTTTGAATGAAATGATATAAAGCATCAGGTCTCCAGGCAGTTTGCTTCTTCCCGTCCAAATAGGTCTCAATTTTTGGTAACCCGGCTAAAAAAGAGGATTCAAAAGCGAGATCAGCCCCTTTTCCATGATCAGGATGGCGATCGTAAATAGCATTTGCCAGTATCAATTTAGGCTCATATTTCCGTATAGCTCCAACAACAGCCAGTTGATCCTCAGGATTATTGCCAAAAAACCCATCTTTCAAATTAAGGTTTTCGCGAATGGCCAGGCCCAAAATCTTCGCTGATTCTGCAGCTTCCTGGTCTCTTGTTTGAATAGTACCCCGCGTGCCCAGTTCTCCGCGTGTATAATCAACGATTCCAACTTTATGGCCCAAGGCAATGTGCTTAGCAATCGTGCCACCACAGCCTAATTCGGCATCATCCGGATGAGCCGCCAGCACTAATATGTCCAATTTCATAATTCCGTTTTTTAGGGTATAGATACGGCCTCTTTCGCTGCTAAAAAGCGCTCAGCATCCAAGGCGCCCATACATCCGGTTCCGGCCGCTGTTACCGCTTGTCGATAGACTTTATCGGCAGCATCACCCACAGCAAAAACGCCATCAACATTCGTTCGGGTACTACCAGGTTTAATTTGAATATATCCGCTTTCATCCAAGTCGAGAATTCCTTTAAAGATATCAGTATTTGGTTTGTGGCCGATCGCTACAAAAAACCCTTTGATAGGTATATCCTTTTCTTCTCGAGTAAGCTTATTGATCACGCGCATCCCGCTTACTTCTTTGTCACCTAATATCTCGAGGGTCTCTGTATTCCATAAGATTTCAATCTTAGGATTATGTAAGACTCGTTGCTGCATTATCTTAGATGCCCGCATCTCATCACGCCTTACAATCAAATATACTTTTGGGCATAGGTTTGATAAATAGGTTGCCTCTTCGGCAGCGGCATCACCTGCTCCAACAACTGCGACATCCATTCCGCGGTAAAAGA
The DNA here is from genome assembly GCA_038043425.1 of Bacteroidota bacterium. GTDB lineage: Bacteria > Bacteroidota > Bacteroidia > Cytophagales > Cyclobacteriaceae > ELB16-189. The sequence goes on from JBBTBZ010000016.1 coordinate 51,322, forward strand.
ATCCGTCACATACCGCACATGCTGAAACACCTTTGTTAGAAAAAGTCTGCTCGGATGGCAATCCCAAATATTTTGCTGTTGCCCCCGTTGCTATGATCACCGACTCTGCAACTATAACATTTTTTTCATCCACTGTAACTTTCAGAGGATAACTTGAAAAGTCAACCGAAGTTATTAATCCATAATGCACCTTGGTTCCGAAACGCTCTGCTTGCTGCTGAAGGTCGATCATCATTTGAGGTCCGTCTATTCCCTTAGGATACCCAGGAAAGTTTTCAACATCGCCAGTTATGGTCAATTGCCCGCCAGGTTGTCCACCGGTAAAAAGAAGGGGAGCCAGGCCTGCACGAGAAGCGTAAATGGCCGCTGTATATCCGGCTGGGCCCGAACCAATAATTAATACTCTTGCTTTTTGCTCCATAAAGTAAAGTCGTTAAGCTTACACAAAAAAGGCCTCAACGACTTGAGACCTTCTATTATTTTGAAATAACAATCATTTTTAACCCAAGTAAGGTTTCAAAGCCTTACTTCTGGAGGTATGCCTTAATCTTCTGATGGCCTTTTCTTTAATCTGACGAACCCGTTCCCTTGTAAGATTAAATTTCTCACCAATCTCCTCAAGGGTGAGGACGTGTTCCCCATTTAAGCCGAAATAAAGTGCAATCACATCAGACTCTCGTTGTGTTAAAGTTGAGAGTGCCCGCTGCACTTCTCTTCTCAAGGAATCGGTCATCAAGCCTTGATCCGGAGTTTCTTCGCTCTCATTTGACAGTACATCCAATAGACTGTTCTCTTCGCCCTGAGCAAAGGGTGCGTCCATGGATACATGGCGGCCTGAAATTTTCATTGTATCAATCACTTCCGCTGTTGATACATCCAACACAAGTGCTAATTCTTCAGGAGAAGGTTCACGCTCATACTTTTGCTCAAGTTCAGAAAATGTTTTAGATATCTTGTTCAGTGAACCAACACGATTCAATGGAAGTCGAACAATTCTAGATTGTTCAGCTAAGGCTTGCAAAATCGATTGACGAATCCACCAAACTGCATATGAAATAAATTTGAAACCACGTGTCTCGTCAAATCGTTGAGCAGCTTTTATCAACCCTAAGTTTCCTTCATTGATCAAGTCACCGAGTGAAAGCCCTTGGTTCTGATATTGCTTGGCAACGGAGACAACGAACCTTAGGTTAGCTTTCGTTAATTTCTCTAAAGCGATTTGATCTCCTTCCTTGATTCGTTTCGCTAAATGAACTTCATCATCCGGTGTTAACAAATCAACCTTACCAATTTCCTGCAAGTACTTGTCAAGAGACTGACTTTCGCGATTGGTAATCTGTTTACTAATCTTTAGTTGTCTCATTTAGCCGTTTCCATTTAGCTTAATTCTAACACTTAAAAACGAAAAATTAGTTCCAAAAAGCTGTTTTAGCAAGTTATGCCTTCGCTGTCTCTTCTTTTTTTGGTATCAAGACTTTTCTGGACAGTCGGAATTTGCCAGTTTTCTTATCTACTTCAACCAGTTTAACTTTAACCTCTTCCCCAACTTCCATGACACCCTCCATCGTTTCAAGCCTTTCCCACTTAATCTCAGAAATATGCAACAAGCCATCTTTTCCGGGCATAAACTCCACAAAGGCACCAAAAGGCATGATTGATTTCACAATTCCGTCATACACCTGCCCCACTTCAGGAATAGCCACTATAGCTCTTATGCGTTTAACAGCTGCATCCATTACAGATTGATTGCTGGCATAAACACTTACTATTCCCTTATTATTAACCTCTTCAATCACCACAGTTGCGCCTGTTGTTTTCTGAATGTCTTGCACTACCTTACCTCCTGGCCCGATTACCGCACCAATCAACTCCTTTTCAATGTAAATGCTGAACGCCCGTGGAGTATGAGGCTTAAGGTCTGGTTTAGACGCGCCAAGCGTCTTCTTCATTTCACGTAAAATATGCAAACGGCCTTCTTTGGCTTGCAACAAGGCCTCTTTCAAAACCTCGTATGTTAGCCCATCTACTTTTAAATCCATCTGGCAAGCGGTGATACCTTTCTCAGTACCGGTCACCTTAAAATCCATGTCACCAAGGTGGTCTTCATCACCCAGAATATCAGATAAAATTGCATACCTGCCAGTGCTGCTATCGGATATCATACCCATCGCAATACCAGATACAGGGGCTTTGATTTGGATACCAGCATCCATCAGCGCCAATGAGCCAGCGCAAACAGTGGCCATAGATGAAGAGCCATTTGATTCAAGGATATCAGAGACCAGTCGAATAGTATACGGATTGTTCTCATCTTGTGGAATCACCTGTTTCAGTGCCCGCATGGCCAGGTTTCCATGGCCAATTTCCCTTCTGCCGGGTCCACGATTGGGTTTAATCTCTCCTGTGGAAAAGGAAGGAAAATTATAGTGAAGAATAAATTTATTGGATCCGGAGTACATCGCTCCGTCAATCATCTGTTCATCTAATTTTGTTCCTAAGGTTACGGTGCTCAAGGATTGCGTCTCCCCACGGGTAAAAATGGCAGAACCATGTGCCGAAGGCAGGCTATCTACTTCCGACCAGATTGGGCGAATTTCATTTGTCTTTCTACCATCTAATCTCCTTTTCTCATTAAGCACAAGATCGCGACACGCTTTCTTGTTGATATCCTTATAATATTTCTTTACAAGATCTTTATTCACAGTAGTATCAGCTGGCAAAGAAGACAGATAGTCTTCCATGATTTTTCCGAAATTCTCAGATCTTATTTTTTTATTGGCAATTTGTTGCAGTGCAACAGCATACACCTTGTCATATAGTAGTTTATGCAACTCTTCTTTAAAAGCTTCGTCCTTTACCTCATGATTGTAGCTTCGCTTCTGAGTTTTGCCTGTTGCTTCAGAAAGTTCTAATTGAACCCTGCATTGTTCTTTAATAGCAGTGTGGGCAAGTTTCAATGCCTCCAGCATATCTTCTTCACTTACTTCTTTTGACTCACCTTCTACCATCAAAATGTTATCGATAGAGGCCGCCACAATCAAGTCTAGATCAGCCTTATCTTTTTGCTGTAATGTTGGGTTTATAACATATTGACCATCAACGCGGGCAACCCTAACTTCTGAAATAGGACCTTGAAAAGGAATATCAGAAACTGAAAGTGCTGCTGAGGCTGCAAAAGCCGCTAAGGCATCAGGTAAGGCATTCTCATCCCCAGAGATCATTTGAATGTTAATCTGCGTTTCTGCATGAAAATCATCTGGGAATAATGGACGCACTGCTCTGTCCACTAAACGGCTGATCAAAATTTCATAATCCGAGAGTCTACCTTCTCGCCTCAAAAAGCCTCCAGGAATTTTGCCCATTGAACCAAATTTTTCCTGATAATCAACAGACATCGGCAAAAAATCGGTACCCTCTTTGTGAGTTAAATTTGCAACGACCGTTGCTAGCAACATGGTATTACCCATACGCAGCACGACAGCACCATCTGCCTGGCGTGCCAGCTTACCTGTTTCTATTGTTATCTCCCTACCATCCGGGAGTTTGCATGATTTTGTAATAATTGTTGAATTCATATTAAATGACATTTAGGACCTCTGGAAAAGAAGCCTCAAGTAGATAAACGAAAAGGGAATCCTCAGTTTGGATTCCCTTCCAGTTTGAAATTATTTTCTTAAATTGAGATCTGCCAGAACCGATCTATAGCGGTCGATATTGGTCTTTTGCAAATAGTTAAGAAGTTTTTTACGCTTGCCTACTAACCTCAATAATCCTTGCTGAGTGGAGAAGTCTTTCTTCATTCCTTTAAGGTGATCTGTCAAATGGCTGATTCTATGCGTAAACAGCGCAATTTGAGACTCAGGAGACCCAGTATCGGCCTTTGTCTTTGCAAAACCGTGCTTGCTGAACAACTCTTGCTTTTTTTCTTGATTCACGTACATCGCTAAATAATTTGTCTTTTTTTCATTAATTAAAGCGCAAAAATATAGCTGTAATGTCTAAAAAACAAGCGTTACCTGGTTTTTGGTTTGATGTGATTTCGCTTAAAAAGCCATGTTTTAGCTTTGTCCCACATTACATTGTATGAATCCGCATCAAAAAGGCGTGCGTCTGCTTTGGCCTGCTTAAGCAAGATCAATCCAATCAGCAATAAGATCACATCTCCGGCCCATACTCCTATGGGTACAGGAATAATGTCAGCTCTTGCCCATTTATCACCTATCATGGAAAGAAGATAAAAAACAATAAAGAAAAAGATAGAGACCAAGACTGGTACGCCCAGGCCCCCTTTCTTGATAATTGCTCCTAGAGGAGCGCCAATTAAAAACATCGCGATGCATGCAAAAGAATTGGAGAAAATCTTATGCCATTGGATTTCAAAAACACGGTATTCCTGATCTTGAAGTGCTATCTGAGAATTAAAATTTATAAGCTGGCTTTTGATCATCCTAACTTGATTTAAAGCATTTGTGTATTCATGCGCAATTGGTGCAGCATTAAAAATGCTATCGGATACCAGTTTGATTTTTCTCCAAAGTAGGGTGTCCTCTTTTATTATCCCAGATTTTACTGAGACTACAGTACTCTGTTGAGGTGCCGTTACTTTCGACTGATTCTTTGCTATAGAATCGCGCCTATTCTTAATTTTTTGCAGTGCGGGAGGCAATGTAATAGTATCCTTCTTTTGATGAAACCGAAACAGATTCTGTTGCACGGTATATACACCAAGTTGCTGTTCATAGATCTGCTGCTTGACGGAATCCATGTCCAATCGAAGTTCTGATACATTCCGCATGATGCGGTTTCCTTCAAACCATTTTTTATCAGTCCGCATCATACCAAAAGAGGAAAGATCAAACACAATCTGGGTTTTGGTAAACCTGGTTTTACTTAGTGTCTCCTTTGTTGGATCAGCGCCCGACATGTCTTTCTCGGCTGAAGAGCCCTCATTATAATTGTATCCATCAAACAACTCCAACTTTAGATATTGTTCGTTTAGAATAGTAGACATCTTACCTGAATCGGCAATTGTCACCTCTTTGTTTCCAGATTTACCGCGATGATCATAAATAATTACACCCTTCAGCGTTTTCCCATCTGGAAATTTTTTATTGACTTTGATACTGATATCCGGGATTGAGCTAATAAATGCACCTTCCTTCAAATCAAGCGCTGGCTTTTTTTGTTTGATATCATAAAGGAGACTGTAGGCCTCAAGTGCTGCTTTTGGAACGAGGTTATTATTGATATAAAAGGCAATAAGAGTTAAGGCCAAAACAAATCCAAAAATTGGCGATAAGCTTCGCGACAAGGATATTCCCAGGCTCTTAATGGCCGTAATCTCATGGTGCTCTCCCAAATTTCCAAACGTAATTAACGAAGAGAGCAAAACACCCAAGGGCAGAGCAACGGGTGACATGAAGATTGCAAAATAAAAGAGCAATGAGCCTACTACATCCCATCCCAAGTCCTTCCCAATTATGTCATCAAAATACTTGAGCATATGTTGGGTAAGTAAAATAAAGACCACCACTAAAAAAGTGAGAATAAAAGGTCCGAGGAAGGTCGAAAGAATAAGCTTATCTATTTTCTTCATGATGCAGTGGCAGCAAATTAATCAAAAATAAGGCCACAACTTTCAAGGAGAAAATTCAATGAAATTGAATTTTAAAAAGGGTGACCAGAATGTCACCCTGCGTATCCGTAGCGAGCCCACCAGTTGGCGGAGAACCTGTGACCGCCAATAAGCGGATTCGAATTCTGTTACCAACTATACAATCTCATCTTCTTAACAGTAGTAGCGAGTCCGCCAACTGGTGGAGAACCCCGCGTCCGTCAATAAGCGGATTCGAATTCTGTTACCAACTATTACAATCTCATCTTCTTAACAGTAGTAGCGAGTCCGCCAACTGGCGGAGAACCCCGTGTCCCCTAATAAGCGGATTCGAATTCTGTTACCAACTATTACAATCTCATCTTCTTAACAGT
>JBBTBZ010000016.1:57409-104327 GCA_038043425.1 Bacteroidota bacterium
AGTAGCGAGTCCGCCAGCTGGCGGAGAACCCCGTGTCCGTCAATAAGCGGATTCGAATCGTTGTACTGCTACCTACTACTATCAGCTAAACTTTGTAGCGAGAACGGGAGTTGAACCCGTGACCTCAGGGTTATGAATCCTGTGCTCTAACCATCTGAGCTACCTCGCCATACAATAATTGAAGGGCAAACTTACAAACTTTTCAGATTTCAATCATCTTTGAAAGAATAATTTGTCCCTCATTGAAAAATGCGTTAACTTAAAATCAAATCAATCATCAATGAAATTATCCATGACCAAAAAGAAACTTTTTACCGCAGACTTCGAGATTCACGCTTCGGTGAAAATGCTGTATCCTTACATTCAATCAGCTAGCGGCCTTGCGGAGTGGTTTGCTGATGATGTCTCAATCAGTCCTGAGAAAGTCTTCACGTTTGTGTGGGACAACGAATCTCACAAAGCGATTTTGACCTCCCATCGAATGAACCATTTCTGCAAATTTGAATTTCTTCCTGAATCAAAGGAAGAAGAAAAAGACCCCTCCTATTTTGAGTTGCGCATTGAAGTAAACGAGATGACTCAAACCACTTTTATTAAGGTTTTCGACTATTCCGATTTTGATGATATGGATGAGCTCAAAGACTTGTGGCAAGGCTTGGTCGAAAACCTAAAAGCAGTGGTTGGTGGTTGAAAGAGATGGCGTTCCATATCTGGCTGATGTGCCAGGGCTTTGCTACCGTATAAGGTGATCAATTTATCTCCTTTCCAATAGAATATAAATTCTAAGAAATGATGACCCATGGAAATTTGAAGTGGGATTTATTTTAGAATTATATTGCAAACAAAAAACTCATGCTGTCTAAATACAATCCTACTGAAACCCCGTCATGGCAACGATTAACCTTGCATTACTTATCCATGCAAGCCGCACATCTCAATGAGTTGTTCCAGGAAGACCCTAATCGATTTGAAAAATTCAGCATCACTTTTGAAGATATTCTAATTGATTATTCAAAAAACATTGTTACAAAAGAAACGCTGGAATTGTTAAAGTCTTTAACAGACGAATGTGGGCTTAAGGAAGCTATTCATTCTATGTTTAATGGGGAAAAAATTAATGAAACGGAAGGCCGGAGTGTACTTCACTATGCACTTCGCAACCGATCGAATAAACCGGTGTTGGTAGACGGAAAGGATGTTATGCCCGAAGTGAACAAGGTATTGGAGCAGATGAGGAAATTCTCCGGTGCCTTGCTCAGTGGCCATTGGACGGGTCATTCCGGTAAGGCGATTTCTGATATTGTTAATATTGGTATAGGTGGTTCTGACCTTGGACCCTATATGGTTACGGAGGCCCTACGACCTTACCATAAAGGAATTACTCCGCACTTCATATCCAATGTTGATGGAACACACATTGCTGAAACACTGAAAAAAGTAAATCCTGAAACGACTCTTTTTATTATCGCCTCTAAAACATTTACCACGCAAGAGACCATGACAAATGCTGAATCAGCAAAGAGATGGTTCCTGGAGAAAACGGGAGGTAAAGGAGATGTTGCAAAGCATTTCGTAGCAGTATCTACAAACGCCAAAGCGGTGACCGAGTTTGGAATTGCTCCGGAGAATATGTTTGTCTTCTGGGATTGGGTGGGAGGCCGTTATTCTCTATGGTCTTCTATAGGATTATCAATAGCTTGCACAGTTGGCTACGAAAGTTTTGAACAATTATTGGAAGGTGCTCATGTCATGGACAATCATTTCAAGAGCGAACCATTTGGAAAAAATATTCCTGTACTTTTAGCAATGCTTGGAATATGGTATGGCAATTTTTTTGATGCCGCCTCCGAAGCAATCCTTCCTTATGATCAATATATGCACCGTTTTGCCGCCTATTTCCAACAAGGCAATATGGAAAGCAATGGCAAATCAGTTGATCGAGATGGACAGCCCGTCTTATATCAAACGGGTCCTGTTATTTGGGGCGAGCCAGGAACGAACGGTCAACATGCATTTTATCAATTGATTCATCAGGGCACAAGAATGATTCCATGCGACTTTATTGCGCCAGCCATTAGTCAGAATAAAATCGGTGATCATCATCAAAAGTTACTTTCGAATTATTTTGCTCAAACCGAAGCCTTAATGATGGGAAAAACGGAAGCCGAAATAGAAGAAGAATTGATAAATGCCGGTATGAATAAGGAACATATTGAATTCCACAAACCCTTTCGGGTTTTTGCCGGTAACAAGCCTACCAATTCCATTCTTTTTACGAGGCTTACCCCTCGTACATTGGGAAGTCTGATAGCAATGTATGAGCACAAAATTTTTGTTCAAGGAGTAATTTGGAATATTTATAGTTTCGATCAGTGGGGTGTTGAACTTGGAAAAGTATTGGCAAAAAAAATTCTACCTGAACTTGAATCCGAATTGGAAATAACTTCACATGACTCATCTACAAATGGCCTGATTAACTATTTCAAACGATTGAAAAGAGGCTAAGAACAGAATGTATTGCAAAGTAGGTTTGAAGCCTTATTTTTGAGACCTCAAACCTTACAATGGATAAGAAAATTTCGAAAGTTGGAGTCTTCACATCTGGTGGAGATTCTCCAGGAATGAATGCGGCAATACGGGCAACCATTCGCGCAGCAACTTATTATGATAAGGAGGTCTTCGGGATAATGCGCGGTTATGAAGGCATGATTGACAATGAAATCGTTAAACTTGGCGCTCGTTCCGTTGGAAACATTCTTCAACGGGGTGGCACTATCTTAAAGACAGCACGCAGTGACATGTTTCGGACTAAAGAAGGACGAGAAAAGGCTTACCAGAACTTAAAAAAAACTGGTATTGACTCACTGGTTGCTATTGGTGGCGATGGAACCTTTACAGGGCTACATAAATTTAATGAAGAGTTTAATGTGCCGTCTATTTGTATACCAGGCACTATTGATAATGACCTATCCGGAACAGATTACACCATCGGCTTTGACACAGCAACTAATACCGCAGTAGAAGCTATTGATAGAATTAGGGATACGGCTCTTTCACACAATCGTCTTTTTTTTATTGAAGTAATGGGTCGCAACAGCGGTTACATCGCGATCAACAGTGGCATCGCAGGAGGTGCGGTTTCAGTGATTATTCCAGAGGAGTTTACTTCTTTTGATGACCTTTATACTTTACTCGAACAAGGTGGTAAAACTAATAAGAAGTCAAGTCTTGTCGTGGTGGCGGAAGGTTCTAAGATTGGTGGGGCAAGTGAATTAGCTAAAATGGTAGCTGAGCGTTCAAGTTACTTTGATATCAAAGTAACTATCTTAGGACACCTGCAACGTGGCGGCTCGCCTACTTATTTTGACCGCGTGCTTGCCAGTAAAATGGGAGTAGCGGCTATTGAAGGTTTACTCTCAGGAAAAAATGATGTGATGGTTGGTATTCGTGATAATAAGATGGTGTACAACGATTTTGAAACAGCCGTAACAAAACATCGCGAGATTGATAGTGAATTATTGCGCATTGCAAAAATTCTTTCCATTTGAAAATCACTAAAATGAAAGACTTAACTGTTGGGATAGATATTGGGGGGACGAATACAAAGTTTGGTATCGTTGACCGTGAAGGAAATGTTCTGCACCAGGGGAATATCCCTACAACCGATTTTGAAGATTTTCAGGATTTCTTTGATTCCATGGCCGATGCTTTGCGCGAAGCAACATTATTGTTGCCGGGCGATCATAGATTAGTGGGTATCGGCATTGGAGCAGCAAATGGTAATTATTATACGGGCACAATTGAGAAAGCCACAAACTTAAAGTGGAAAGGTATATTGCCACTCGCCAAAATGTTTACCGATGACCTGGGTATTCCATGTATTTTGACCAATGACGCAAATGCAGCTGCTGTTGGAGAGATGATCTATGGCAATGCCAAGGGCATGAAGGATTTTATTGTCATAACACTGGGTACCGGACTAGGAAGTGGCTTCGTCAGTAATGGATATTTATTGAATGGACATCATGGGATAGCTGGGGAAGTAGGACACACCTCGGTAAATCCGGCAGGACGTTATTGTAATTGTGGTAAGCGCGGTTGTCTCGAAACCTATGCTTCGGCTACCGGAATAAAGAGGACGGTATATAAACTTCTGGCTGATCATCTTGAGGCGAGTGAGTTGAGGGGAATTGCCTTCGAAGATTTAAATACTAAAATGATTTCAGAAGCAGCTATGCGAGGGGATGTCGTGGCCAAAGAGTGTTTTGAATATACCGGCCGCATATTAGGGATGAAATTAGCTGACACTGCTGCTCATACTGATCCGGAAGCTATTTTTCTATTTGGTGGGTTAGCCATGGCTGGTGATTTAATATTTAAACCCACGATACGTCATATGGAAGAAAACTTGATGCCACTCTTCAGAGGGAAAATAAAAGTTCTGCCATCCGCATTACAAAATCAGGCAGCTCCAATTTTAGGTGCCAGCAGCCTGGTCTGGGATTATTTAGATAAAAAGAGAAACGTGTACGCTTAGTTATTTACTCAACTTTTACTCCTAAATTATCACCTAACAAATTAAATTGTTCTAACCAGCCTGCATTAACTTCTCCTTCTTTGGCCTTCCTGTTCTCCAGGGATATTTCAAAGTAAAGATTCTGACTTTTATTAAGGATCGGTTCCAAGGAAAACTTCTCCAAAATTGGAAAGAGCCTGTTTAAACGTTGAATACGCTTAAGATTACTTCGCTCTCCACTAACGCGGTTTAGTTCTTTAAAAATACTCTCGCCTACAAGGCGCGCAATTTTATCTGGGTCTTCAATTTTTAAATTCCATTTTATAAGTTCTTCTGAAATCCTTTGAACCTCTTTTACCTGAATGCGTTCAGATTGGAAACAATGGACAAGGTCTGCATTTAAAATATATTCGAGTGTTGTGGTATACGCTTTTGGAATGGGAATGTCATTATTAGCGAGTGCATTGATGAGTGGATAGTCGCGATTAAATATTCTACGCAACGAATCCTCCAACTCTTCGAGACTCTGTTTTGAAATGAGGTTCAGTATTTTTCTTTTTTCTTCCTGAAAGAGTTGCCATATGGTATATCGTTCCGATCCGAAGTAGGTCTGCATGATTTCCAATACCTCCAATATTTTTCCTGCTTCAAAGGCTTTAATAATTCGAAATTTCATGCTGGAAAATTTGTCAATTTCCATATCCAGCGAAATATGACCAATCAGATTGTGCTTACCAATGTAGAATACTGCAAAAGCAAATTTCTTTTCTGAACGCGTTGTTAAGGATTTTACTTTCGTAATGCCCAACGCCAATCGCTGTTCTCCGGCTTCCTTTCGGAGAAAAAATTCGCTCGTAGTACTATAATTAAAAACAGTAAGCGATTCAGGCTCTTCCTCAAATAGCGAAGCCACAGCCACGTGCATACCCACCCGTTCCAAATTGGTTTTAGCTGGCAATATTAATCGTTGGTAAACATTGGCTGCATTGCCATAGGCCGCAACATTACTTGGGGCAGATTCTAAACGTTTTTGAAACTCAACTTCCAGGTCGATGCCAGCAATCTGGTTGGCCAACTGAATTGCACGACATGCATACTGCATCACTTGGGTTGTTTCAATTCCGGAAATTTCATCAAAAAACCAACCACAACTGGTATACATCAACATGGCATGTCTTTGTATCTCCATGATGCGCAATACCAGGTGTGCGTCTACATCAACGAGAGCATGTTCTTTAAGAAACTTTTTAATATTTTCATCCTTTCTCCCTAAGATTATACTGATATAGTCATTTCGGGCCTCCCATGGGTCCTTCAGAATTTTAGATGCTTCATGTTCAAATATTTCAACTAACGTATCGCGTAACCAATCCAATGTCATCCGCAGTGGCTTGCGCCATTCCTGATTCCACCCTGAATTTCCACCGGTATTACATCCGCAATTACTTCTCCAACGTTCTACACCATGCACGCAACTCCATGAACTGTCCTGATGTATCTCTGCCTCCCAAGTGGCAGGGAACTTCTCAATGAACTCAGAATAATTTGTGAGATCCGCATTCTTATTCTTCTCAATATAGTCCAATGCATAGGCCAGTGCCATTTCTCCATGCTTATGGTGATGACCATACGTTTCACCGTCTGTTGCGATATGAGCAAGTTGTGGCTCTTCATTTGTTTCATTAAATAAATCAATTAATCTCTTTGCAAAACGTTTTCCATCGTTTAATAAACCATTGAATGCCACACTTTGAGAAACATCACCATCATAAAAGAATATTGTTATACTTTTTCCGGAAGGCAGCTTGCATACATAGGGCCTTTTGATATCCAAGGACTGATCATTTACCGAAGTCCAATCAGTTTGGCCAAGTCTACGGACTGACTTTGCCTGGCGAGGCGCCAGAATGGTGAACTTGATGTTTTGCTCTGCTAGTATTTCAAGAGTTTCAGTGTCAACAGCGGTTTCCGCCAACCACATTCCCTCAGGTTCGCGCTTAAATCGGTGCGTAAAATCCCGAATACCCCAAATAACTTGTGTTTCCTTATCCCTACGATTAGCTAAGGGCATTATCATGTGGTTATATACTTGCGCTATCGCTGAACCATGGCCAGAAAATCTTTTCACACTTTCTTTATCAGCCTCCAGAATGGCATCGTATGTCTCACGGTCATAGTCCTCCATCCATGAAAGAAGTGTAGGTCCAAAGTTGAAACTGATGCGCGTGTAATTATTGAGAATATTTTTAATCACGCTGTTGTTGCTACTCAGAATGCGAGAAGCCGAATTAGGACCATAACACTCTGCACTAATGCGCTCATTCCAATCGTGATAAGGATGTGACGAATCCTGAATTTCAATAACCTCCAACCATGCGTTTTCTCGCGGTGGCTGATAAAAATGACCGTGAATACAGATGTATCTTTTACTCGTTGATTCCATTTAATTATTAATGTTCAGTTACCTAATGATTTTACTTTACGTCTTATTTCTGTTTCCTATGAACGACACACCTAACATCACGCTAAAACTCCGAAGACTTACTATTACCAAGCATGCTGAACTATTATTCCAATTCAAACTCTGCTACCTCTTCATGTAATTTTAAAATTGAAATGGATAATGGAGATAATACCATGGTCACCGAGTTGTCCTTGGCGTGATATTTTACAGGCGAGGTATGCAGAAACCCTTGATTTAAAACTCCGCTTCCTCCATATTTTAAGTTATCAGAATTGAAAATTTCCTGCCAGGTCCCTCTATAAGGAACTCCTATCCGATAGTGATTTCTTGTTTCCGGGGTGAAATTGCACGCGACAATCAGTAACTCCTCTTTCTTGTCCGATTTACGCATGAAAATCATCACGCTGTTTTCACGATCTGAATAATCAATCCATTCAAAACCCTTTCCATCAAATGAATAGTGATACAATGCGGGCTCTGATTTATATAGGGCATTCAAATCCTTCATCATTGTTTGCAGTCCTTTGTGATGCGGATTATTCAGTGACTGCCAATCCAGACTGCCATCATGATTCCATTCTGAAGATTGCCCGAATTCTCCTCCCATGAAAAGTAGTTTTGTGCCCGGATGTGCATACATATAGGCAAACATCAGGCGTAGATTACCAAACTTTCTCCACTCATCTCCAGGCATTCTTCCCAGAAGAGAACCCTTTCCATGTACGACTTCATCATGTGAAAGCGGTAGCATGAAGTTTTCTGTAAAAGCATAGATGATACTAAACGTAATGTCATTTTGGTGATACTTTCGATAAATAGGATCGTCTTTGAAGTATTTCAACGTATCATGCATCCACCCCATCATCCATTTTTGGCCAAATCCAAGACCCCCAAGATACGTTGGCTTGGAAACCCCTGGCCAGGCAGTTGATTCCTCAGCGATCGTAATAATGTCAGGAAAATTTCCGTATACAACCTGATTGAATTCTTTCAGGAAGTTGATTGCCTCGATATTCTCATTCCCACCGTATTCATTTGCTATCCACTCTCCATCTTTTCGCGAATAATCCAAATAAAGCATGGAAGCAACTGCATCAACACGCAACCCATCGATATGATAGTAATCTAACCAAAAAAGAGCGTTGCTTATTAAAAATGACTGTACCTCCGGCCTGCCATAATTATAAATATAGCTACTCCAATCTGGGTGAAAGCCTTTACGCGGATCGGCATGTTCATATAAATATGTGCCATCAAATTTGTAAAGTCCATGAGCATCTCCAGGAAAATGTGAAGGTACCCAATCAAGGATGACACCGATATCTTCCTGATGAAAGGCATCTACTAATTGCATAAATTCTTCCGGTGCGCCAAAACGACTCGTTGGTGCATAATAACCGGTAAGTTGGTAACCCCATGATCCAAAAAATGGATGCTCCATGATAGGAAGAAATTCAATGTGTGTGAAGCCCATTTCTTTCACATAGGTCACCAACTCCTTCGACATTTCAGAATAACTTAGTGAGCGGTTACCGTCTTCTATCTTTCTTCGCCAACTTCCAAAATGAATTTCATAGACTGCGTAAGGCTTTGACTTTCCAGTAGTTTTTTTACGATCAGAAAGCCAGACAGAATCTTTCCACGAATGCGTTGGCTGCCAGACAATAGAAGCAGTCTTGGGTGGCACTTCCGCATAAAATGCAAAAGGATCCGCCTTCTCCAAATACTCTCCTGTGTTAGAATGAATGGCATACTTATAAACTTCTCCCTTGGCTATATCAGGAAAGAACCCTTCCCAAATTCCTGACTCATCCCACCGTGGATTTAATTTGTGATGCTCGTTCTGCCAATGGTTAAAATTACCTATGACGGAAATTGCTCGTGCGTTAGGAGCCCAAACAGCAAAGTAGGTTCCTTTTATTCCATTGTGTATAGTGAGATGTGCACCGAGCTTTTCGTATAATTTGAAATGTTTCCCGCTCTTAAAAAGGTGTATATCGAAGTCTGTTAATAGTGAAAAACTCTCTGAATTTCCAGTCTTGTCTTTAGCCGATTTCTTTCCCATGATAAAACTAGTTTAAGTTAACCTTTCGGCTTAATTCAATTTTTTTATACGTTCTTCTTTTGCTAATGCATATCGCTGCATATGATAGTAGATCCCCCGCAAAGGAATCACTACCCAATCAGGTCGGCCATTAAGTTCATAGCCTAGCTCATAAATTGCTTTTTCAATCAGAAAAATACGAATCAACGTTTCATCTTCATTCGATAATGTTGATCCCATGCCGACCTTCTCCATGTAAGCGCCAAGATAAAACCGACTCACATAATGTTGCCATTGCTCTGCCCACGACATTAAAAAATCAAGATCGCGATCGCGATAATTCTCATTAAGCAGAATCTTTCCAAATGCCGCATAATGAAATGAACGCATCATGCCCGCAACATCTTTCAATGGACTTTTCTTGAGGCGTCTTTCGCTGAAAGAAAACCCAGGTTCTCCTTCAAAATCAATGATGATGAAATCTTTTCCTGTAAAGAGTACCTGGCCAAGATGGTAATCGCCATGCACCCGCGTTTTGATTGCAGGAATTCTTGTTTTATAAATTTCACCAAAACACTCCAACACTACATCTTCAAGCGCTAAAACTTTTATCGCCAGTTCTTGCGTATCAACATCAAGCTTAGTGAGCGATTGCCGAAGTAGTTTGAACCGATCATTCACTAATTTTCGCAAGGAAGAATAAAGGGAACGCTGGTAGTTGCTGGTGAATGTCTCAGGGGCAAAAGCCTGGCTGGATTGATCAGACGCTAACGCAAGGTGCATCTCCGCTGTTCGTTGACCTAACCTGACAACCCGCTCATAAAATCCACGGCCAATAAATTCCTGAATCAATTCGGGGGCTTCCTCGAACGTAATCGCTGCTTTATTAACAAGTTTAGGAAGTTTTTCTTTTTTTGCCTTAACAATAACGCGCTCATAGAATCGCCCAATCGAATCAATGGTCATATTCCATGCATCACCCTGGTTCTCCACTTTTTCCTGCAATAATCCAAAAACGATAACCTTATCTTCCCTGTCGCGATACTCAATGCTGCCAGCAAATTTTGGCGAATTTCGAAAGCTTGTGCTCTCCGATAGAAACCGGACGATTTCAAGGTCGGGATTAATCTCTTTCTCAAGCTTGCGATAAAATTTAAAGAAGTACTGATCATTATAAATAATGGCTGTGTTGCTTTGATCAGCTTTCAAAATTTTGGAATCTACCAATTCCATATTCAGTTTTGTATATATACCTGAATTAAATTCAAGAACTCCATCCTCATCCTTAATCTTGATGCCACGTCCCATGCCGGTAAATAGAAAATCCCTGAACGATTTATCATAACTACTATCAATAATAAATCCTGTTCTCTCTTGAATCTCTGCTCGGCACACAACACTTTGTGCCGTAAATTCCACTTTATCAAGTAGATTATCCGAAGGAACAAATACCATTGGAAGGAAATATAATTCCGGAAGGCGTTGCACATAATGCACCTCCAGTATGGTGAGGAAATGAGTAGATCCTTCTACTTTGAGTGGAATGAATTTGTGTATGCTTATTTTGCTTACTGCCCTAGCCTTCCCCCCAAACCATCGGCATTTACGCATAAAGGGCTGTAATATTTTTCTTTCAAATACCCGAATCTCGTTATAGTTATTAAATATCTTCTCCCACGAAATATCCGTTTTTAATAGTGGTAGTTCACTGCCCCCCAAACTTTGCTCTGATTTTTCCGAAACATCGGCTTGAAACCAGAAATAGCCGTATGGTCCAATAGTGATCGAGTAATCGTTTTCTTCCACACTTTTAAATCTATTCTGACTAAACACCTCCGTAATGTCACAATCTTTGAAACCGGAAAGATCAAGCGTTGCGGCTTGTGAAAATTGAGAAAGGTTCGCTACCACAATTATTCTTTGCTTTTCATAGCTCCGGACAAACGACAGTATCTTTGAATTGGTGCTTTCAATAAATCTCATTTCACCTCGCCCAAAAACATTCAATCGCTTGCGCATGGCCAATACATTCTTGATCCACCACATTTGAGAAGATGGGTTTTCTTCATGACTGGCAACATTTACTGATTCAAATCGATAGACCGGATCCGTAATAATTGGCAAATAGAGTTTCTGAGGATTAGCAACCGAGAAGCCGGCATTCAGGTTCATATTCCATTGCATGGGCGTGCGCACTCCATACCTATCTCCCAAATAAATGTTATCGCCCATTCCGATTTCATCGCCATAATACAAAACAGGAGTGCCTGGTAGTGAAAACAATATGGTATACAGCAATTCAATTTTTCTTCTATCATTATTGAGAAGCGGTGCAAGTCTTCTTCGGATACCAAGGTTGTGCTTAGTGTCGGGGTCAGTCCCATAGGCTTTAAACAAATAATCCTTCTCTTCTTCCGTTACCATTTCAAGCCCTATTTCATCGTGATTACGGAGAAATATGGCCCATTGACTATTGGGAGGTGTCTGCGGTGTTTGTTCAATAATATCTCTAATCGGATAGCTATCTTCCGTCCGAAGGCCAAGAAACAATCGTGGCATAAGTGGATAATTGAAATTCATATGACACTCCTGCCCATCGCCAAAATAGGTGGCGGCATCTTCAGGCCACAAGTTCGCTTCAGCGATTAGTATCCTTTCCTTATAGTATTTGTCGATATGACTTCTTAATTTTTTCAGAAAGGCGTGTGTCTGTGGAAGGTTTTCACAACTGGTCCCTTCTTCCTCATACAGAAAGGGTACAGAGGGAAGTCGGAAGCCATCCACACCCAACTTCATCCAAAAATCAACCACTTTAATAATTTCCAGCTGCACATCTGAGTTATCAAAATTCAATTCGGGCTGATGACGATAAAAGCGATGCCAGTAGTATGCTTTGGCTTCTTGATCCCATGCCCAGTTGGAAGTTTCATCATCCATGAACATGACCCTGGCTTCTTTGTACTTTTCTTGCGAATTGTTCCACACGTAAAAGTCTTTGAACCGGGAGCCTGCTCTGGCTTTACGAGATTTTTGAAACCATGGATGTTGATCCGAAGTGTGATTGAGAATTAGTTCTGTAATTACTCTAATTCCTTTGTTATGAGCGGTTTTCAAAAACAATTTAAAATCAGAGAGTGTGCCATAATCGGGATGAATATCACAATAGTCTGTAACATCAAACCCATCGTCTTTAAGTGGTGAGGGATAAAAAGGTAATAACCAAAGTGTATTGACACCTAGATCTTCGAGGTAATCCAACTTTTGAATCAGGCCCTGAAAGTCACCAATGCCATCACCATTACTATCGTAAAAGGCCCTGACGCTTACCTCATAGATAATGGCATCCTTAAACCAAAGTGGATTGTTTTTTCCGTTCGCCATAGTTACATGTTCGACTCGTGAATTTCAAGTTTGAATAAATGAAATGGCATTTTAGTTGGATTGATCTCTACAAAATTCCACTCCTGTGTCCAGGTATAGCGCTCGTCTGTTACCACATCATGAAGCTTTACATTGATTTTATCAGTTAGCTTAAGCTTTTCTTTTGGAAGTTGAACATAACCCGATTGATTTCCATGTCCATCCAGAGTCACCACTATCAAAAAGATATTTTTCAAATCATCGGTTGCTTTGAGGTAGGCAATCAAGTTTTGATTTTCTATTGTGCACAACTGAAAGTTCCAGGTACTCTGAAGTGCTTCATTTTCATTTCGCGTCTTATTGATGATAGATATTATGTCGGTCATCCGATTAGTCTTTTTCCAATCATAGAATCGAACCTCATATTTTTCCGAGTTGAAGTATTCTTCGCGGCCTGCAATTGGAGTATTTTCATAAAACTCATATGCAGGACCATAAATACCGCAACTCGATGAGAGTGTGGCTGCCAGAGCATAGCGCAAAATGAAAATATTTTCAGTCTGATTTTGAAGATGAAATGGAAGGATATCAGGTGTGTTCGGCCAAAAATTAGGACGAAAATAATTTCTTGATAAACCATTCACCAATTCATTCATGTACTCCATAATTTCTGGCTTTGATACACGCCATGTAAAATACGTATATGACTGCGTGAACCCTACTTTTGCCAGTGATGACATGATCTTTGGTCGTGTAAATGCTTCCGCTAAAAAAATAACATCTGGATTGGTCTTATGAATTTCAGCAATAACCCATTCCCAAAATAAAATAGGTTTAGTGTGCGGATTATCAACTCTGAAGATGGTAACACCTTGCTCCATCCAATACAGAAAGACGGATTTCAATTCCTCCCATAACGGTAACCAATTATCCGATTCGAAATTGAATGGATAAATATCCTGGTATTTTTTAGGCGGATTCTCAGCATATTGAATGGATCCATCTGGTCGCTGCTTAAACCAATCTGGATGTTCGCTTACATATGGGTGATCAGGGGCGCATTGAAATGCGATATCCATTGCAACATCCAACCTCAGTTTCTTAGCTTCCTCGATTAACTTCTTAAAATCTTCCAAGGTGCCTAATGCAGGAAGGATTGACTTGTGGCCTCCTTCATCACTGCCAATAGCCCAGGGAGAACCATAGTCTCCTGACAACGCCTTTACATTGTTATTTTTCCCCTTCCTGTTCATCTTTCCGATTGGATGAATAGGCGGAAAATAAAGAACATCAAAGCCCATAGCGGCAATCCGCGGTAACAATCGAACACAATCTTTAAATGTTCCATGTTTGCCGTTTTCAAAAGACGAGGACCGTGGAAAGAATTCATACCATGTGCTGAATAGGGCTTTCTTACTTTCAACCCACACATGATATTCTCTACCAGATTTTGTCTCGGTCTCTATTAACGGATTTTCATAAACAATTTTTGAAAACTCTTCGCTCAATACATACGTAATTGCCTGGGCATAATGTGACTTGTCTTCCAGTTTCAGGGCATAATTTTTAAGAATAGAATTGTGGATGGAAAGGCGGTTTAAAATAATGACCCCTTCCATTAGCTCGACATGAACATCCACTTTAGCCTCCGCCTTTTTCTTGAACCCATCAAACCACGTTTCAAAGTGATCAATCCATGCTGTAACTGTAAAAATATAATTCCCTTTTTCTTCCACATAAAAGGAAGCTTTCCATTCATCGTTCCACAATGGAAGCATTTCAATTTCTTTCCACAGGGTAGCGTCAGACTTTTTATATAACAATTTCGCGCGAATGTGATCATGTCCATCTCCAAAAATGGTAGCGACAACATCGACCCTCTCACCTATTGTTCGCTTAATTGGATACAGCCCGCCTTCAATTTGCGGCTGAATGTTCTCTATTATTACGCGCGACTTTCCGTTCAACATGAATGGGACAGTTAAATCTTATTTTAGTATGGCACTTGAGTAGGCGGAAATGGTGAGTACACCATCACTTAATTTCAAGGAAGATTTAGAGTCAAAATCGATCAAATCAAAATCCTTAAGTTCGCCACCTAAGTTTAGTGTTACTTCTACATCCGAAATATTATGTACTACTAATAGCTTTGCCCCGTTGTAGGACCTGATAAAACTCACAATCTCTTGCTGCTGCAAAGGTGAAAAATCAATTTCTCCAAAGGTTAGAATGTCATTGCTGTTCCGATAACGAATAAATTTTCTATAAAAATTATGTATTGAATTTACATCATCCTTCTGCCTGGAGAACGGAACAACAGTTTGATCCGTACTTAATTTAGCTTCCATCCAGGAGGTTTGCATTCTATCTTTCCCGGAATAGTCCCATATAAAGGGTTCACGTATATAGATATCGGGACCCATTATAGTTTCATAGTCCATTATTTTATCTCCCAGCATTCCGATCTCTTCTCCATAATACAAATAAGGTGTCCCCGGAAGGGTCAGGAGAATTCCTGCAGCAACTTTGGATTTGTCTACATCGCCTTTGAATTCACTCAGCAGTCTTATCTGGTCATGATTCTTGATGAAGGTGGCGTCCAGGTAATCTTTATTAATTGAAACGTAGTAGTCACTTATCTCCTTATACTTCTTTACAAATCCCACGGTGTCTTTCCCAGCGAGCACATCCGTCATTATGGCAAACCCTATATCAAAATTAAAAAGTGAAGGAAGCCCTTTTAAATATGGAGCAACTTCTTTAGCGGACATCCAAACCTCGCCTACCAGATAGACATCAGGTTTTATTTTCTGCATCTCTTTATGGAACCAAACCCAAAACGCATAGTTATCTTCATTTCGATCATCCGGAAAAATATGTCGTGCGGCATCTAACCTGAAACCATCCACGCCAACCTCCTCTAACCAAAACTTAGAAATATCTACAATTTCGTCTCGTACTTTTTGATTATCCAGATTTAAATCCGGACAGAGCCCATTGAAGTATCCGTAGTATTGGTCGCTAACAGTATCGTTATTAACTGGGTGCCACTTTCTCAGGTTATAAGAATCTGCCGTAATATTTTGTTTATATACCTGCTTCTTGATGGAATCCATTTTTGCCCATACATAATAATCGCGGTAAGGACTATCCATTCCTTTACTTGCTTCAATGAACCACGGATGCTTGTTACCCGTGTGGTTGATAACAAAATCCGTGATGATTCGGATATTTCTTTTATGTGCCTCCTTAACAAAAAACTTGAAGTCATCCAGTGTTCCAAAGTCTGAATCAATATTCTTATAATCAATAACATGATATTTATGATAGGTATCAGATGGCATAATAGGCATTAACCAAAGTCCTCCGATGCCGAGGTCTTGTAAATAATCAAGTTTGGCAGTAAGTCCTTTGAAATCTCCTTTACCATCTCCATTTCCATCAGCAAAGGACATGACAAAGACTTCATAGTTTACACCGTAGGGCCACTTCGTTATACTTTTCTCTTTCTCTGAACAAGCAAGAAGCAGAATCAACAGTATTATGGCAAGTCGTGAAAATTTCATATTATCATTTAATCTTTAAAATCAAAGAGCTATATGGCGGCATGTCTAGTTCAAAAGAAAATGATTCATTGATACCGACTTCGGTCCCACTGCGCAATAAATCACGTGCGATGTAATTTTCCTCTTTTTTTAACTGTAGTTTTTGAACAATCTCATCTGTAAGCTGGACCCTTAGGTGCTCAACTTTTGAATTAAACCCTGAAATTATCACTAACCTTTCATCGCCAAATACGCGAACAAATGCATGAACTTTGTTTGAAAAATTATTTTCCAACCTATTTACTTCCGTCAAATCATAATAATCTCCATTAGAAATAGCGTTGTTCTCTGCCGAGAGTGTTAGAATATCAGAATATGCTTGCCTCAATTGTTTTTGCTCATCACTTAATGCACCTCCATCAAACTTTCCACCGTTTACCCACTTCTGATGTTCAGGTACGCCCCAATAATCCATTTTTGAAGTAACACCTTCCTTTTCGATATTCTGAAAACCCTGTTCTCCACGGGCCGGTTCTCCTACTTCTTGTCCGAAATAAATCATCATAGGGCCTTTGTCTATGGTGGCGCTGATGACTAATGCCGGAATCGCTTTCCACGAATCACCCGCAAAAAAAGGCGAAGCAATTCGTTGCTCATCGTGGTTTTCAAGAAAGTGCACCATGTTATGGTTAATTCCTTTGAGACTTCGCTGAATTTCCGGAATGTCCTCGGTGGACGATTTTTGACCAATCAATAATCGCAGTGTATCATAGAGTTGTACTTTATCATACAAGAAATCAAACTGACCATTGTCAAGGTAGTTCCTGTACTGATTGGGATTGTAGATTTCAGCAATAAAGATAATTTCCGGATTTACTGCTTTTACCTGAGGAATCACCCAATGCCAAAATTCAACCGGCACCATTTCAGACATATCACATCGAAACCCGTCAACTTTTTTCATGGCCCAGTAAACCAGAATTTCTTTCATCTTCAACCAAGTATCCGGTGTTGGTTCGAAATAGGTCTTCCCATTATTAAAAATATCCAGTCCATAATTTAATTTAACTGCTTCAAACCAATCATTGGCTGATGGAGAAGGAGTGATACTACCATTCCCACTCACCTTGGCAGGTGTCTCATCAAACCTACCATCCTTTGTGAGAAATGAATTTGTACCTAATGAATTATAACCTTTTGGAGATTGGAAGGATTGACCAGGCAAATAGTAGAAATTGTTATTAGGCTTAAATGAAACTGTTTTGTCATCACCTTCTCCGAAGTCTTGGACGTCTTCAGGTTTTGCATCGCTATGATAAGCGCGCGCCACATGATTGGGTACGAAGTCAATAATAACTTTCATCTCTCGAGCATGTGTACGGTCAACCAAAGCTTCAAATTCCTTCATTCTGCTCTTGACCTCCACTGCGAGATCCGGATCAACATCATAATAATCTTTGACGGAGTATGGTGACCCTGCCCTTCCTTTCACAACATCGGCATCATCCAGTGGTATCCCATAGGAAGTGTAATCCGTAAGTTGCGCGTGTTCAATTATTCCGGTATACCAAATGTGTGTTGTGCCAAGCTCTTTAATCCCTTTAAGAGCCGTGTCATTAATATCATTGAATTTACCAACACCATTTTCTTCAATTGTCCCATAAGGCTTGTTGGTTGTTTTTGTGTTCCCGAATAACCGTGTCATCATTTGATAGATGATTATTTTGCTGGTTGACGCCTCAAAAAGATTGGTCTCGGGAATTTTCTCTTTGGGGGCCGAACAGCCAAAAAGGATGAGTAAAAGAAGGATAAATCTCAGCGGCTTGATCAGCATAGAATATAATCAAGATACAAGATAAAAATTCCCGTATCTATACACACTAAGCACCTATAAGTTTAAAGAATTTAATAGAAATATAATTCCGCAAACGATTGTTAATCTTACCATGAGGCTTTTTTATTCCGAAAAGAGATCCAGATATATAAGGCCAAAACAATGAGGCAGATTGATAAGCCAAGAAACTCACGACTCTCTTCAATGTAAGCATATTGCATTTTGGCAATGTCGTCAAACAACATGGCCTTATCTTCCGATGCCATCCACTGGGATACACCTGTCCACAGCTTAATACAATAGATCAGGTAAAGAATTCCAAGCACAATCATCAATTTTGGATAGTACAATTTGAAGACTGCCAATATACAAACGGCAACCATTGCTCCATACATGAAAATCCAAAGTAATGGGTCAGGGTCATTGAATTGGACCAGGGTAAAAGCAGTGAACAACGTGGCGAATGAGATGTGTAAAGTTTTCATAAAAGCATTTAGAATATTGCGCCCGCTATTGTTGCTGTCATCATTGTGGCGAGCGAGGCAGCAAGCATAGCGCGCAAACCAAGTTTTGAAAGATCTCCCTGCCGATCAGGTGCCATTCCGCCAATGCCGCCAATTTGAATGGCAATAGAACTGAAGTTTGCAAAACCACAAAGAGCATAGGTAGCAATGCGTATTGACTTCTCGTCAAGCAAGCCGGCAGCCTTCATTTGTGAAAGGTCAACATAAGCGACAAATTCATTGACCACCATTTTCTGTCCTAATAAACTTCCCACTTGCAACGTCTGGCTCCACTCGACTCCCATCGCAAAAGCGAATACACGAAATACTTGTCCTAAAATATACTGTAACGAAAATCCCTTGAAGACACCATTGGTGCTGGAAACCACAAAGTCATTTAGTCCTGTGAACGCTCCAATGAAATCAACCAGGATCCAATTGACGGCATATATGATTGCGATAAAGGCGATAAGCATGCCGCCAATGTTTAAAGCAAGCTTTAATCCATTGGCAGCGCCAGTAGCTAAAGCGTCTATTAGATTTACTCCGATCTGCTCCTTACTTACCGTAAGAGACGAATCAATTTTTTCCGGTTCTGTCTGTGGCATAAAGATCTTAGACAAAACAATTGCTGCTGGTGCATTCATAATTGAAGCGCATAAGAGATAGGTTGCAAAAAGTGTTTTGTCCTGAAGGCTGTCCCCACCCAAAAGACCAACATATGTGGCCAATACACTGCCAGCTATAGTTGCCATTCCTCCAACCATTAAACAAAAAAGTTCGGATTTGGTCATGGTGGCAATGAAAGGCCGCACCAATAAAGGCGCTTCAGTTTGCCCCATGAAGATGTTAGCAGCTGCTGAAAGGCTCTCGGCTCCAGAGAGTCTCATGGATTTAGTCATCACCCAAGCAATGCCATACACAATTTTTTGAAGTATACCCAGGTAATAAAGGCCCGCTGTTACTGCGGAGAAAAAGATAACTGTAGGTAACGCTTGAAACGCAAAAATAAAACCAATGTTAGAGGTGTCATCAGCCAATTGTCCAAACACAAACCTGGAACCTTCTTTTGCGAAACCAAGAAAGACTACAAATTTTTCGCTGATAAATTCAAATCCACCACGTACAAATACTACTTTGGCAATAAGCAGGCCAATGCCAATTTGAATAATAATACCAACCCCAACCAATCGCCAATCAATCTTTCTCCGATTCCCAGATAATAGATACGCCACACAGACAATGAAAAGTAATCCGGCAATACCCCTTAGGTAATCCATTCTGATGAATAGTTAGTAGGCTTACATTGTGATCCTTGATGTCAATTCCTTTTTCCCAGCTCATCCCGAAGTTTTGCCGCCCGTTCGTAGTCTTCCTTGGTAATCGCGTCTTTCAAGAGCTCGTTTAGTTTATCAACGGAGTAGTTTTTAAAGTCATCTCCTTTCTTAGGAGCATCCTTTTTTACTTTAGCTTTGGACTCTTGTTTAGTTTCAGTTTTCTCTTTGTCCTCATCTTCCTCCTCATCCGTCAGTACAATGCCTGCTTCAGCCAAAATATTCTCGTAGGTAAAAATAGGCGAATCAAAACGGAGGCCGATCGCTATTGCATCGGAAGGCCTTGCATCTAACTCCGTCTTTTTTAATCCATCTGTGCAAATGATCTTGGCAAAGAAAACACCTTCCTTCAAATCTGAGATTAAGATTTCTTCCACATGAAAATGAAAAGTGTTAGCGAATGATTTGAAAAGATCATGCGTCATGGGTCGATTCGGAATAATCTTTTCGATTTCGATAGCAATGGCTTGCGCCTCAAACATTCCGATAATTATAGGAAGCCTCCGTTTTCCCACTGCCTCACCCAAGACAAGAGCAAAGGAACCCGTCTGTGATTGACTAGAGGATAGACCCAATATTTCAAGCTTAATTTTCTTCACGTGCTATTTTATTGCTTTAAAAGCCTCTGTCAATTTAGGAATAATTTCGAAAGCATCACCTACAATACCGTAATCCGCAGCTTTAAAAAACGGAGCGTCCGCATCTTTGTTAATAACAACAATACACTTGGATGAATTCACTCCAGCCAGGTGTTGGATGGCACCTGAAATTCCGATTGCAATGTAAAGTTGAGGTGCTACCTTGACACCGGTTTGTCCAACGTGTTCATGGTGTGGTCTCCAACCCATATCTGATACTGGTTTACTGCAGCCTGTTGCGGCATGAAGGGTCTTTGCTAACTCTTCCAACGGGCCCCAGTGTTCGGGACCTTTCATCCCCCTTCCACCAGATACAACTATCTCAGCTTCAGGAAGTAGAACCTCTCCAGTGGCCTTTTCAGTTGATGTAATTTTTGTATCGAAAACGGATTCATCTAACGCAACGGAATAGGCAACAACCTGAGCTGTTCCTCCAACTACTTTTGCTTCTGCTGCATTCTTTTTTATGGCTAACACCTTCTTGCTTTTAGTAAGTTCAACAAAGGCAAAAGCCTTACCGGTATAGATGCTTCTCTTTACCACAAACCCTGAAGTTGTATTGGGCAACTCCACCACATTGGTGGCAAGGCTTCCGTTAATTTTGGTCGCTACTTTTGCAGCTACTGGTGTACCTAAAGATGAATTAGCAAGCACTAATATGTCAGCATTTTCATTAATCATGGCTTTGGACAATACAGAAGCAAATGCTTGAATCACACTTTGATTGAGACGGATATCTGCAACATGGAGCACTTTGGTTGCACCATATTTGCCGAGTGATTCCAATTCGGTCTTATCAATAGAGCCGAGCGCAATTGCGGTTACCGTCCCGCCCATTGCATACGCATAGGATACCGCTTCAAAGGACAATTTTCTTATCTTTCCTTCCCCACTTTCCAGAAAAACCAAAATATTCATAATTCAAAAATTTCAAGTTTTATTTTACATGTTCCTGGTTTCAAGTTTCTGGTTCTAAAACCGAAACATTAAACTGTAGACATTTTAAAGCACTTTCGCTTCTGTTTTTAAAAGTGTTACTAACTCGGAAACATTATCAGCATTAATCATTTTTACTGCAACTTTTGCTGGTGGGAGTTCAAATTTCTTAAGCACAGCAGTCTGTTCTACTGCTGTAGCTTCAACCACTTTTAACGGCTTCGTTCTGGCTGACATAATACCTCGCATGTTTGGTATCTTCCATTCTGCAATAGGTTCTTGACAGCCGGCCACCAAGGGAAGATTTACTTCCAGAGTTTCTTTACCGCCTTCAATCTCCCTTTCGAGCTTGGCTTTAGCACCATCCAATTCTAATTTCATAACTGGAGAAACGGATGGGACTCCAAGCATTTCGCCAACTATGGCATGAACAACTCCACTATTATAATCTATCGACTCACGCCCCATTAAAACAAGATCAAAACCCTTGGCATGGAAAGAAATTTGACTTGCAACAAAGTGTGAGTCCGTTGGTTCTGCATTTACCCGAATAGCATCATCTGCTCCAATGGCTAAGGCTTTTCGGATTGTCGGTTCTGTTTCCACCAATCCAATATTCAAAACGGTTACTGTTGTGCCCGGAATTGTTTCTTTTAATTCAATTGCTCGTGCCAGTGCATAATCGTCATACGGACCAATAATAAACTGGACTCCTGTTAGATCAAATTTTGAACTATTATTAATAAAGTTGATTTTGGAAGTAGTATCCGGAACATTCGAAATGCAAACTAATATCTTCATAACTGATACAACAAAATGATAGTCAAAAAGTTAGACAAACTAACTTAATTTTGGCCTCAAGATAAAGGATAAAACTCTAATATTGGCTATTCCTAAAATTGAAAAATAAACGATGAATCAAGATCGGATACGACTACTGCAGCAATTTTTGGATGAGGAGCCTGAGGATCCTTTTAACTGGTATGCGCTGGCGCTGGA
This sequence comes from Bacteroidota bacterium, assembly GCA_038043425.1. Taxonomy (GTDB): domain Bacteria; phylum Bacteroidota; class Bacteroidia; order Cytophagales; family Cyclobacteriaceae; genus ELB16-189. The sequence goes on from JBBTBZ010000016.1 coordinate 79,583, forward strand.
GGAAACTAAAACAAATTCTGAAAGAGCCGCAGAACTTTTTGAATACGTTCTCAAAAACCACCCAACCTATCTACCGGCATATTACCATGCTGGAAATCTGTACTTATCAACCGGTAATCGGGTAAGGGCAAAGGAAATTTTACAGTCAGGCGTTAACCTTGCCAATGAAAAAGGAGAACAAAAATCAATGGGGGAACTTAACACTTTGCTGGATCAACTGAATGATTAAACCTGAAAAACTATCTTCCCTACCTTATTGGGCTTGGTGATATCACTAAAAGACTCCACAATTTTTGAAAATGGCCGAATAGAATCGACCAGCGGCCTGATCTGATATTTACTCACAAATGCCAGCATCTCATTGAACTCATGGTCGTTGCCCATTGTAGCACCAAGCAGGGAGAGTTGGTTCCAGAACATCCGATACAGATCAATCTTAGATGGCAAGCCATTAGTAGCACCATAAAACACGATTTTGCCGTTGGGCCTGAGTACTTTGATGAAGCTGTTCAGTTGATCTCCTCCGGCACTATCAATCACCACATCAAACCCGCCCTTTGTTTTCCATAGATCGGTGTAATTTGTCTCTCTCTTATAATTATATGCACCCTTAGCCCCCAGTTTCAAAGCTTTTTCCAATTTTTCATCGCTACCGGAAGTGACATACACATTGGCTCCTGCAGCCTTGGCAAACAAAAAAGCAAACTGAGCCACACCACCTCCAAACCCTGATATCAAAATATTTTGTCCAGATCGAAGACCGCCTTTTCTAAATAAGGCCCGAAAAGCAGTAAGCCCTCCCATTGGTAAGGCTGCTGCCTGCAAAAAATCAAGATGGAAAGGCTTATGGTGAAGACGATCAATTGAAACAGATATGTATTCAGCAAAAGTACCATCAACTGGCATTCCCAGAATTGTATACTTTAAGGATTGCACTTCAAGATCCAGGCCCCAATCAATATTTGGGTTAATTACCACCTCTTGCCCTACCCAGGGTTGGTCTTCTTCATCAAAAACTTCTTCAACCACTCCCGCTCCATCAGAACCCATCGTGACTCCAAATTTGATGTTAGGATATTTTCCTTCCCTTATCCAGTCGTCCCGCCTATTGAGCGCAGTCGCTTTGATTTTCACCAAAGCTTTACCTGCCGACAAGGTAGGTTTCGGAATTTCTATCAAATCAATCAGACCTGGGCCAATGAGTACAAGTGCTTTCATAGTGGTATTAGCATCAAGTTACGAAGCGGTTAATAAATTTAAAAGCCTCGATCGTAATTCAATCAACACTTTATTAAGAAATTGACTTGCAGGTTAGAAAGGGGTTACATCATCAGGCAGTGATGGCGCTGGTTTATCATCTCGGAAAGTGTTCAATCTACTTTCCCTCGTAATACTGCTCATCGGAGTTAGCCCGTCAGGAGCGTCATAATCTGTAAACTTTGTATACTTACCGATGAATTTGAGTTTTACGTTTTCCAAAGATCCATTTCTGTGCTTGGCAATGATCACCTCAGCCATACCTTGTGTTGGTGTTCCATCTTCGTCAACAGTAATCTTGTAATATTCAGGTCGATAGAGGAACATCACAATGTCAGCATCCTGCTCAATAGAACCTGATTCACGCAAGTCCGAAAGCTGCGGTCTTTTATCACCACCCCGAGTCTCCACACCTCTGCTCAACTGAGAAAGGGCAATAACCGGAACGTTTAGTTCTTTAGCTATTCCTTTCAATGCTCGTGATATAGATGCAATTTCCTGCTCCCGGTTTCCGCCCAGGTCACCTTTCATCAACTGTAAGTAATCGATTACAATCAGCTGTATATTGTGCTCAGCCTTTAATCTTCGGCATTTAGCGCGAAGCTCTAGAATGGACAGAGCTGCTGAATCGTCAATAAATATTGGTGCACTGGCAAGGCGATTAGTTTTATGGACCATCTGCTGCCATTCAAAATCGACAAGCTGTCCTTTCTTTATCTTTTCAGAATCAAGTTCTGCTTCAGCAGAAATGAGTCGGTTGACCAACTGCAAGGAGGCCATCTCCAGAGAAAATATGGCGACTGGAAAATTAAAATCTACAGCTGCATTGCGAAGGGCTGTTACCACGAATGCTGTTTTACCCATCCCAGGGCGTGCTGCAATGATAATCAACTCCGACTTCTGCCATCCGGAAGTTACTCGGTCCAGACGTGAAAAGCCACTTGGTATTCCAGTAAGCCCATCTTTGTGGTTTCGTTTTTCCTGTATCTCTTTAGTCGCCTGAAACATGAGCGACTTCATGGAGTCATAATTCTTCCGAAGGTTAGAATCGGAAATCTTGAAAATATTCTGCTCCGTTTTGTCCAATAGTTCAAAAACATCAGTCGTGTCTTCATAGGCATCCTGATGCATCTGAGAGGCAATCTGAATCAAATCACGCTTGATTGCCATCTCGATAATTATCCTGGCATGATATTCAATATTGGCGGCTGAACTTACTTTAGAAGTTAATTCCGCGATATAGTAGGCACCCCCAATAATTTCAAGCTTTGCATTTTTACGAAGTTGCGCTACAACGGTGCGCATATCTACTGGCTCAGAAGCCTTGAAGAGGTCAATAATAGCCGTGTAGATTTCTTTGTGTTGTTCAGAATAGAAATGTTCTGGTCGTAAAAATTCGACCACTGCAGTTAGGGCATTCTTTTCAAGCATCAAGGCGCCAAGAATGGATTCCTCCAGATCAGGCGCCTGAGGCGGAAGCTTTCCTAAACTTTCCGAGATGTCTCTCGCTAAAAATTTAGCTCTGCTTCCCGCTCCGCTAATAGCAGAACTTAACCTCACTGGCGATGATCTTTGCTCCATACTTTACTTTGTGGTTGTTGGTACGAGTTTTTGTTTCAGGGGAGACAAACGTACCTCATAGATTGAAACCACCTTCAACAACTTATCAACGTTAAATTGTGAATAAAAATTTGGTGAAAAAAAATAAAAATATGTCCATGAAATTTTAGAATTTACGCGCAGCAGGTCTTGCTTCACTAATCATCTCATTCTCATATCGATCATGAAGAAGATTAAACTAAAGTATTGCTAAAAGAAATCGCAGTACCTACTCCGTTTTAAAGCCCAAACATTTTGTTTTACCTTAGCGAATCCAAATCAAAATAATCTTGACCCCAAAGCACTTATATCAACAATCCATTGATAAACAGAGGGTAGTTGTCACCGGTAACGGTAGTCGAATTATTACTTCGCTTATTGTTCATGTCTTAAAGCACAACAACCGAAAATTTGATTATATCCTTGATGATCAAGAACCTGTGATCCACAAAGATTCACCGGCAATCATTATTCAGGGACTAGCACAACTGCTTGATTATAAACATCATATTGCTGTTTTAAGCGATTCAAGTTCTGACTCATATCTGATTGAAAAATTTGCAGAGGCAACCCCAAAAGGTGGGACTTTGATTTACACCGAAAATGATCCCGGTATAAAGATCATTGGCTCTAAAGAGCGGGCAGATATCCAAGCCATACCATACCTAACCTTCAAACACGAATTACGAAATAACAAAACTGTCCTTATTAGTAGTGCCAACGAGAAAATTCCTGTTAGTATTTCTGGTGTTTTTCACTTGCAATGTGTGAGCGCTGCCAAGGAAGTTTTGAAAAAATTGGGCATTACTTCCGGTCAGTTCTACAAAGCAGTTGGCGATTTTGAGTTGCCCTAGTTCAGCATTGCTTATTGAACACCTTACGTTTTATCCAACTGACAATACAGAAAATTCATGAAATTAAACCTGAGAGTGCCTTTATGCTTTTTTGATTTGGAAACCACTGGCACCAACATTACCCAGGATCGTATTATTGAGATTGCCGTAATCAAAATTCTCACGAATGGCGAAATGCATCGGAAGACGAATCTTGTGAACCCAACGATTCCAATTCCTGCCGAATCAACAGCAATTCACGGTGTTACTGACGAAGAAGTAAAGGATATGCCAACCTTCAAAGATTTGGCAAAGGAGTATGCAAAGTTTTTTGAAGGAAGTGATCTTTCCGGATTTAATATCTTAAAGTTTGATGTTCCTGTTCTGGTAGAAGAGTTCCTTCGTGCGGATGTTGAGTTTGATTATTCAAGAAAGAAGATTATTGACTCCCAGAAAATTTTTCATTTAATGGAAAAACGGAATCTCGCTGCCGCCTACCAATTTTACTGCCATCAGGAAATGAAAGATTCGCATACAGCCGAAGCCGATACAGAAGCCTGTATGAATGTGCTGTTTGCTCAAGTAGAGCGATATGAAAATCAGGTTGTAGTGGATAGTTTAGGTAAGCCAATCGGAATTATAAAAAATGACATGGAAGCTCTCAATAGTCTAACCGCATCAGAGATAATAGATCTGGCAGGAAGAATGGTGCGCAATGAGAAAGGAGAAGCAATTTTCAACTTTGGAAAACACCGACTTAAAAATGTACTGTCCGTATTGAAGAGCGAGCCCTCCTATTATGACTGGATGATGAATAATGACTTTTCATTAGACACTAAAAGAAAACTTACTGAAATTAAGTTAAGTGCATTGAAATTAAAATAATCATGATTTTTTCGAGCTACGATGTGAATAGTAATATCCATACTCTATTAATTCCATAGGATTTATGTATGTTTGTGAAAAAATGCGATTCTAATGAATTTAGAGATGATTCAATCCAGGCTGACAGGTCTAAGCGCATCCGAAGGCCTTTCTTGGCTAGATCAGGAATTTGGTGCTAATGCCAGGTTCTCTTCAGCATTAGGTTTGGAAGATCAAGTCATCACCTACATGATTGCGCGCAATAAGCTTTCATTCCAAATATTTACATTAGATACCGGAAGGCTGTTTCAAGAGACGTATGATCTTCTGGATTTGACTCGTTCTAAATATAAGATCAGCATTAAAACCTACTTCCCAAGCGATCGACAAGTAGAGCAACTTCTGACAGAGAAAGGTCCAAATAGCTTTTACGGTTCGGTACAAAATCGGAAGGAGTGCTGTTTCATCAGAAAAGTTGAGCCTTTAAAGAGAGCACTTCAAGGAGCCTCCGTTTGGATAACAGGGATTCGGGCCGAACAGTCTTCAAACAGAGGTCAGATGGAACTTATAGAATGGGATGACCAGTATAAAGTCATAAAGTACAACCCTTTAATAAATTGGTCTGAGCAAGAAGTTTTAAAATTTGTGGATGAGAATAGCATCCCGGTAAACACCCTTCACAAAAAAGGTTTTCCAAGCATTGGGTGCGCGCCTTGTACTCGGGCCGTTGTATTTGGCGAAGATCCAAGGGCAGGCCGTTGGTGGTGGGAAGCAACCAGCAAAGAATGTGGGTTGCATGAGACGAAAGAAGAAGTGAAATTGAAGGAGTAAGAAATGACAATGAATACAAAAATATTTCCGCGAGAACTTGAAGATGAAGCAATATACATCATGCGTGAAGCTGCTGCTCAGTTCGAAAGACCAGCCATATTATTTTCCGGAGGCAAAGATTCTATCACACTAGTACGCTTGGCACAGAAGGCCTTTTATCCTGGAAAGGTTCCCTTCCCACTTGTGCACATAGATACCGGTCACAATTTTCCTGAGACGATTACTTTCCGCGACTGGCTGGCGAAATCATCTGGTTTGGAATTGATCGTGGCAAATGTTCAGGATGATATTGACGCCCAACGTGTAACAGAAGAAAAAGGTAAATTCGCCAGTCGCAATACCTTGCAGACAGTAACACTTTTACGTGTCATTGAAGAAAATAAATTTGACGCTTGCCTGGGTGGAGCCAGACGCGATGAAGAAAAGGCCAGGGCGAAAGAGCGCATCTTTTCCGTACGTGATGAGTTTGGCCAATGGGACGCCAAAAACCAACGGCCTGAATTATTTGATTACCTTAATGGCCGCATCAAACCGGGAGAAAATGTGCGGGTATTCCCTATCTCGAATTGGACAGAGCTTGATGTATGGAATTACATTCGTGAAGAGCCACTTACCATCCCGTCTATTTACTTTTCACATCAGCGCGATATTGTGGTACGGGACGGTGTTTTGTGGCCAGTCTCGGATTTCATTTACCGTGATGCCGATGAACAAATCATTAACATGAAAGTCCGGTTTAGAACGGTGGGAGACATGTCATGCACCGCTGCGGTTGCTTCGGACGCTGAATCCATAGATATTATCATAGATGAAATATTAGGTGCAACTCTTTCTGAAAGAGGAACACGGCTTGATGACAAAAGAGCAGAAGCAGCAATGGAGACAAGAAAGGTGAGTGGGTATTTTTAAACATTGGGCATAGGAATTAGGACCTTAGGCATTAGTTAGCTTAAAATTTTCAAAATTTCAAATCTTTTAATCTTCAAATCTAGGAATGGAAGTATTACGAATAGCAACGGCTGGCAGTGTAGATGATGGCAAGAGCACATTAATTGGAAGGCTTTTATATGAAACCAATTCCATCACCACGGACAAGCTGGAAGGCATAAAGAGAGCGAGCCAACGTAAAGGCATTGGCTTCCTGGATTTATCCTTATTGACGGACGGCTTAATTGCTGAACGGGAACAAGGGATCACCATCGATGTGGCTCACATTTATTTCAACACAGCCAAGAGAAAGTTCATCATTGCCGATTCACCAGGGCATGTGGAATATACCCGCAATATGATCACTGGTGCTTCAAAAGCGGAAGTATCCATCATTCTGGTAGACGTTCGAAATGGGATTCTGGATCAGACGCACCGGCATTATTATATCGCAAACCTTTTGCGCATTCCCAATGTAATCGTCTGTATCAATAAGATGGATTTGGTCGGATATGACGAAAGCCTTTTCGAAAGCCTCAAAGAGAAATTCCTGACTTTTGCCGAAAAAATAAGATTCTCTGAGCAAGAAATTCAATTTGTCCCGGTGAGTGCGCGTTATGGAGAAAACATAAGCAAACCATCTTCAAAGATGAATTGGTATAAAGGTAAGCCCCTTCTCGCCATTTTAGAAGGTATGGAAGTTCATAAGAAACTGAACCAAGCGCCAGCTCGATTCCCTGTTCAATATATTATTCGCCCCAGAAATAAAGAATTTCATGATTTTCGAGGCTATGCCGGCCGTGTGGCGAGTGGCTCTTTTAAAAAAGGAGATGCCGTCACCGTGCTACCCTCTTTACAGAAAAGCCAGATCGCCAATGTGTATCAATACGATAAGCAACTTAAGGAGGCCAAAGCCCAACAGTCAGTAGTCATAACCCTGGACGACAATATCGACATCAGCCGTGGAGATTTTTTAGTAAAGTGTGGAGAAGTGCCAGAACTAAAGAAGGATTTCGAATGTGAAGTTTGCTGGATGAATGCTCAACCACTACTAAGGAACAATATCTATCTTCTTTGTCATGGCGCATCACAAACTAAAGTGAAGATATCTTCCATAGATTATGTTCTGATTCCATCTACACTCGAAAAAATTCAGGCATCTGAACTTAAAATGAATGACATCGCCTGCATAAAGGTAAAATCAGTCAAGGCGTTATCTATTGACCGTTATTCAGAAAACCCAAGCGATGGCGTGTTTATTCTTGTGGATGAATATTCTAATAATACATTGGCCGTAGGGTTTGTTAAGTAGCTTACGCTACAGCTCGACCCATGTATGATCAGCCATTAATTTCACTTCAGCCGTAAAACTTTTGTATGGCAATCCAGCCCTGCCCCACTCTTTGGGACCAATCATGGATAGCAGGTGAATTCCATCTTCCTTTTCGTACAAAAAATATCGTTGACCAATCACAGGTGCGAAGTTCAGTTTCGCATTGTAAATAATCATCGATAGCTCTTTTCGTTTAAGTATTTCTTTTGCCTGAATGGCGAGTAAATCTATTTGCTGTCTAATCTGTGTAAGCTGCATATTGGTTTGTTCTTCCATAGCCGATAAAGCCTGATGGCGGATGATCCCTTCTTCAGTAGGCTTAATGACGGCACCCGATACTGAAGCGGAGTAGGGTAAAACGCTGAATTGTTTGTGATATACCTCAGTATTAGTTAATTCCTTACCTTCTATACGGTGAGTTTGTGTTACCTTGAGCAAACCCTTTGGAGTGATTTCGTGCAGAACTTGCAAGACTATTTTTTACTTTTTATAAACGATGTGGTAAATGAAAGCTGATTGTTAAATTCTATTTTAATCTGATCAGCCATTGAAGAATCACAATCTTGTTCTTCGCCATTAGGCACGACTGAATAATGAGCTGCGAAGGCCTTGTCTTCCAGAGACACCCAGTTCATGCTGATGCTCAATTCCTTACCAGCTCCACCTTCAATTTTATAAATTCCTGACTTGGGCCTATCGCCAAATTCATATGTGCCTTTTTCAGGGAAGAGCTGCCAGGAGGAGATAAAATTATATGCTTCTACCATTTCAAATTCAGGCTATGCTGTTAATGCCAGAAGAACGAAATTAAAATAACGTTATTAATCTAGTGATAATAAGTCATCTCGAACAAAGCTTAATGGCCTTGCTTAAGTTCGAAGCCAGAGAGCATGTGATAATTTACGAAACTGTTGGCCAGCGAATCTTATTTCTTATAATATCCCATTGCCTCTGACATCCAACCCTGCAGGTCTTTGATTCGTGTATCGTCTGACGGGTGAGTGGACAAGAACTCGGGCGGCTTCTGACCTCCACCTAAAGAGCTCATGCGTTCCCAAAAAATTGGAGCCTGCTGAGGATCATAACCTGCCATTGACATAAAAATCAAACCAATATGATCGGCTTCTGATTCATGACTACGCGAAAATTTTAACATTCCAACCTGAGATCCCATCCCCACAGCCTGTTGAAAAATCTGGCTGGTAAGACCTGGGTTTTGTCCCATTGCAGCTCCAATAGTACTCAACCCAAATTCCTGAACAAGTCCTTGACTCATGCGCTCTCTTCCATGGTTAGCAATAGCATGAGCGACTTCGTGCCCCATTACAACAGCTATGCCGGTTTCGTCTTTACAGATTGGTAATATGGCTGTATAAAATGCTACTTTTCCACCAGGCATACACCAGGCGTTGACAGTCTTATCATCATGAATCAGATTGAATTCCCACTTAAAACCTGCTAGTTGATCACTTGCCCCTTTCTGAGCCATATATTGTTCAACAGCCTTTTGAATCCGACCGCCAACACGTTTAATCATGTCCGTTTGTTCTACATTGGTGGATAAGGGGCCCTTCTGGATTACTTCCTGATATTGTTGAGCAGACATAGCGTTTATTTCGTCACTGGATACTATGCTCAGTTGCTTTCTTCCGGTTACCGGAACCGTGGCGCATCCATAGAGTATGGTAAGGATTAATATAAGTGATAGAACTTTCTTAAGCATATGGTTTCCATTTTGACTTCAAAGATAAAACTCTTTTGTGTATTTGCGATTTCTAAGAATCTAGAACGCTAACTCATGTGGTTTAGCATGACTATTGCACGACACGGATTATAAGTCCACAGTCCCCGAAGTCGGTTAATATGAGAAGAAACGAGATGGTTATTGAACATTTTTGTTTACCTTGTTAATATTGAACACGTAATAAGCATTTATGAAAAGCTGCTATATATGCATGTTCTTGGCTATTACATGTGCTTTAGGATGCACGAATGGCGACCCAGTCACACCAATAACACCAGCGATTCCAATTACACGAACACGAATAACCATTCATGTCTTGGAAAAAAATACTAATAATCCTATTGCTGGTGCAACAGTTTACATGCAAAAATGTACTGAACCCGATTTGGTAGTTGAGTGTTTGACCTACTCCACTTTCAGTACGCTTACTACCGATAGCTCTGGACAAGTAACTGTTTTTTCTCCTCCAGGCGTTGACCGTACTATAGTCGAACATCAAAAGTATTGGACAGCGGAGTCTAGTGGATTTGGTGACTTTACATTAACACCAAAATGTACTCTAAAAGCCTCCATAAAAAGAGTAAAAGCACATTTGCCTAGCGATGTTTTAAACATCACTATAGCTGATCCTAATTGTTGTTGGCTAAGGGATTACAGAATAGGATTACCCATTGATACTGTAGTTTTTCTTGATGCACAAGGATATACCGACAATCATGTTTTCTGGTATATTAATTTCTTATCCACTGATACATTGCACTACCTACCTCCTTTTTACTTAATTGCATTCGATACTGCAAAGGTTGACTTTGAATACTAACATATTAAATTCCATCACGGTCCTTCCTTTCCATCTTCCGATCCGGAAAAAAAATCAATCCAAAAAAAGGCCTGACTAATATGTATTGTTTTCTACCTTTGCAGGAATTCTTAACCGAAACAACAATGCGGATTTTTGCTATTGGCCGTAACTATGTAGAGCACATTCAGGAACTCAATAATGAGCGGCCTGATGAACCTGTGATTTTTACCAAGCCAGATACTGCTATCCTTCGAAATAATGCCTCATTCTATTATCCTGACTTCTCAAAGGATATTCATCACGAAGTGGAACTGGTACTCCGCATTTGCAAAGAGGGAAAGAACATTGAAGAAAAGTTTGCTTCAAAATATTACGATGCAATTGGTATTGGTATTGACTTTACCGCACGTGACTTACAATCAAAGCTAAAAGAGAAAGGCCTGCCTTGGGATATTGCCAAAGGCTTCAATGGCTCTGCCCCTATTTCGGAAAAATTCATTCCTGTTTGTGATGTTAAGAATATCAAAGACATCAATTTCAAGTTGGAAGTTAATGGTCAATTGAAACAACAAGGGAACACCAGTTTGTTACTATTCCCTTTTGACTACATCATATCGTATCTATCAAAATTTTTTACATTAAAAACCGGAGACCTTATTTTTACCGGCACACCCAAGGGTGTGGGACCTGTTACTATTGGAAATAAATTATCAGCCTACATTGAAAATGAAAAGTTGTTGGAGTTTGAGGTTAAGTAAGTTTCTTTTTTTGTTGTGCACAGTTCTATCGTTAAACTCCCTTGGACAGTTCAGTGCTCCAGACCGACCTTTAAAACTATTGCCGGCCGAGGAGGGTTATTTATTCCCAATAAACCCAGGCCATCCTAATTTTTTGGCAGGTACCATGGGCGAGTTAAGGAATACACACTTCCATGGAGGCATTGATGTGCGAACTAATAATTTAACAGGGATACCTGTCCATTCTACTCAGCATGGATTTATTTCTCGAGCTTCGATCAGCTCCTTTGGATACGGAAATGCAGTATATGTGACCCACCAGGATGGAAATGTCTCTGTATACGGACATCTTGATAAATTCAACGGTGCCTTGGCGGATTATGTGAAGAAAGAACAGTATCGAAGGAAGACATTTGAAATTGATTTGTTCTTTAATCCCGAGCAGTTTCCAATAGGTCGCGGTGATACCATAGGTTTTTCCGGGAATACTGGAGGCTCAAACGGAGCTCATCTTCATTTTGAAATACGCAATCAAAACAACGAGGCTCTTAATCCCTTAACGTTTGGATTCACAGAAGTACAAGACAACCAAGCACCCGTTGCGCAAAAGGTGGCGTTGAAAACCCTGGATATAAACTCACGTATCAATGATCGGTTTGGAAGATTTGAATTTTATGTTATGAAGTCTGGCAACTCGTACATCCTGCCCAAAAATATTTTGGCACATGGACGGATTGGTGTTGAGTTACTTGCCATTGATAAGATGGACAAATCGCGATTCCGCTTCGGTATCAACTACATCGAAATGAAAGCTGATAGCCAGCGAGTATTTTCACAGCGAATTGAAAGAGTAGACCTTGCCGAAACTCGAGGTATTCTGGCACTTCTTGACTACAAGACGCTCAAAACTAATGGAACCCGTTTCAATAAACTTTATATTGCTGATGGTAATAACCTCGACTTTTATGATGGTTCGTTAAACAGTGGTGAAATCTTTGTAGGCCAAAAAGATGTTCCGGTTTCGATTACTCTTCAGGATGTTAATAAAAACAAAAGTGTAATCGAATTCACACTAAGCCCTTCCCTGCCCGTTTCCGAAGTACCCACACTTGAATCAGCTGCAAAAGAATTGAGCTATGACATTCTTGAAAATACCCTGGCCATATCGACTAGATATTGTGCGGAAAAAAGGTCCATCTCGGTTTTTGTGAAAGGTGTACGGACAGACGTAAATCCCTCCTATTTTAATTCAAACAAAAGTGTATATCTATTTGATTTGCAAAAGATTATACCCGATTCCATTCAATCTTGCTCGGGTTCTATCCCTTTTAATTTCATGGATGTAATTCCATCCAGGACTGAATACACATATTATGGGAAAGAGGCTGAGATTACATTTCAGGAGAACGCACTCTACGATACTTTGTTTCTGAACATTAACCATTCTCTTAATGATGGGCAGGAGGTATTTACCATTGGTGATACATCAACACCCCTCCATAAAACGGTAGATATCATGTTACGCTCTCAAAACAATTACCCGGTTAATCGCAAGACAGCTATTTATAGAAGAGAAGACAAGCGCTATACTTACATAGGTGGTGATTGGGGCAATGGAAATGTGAAATTCTCTGCGCGTGAATTAGGGGACTTTGTTATCCTTCAAGATAGCGTGCCTCCTACTCTCACAAAAGTCTATTGCAACACTTCTTCTGCTCGTTTTCGTATTCGCGATGGACTGTCTGGCATCGCCTACTTCGAAGCAAACATTAACGGTAAATGGCTGTTAATGAATTATGATTACAAAACTGGTATTGTCCAATCTGACCGACTCGATAAAAGCGAACCCTTGAAAGGAGATTTCGAATTGAAAGTGGTGGATAATGTCGGAAATGAAAAGATCTTCAAACAAAAAATATTATAACTATGGCACTTACTGTTGGCACCAAAGCACCTGACTTTGTCGTAAACGACCAGACTGGAAAGCCCATAAAGCTTTCGGATTTAAAAGGGAAAAAAGTAGTCTTATACTTTTATCCAAAAGATATGACTCCTGGTTGTACGGCTGAGGCTTGCAGCCTTCGCGATAACTACAATGCTCTACAAAAAGCCGGATACCAAATTTTTGGCATTAGTTCAGATGATGAGAAAAAACACCAGAAGTTCATAGAGCAACAAAAACTACCATTCAGCCTATTAGCAGATACTGACAAATCTGTTCACGCTAAATACGGAACCTGGATTGAGAAATCCATGTATGGAAGAAAGTATATGGGCACTGCGCGGGTTACTTATATCATTGATGAGAATGGCGTGATCATCGAAGCGATTGAAAAGGTGGATACGAAAAATCATGCCGAGCAAATCTTGGGTGCTGGGATGGCATCGGCACCAAAAATCAGCACAACTTCAACGAAGGTCGTGCTTAATCAACCACCAAAAGTTGAGAAAACGGTAAAGAAAGTCGCATCAAAAAAAATAATTAAGAAAAAGAAGTGACGAATTCAGAAATGAAGATTACCATTTTTCTTTGCTTCGAAAAACCCTGATATTCGCCCAAAATTCTTTGAATGGCACAGCCGGACCTTGTACAACTTAATAAATTAGCTTCTCAAATCCGCAGGGACATTGTTCGCATGGTACATGCCTGCCAATCGGGTCACCCAGGCGGGTCTCTTGGCTGTACGGAATACTTTGTTGCTATGTATTTTCATATCTTAAAGCACAACCCCAAATTCTCAATGGACGGAGACGGTGAAGATCTTTGTTTCATTTCAAACGGCCACGTTTCACCGGTTTGGTATGCAACATTGGCCAGGTCTGGGTATTTTGACACAAAGGAACTTGCCACGTTTAGAAAACTTAATTCAAGATTACAGGGTCACCCAGCCACCCACGAACACCTTCCCGGAATACGTATTGCTTCAGGATCGTTAGGTCAGGGATTGTCTGTTGCGATTGGTGCCGCACAAGCCAAGAAACTCAATAAGGACGATCGGTTTGTCTATATACTAATGGGTGATGGAGAGCAACAAGAAGGCCAGGTATGGGAAGCCGCCATGTATGCACCTCATAACAAGATTGACAACCTGATTGCCACTATTGATTATAATGGACAGCAGATTGATGGACCTGTGGATAAGATTTTATCTCTTCTCAACCTTAAAGCAAAATGGGAAGCCTTCGGCTGGACTGTCCAGGAGTTCAATGGTAATAAAATGGAGGATGTTGTTAGAGCGTTGGAGAATGCGCAATCCTTAACCAGGCAAGGAAAGCCTGTTCTTAACTTAATGAAGACTGAAATGGGATTTGGTGTTGATTATATGGTGGGCTCACACAAGTGGCACGGTGTTGCACCCAATGACGATGAATTGGCGAGAGCACTCGCGCAGCTGGAAGAAACGATTGGGGATTTTTAATCCCTTTTTGCCTACTACCCTAACGCAAGAAATCCAAGGAAAGCCAATACACTAAGGATGAATCCGAACATAAAAATCCGGTAGGCATAATTTAGAAAAGCATACTTACGTGCCAGTATCTTACCTTGATTGTGAAGGTCTATCGTCATTGTTTCGTAAATATCATTATCAGAAGTCAACAAAGTATTAATCAGATTAAGGTATTCATCCTGTGAATGCTTGGAAATAACTCCAAAAAAAAGTAGGCTTGATTTTTCTTCCTTCTCTTCAATATTTTTGGCTTTCATTAATTTAGGGCGAGCAGCTTGAATGGCAAAGATCGCAGAGATAAGGCAACTCAAAATAATGAGCGTGATGGGAATTAAGATATTTGCCTTATCATACGCAATTTTATCTGCTACAACACCATAGCCAGTAATGGCGATTATAGAAGAAATAATCATGGTATTAATGCTGATAATGATATTTGCCTTGTTGTCAGCAATCTGTATCAAGGTAATTTGATTTCGGAAGGCCACTTTGAAAAGAGTCTCTTTACCTTTGCCTTCACCTTTCTTTTTTTTAACAGATTCTAATTCCTCCATAGTTGTTAAAGTAATATAGTAACAGTCTCTTCAGCCTGATTTTTAAATCAATGTAACACAATAATTTGACTTGAAATGGCACCTCAATAACCGGATGTATTTCAAATTCCCCGCGTTGGGCCAAGGCCAGCAACAAAGTTTGTATAACCATTCCTGGGTCGGTGAAGTCCTCCAAGGTCTTTTCGCGAAAAGCAATCAGACCTTGGAGGATTTTCGGCAATGGAAATGAGGGGTTATATATAATTGTCGCATGTGGTAAATACTGACATTATGCATTCTTTGTGCTTTCCTTTGCGCCTCAGTGCCTTTGCACTTGTTTTTTTACCGCAAATAATACACGAAGTAGTTATATAAACAATTTTAGACACCGCGACAATTTGAAATGCACATCAATAACTCTAATAAGCATCTATGATTCCCAAGTCTAATTTTTCATGTTTAATATAAATTGGCATTCCCAAAGTATTCCTGGATACAAGATTTTGAGTCTTCTCGAATCGCCTAATGCACTATTTTGCTATAAATTCCTCAAATTTGGGGCGTGATAGTCCATAAAAGCCCTTATTCCTCGATCACAGCTGAGACTGAAAAAAGACTATTGAGTGTTACCTGGTTTAAGGAATCAATAGAATTGGATCAAGAGGAGATGAAGTCAGAAATAAGTAAGATCCTTGATTTCATAAAGGAGTATTCCATTACTGCTATTATTGTCGATACCCGAAATTATCCCTTCCGCGGAAACGATAAACTTCAATCCTGGATAAACCATACGTATATACCACAAATTATTGACTCGGGCATAGTACGTTATGCAATTATTGTTGAATCAAAAATAAAAACCGTGCTTGATGATCTCGAAGATTTGGATGAAGATGGTCTTGCTGTCGAGTACTTTACGGATCCGGAACATGCGCAGTCCTGGATCAAATCCTGATCAGAGCAATGCTTTGATTGGAATCTATCTGTTCTAAGAGGAAAATAATTCTGAAACCAATCAACTTGGGACCTATCCGGGAGAAGTCTTTTATGGTATATGGAGAAATGTCAAGCCAAGACCAACCATGGCAGTAGCGCTATCAACAATGCAACGAAAAACCAAATAAGGAGTCTGCGATTGGTTCTCTGATGTGAAGTCATTTCCTAAAGTCAAAGTGATAGCAACTTCTACGGCAAATGGCGGAATAGGTTAGACTTGGAAGTGTAATAAGTCCGACTTAACAAATCATTAACAACCGAGCAGAATTATTAAAAGGATTTGTTAATCTTGCTAACCGAACA
Organism: Bacteroidota bacterium; assembly: GCA_038043425.1. Lineage (GTDB taxonomy): Bacteria > Bacteroidota > Bacteroidia > Cytophagales > Cyclobacteriaceae > ELB16-189. The sequence goes on from JBBTBZ010000016.1 coordinate 95,791, forward strand.
AGCCATTTATTTAACGTAACTCATGACCAAATACACCTTCACCGAAAAAAAAGACACACGCTCCGGGTTTGGCCTGGGGCTCCACGAATTGGGTAAACAAAACCCAAATGTTGTAGCACTTTGTGCCGACCTGACTGGCTCATTAAAGATGGATGCGTTCAAAAAAGACTTCCCCGAAAGGTTCTTCCAGGTAGGCATTGCAGAAGCCAATATGATGGGAATTGCAGCGGGCCTGACCATTGGTGGCAAGATCCCCTTCACAGGAACATTTGCTAACTTCTCGACAGGCCGTGTGTATGATCAAATTCGTCAATCAATCGCTTACTCGGGTAAAAATGTTAAGATTTGCGCCTCCCATGCAGGTTTAACACTTGGCGAAGATGGCGCCACTCATCAGATCCTCGAGGACATTGGAATGATGAAAATGCTACCGGGCATGACAGTAATCATACCTTGCGATTACAATCAGACCAAAGCTGCAACACTCGCTTTGGCAAATCACATTGGCCCGGCCTACCTACGGTTTGGGCGTCCAAGTTGGCCTGTTTTTATTGCGCCAGAAAGATCTTTTATCATTGGCAAAGCTGACAAGATGATTGATGGGAAAGATGTCACAATTTTCGCCACTGGTCATATGGTTTGGGAAGCAATCGAGGCAGAATCGATCTTAGCAGAAAAAGGTGTCAGTGTAGAATTAATAAACATACATACCATTAAACCTCTGGATGTAGAAGCTATTCTGGCTTCTATTCAAAAGACAGGTTGTGCCGTAACAGTTGAAGAGCACCAGATCAATGGTGGTCTGGGAGATAGCGTTGCACAAGTTTTTTCCCGCTTCCATCCTGCCCCTATTGAAATGGTAGCTGTAAATGATTCCTTCGGTGAGAGTGGCACTCCAACTCAGCTGCTTAAAAAGTACGGGCTGGATAAAGAGAATATTGTAAAAGCCGTGGAGCGCGTACTTGCACGAAAAGGCAAGTAACTCAACACCAATTATTATTAGATCTATAAAGCTTCTAAATTATTAGGAGCTAACCCAATTAGAAAGATACATTTCGATTTACTATGAAAATAACCCGCGTTTGTATCTTCCTCCTATTTACCCTTGTTTCAAGTCAAGCCTGGTCTCAGGAATTAAAAAGTTATGCTTTTGTTAACGTTAACCTTTTCAATGGAGTTGAAAACAAGATCATTCCTAATGCGATTGTGTTTGTCAAAGGGGGAAAGATTGAAAAGATTGGAAAAGAGGGTGAGCCAATAACAGGGTATGAAACTATTGATTGTCAGGGCAACTACATAATACCCGGAATGATTGATGCCCATTCTCATCTGGATAATCTGGCTTCGGCAAAACGTGCTTTGGAGACAGGTGTCACAACCGTGCGCACCGCAGGAGTTTCCGCATTCCAGGATGTTACATTAATGGAGCTTGCCAAAAAAGGAAGAATAGCAGGACCTGATGTTGTACCTGCCGGGGTCTACGTATCTCCAAATCTTGAAGAAACGATTCTTGCTGATCCGCGGCTGGGTTCGTTAATCAACGGAGTCAAAACAGAGGAAGAGTTAAAGCTTTTGGTTAATGTAAATATTGATCGTGGTGCAAAAGTGATTAAAACCCGGGGGACCGAAAGAGCAGGCAGGCCTGATACCGATCCTCGCGAACAGGTGTATACCGAACAACAAATCCGAATGGTTGTGCAGGAAGCAGCTAAACGTGGAGTTCCGGTTATGATTCACGCGCACGGAGATGAGGGATCAAGGGCTGCGGTATTGGCTGGCGCTAAAAGTATTGAGCATGGTACATTCCTAAGTGATGAAACATTGAATTTGATGAAGGAAAAAGGTACCTTCCTCGTACCCACCTTCATTACACTCGAAGACCTTACTCAGCCAGGTGGTGATTATATTGGGGCTGTTCTTGAACTCCGAGGGAAGTTCATGATGCCTCAAGCCGAAAAAGTTTTTAGGAAAGCTCATGCCATTGGAATTATGATTGTGACGGGTGCAGACAATGGTTATACAGCAAACACAACAAGCCGTATTTCTTTAGAGGTTGCACATTTCGTAAGAATGGGCATGACTAACTTTGAAGCCATCCAGTCAGCGACAGTTTTAGCTGCTGAGTTGCTTGGGTTAGATAAAAGTACAGGTAGGATTGAAAAAGACTTTGATGCGGATCTCGTTCTTTTACCAGGAAATCCCCTTCAGGAAATCAGATACTTACAAGATGTGCTACTCGTCATGAGTAATGGACAATTGGCTCTTAAGCGAATTCCATTCGGCAAATAACGGACGTTTTCTATCACGTTTTTTTATACTTTTAGCCACTATTAAAACAAACCAATCGCATGGATCAACCTGGAGATTCAAAAAAGGCAAACAGTTTTGATGTCATAGTTATTGGTTCTGGAATAAGCGGGGGCTGGGCTGCAAAAGAATTTTGTGAACTTGGACTCAAAACACTGGTATTGGAGCGGGGCAGGAAAGTGACCCATTTGGAGGATTATCCAACCGCCAATAAAAATCCCTGGGACTTTCAGTATCGAGGCAATTTGCCTGAAGAGATAAGGAAAGAAAACCCCATAGCTGACAGGTGTTACGCTTTTAATGATACTACACAGCACTTCTTTGTAAAAGATAAGGAGCATCCTTACATACAGGAGAAGCCTTTTGATTGGATACGTGCTTATCAGGAAGGTGGGAAATCCCTTCTCTGGGCAAGACAAACCCAACGATGGAGCAGGTTTGAATTTGAAGCACCAGCCCGTGACGGCTTTGCCGTGGATTGGCCAATCCGTTACAACGATTTGGCCCCCTGGTACTCACACGTAGAAAAATTTGCGGGCATCAGCGGAAACCGTGACGGTCTGGAGGTTCTACCCGATAGTGAGGTACTGCCAGCCTGGGAATTGAATTGTGTAGAAAAACACATTCAGCAAAAAGTACACGAAAATTATGAAGGTCGCCATGTCATCATCGGTCGGTGTGCACATCTGACTGAACCTAAAGAAATTCACCTGCAACAAGGACGAGGCCAGTGTCAGGCAAGATCGTTGTGTGAACGAGGCTGTCCGTTTGGAGGATACTTTAGTTCCAATTCTGCCACATTACCGTGGGCACACAAAACGGGTAACATGACCATGAGGCCACATTCCGTTGTCCACTCAGTCATTTACGATGAGAAAAAAAGTAAGGCTATTGGGGTGCAGGTGATCGATGCCAATACTAAGGAAAGTATGGAGTTTTATGCCCGGGTCATTTTTGTGAATGCTTCTTGTCTAAATACTAATCTGATCCTGCTGAACTCGACATCAAGCCGTTTCCCCAATGGGTTGGGCAATGATAGCGGTGTATTAGGTCGATTTATTGCATTTCATAATTACCGGGGGAGTATAACAGCCACCATGGAAGGTTATGAGGACCAATACTACTCTGGCAGAAGGCCTACCCAGGCTTTCATGCCGTCCTTCCGGAATGTCCATAAACAGGAAATGGATTTTCTCCGTGGCTATATGAGCTATTTTTCAGCTGGTCGAGAGGGTTGGGGAAGAGGTAATGGTGAAGAGGTGCTGGGAGCAGATCTTAAAAACGAAATGACAAAACCAGGCCCCTGGATGGTAAACATGGGTATGCAAGGCGAGACTATTCCAAAATATGAAAATCATGTTCGTTTAAGTTCTGATCAAAAAGATGAATGGGGAATACCACAATTGATCACATCTGTTGGCTATGATGACAACGATGAAAAATCGATGCAGGATTTTCTAATACAGGGATCGGAAATGCTTGAAAAGTCAGGTTGTAAAGACATTTCTTCGACTGATAGCAAGCAATCACCTGGATTGGATATCCACGAAATGGGCGGTGTACGCATGGGCAAAGACCCAAAGACTTCATTGCTTAACAAATGGAACCAATTGCATACCTGTAAAAATGTATTTGTTACAGATGGTGCCGCTATGACTTCCGTGGGAAATCAAAACCCATCACTAACGTTTATGGCCCTTACTGCTCGCTCAGCAAACTTTGCTGTGGATGAAATGAAGAAAGGAAACCTCTAATCAGTAATAATTCCACAAAAGGTATTAGTGGTTTTAACCGGGAGGATTAACTTCGGCCTCTTAATTAGCCTTCCTATGAAAAAATATTTATTGTGCCTTGCCATAATATTGGTGGCGAGCTATTCATTCGCGCAACAAAAATCTATTACTGGTTTTACGAAAGAGTCAGCTGATGCTGAGTTAAAACTGGAAGAGAAATTCGACAGTTATTTGAAAGCTGACAATCTCGATCAGTGGATGAAGAAGCTCACTGCCCATCCGCATCATATAGGCTCAGCCTACGGAAAAGCAAATGCGGAGTACCTGCGCGACCTGTTCAGAAGCTGGGGATATGAGGCAGAAATTGAAACGTACAAAGTCCTTTTCCCCACACCTAAAGTGCGTCTTCTCGAAATGACAGCACCTACAAAGTTTACTGCAAAATTGACGGAACCCACACTAAAAGAAGATGGCACTTCAAACCAAATCAATGAGCAGCTCCCAGTTTATAATGCATGGTCTGCAGATGGAGATGTTGCAGCAGAATTGGTATTTGTAAACTATGGTGTGCCTGATGATTATCTCCAGCTAGAGAAAATGGGCATAGATGTTAAAGGCAAAATTGTGATTGCTAAATACGGTGGTTCCTGGCGCGGGATCAAGCCCAAAGTGGCACAAGAGCATGGTGCCATCGGCTGCTTGATCTATTCTGATCCTAAAGAAGATGGATTCCACCAAGGAGATGTTTATCCTAACGGTGCATTCCGATCTAAAGATGGCGCACAACGGGGTTCGGTGATGGATATGCCGATTTATCCAGGTGATCCATTAACTCCAGGCATCGGAGCAACAACAGATGCCAAGCGCCTCGAGAGAAATGAAGTTACTAATCTTATCAAAATCCCCGTGATTCCTATTTCGTATGGCGATGCGCAACCTTTATTGGCTGCCCTTGGCGGACCTGTCGCCCCTGAAAAGTGGCAAGGGGCGCTAGCTATAACCTACCACGTTGGTCCTGGTCCGGCTAAGGTCCATCTTAAGCTTCAGTTTGACTGGAAATTAGTTGATTGTCATAATGTAATCGCTAAAATCAAAGGCGCTGAATTTCCTGAAGAATGGGTCATCCGGGGAAATCACCACGATGCCTGGGTGAATGGCGCTAACGATCCCATTAGCGGAATGGTAGCCGAACTTGAGGAAGCGAGGGCCATTGGTGAATTGGTAAAAACAGGCTGGAAGCCAAAGAGAACTATCATCTATTGCGCATGGGATGGAGAAGAGCCAGGATTAATCGGCTCCACAGAATGGGTTGAGCATCACGCTGAAGAACTACAACGGAAAGCAGTGGCTTATATAAACTCAGATGGCAACGGTCGTGGTTTTCTATCTGTCCAGGGCTCACACACACTTGAAACTATGGTGAGTGAAGTGGCTCGGGACGTGATTGATCCAGAAACAGGAGTTAGTGTTCTGGAGCGCCATAAATCGTATAAAGCCTCAATGGCATCATCTCTTAAAGTGAAAAAAGAAATTCTTAGCAAAAATTCACTGACGATCGAAGCCTTGGGTTCTGGCTCGGATTACTCACCTTTTATTCAGCACCTGGGAATACCTTCGTTCAACATAGGCTACGGTGGCGAAGATGATGCCGGTGTTTATCATTCCATTTATGATTCATACGATCATTACACACGTTTTGGAGATCCAAAATTTGCTTATGGTGTAGCCCTTGCTAAAACAGCGGGAAGGACGACTCTGAGGTTAGTCAGCTCTGAAGTGCTGCCTTTCGACTTTAAAGGTTTTCACAAAACACTAAGCGGATATTTAAAAGAAGTCACCGCATTGATTGATACCCTGAGAGAATCAACCGAAGTCGAGAATCAGATGATTAAAGAAAAAAGATATGTGCTGGCCGCTGATCCTACAAAAACGTATGTCCCTCCTATCGCCAAAGATCCCGTACCGTTCATTAACTTTTCCAGCTTACAAAATGCAATTAGTGCGCTGGAAAATAGCGCATCCACCTTTGCAGATCTATATGCAACCAATCCAAAGCCTGCTACTAATCTTAAAAAATTAAATGGATTGCTCTATCAGGCTGAGCAGAAACTGCTTTCACCGAATGGGCTACCAAGAAGACCGTGGTATAAGCACACCATCTATGCGCCTGGCTTCTACACCGGCTATGGTGTGAAGACTTTGCCGGGAGTACGCGAAGCCATTGAACAGCGTAACTGGAAAGAAGCCCAGGAACAGATTGAAATCGCTTCCTCTGCGATTAATGAATATACGAAACAGGTTGATGCTGCATCTAAGATATTGATGCTTCGATAAAATTTATCAGTGAATAGTGTCAGGGTTCCTTGCCTGACACTATTTCACTTTTGCTGGCATTCCCAAAAGAAACCTTAAAAAAGTTATTACAGAATGAAACTTTAATCGTAATATTACGATTATAAGAATATGGGGCTTTCCAAAACTGAAGAATTTACTAAAGCACAAAACGACATCGCTGAATTGGCCAAGGCTTTAGGGCATCCAGCGCGCATTGCTATATTACAATTCTTGTCCCAACAGAAGTCCTGTGTGTGTGGAGACATAGTCAACGAACTCCCCCTTTCACAGTCAACTGTATCACAACATTTAAAAGAATTAAAGAAGGTTGGCCTTATAAAAGGGGATATTGAAGGTCCCAGTGTTTGCTATTGCATAGACGCGAAAGCATTAGCAAAAGCAAAAAAAATGCTGGATGAGCTATTTAAAGTGGTCCAATTAAGTTGCTGTTAAAAAAAAAATTGATTTAATTAATCGCAATATTACGATAACAATTAATTTATACTGATATGACACCCAATGAACAACTCAAGCAAATCGTGAAAGACAAATACACCGAAATTGCGACCCAACCTAAAGGACAGAATGAAACCAGTTGCTGTGGCAGTGGCTGCGGCTGTTCAACGATAGATGCGGCTATCATGTCTGAAGATTACTCTAATCTATCAGGCTACGCTTCGGATGCCGATTTAGGTTTGGGCTGCGGGCTTCCAACTGAATTTGCCCAGATCCGGCAAGGCGATGTGGTTATTGATCTGGGCTCAGGTGCAGGTAACGATGCCTTTGTTGCACGTTCGGTTACCGGACCAACTGGAAGTGTAATAGGTATTGACTTTACTGAGAAGATGCTGGAAAAAGCGAGGGCAAATGCGGATAAACTCGGTTATAACAATGTTGAGTTTAGACTAGGCGATATAGAAAACTTACCTGTTACTTCCAATATTGCGGATGTCGTGGTGAGTAATTGTGTGCTGAACTTAGTGCCCAACAAAACACAGGCATTCTCAGAAACCTTCCGGGTATTAAAATCAGGTGGACATTTTAGTGTTTCGGACATTGTATTGATAGGAAACTTACCGGAAGGATTACGTAAGAATGCTGAAATGTACGCTGGATGTATTTCAGGGGCCATTCAGAAAGAAGAGTACCTTCAAATAATAAAAGACAGTGGTTTCTCCAACCTTAAAATTCAGAAAGAAAAGAAAATCACAATACCTGATGAAATACTATCCGTTTATTTAAATGATGATGAAATGGCTAAAGTGAAGCACGGAGATTTAGGAATAGTAAGTATAACCGTCTACGCTGAAAAACCGGGAGTTAAGGAAGAGAAACCAGTAGTGGAAAAAAAGAGTTGTTGCGGGCCCGAGTGCTGCAATTAATATGATTCAATGTTCAAAATTCAAGATTCCGGCTCTCTAAATTTTGAATATTAACTCTTGAATTATTCAGGCAGATGTTGGAATAAACATGATGAACTACACCTCAACTATCATCAATGATAAGGAGACGTTGGAAAAGCTCCGGCAATTTTTGAAGGTAAACCAACTGCCATCTCCGGATATTAGATTGGAAGGAAGTCTTTATTTTGGCTATCAAGATAAAGATGGAAAACTAATAGGCTCAGGTGGTCTTGAATTATATGGTGATCTCGCACTCCTACGATCAATTGCTGTCGATGAAGAGTTTCGCAGCCAATCCATTGGAAAAGGGATTGTTGAGGAAATCATTGATAAAGCCATGAGTTTAAAAATAAAAGACCTTTACCTGCTAACTGAAACAGCGCGCACTTTCTTTCTGAAGAATGGATTTACAGATGTCCCCAGAGAAAAAACACCTAACGTTATTAAGTTGTCAACACAATTCACTCAAGTTTGCCCGGCATCAGCAGCGGTCATGAAGCTATCAATAGGTTAATCCAGTTTACTGGAGCGCGTGTTTGTATCTTATTCCTAACATTCGTTAGAAGAAAATTTGATTATTGCTTTACAGTGGCAACTGTATTCTCTGAAATTTAATTCTATTTTTGATTTTCAAGAGAACTGCATGAAACTGAATAAGTATTTCGTAATCGATTTCGACAGCACATTTACAAAAGTAGAAGCATTTCCTGTTTTCCGCACTCGTTCAAAAACATGACGTAAGAGCCTGATACTCAAATGT